>JBDIWC010000061.1:0-19706 GCA_039794085.1 Gemmatimonadales bacterium
GGGGGGGGGGGGGGGGGGGGGGGGGGGGGGAGAGGGGGGGGGGGGGGGGGGGGGGGGGGCGGGGGGGCGGGGGGGGGGGGGTGGGGGGGGGGGGGGGGGGGGGGGGAGTCTTCCCCGCCTGTTCCGCCAGGAGATCCACGAGGAGGATGATCCGGGATCCCCGTTCCTCGTGCTGCAGAAAGATCCGCTCCCGGAAAAGATCAACCGCCACCACGCGCTCGGTGCCGAGAGCGGTTCGGATCGTCTTCCCCTCCTTGGGGAATCGCTTCCGCGAGGTCACATAGAAGGCGTGTTCGTACTTGAGACAGCAGAGGAGCCGGCCGCAGCCACCGGAGATCTGGCTTGGATTGAGGGAGAGCCGCTGATCCTTGGCGAGGCCGAGACTGACCGGCGACAGGTCCGTGAGCCAGGTGGAGCAGCAGAATTCGCGTCCGCACCGCCCCAGCCCTCCCAGACGGGCCGTCTCGTCGCGGGCCCCGATCTGCCGGAGATCGATTCGGGTCCGGAGCCGGGTGGCCAGGTCCCGCACCAGAGCCCGGAAGTCCACCCGCGACTCCGCGGTGAAGAACACGGCGAGCCGGGCGCGGTCCCACTGCCATTCGGCATCCACGATCTTCATCGCGAGCCCGTGCTCTCGCACCCGCCCGCGGATGAGATGGCGCACCGTCTCCTCTTCCCGCCGGTTGTCCACCGCGATGGCCGTGTCCCGCGACGTGGCGCGCCGGACGATGCCGCGGGACACCGGGGGCGGCGCCCCGGAGGCACACCCGGCGCAGGACACGGCACACTTGGCCTCCGCCAGGGATCCCAGCGCGCTCACGCGTCCCAGGTCGAGACCCCGCTCGGCCTCGACGATGACCGGGTCGTCCACTCCGAAGGCACCGGGATCGCCGGTCCAGCGAAAGTATTCCTTGCGGTTTCCCTTGAATCGAACCTCGACGGGTGCCGTCATCACCCCTCGGCGAAGGAGCCCATCGCCGCGTACTTGTCGGCGCGGCGGCGCACCAGGCGATCGGGCCGGATGCGCCGGAGTTCGTGGAGGTGACGGAGGAGGACGGCCCGCAGGGATTCGCCGGCGCCCTCGGAGTCCTGGTGGGCGCCGCCCAGGGGCTCCGGGATGATCTCGTCGATCAGTCCATGACCCGCCAGGTCCGGGGCGGTCAGTTTCAGCGCCGCCGCCGCCCGTTCCCGCTGGGACGCGTCCTTCCAGAGGATGGCGGCGCATCCTTCGGGTGAGATCACGGAATACACGGAGTTCTCGAACATCAGGACGCGGTCGGCCACGCCCAGGGCGAGGGCGCCGCCGGATCCCCCTTCGCCCACGACGACGGCGATGATCGGAGTGGCCAGCGCCGCCATCTCGAGAATGTTGGTGGCCAGCGCCTCCGACTGCCCCCGCTCCTCCGCTCCCAGTCCGGGATAGGCGCCGGGGGTGTCGATCAGCGTGATCACCGGGGCCGAGAACCGCTCGGCCAGGCGCATCAGCCGCAATGCCTTGCGATATCCCTCCGGGTGCGGCATGCCGAAGTTGCGCCGGATGTTCTCCTTGGTGTCCCGTCCCTTCTGGTGCCCGATCACCATCACGGAGATCCCGCCGAGACGGGCCCACCCCCCGACGATCGCCGGGTCATCCCGAAACAGCCGGTCGCCGTGGAGCTCGATGAAGTCCGTGAAGATCGAGGAGAGATAGTCGAGTGTGTAGGGACGCCGGGGGTGCCGGGCCACCAGGACGCGCTGCATCGGTGTCAGCGAGGAGTAGATCTTCTCCCGCTGCCGGGTGAGCCGCTCCTGCAGGCGAGTGATCTCGGGGGACGGGTCCCCGTCACCTTCGTCCTGTTGCTGCAGCTTGTCGATCTGCTGCTCCAGTTCCTGGAGGGGCTTCTCGAAGTCCAGTGTGTAGATCGTCGCCATGGATCATCCCGCCTTGACGAAGGAGACCGCATCGGGGCCGAGCACGTCGCGCAGCGCGACGATCAGGTCGTCGTCGGGGGAGACGCGCAGTCGCCGGGACCGGAGGCGCACCGCGTCACCCTCCGGACCGCGCCATTCAATATAGACCGGCGCCGGTCCGGGATGAGCGGCGCACAGTGCGGTGACCCTTTTCACCGCCTCCGGAGAGGGCGAGGCCGGGACCCGCCACCGCAGGGCGAGCGCCAGAGCCCCCGCGGTCCGCAGGTCGGTGAGGGGGCGCGCCTGCTCCACGACGAAGGGAGCCTGATCCTCGCCCCGATCCCGGGTACTGAACCCTCCGGTCAGCAGCACGGCGAGGTCGGGGACAATGATGCCATTCAGGCGGGACCAGGCATCGGGGAAGACGATGGCTTCGGCGGTTCCATGAAAATCCTCGAGCGTGACCCGGGCATACTCCTTCCCGGTCTTCTTGCTGATCTGTCGCTTGACCAGGGTGATGACCGCCGCCACGGTGACCTGGTGTTCGCTCCATTCGCCGAGCGTGGCCGTGGTGCGGGTTCCGAACAACTCCACCTCGTGCCGGAACACTTCGAGGGGATGCCCGGAGATAAAGAAGCCGATCAGCTCCTTCTCGCGCCGCAGCCGGTCGGCCTCGGTCCAGGGCGGCACCGCCGGGAGGGCCCGGCTGCGTGGCGGGGTCGCGGCGGCGGGTCCCTCTCCGAAGAGGGATCCCTGTCCCGCTTCGCGTTCCTGCTGGAGCAGTTGCGCCTCCCCCAGCGCATCGTCCAGCGCGGCCACCAGGGCGGATCGTTCCCCGAAGGCATCACAGGCTCCCGCTCCGACCAGGGATTCGAGCACCCGCTTGTGGCAGAGCCGCAGGTCGATCCGGCTCACGAAATCCCAGAGATCGGTGATGGGGGGACCGCGTCGCGCGGTGAGGATCGACTCGATCGCGCCCCGGCCCACGTTGCGAATGGCCCCGAGACCGAAGCGGATCCGGCGTTCGCCCACCACGGTGAACTTGAATCCCGACTCCAGCACGTCGGGTGGCAACACCTCGAGACCGAGGTCGCGGGCCTCGTTGATGTACTGTACCACCTTGTCCGTGTTGCCGATTTCGGACGAGAGCAATGCCGCCATGAATTCGGCCGGATGATGGGCCTTGAGCCAGGCCGTCTGGTAGCTGAGGAGCGAGTAGGCCACCGAGTGCGATTTGTTGAACCCGTAGCGTCCGAAGGTCTCGATCTGGGCGCCCAGTTCCTCGGCCAGGCGCCGGGGGTGGCCCTGGGCCATGGCCCGTTCGACGAACCGGGCGATCTCGCTTCGGATCAGGTCCACATCCTTCTTCCCCACCGCCTTCCGCAGCACGTCGGCCTCGGCGAGCGAGAAGCCGGCCAGCACGTTGGCGATGCGCATCACCTGTTCCTGATAGGTGATGACTCCCCAGGTCGGCTCCAGGATCTCCCGGAGGGACGGGTGGGGGTAGGTCACGGCTTCCTGCCCCAGCTTCCGCCGGATGAAGACCAGGTGCATGCCGGCATCGAGCGGCCCGGGGCGCAACAGGGCGTTGGAGGCCACCAGGTCGTCGAACCGGTCGCACTTCATGGCTCGCAGGGTTTCCGTGGCGAGGGCGGATTCGAACTGAAAGATCCCGGCGGTCCGGCCGGCGCGGAGGAGGGCATAGACGGCGGGGTCGTCCAGCGGCATGGCATCCAGGTCCGGGGCGCTGCCATGCCGCTCCCGGATCATCGCCAGGGCGTCGTGGATGACGGTCAGGGTCTTCAGGCCGAGGATGTCCATCTTGAGCATCCCGACCTTCTCGAGCGCCACCATGTCGTATTGGGTGATGATCGAGTCCTGTCCGTCCCCCTGCTGTCCCGATCCCTTGGTGGGGGCGGTGCAGACCGGCACGTACTCCTGGAGCGGTCCGGGAGCGATGACGACACCCGCGGCGTGCACCGAGGCATGCCGTGACATCCCCTCGATCCGGGCCCCGAAGTCCACCAGCTTGCGGTACACCGGAGCCGAGTCCACCAGGGCCCGGAGTTCGTCGATCCGCTCCACCGCCTGGGGGATCGTCATGCTGAAGGCGGGGCCGGAGGGAATGAGCTTGGTGATCCGATCCGCCTCGCCGGGCGGGATTTCGAGGACGCGGGCCACATCCTTGATGGCGGCTCGGGCCTTCATGGTCCCGAAGGTGATGATCTGCCCGACGCTGTCCCGCCCGTACCGCTCGCGCACGTACTCGATGACTTCGCCCCGGCGCTCATAGCAGAAGTCGACGTCGATGTCGGGCATCGACACCCGCTCGGGGTTCAGGAATCGCTCGAAGAGGAGGTCGAACCGGAGCGGGTCGACGTTGGTGATCCCCAGTCCGTAGGCCACGATGCTTCCGGCGGCCGACCCGCGCCCCGGACCCACCGGGATGCCCCGGGCCCGGGCGGCCGAGATGAAATCGTGGACGATGAGGAAGTAGCCGGCGTAGCCCGCGGCGTTGATCACTCCCAGCTCGTAGGCGAGCCGCTCCTCGACCTCGGTGGGGAGAGGCGATCCGTACCGGGTGATGACCCCGGAGCGGGCCAGATCCGCGAGGAACTCCTCGTCGCTCGCAAAGCCCTCGGGCCGGGGGAAGGTCGGCACGAAGTAGCGCTTTTCGAAATCGAACTCGCAGAGGTTCGCCACATGCTGGGTGGCGTCGAGGGCGGCACCCTGGTCGGGGAAGAGCGCCCGCATTTCCGCTTCGCTCTTGACGTACGTTTCGGTTCCCGTGAACCGGAAACGCTTGGGGTCCGACAGCAGACAGCCGGTGCCGATGGCCAGGAGCACATCGTGCGCATCGGCATCCTCCCGGCGGAGGTAATGGGCGTCGTTGGTCGCCACCACGCCGATGCCGAGCTCCCGGCCCAACCGCAGCATCCCCTCGGCCACCTTCCTCTCCTCCGGAATGCCGTGGTCCTGGATCTCGAGCCAGAATCCCTCGGGGCCAAAGGTCCGGGCAAACCAGGCGGCGGAGGCCTTCGCCTCGTCATAGCGGTCGGCGCGGAGGGCGAGGGCGATCTCCCCCGACAGGCAGGCGGCGAGGCAGATGACGCCGTCCGCGTGGGAGGCCAGCACCTCCTTGTCGATGCGCGGGCGGCGGTAGAACCCCTCCGTGTAGCCAATCGACGTGAGGCGGATCAGATTCCGGTATCCGGCCCGGTTGCGGGCCAGCAGCACGAGATGACTGTAGGGGCTGTGGGCCCAGGCGGGCTTGTCCTGGGCCGACCGGTGGCCAAAGGCGAGATAGGCTTCGAATCCCAGGATCGGGCGGATGCCCCCGGCCCGGGCCGCCTCATGGAAGGCCCACGCGGCGTACATGTTGCCGTGATCGGTGACCGCCAGGCTGTCCTGCCCCAGCTCCCGCACCCGGGCGATGAGATCCGGGAGCCTGTTCGCGCCGTCGAGGAGGGAGAATTCGCTGTGGGTATGAAGGTGGGCGAATGCCATGACTATGTCATGCGGCTGTCCAGCGCCGCGTAGACCCGGGAGAGGGGCACATCCCGGGTCTGGAGGAGGACGAGCAGATGGTACAGGAGGTCCGCGGCTTCGCTCTCCAGCCGCTCGGACGACTCGGACAGGGCGGCCACCATCACCTCCACCGCCTCCTCCCCGGTCTTGCGCGCGGCCAAGGGGGGGCCACCTGCCAACAGGGTCGCGGTCCACGATCCCTCCGGGGCGGTCCGCGCCCGATCGGCGATCGTGTGGGAGAGGTGGTCCAGGGTATGACCCGCGGGAGGAGTGGTGCAGGCAGCCGCTTCGCCGTTCGTCACCACGGTCATGAAGCAGCTCACCGCACCGGTGTGACAGGAAGGGCCTTCGGGATGGACCCGGTAGAGTACACTGTCACCGTCACAGTCGACGCGCATCTCCACGAGGCGCTGGACATTCCCGCTGGTGGAACCCTTGTGCCACAGGGTCTGGCGGGACCGGCTGAAATAGTGGGCCTGCCCGGTGCGGAGAGTCGACTCCAGGGCTTCGGCGTTGGCCCAGGCGAGCATCAGCACTCCGCCGGTGCGGGCGTCCTGGGTCACGACAGGCACGAGGCCCGAGGGGTCGAAGCGCACCTGGTCATGCCACGGGGAAGGGGTCATGGCTGGAAGGTATCCGGTAGGAGGGCGATTTGTCAAAGTTGTTGTGAATACAGGAGTTAGGGGCGCTGCGCATCAAGCTGCACCGGCAGAGGTCACCGCCGGTGTGGACCCGCTCCTTCGCGGGGATGACGCACAGTAAGAGATCCCCTTACCTTTCAGCCCTGGTTCGACGGCCATCTTCGGAGACGACGCATGGACATACGATTGACCGCATCGGGGCTCGCCTCTCTCGCGATTCTGGCGAGTGCCTGTGGCGGCGGGGGAGGGGGGACCGATCCCACGCCGCCCCCGCCCCCGCCCCCCCCGACCACAACCATCGGGTGCGCAGGCATCGCTCCCCTGGTCCTGGCCCCCGGAGGGCACCAGGTGGTGGACCCGGCCGCGACCAACGGGTGCGTCGTCCTTCCGGCACCCACCGGACCCCAGGCCGAGTATCTGGTGGTGCCGGTGTCGGGCAACGGGCAGGTGACGACGTCGGGCGTCGTGGGTCCCTTCGCGCTGCAGGTGGGGGGCCCCGCCACATCTCCCCCTCCCTCCCCCTCGGCGCTGCGCCAGTCCCGTCCGAGTCTTCCGGAGGCCTTCGACGGCATGCTCCGGGCCCGGGAGGAGGAGCTACGGGGCCGGTACACCGGTCAGTTGGAGAGCAGGGCGCCGGCCGCGGCGCCGGCCGTGGGGGAGCAGCGCACCTTCAATGTCTGTGGCAACCTCGCGTGCTCCTCCTTCGTTCCGGTGGAGGCCACGGCCCGGGTGGTCGGAACCCGGGCGGCCATTTTTGTTGACAACACGGTGCCCGGTCCCGATACCCTCCAACAGGCGGATCTCGACGATCTCAGCCGGACCTTCGACAACTTCCACTTCGACATCAGTACCGACGCCTTCGGCCTGCCGAGTGACATTGACGGCAACGGCGTGATCATGATCCTGTTGACCAACCAGGTAAATGATCTCACGCCAGATTGCACCAACGGGAGAATCCTCGGATTTTTCTTCGGGGGCGATCTGATTCCCACCGCGCAGGGCTCGAACGTGGGTGAGATATTCTACGCCCTGGTGCCCGCGCCGGAAACCGCCGGGTGCAAAGCCATCTCCCGGAAGGGAGCCACCGATGCGGTCAAGCGGACCCTGATTCACGAATATCAGCACATGATCAGCTGGAATCAGCATGTGATCCTCCGCAACGGGCCCTCGGAGCGAACCTGGCTCAACGAGGGGCTCTCCCACGCGGCCGAAGAGCTGGCGGGCCGGCTGATTCCCGACGCGGAATGCGTCGGATTCCCGAGCTGCCGGAGCCTGTACACGTCCGGTGACCTGTTCAACGCCTTCGACTATCTCAGCAACACGGAGGTCACCTTCATGGTGTCCCCGGGGAGCTCCAACGGCACCCTGGAGGAGCGGGGAGCCCAGTGGCTCTTCGTCCGGTGGGTGGCGGACCAGTTCGCCACCGACCCGGCCTTCCTCGGGAGCAATGTGACCCGGGCCCTTCTGCAAACCGCCCAGGTGGGATCGGCGAACGTGGAGGCGGTGACCGGGCAGCCGTTCCCGACCCTTGTGGCGGAGTGGCTCCTGGCCACCTTCCTCGATGACCTCCCCAACTTCACGCCCTCCTCGCCCCGGATTACCTATCGGTCCTGGGGGTTCCGGAGCGTCTTCGCGGCCAACGCCCCGCCGAACGGGACCGCGTTCGACAGGCCGTTCCCGACCGTTCCGGACGTGGTGATCGCCCCCGGACCGTTCACCAAGATCGGCAACCTGCGCGGTGGCTCGGGTCGCCATTTCCGGATCCTGGTTCCGGCCGGTAGCGGGGGGGCGGAGGTGCAGGTCTTCCGGAACACGGCGGGAGTCACGCTGGATCCCGCGCTTTTCCCCCGCATTGGCGTGGCGCGCGTGCAGTGATCCCCCGGCGGAGCCTCCCCGGACTTCTCCTGGTGGTGGCCGGACTCCACCCCGTGATGGCCCAGGGGACGCCCGGGACGGCGGGATCCCCCCCGGTTCCGGTCGTCTCCACCTTCCCGGCGTCGGTCCGGATTGCGGGCCTGAGCGGGGCGAGCGTGTCCCTCATCGGATTTGCCAGCTCGGTCTTCACCAATCCCTCGGGCCTCGCTCCGGTTCGGAGCCTGAGTCTGGAGAGCGCCGCGACCCGCCGGGGGGACAAGTCCGCCTACCTGATGGGGGCGGCCGCGGTCCGCGTGGGGGATTTCACTCTCGGGGCCGGGTATCAGTACCTGGAGTTTGCGCGTGACGAGCCCGTGTCCAGCAACCTGAGCTGGGCCGGGGCCGTGGTCTACCGCATCGCCGGCATCGCCGTGGGGGGGAGCGGGCGTTACGTGTCGGTGCGGGAACGGGGGGGACCGGTCACGCGCTCCCTGACCGGGGATCTCGGAATGACCCTGGCCTTCTTCGACATCGCCGCGCTGGCGTTTGCCGTGCGCAACGTGGCAACCACCGCGTTGACCGGTCCCTCGCTCGACCTTCCCACCGCCTATCATCTGGGGTTCACCATGAACCTCCTCGATACCTATTCCCACGGGCGTCTACTCGCCACCGTGGAAACGGTTTGGACGGATGGGGAGAACCGGCGCACCATCGTCGGGTTGGAAACGGGAGTGGTGGTGGGCGGAATTGGCCTGGTGGCGCGGGCCGGAACCGGGGCGCGGCCCGGCCGCAGCATGCTGTCGTCCTCCACTGTCGGCGGGGGCCTGGTGCTGGGACGGGCCGCGATCGATTACGCCTGGCAGCGCCGAAGCGCTCTGGGGGAACGGCTTCACCTTCTGGGCGTGCGCTGGACTCCGTGAACGGGAGACGGATCACCATGGGCGTCATTCTGGTTGCGGTCGGGCTCTTCGCCGGGTTCGGCACCGCGTATCTCGCCTCGGACGACGTCCGATACCTGACCCGGGCCGGGTTGGAGGAAACCCGCATTCTCCGGAACGCCCGACCGCTCAACGCGCTCCTTGCGGACGAGACCGTCCCGGAGCCCCGCCGGAACCTGCTTCGTCTTGTCCGCGACGTCCGGCAGCACGCCGACACCATCGGCCTCACGGCGGGAGACACCTACACCACGTTCTCCGACGTGGGCCGGGACACCCTCCTTCTCGTCCTCTCGGCCGCACCCCGCGACTGTATCTGCCCCGTCACCTGGAAGTACCCCATCGTGGGACGGGTGCCCTACAAGGGGTTCTTCGATCCCCGCATGGCTGAGCGGGAACGGGACCGTCTGGTGGCTCGGGGGCACGACACCTCCCTCCGTCCGTCGGCGGCGTTTTCCACCCTCGGGTGGTTCAAGGACCCCCTGCTCTCCACCGCCCTCTTTCCCGACTCGGTCGAACTGGCGGCGCTGGTGTTCCACGAGATGGCTCACAACACCCTGTTCGTGAAGAGTGCCACGGCCTTCAACGAGAGCTTCGCCCAGATGGTCGGGTACCGGGCCGCGGAGCACTTCTTCGCCACCCGGGGCGACTCCGCCCTGGCGGAGCGGGCCCGCGCCCGCTGGCGGGACGAGATCGTGCTCGGGGAGTATTACGATGCGCTCGTGGGACGCCTCACCCGGTTCTACGAGACGAAACCCGATTCCGCCACGCTCGATTCCGGCCGTGTGGCCCTCGGGCGGTTGGCTCGGGACCTCCTGCAGGATTCTCTGGCCTCCCGGCTCTCCTTTCCGGTCGGCCGGCTCGCGGATCGCCCGATCAACAACGCCGCGCTCATCGGAGTTCAGCTCTACCGCACCCATCTCGACTGGTTCGACCGCTTCCACCGGCGCCACGACCGTGACCTGGCCAAAACCGTGGAGGCTCTCCGCGCCCTGGTCGGCGACGGATCCGGAGACGACGCCTTCCGCCGTCTGGAGGAAGCTCTCGGTGGTCCGACTCCGCCGCCTCGGGACAGCGTCCCATCTTGACCTGCCGTGCGGGCTCCTCTTACTTCACCCGTTCGCCGCCGCTGCAGCTCCCCCCTTTCTCCGCCGATCGGACACGTGTCATGGATGAGGCCTTCGTAAGTCGTGAACAGCATCGCATGCTGGCCGAATTGACAGATTTCCTTGCCATCCCGAGCATCAGCACCGATCCGGCCCGGGCGGACGACTGCCGCCGGGCCGCCGGATGGCTCATGGACCGGCTCCGCCAGCTCGGCTGCCCCGTGGTGGATCTGATCGAGGGGGATGGCCATCCCGTGGTCTGGGCCGAGGGGCCGACGGTCCCGGACGCGCCGACGCTCCTCATCTATGGGCACTACGACGTCCAGCCGGTTGATCCGGTGGACGAATGGATCTCCCCGCCCTTCGAGCCCGCGGTGCGGGATGGCAAACTCTTTGCCCGGGGTGCTGCGGACGACAAGGGCCAGGTGTATTGCCTGCTGCAGGCGTACGCCGCCGTGCGGGATCAGGATGGCCTTCCCCCTCTCAATGTGCGTTTCCTGATCGAGGGGGAAGAAGAGTGCGGCGGACGGGTCGTCTTCGACCTGCTCGAGAGCCAGCCCGAACGAACCCGTGCCGACGCCGTCCTCGTCAGCGACATGTCCTACTTCGCCCCGGGGTGGCCCGCAGTCTACACGGCGCTGCGCGGACTCTGCTACGCCGAAATCACGGTGCGCACCCTGCAACGGGATCTCCACTCCGGAACTTACGGGGGGGTGGCGCCGAACGCCGTCGAGACCCTGGTCCGTCTTCTGGCTCGGCTCAAGGAGGCCTCGGGGAAGATCCGCATTCCCAAGCTGTACAAGGCCCTGGAACCGCCCACCCGGGAGGAGCGGAAAGCGTGGCGAGCCCTCCCCTTCGACGAGGACGAATTCCGCCGGGAGGAGGTCACGGCCGAGGCGTTGACGGGAATCGAAAGCGCGTCGGTGCTGGAGCGGGTCTGGGCCCTCCCCACCTTCGAAATCCACGGCATCCGAGGGGGGTTCACCGGGGACGGTGCCAAGACCGTCATTCCCGCCCGGGCCACGGCCAAGGTGAGCCTCCGGCTGGTACCGGGGCTCCCGATGGACAAGGTGGCCCGATGGCTCACCCGGGCGGTCCGGAAAGCGGCACCCTCCTGGGCCAGCGTCGATGTGACCATCCTCCACGGGGCGGACCCGGTCCAGGTGGACGTGGCCCATCCGGTCTTTGAGGTTCTGGGAGACGCGTTCGAAAGCGTGGTCGGGAGACGCCCCGTCCCCATCCGTGCGGGAGGATCGATTCCGATCGTTCCCCACCTTGGTATCTCCGGTGCCCCCGTGCTCCTCACCGGAATCGGGCTCCCCGACGATGGATTGCACTCCCCCAACGAGAAACTGGACCTGACCCAGCTCTGGGAGGGGACCGCCGTGTACGCCCGGTTCTTCGAACTTCTGGGCGCGCGGGGGAGGGAGAGGACATAGGACCGAGGACGTAGGACACAGGGGACCTGTACGGGCGTTGCCGAGCGAAGGTCCCCATGCTCCAGGTCCCAAGTCCTACGTCCTAAGTCCTGAGCCGGCACAGCCGGAACCAAAGAGGCTCCGAGTACCTCTCCCCACCCCCAGAGCCAACCACAAGAAGCACAAAAGGCACAGAAACCTCTTCGCCCCTGGTGGGACCCCATGCGCACCGGGGTGTGCCTCTTGTGACTTCTGTGCTTTTTGTGGCCATTCCCCTTGCACGGCGCGGCCGATGCAATCGCCGTGACCCGAACGGTCGGCGGGGGGGGGGGGCGGGAGTCGCCCACAATATTGTTGCCGTCTTGCGTTCAATCTTGTTTGTAAGGGACTAAAGTCCTAAGCCCTAAGCCCTAAGTCCTTATTAGTCATGCTGTTAATGATTAATTCAAGGTCCCATGCCATCTTGGTACCCGTCCGTGGGAGGGCAACCGGTGTTGATGGCGTGCGGCGTGGCCAGCCCACGGACATTCCCACCCAACACGAGGACATGGAACCGAGGACATAGAATCATGTCCTAATGTCCTAGTCCTTTGTCCTATTATGTCCTATATGTCCTATATGTCCTATGTCCTATGTCCTAAGATGTCCAAGGGCAGTCAGGTCAGCAGGGGATCGTCCGGGGCGACCTGTCGTCCGTGGGTGGGGAACTCAGATTCCGTCCGGGCATGCAGCTCGTCAATGCCGACGATGGCCCGCACCGAGGCGATGATTCCCGCCACCACGTCGTCCGCCCACCAGGGATCGGGGCGGTTCTCTTCGGGGAGGCTGGCGGCGGCCGTTTCGAGGAACTGGATGGCGGTGGTGATCCACTCCGCCTGGGCCGATCCCACCAGGGACCACGATCCCGTGGCCCGGAGCTCGAGTTCCGCCAGGTCGCGCAGCTCCCGGGTGATGTCGGCGCTCACCGAATCGGCGCGGAGACCCTCGGCCACGAGGGCGAGGACCGCATGGCGTTCCGCCTGCTGGGGTTCGGGGAGTGGCGTCATGTAGTGGCGCTGGTCGGCCACCATTTCGGCCAGGCGGATGCACACCGCTCGGATCGGCGGAGTGAGAGCCGGAGGTGCCTCCCGCGCCCAGCTCGCCGCGGCGCGGAGGATGCTGTTCACAATGTCTGCGGCCCTGGTCTCGAGGCGCCGGCGGTCTCCGTTCTCAGGCATGATGGAATGATATACCCACCCCCATGCGATGGGATCCCCTGGGGCCAGAACTCGCGTTCATCTCCTCGGGGACGGGACCGGAGGATCCAGATCCCGGGCCGGGAGGAGGACCACAGGGCGGTCGAAGGCGCGGGCGACCGCGTCGAGGAGGGCGACCTCGATGCGGGAATGGAGTGCGGCCGGGTCCGAGCCCGGTTTCTCCCGGGCGACGCTGGTCATCTCCACCCCGGCGATGCCACAGGGGACGATCCGGTCGAACAGAGCGAGGTCGGTCGAGACGTTGAGCGCAAATCCATGGAACGTCACCCACTGCTTCACGTGGATGCCGATGCTCGCGATCTTCCTTTCCTCCACCCAGACTCCCGTCAATCCATCCCGGCGTCGGCCGGTGATTCCCACCGCGGCCAGAGTATCGATGAGCATCGCTTCCAGGGTGCGGAGATACCAGTGCAGGTCCTGGCGGTAATGGGTCAGGTCGAGGATCGGGTATCCCACCAGTTGCCCCGGTCCATGCACGGTCACGTCCCCCCCTCTTTCCACCTCCACGACCTCGAAGCCGCTGGCCCGGAGAGCCTCGGGAGACTGGGGGAGACTCGTGGCGCGGGTCCCCCGTCCGAGCGTCACGACCGGGGGATGCTGGAGCAGGAGAAGAAGATCCTCGGTGCGGGTTCCGTCACGCCGTTCCTGGCAGAGCCGGCGTTGGAGCTCCAGCGCCGCCGGGTACTCGACCGTCCCCAGGGTGACCGCCTGGATCGGTCGTCCGGTCACGCCGCCGACCGTTGTCGCGCCATCCGGGAGAGCAGGGCGCGCCCGGCAAGGGCCGCGAGGAGTACGATGATCAGGAGTCCCGCGGGACCGGCGAGACGCTCCGCCGGAATCGTGGTGAGGAAGGCCACCAGGAGAGAGCCGAAGGCGGCCACCATGCCCAGGCCCCCCTGCCGGTAGGCGGACCCGATCGGCCGGAGAGACAGGAACGTGGTGAGTCCGGCCAGGAAGGGCACGGTGACGGTCCCGTAGAGGAGCAGGGAGGTGGCCGCCGAATCGAAATCGGGGGTCTCACTCGCCGGCATTCCGGTTTGAAGCTGCCGGACCATCCAGAGCAGTCCGGCGAAGAGCCCGGTGCCCACCGTCACCCCGAAGAGGATTCCCGAAAAGGCGAGCCCGACGTAGTCCCGGGTGGGAGCGTCGGGCCCGTAGGGATGAAGCGGCGCCCGCGGATCGGTCACGTGTGGATGACGCGTCCGAGCGAGTCGAGACACGCCTCTGCGATGGCCTCGGAGAGGGTGGGGTGCGCATGCACTGCGAGGTCCACCTCCTCCACCGTGTACTCGTTTTCCCGGGCCACCAGGAGCTCGTGAATCATCTCGGAGGCGTGGGCCCCGACGATGTGGGCCCCGAGGATCTCGCCGAACGTCGTGCCGCGGATGATCTTGACGAAACCGTCTGTGTCGCCCGAGGTCCGCGCGCGCCCGTTGGCGGAGAAGGGGAAGCGGCCCACCTGGAATTCGAGCTTGCGCTCCGTGCACTGCTCTTCGGTCAGGCCGATGCTGGCGACTTCGGGGTGGCAGTACGTGACGCTCGGGATGTTGTCGTAGGTGATGGGATGGGGGGTCTTTCCCGCCACCCGCTCGGCCACGTTGACCCCCTCCCTGCTCCCCTTGTGGGCCAGCATCGGCGGTCCCGCCACGTCCCCGATGGCGTAGACGCCCTCGGCGTCGGTCTCGAGCGTGTCGAGGTTGACCTTGATGAATCCCTGTTTCGTGAGCGTCACTCCGGCCGTTTCCAGGCCGAGATCCTCCGTGTTGACGGCGCGCCCCGCGGCCATCAGAACCCCGTCCACGGTGACCGTCTTCGTGGTTCCACCCGCCTCGATGGTCAGGGTGACCTCCGCCTCTCCAACCTCCGCTTTGGTCACCTTGGCTCCCGCCAGCACCTCGATCTTCCGCTTCTTGTAGCTCTTGGCCAAGGCGTCACTCGCGTCGGCATCCTCGAGCGGGAGGATCCGGGGCAACGCCTCCACCAGCGTCACCGTGCTGCCGAAGGCATTGAAGATGTCCGCAAATTCGCATCCCACGGCGCCGGCTCCCACGATGGCGAGCCGCGGCGGGGCCTTCTCCAGAAAGAGGGCCTCGTCCGAGCTGAAGACGGTGGTGCCGTTGAGACCGAGCCCGATGGCGGGAATGCCCTTGACGCGGGAGCCGGTGGCGATCACGACCGCGCGGGTGGCGGTGTGCACCTCGTCTCCCACTCTGACCGTACGCCCCTTCTGGAGCACGCCGGTGCCGCGCAGCACGGTCACCTTGTTCTTCTTCATGAGGAACTCGACGCCCTTCGAGTTCTGCTCCGAGACCTTGCGGGAGCGCTTCATCGCCACCCCGTAATGGGTCGTGACGGGCCCCGTCTCGATGCCGAGGTCGGCGGCCTGGTGCCGGATGGTGTTGGCCATGAGGGCGCTGTGCAGAAGTGCCTTGGTCGGGATGCAGCCGATGTTGACACACACACCGCCGAGCTTCTCCTTCTCCACCACCGCCACGGACAGTCCGAGTTGGGCCGCGCGGATGGCGCAGACGTATCCGGCGGGTCCGCCGCCGATCACGATCAGGTCAAAGGTGCTTGCCACGTCACACTCCGTCGTAGGATGTCAGGTCGCCCGGGTTCATCAGAGCACGAGGGCGAGGGGGTTCTCCAGCATGCGGGTCAGGGTGCGGAGAAAACCGGCTCCGGTGGCCCCGTCGATCACGCGGTGGTCGCAGGACATGGTCATCCGCATCCGCCGCCGGGGCACGATGGCCCCGTCCACCACGGTGGGCGTTGCCGCGATCCGTCCCACGGCGAGGATGCCCGCTTCGGGCGGATTGATGATCGCCGTGAAGTGCTCGATGTCGAACATGCCGAGATTCGAGATCGAAAAGGTGCTGCCGGTGTACTCCTCCGGCGTCAGCTTGCGGGCCCGGGCCCGGGTGGCGAGGTCGCGGGCCTCGGTGGAGAGGGTCAGAAGTCCCTTGCGGTCGGCGTGCCGGATCACGGGGGTGATGAGTCCGTCGGGAATCGCCACCGCCATGCCGAGGTGGACCTCGTGCCAGAGGCGGATGTGATCGTCCTGCCACCAGGCATTGCACGCGGGGTGCTGGACCAGCGCCGAGGCCAGCGCCTTGAGGAGGATGTCGTTGAAGGAGATGCGGCCGCGATCACCCAGCGAGTCGTTGAGGGCTGCCCGGGCCTCGGCGGCGCGTTCCATGTCGACGTCGGCGGTGAGGTAGAACGTCGGGATCGGGCCGATCGACTGGGCGAGCCGTCGGGCGATCGTCTTCCGGATCTGGCTCAGGGGCTGGTCTTCGAACCGGGGACCGCTCCCGGCGTCGGCGGGGGGGCCTGCGGTGGTCTCCGGAACCACCCGGGCCGATTCCACGTCGCGCTTGACGATGCGTCCTTCGGGGCCCGAGCCCGTGATCGACCCCAGGGTGAGGCCGCGTTCCGCCGCCATCTTCCGCGCGAGCGGGGAGGCTTTGACGCGCCCGCCGGTCCCCGTGGCATCCCCGGTGGACACCGTGGCCTTCGTTCCCTCGGGTTCCTCCTCCTCGATCTCCGGCTCCTGCTCCCCCTCTTCCTCACCCTCCTTTACCTTTCCCTCTTCCTTCGCCTTCGCGGCCACCGGGGCCTTCTCCTTCGCGGGCTTCGTGGAGGTCGGTGCGTCGATCGTTTCCCCGGGCTCGCCGATGTACCCCACCACCTCGGCCACCGGGACCGTGGCCCCGGCGGCCACCACCTGGCGCAGCAGGGTGCCCGAGGCGCGGGCCACCAGTTCCATGACCGCCTTGTCGGTTTCCACCTCGGCGATCACGTCCCCCTCGGCGACGGTGTCGCCTTCCTGTCTCTTCCACTCGACCAGGCGCCCCTCCTCCATGGTCGGGGAGAGCGCTTCCATCACGATCTTGGTTGCCATGAGCTCACGAGAGGTAGAGAACCTGTTTGGCCGCCGCCACGACCCCGGCGGGGTCGATCTTGGCGGCGCGTTCCAGGAACTTGTTGTAGGGCATGGGGACATCGGCGCCGGTGACCCGGAGCACGGGGGCATCGAGCAAGTCGAATCCTTCCCGCTGGATGAGATCGACCACCTGGGCGCCGACGCCGGCGAAGGACCATCCCTCCTCCACGACAACCGCGCGGTTGGTTCGGGCCACGGAGGCGAGGATGGCCTCCCGGTCGAGCGGGGTGATGGTGCGGAGATCGAGCACCTCGGCCGCGATGTCCTCCTCGGCGAGCTGGTCCGCCGCCTTGAGCGCCACGGACACGCTCTTGGAATGGCAGACCAGCGTCACGTCGGTGCCACTCCGCTTGATCTCCGCGACGCCGAGAGGGGTGAGGTACTCCTCGTCCGGCACCTCGCCCTTCTGATTGTAGAGCATCTCGCCCTCGATGAACACCACCGGATCATCACTGCGGATCGCGGATTTGAGGAGTCCCTTGGCATCGGCCGGGGTGGCGGGCATCACCACCACGAGACCCGGGATGTGGGCGTACCAGGATTCGAACGCCTGGGAGTGCTGGGCGGCGAGCTGGAGGGCGGAGCCGCCGGGGCCGCGGAACACGATCGGGCACTGCACCTGGCCGCCCGACATGTAGCGCATCTTGGCCGCGGAGTTCACGATCTCGTCGATGGCGAGAAGGGCGAAGTTCCAGGTCATGAGTTCGATGACCGGACGCAACCCCGCCATCGCGGCACCCACGCCGATCCCGGTGAATCCGAGCTCCGCGATCGGGGTGTCGACCACGCGCTCGGGACCGAACTCCTTCAGGAGGCCCCGGCTCACCTTGTAGGCGCCATCGTACTCGGCGACTTCCTCCCCCATCAGGAAAACGTCGGGGTCGCGCGCCATCTCTTCGCGCAGCGCCTGATTGAGGGCATCCCGGTAGGTCATGATGGCCATGATCAGCGCGGCTCCGCGTAGACGTCGGTGTGGAGTTCCCGCTCATCGGGATCGGGAGAGTCCTCGGCGAAGGTGATCGCATCCTCGATCTCGGCGGCCACCTCCGCCACCAGGGCTTCGAGGGCCGCCTCGTCGAGGAGATCGGCCGCTCGCAGCGCGTCCGCGAGGAGGCGGATCGGGTCGCGCTGGCGGAATTCCTCGACTTCCTCGCGGGTGCGATAGGTGCCATGGGCCGCATCCGACATCGAGTGGCCGACGTACCGGTAGGTCTTCATTTCGAGGAGAGTCGGCCGGGAGTCGGTGCGGGCACGGTCCACGGCCTGGTCCACCGCGGCCTTCACGGCGAACACGTCCTGGCCGTCCACGACGTCCGCCGCCATGTCGTAGCTGTAGGCCCGGCGGGAGAGGTCGAGAATCGAACTCGCGCGCGCCAGGGCGGTCCCCATGCCGTAGCCGTTATTCTCGCAGATGAAGATCGCGGGGAGCTTCCAGAGAGCGGCCATGTTGAGTGCCTCGTGGAAGGCGCCGATGTTCATCGCCGCCTCGCCGAAAAAGCACACCGACACGGCGTTTGTTTTCCGGTACCGCGCGGCGAAGGCCATGCCGGCGGCGAGGGGGATGTGACTGCCGACGATCCCGTGCCCGCCCATAAAGCGGAGAGAAGCATCGAAGATGTGCATGGATCCGCCCTTGCCCTTGCTGGATCCGGTGGCCTTGCCGTACAGCTCGGCCATGATGGCGCGGGCGCTCACTCCGCGCGCCAGCGCGTGACCATGCTCCCGGTACGAGGCGGTGATCCAGTCCTCCGGCCCGAGGGCGGCCATGGTCCCCACGGCGACTGCCTCCTGGCCGATGTAGAGGTGGCAGAATCCACCGACCCGCCCCAGGCTGTAGGCCTCACCGGCTTTTTCCTCGAACTTCCGGATCAGCATCATCTGGCGGAGGTACCCGATCACCGTGTCCCGGGGCAGGTCCGTCACGGCCGGGGGAGCCCCGGTATCGGGCGTCGTCACGTAGTCCTCGCGGTCAGGGCCTTGTCCACCTGTTCCCAGGCGTGGTAACTCGATCGGGTGAGGGGGCTCGCCTCGACGTGGGCAAATCCCATCTCCCGGCCCACCGCCTTCAACTCGGCGAATTCGGCGGGCGTGTAATACCGGGCGACGGGAAGATGGCCGTCGGAAGGGCGGAGATACTGGCCCAGGGTGAGAATGTTCACGTCGCTCCGGCGGAGATCGCGCATGGCCACCAGGACTTCGTCCCATTCCTCGCCCATGCCGAGGATGATGCCCGACTTGGTCAGGGCGTTGGGCGAGCGTTCCCGCGCGGTGGCCAGGAGGCGCAGGGCCCGGTCATAGCGTCCGCCGGGGCGGGCCCGCCGGTAGAGGCGCTCCACCGTTTCCAGGTTGTGGTTGAGAATGGCGGGCCGCGCATCGAGCACGAGCTGCAGGGCGGTGGCCGATCCCTTGAAATCGGGAATGAGCACCTCGACCGTGGTGTCCGGCAACCGCGACCGGATCTCCGTGACACAGGCGGCAAACGCCTCGGCTCCCCCGTTCGGAAGATCGTCCCGATCCACCGAGGTGATCACCACGTGGGCGAGGCCCATCCGGGCCACGGCCTCCGCCAGGCGGACGGGTTCCACCGGGTCGTAGGCCTTCGGTGTCCCGTGGGCCACCGCGCAGTAGGCGCAGTTCCGCGTGCACACGTCTCCCAGAATCATGAACGTGGCCGCCTGATGCTCCCAGCACTCGCCGATGTTGGGGCAGCGGGCCTCCTCGCAGACGGTGTGCAGTCCGAGCTCGCGCATCATCCCGCGGATGCGGGCATAGTTGGCTCCCCCCGGCGCCCGCACCTTGATCCACGACGGTTTCCGCACGGCGGGAGGGGTCATCACCGGCAGGGGACGAGGGACGGGTGGGGCGGTTTCTCGGGTGAGCTGGACGAGCGGCACTGCACTCACGCGGACCTCAAGGGTGAAGGGACAACCTCCGGGACAAGTGCGGAAAAATAGTCGGCCCGCCATCTGAAGGCCACGCCTTCGGCAGGGGATAGGGAATAGGGAATCACTACTGTCCGGTTAGAAGTCGAAGAGTGACAATTGGTTACGGTTGGGGGTCGTGTCCGAAGTGTGGGGGGACCCCGAAAAAGCCTGTGCCAACGGCACTTTTTCGAAGGCGCAGACGCTGATG
>JBDIWC010000062.1:0-19568 GCA_039794085.1 Gemmatimonadales bacterium
CGGACGCGAGGCTGGACCCCGGTGGACGCGGTAGCCCTCAATCCACCCAAGCAGGAATCAACCCACGCGGCCACTCCCGAAGCGGCCGCATGAAGGCTCATGCGACAACTATCTTGACATTTACCGGTGCCTGCACGTCGCAGAGCCCGCCGTGACCAAGCGATTGGTGTTTCCCGGGGCTGACGCCCCTTGCTCGGCCAGGGGAGGTGGCTCACGCCACCGAGGAGCCCGGGCGAACACCCGGCCGTGTGAACGGCCTCTCGCCGCCGAGCCCGGGGCGAAAGCCCCGGGGAAACCACGCGACCCCGAGGCGCCTCTTTGGTTCCGGCTGTGCCGGCCTAGGGAAGTCCGCAATGCTCGTCACGCATCGCAGTTCATCAGGTGGCCACGGGTGGGGATCAAGCGGCCCGCCCGGATGCGGCAGAGCGAAGAGTCTGAATGCACCAGTGCCACACGGCTGCATAGGCCTCGCGCTTCGCATCGGTGTCGAGCATGGTCCAGGCAACCTTCACGTACGTTTCAGTTTTTCGCTCCGGTCCGACCAGATCCCCGAGCTGATCCAGTACACGGAGGCGATATCCTTCCACATCGAAGGCGCAGCCCTTGAGCGCCTCCCTGACCTGGCGGAAGTTCAGGTCCGGCGCCGCCACTGGCGATAGCGTCCCGACCCTGATCAGCTTTGGAGAACGGGTAAGGGTGCGCGGTACCTTCAATACGATGTGCCTGTGCGGCTTCTTGCTCGTGGCCGGCATGCTGCAATGCAGATCCGCACCCTCCGCATTCGCCCTGTGCAGCATTTCGTCCAGTACCATGGCCGCCTTCCGAACCCCGTCCGCCTTTTCGGGATCAGCAGGTAGGGCAGCGAAGAAGGTAATAGGCAGGAACGCTGGCTGGGACATCTGATGAACCTCCGCTCTCTGGAAAGGTAAGACATCGCTTTGGTGATCGTTGTGACTGCATCTCGCCCCCTCTGACCCCCTTGGGGTAACCCCCGGTTCCATGAGCGCACTCACTCCGGAGCCACCAGGGTCTCCATCATGTCATCGAGAAACAGGTGATTCCAGCAGGCGTTCCGCAGTTCGTTGGCGTGGCCCCGAAACCACACATGGGTTACCTGCTTCATCCGCCCGCCGAGGAACTCAACAGCCGGAACATGATCGGCATCTCCAGCCAGAAGCAACGCCCTGTCGTAATGGTCGTCGAGTCCGTAGCGGATCATGTCGGTCACGATGGCCGTGTCCACTCCCTTCTCGACTGTGCGTCGAAGGGCCTTTCCGCAATGTGGGCAATCCACGATCGGCATCCGGCAGCCGTCACTGGAGCACCGTTGCGGGTTCAGCGCCTTCCGCTCCTTGACCACGACGGTATATCCTGGGAAGCCGTCCATCGTATTCACAAGAAATCTCTTCAGGGATGCATCCTTCACGCTTGCAGGATCATAAGACGCATAGACGTGAGTTCCCGCATAGACGGCACTGGAATCCACGGCAGCGACCAGAGTGGTGTACAATACGGGATGCCAGGGAATCCGCACCACGGACTCCCGCCCTCGCCGCGTGAAATACTCATTCCACGCCAGCTGAAGATTCCAGAAATCAACAAAGATTTTTACACGCATTGGATGCTCCTCGAGTTGTGGTTGCGTTCAGGGTCGCAGAATCGCGAAAAAACCACACAATGTGGTTCCAAAGAAAACGGGGAGCCTGGCGGCCCCCCGGGGATATAATTCTCTCAGAGTCGGAAACTCCGAGAGGGGATTTAATGTGAACAGTAATCTAGCACCCACGGATCAGGCTGTCAAGACCGAGGTATGGGACCCCCGCTTCCAGCCGGAAAGGACTCTACACTCACCACAGAGGCACAGAGGGGTTCCGTGGATCTATCGTGCATTCTCAGCACCTCTTTTCTTCTGTGCCCTCTGTGCCTCTGTGGTGCACTGGAATACGTGCTCCCGGTGCCACTTGAGGTACACCCCATGCCCCGGCGCGAGCCCGCGGACCCGCACCGCTCCCCCGTCGACCCCGAGCACCCGCCGTTCCACCGCGCCGAGCGAGCGCGACACCAGCACCACGCCGTCCTCCCCCACCGCGATCAGCCCCGCGTCGAATGCCGCGTCGAGGTGCGCCACCAGCAGCAGCCCGTTGTGCACGTCCAGCCGCTCCCGGTCGGTGGCGTCCTTCCACGGCTTGGCGTGGGACGCCCGGAGCAGCGCCTGTTCGGTGCACCCGGTAATGGCGCAGCGGCCGCCCCAGTACTGTTCCAGCGCGGCCCGGAAGTGGTCCTGGCCCACCCGCTGCAGCACCTCCGCCAGCCGCTCCGTCTCACCCTGTCCCTCTGTGGCCTGCTCCGCATCCGCCACCTCCCGTTCCCAGCGCCGGAGCACCTGGTCGGGGAGGACGTGGCCCAGGATCGCGATCCGGCGGCAGAGCCGGTCGAGGGCCTGCCAGTCGGTGCAGTGCCAGCGGCCGGCGGCTCCCTCCGGGGCCGTGCCTTCCACCGGAGCGGCGCCTGCCACGGGCCCCACCTCCGCGGTGACGGCGGCGGGAGCGGCGGCGGCCCGGATCCCGCCCCCGTCACCGCCGGCGTCCATGGCGAGCCAGAGTGTCGCGAGGTTGCCGCTGGCGCGGAACACGAGCCACTCCCCCGCGTGGTCGGGGCCGAGATCGAACCCCGCATCCCGGGCCCGCATCCGCAGCAGCGTCTCATCCTGATGGCTCGGCATCACCGGGTCCCGACCAACCGGTCCCACGCCTCGAGAACGAGGCGTCGTGTTCGGTACTCACCGTACTTCTGGAGTTCTCCGTCACGGAGACCTCTGAAGGTCTCGCTCGGGTAATCCTCACCATAACAATCTTGCGGCGACAGGACATACTCCAGATCTTGTCGCGTGAGCCCATACCTACTTGCAACAATCGCGTCGAGTTCTGCCTGGAGGACCACCCTACGTTCCGGATCCCATGCGTACGGACCTCGGCCAGATCTCCAAGCATTCTGGCCGAGCTTCCGCATTGCTTCGGCAACCTCCTCATAGAATGGCGTGAGGTGTACACTGGTGAAGGATAACTCCAAGACCCGAGACACCACTTCGGTCACGAGATGTATGGGCCATGTCTCGGGAGGAGGAACAGCGAGTTGGCGTAGATAGGTATAAGTCAGGTGGAGGCCAGTAATCTTGAGTCTCGCAACGTAGTCACACGTTAGGGAATTGAGCGTGGCCAGCAGAACCGCCGACGTCATGCCGGAACTACCAGCGATAGCCCGGTCGGTGAAGATCAGAGGAGCTGTGTGGCCAACTGCCACCCTGGGGATCAAGGATGTGATTACCGTCCTCTCATTCGTGGGAGCTGTGATGTCCTTGAACGCCAAGAACCAATTGCGATCGGTCCTTGTCCGTAGGCGCTCTATGACGACTGCTTCAGGCACCCAGTAGTACGGCCGCACGGTGTACTCAGGATCTTGGTACTTCTCGATCGGTGTTTCCGGCAGAACCCGGTAACCGCGCCCATCGTCCCGGGTCTCGAACGAGCCAAAACGGTGGTCGTACTGGTGGATCATCTTGGCCTCGTACAGCGGCACCAGCCCCGGCCCCGGCTCCGTCTCGAACAGATCCGAATCGTTTGACATGTCGAACAGTCTTGCGAACGAAATCCCCCACGGGTTCCCGTCCTCCCGGGTCTCATCCCAGAGCACCGGCACGTTCCGGTAGATCTTGGCCGTGAGCTCGGCGTCCGCCCGGGACCGGAAGATCGGAGCCGTCCCGGTGTTCGGATTGAGCCGCCTCAAATCCTCGGCAGAGAGCGTGAAGAGCCGCCGCGCATCGAACCGCTGCTCCGGCCGGGTCAGGAAGAAGGCGAACGACGGCTCCTCCACCGCCCCGATGGTGAGGAGACAGAACTTCTGGCGCGAATCCACAGCCGGAAAGAGTCCCTCCCGGTTCTCGAAGTCCACCAGCGACACCAGCCTTCCCTCGGCCACATGCCGGAAGAACGGCGCCGTCCCCGCATCGCTCGCGATCCCAGAGGGCAGCACCATCCCCGCCCTCCCCTCGTGGCGCCGGAGCCGCAACCCCGTCTCGGCAAAGAGGGCATACAGATTGACGTCCCCCACGCCGGTGAGCGGGAACCGCCCGCTGTCGTGCGCAAAGACACTCGCCCCTTCCGCCTCCTGTTTCGCCGCCTCGAACCGATCGAACAGACGTCGTTCGGCGCTTCCCGCGGGCGCCCTGCCCAGCTCCTCGATGAGCGTCTGCCGGCGGGACTTGTTCTGCGCCGCGGCAATCTCGGGTGCCCGGCTCTCGAAGAACTCCTTCTCCTGCAGCTTGAGCTTTTCCCAAGGGGGGTTCCCCACCACGCAGTCGAACCCGCCCCGCGCCATCACCGGCGCGAAGGTGATGGGCCAGTGCAGGAAGGGCACGCCCGCTGCCACCCGGCGCACCTCGTGCCGGACCGCCTCGTGCGGCGGGATCCCCTGGGCCAGGTTCCGGAGAGTCCCGGTCGTGGGCACCGGAGCCCCGGGGTGCTTGGGGATGAGAAATGCGGCGACATACGCGTCGCACGCGAAGCGGAACCGGTCATCCTCCCCGGCCCAGGTCTCCTGCAACGCCTTCCGCTTGGCCCCGATCTCCTCCAGCGTGCCGTCCGGCATCGCGTTCACCGCCGCCAGCCGCTCGGCCCACGCCGAGGAGTCGAAGGTCATGGTGTACTGCCCCGCGTCCCGCTCCTCCTTCAGCGCCTTCCGCTGTTTGGCGTTCTCCTTCCGCAGGTCGCCGGCCGTCTTCCTGTCATCGCCGGTGAGGGGCTTGAACGCGGCGTCGGGGATCCCGCCCTCGAGCACCGCCGGGTCGAGGATGCCGAGAATCGCGTCTCCATGCACCAGGTGGTGATCCAGAAACGCCAGCGGCTTGCCCGGTTCCATCGCCTCCAGCCAGAGGGCAATCCGGGCCAGTTCCACCGCCATGGGGTTCTTGTCCACCCCGTGGATGCAGCGCGCCATCACCTCGCGGAGCGCCGCGCGGTATTCCCGGTGCCCGGGGGTCCCGTCGCTCCGGAGCCGGGCCAGGTGCGCCGCGAGCCGCCGGGCGGCGCCGAGCAGGAAGTGGCCGCTGCCGCAGGCGGGGTCGAGCACGGCGAGGTTGAGCAGCGCCTCCTCGGGGTGGGCGGCCCGCAGGGCGCGGTCCACCACCGGGTCGAGCGCGGTGTCGAGCAGGGCCTGCACCAGGGAATCGGGGGTGTAGTAACTCCCGGTGAGCTTCCGCGCGTGCCCGGTTCCCGCCGCCTCCTCCCCATCGCCCAGAAAGCCGAACCCGCTCGCCCCCTCGTCCACCCGCGGCACCAGTTCGAGGAGCGATTCGTACACCGAGCCGAACTCCTCGGTCCCCATGTCCCGCCAGTTGACCCTCACCCGGGCATGGTTCTGCTCCAGCCAGGTGAGGCGGAAGAGCGCCTGGAACAGGGCGGCGTTGCCGAGCCGGGCGGTGTCGAGGTCGGGGCATTGATCGGTGGCGAAGAGCCCGCCCAGGGCCGGGAGCGCCAGGAGCGGCTCCCCGGCGGCGCAGCCGCGGAACACCACCCGGAGTCCGATCCAGGAGTCGTCGTGCCGGTCATGGGCGCGGCGGCGCGCGGCCCGTTCCCGCAGCCGCCGGAGGGAGTACCCCTCGTCATAGGCGCGCGATGCGTCGTCCGCGCTCCCCGGCGGGTGCAGCAGGTCCCGCTCCTCGGCCACCAGCAGAAAGATGATGCGGTAGACGAGCCGCAGGAGCTGCTGATGGTATCCCGACGCATCGAGTTGGCCATTCGTGAGGCGGTGGCGGAGCGCCTCATTGGCGGGATGCGCCAGGAATCCGTTGCCGAGGGTGCGGAGCGCCGCCTCGACACCATCCCGCAGCTTGTCCCGCGCCGCGACTCCGGCCGCCAGCGACTCTTCGCGCCACCGTTCGAGAATCGCCTCATGCGCCAGGCCCGATCGGGCGGCAAACCGGGACTGGTGCAGGAGGAGCCAGAGGAGGGAGAAGTCGGCGTAGCGCTGCTCTCCCATGATCCGGCCAAGATCGGCCTCGATCCAGGCGGGCCGGGTGAGGGAGGCGTTGTCCCGCACCAGCCGGAGGAGCCGTCCGTTGGTCACCACTCCCCAGAGCGCCTTCTCCGAGGCGTTGAGGTACTCCTGCACCAGCCCGAACGGAGACCTCCTCTTCCCGTCGCCAAACTGGGCGGCGCCCTGGTCGAGGTCGTGACCCGGAGGAGCCACCACGACGGGCACCTGCTCCCCCGCGGCGAGGCCGGTCAGAGGAAAGAGCCGGTCATCCACCACGACGGGAGTGTTCACCGGCTCCAGCGAGTGCCATCCGAAGGCCTGGGTGAGGAGTGCCAGCACGGCGCGCCGGTGGGCCGCCTCGTTCCCCGACCCATCCACATCCTTCCAGTGCGCAGCCGCGATGCGCCAGGCCCGGCCGATCTCGTCCCGAATGGTGATGCCCCGCGGGACCTCGTAGTGCTTCTCCTTCTGGTGTTCGGCCCCGAGTGCCGCGACCCGTGCCAGGTAATCGGGGGTGAAGAGTCCCCCCTCGATGGAAACCGCCTCGAACATGACGTGGGGTGCGCGGCGGGTCATGCCGGCACCTCGGGAATGGGAAGGAGCACCCAGGCCCCGATCACATCCACCGGTTCCACCGCTCGGACGCTGTACTTGCCGCGAGCCCCCGAGGCGTCCCGCACCCGCCGGTGATCGGCCAGGAGGGTCTCGGCGCGAGCCCGGGCCACGCGAGCCAGCACACCGGCCAAGGCCTCCCGCTGGCCGGTGAGCCATTCGAGCTGGCCGGCGCGCGGGTTGGCTGCGAGGGTGCCGGCCGGTTCCGCGAGGAGGAGCGCCGAGGCCTCGGCGTCGGTGAGAGGAGTCTCCTCACCGGCCACGACCGCAACGGGGAGTGCCTCCTCCACCATCGCGACGGTGGACACCCCCTCCCGGACGGTGGTCAGTTCGTGCCGAAGCCGGGCCAGGAGAAGCACCGTGCGCCGGGTGACGGCCGCGGTGGGCCAGACACCGGTTCGCCCCAGGACGGCGGGATCACTGTGCACCCCATCCGCATCGAGGGTGCGTTCCAGCAGCGCCTCGGCGAGAGTCATGACCAGGGGATGACTCCGGCGCACCGGTATGGCATGGCCGGTGGCCCGATCACCAGGCACCACGCGGATCTTCCGCGCATCCAGGCCCTGGGCATCGAGCCGCTCGCGGATGGCGGGGGGGAGTTCTCCCAGCTCGATGGTCAGGATCCCGCGGGCGTTCTCCGCCGGTTCGCTCCCCAGGCGGGTACAGGCGCGCCGGAGGAAGCGGGCCAGTTCGGCCGGGTCGCCGAGCGCCTGCTGGGCCCGGTCGAACTCGGGTTGAACCTCGTCGGGCTTGAGCTTGCGCTGCGCGAACTTGGTGAAGGTCTTCCGGGCCCGCTCCTCGGCGTCGCGCCAGGCAGTCTCCATCGCCAGGCCCTCGGTGGTCTCGAAGAGGTCGAGGAGGATCTGGTCGCGCCCTCCGCCACTGCGCCGCCGGAGGAGCACCGCCTTGAGGAGCGCCTCGGTGAGCCGGTTCTCGTCGTCCGGCAGGGGCACGGCCACGCCGAGCCGCTCGGCGATCTTCCTGGCCTTGCGGAGAATCACATCGAGGACGGCACCATCCACCGGATTGTTCTCGCCGATCATCAGGGTGGCGCGCACCACGGGGCGGGTCTGGCCGAAGCGGTCCACCCGGCCCTCGCGCTGCTCATGGCGGGTGGGATTCCACGACAGGTCGTAGTGGACCACGGCATCGAAGTGTTCCTGCAGGTTCACGCCCTCGGAGAGGCAGTCGGTGGCCACGAGGAGACGGCGCTCGTGCTCGCCCATCGCGTCCACCGCCTCGCGCCGCGCCTCGGGTGGGAGTTCGCCGGTGACCACCGCGATCTGCACGTCCTGGAACCTGGTCCGGAGGCGTTCGGCCACGTGGTGCGCGGTGGCGATATAGTGACAGAACACGATGGGGGAGAACCCCTCCTCGAGGAGTTGTTCGAGGTGGCGGGAGAGGGTGGCGAGTTTCGGGTCGTTCCCATCCCCGGCCAGAGTCACGGCCTGTCCCAGCAGCGCCCGGAGTTCGGGGTCTCCGGAGTCGGCACCCGGCTCGAGGTCGTCGGTCGCCTCACCGCCTGTTTCCTCGGCGTCGAGATCGAACACCTGAGCCGCGAGACGGTCCACCGCCTCGGGATCCTCCGGCCGGGCAAGGCGGGTGCGGAGGGCGCGGGCGGCCGCGGCCGGCGAGGAGGTGACACAGCGCAGGAGGGCGAGGGTGCCCCAGAAGGCGAGGCGCCGCTCCCGGGCACCCTCGCCCGCCCCCTCGGTGACTCCCTCGCAGTAGCTGAGCACTGCTTCGAGGAACTCCTCCCACGCGCCGGTCAGGCGGTAGGTGAGGTCCATCGTTTCGCGTTTCGGGAAGAGCTTCTCATCGTGCCACTCCCGGATGTCCAGGCGGCGGCGCTGCACCAGGTGGTGCGCCAGGCGGTCGCGGGTGGCGTCGGCGAGGGCGGAGTCCACTCCCTCCAGCGCGGCGAAGTCGGGATGCAGGAGGGCCAGGAGCCGGACGAAGGCGGTCTCGTCGCCGCTGTGGGGTGTCGCGGTGCAGAGAACGGCGTGACGCCGGGGGTCGTCGAGCAGGGTCTTGAGGAGGAGGTACCGCTGGTGCCGAGTGCCCGTGCCGGTGGTGCAGGTGTGGGCCTCGTCCACGACGATGGCCCCGGGGCAGCTCCGGGCAAATTCATCGCGCCGCCGGTCGCTCTTGATGTAGTCGAGGGAGACGACAGTGAAGGGATGGGCCTCGAAGAGTGACGTACCCTGGGGAAGGCCCCGTTCCAGCCGGCCGGCCGAACCGGCGGTGACGGCCTCGGCGGGGAGGTGGAACCGGGTGCGCATCTCCACCACCCACTGCTCCACGAGGTGGGGCGGGCAGAGCACGGCCAGCCGGCCGATTTCGCCCCGGTCATAGAGCTCCCGGGCGATGAGAAGCGCCTCGATGGTCTTGCCGAGTCCCACGTCGTCGGCGATGAGGAGGCGGACCGGCTCCTGCCGGAGCGCCATCATCAGTGGAACGAGCTGATAGGGTCTTGGGGTGACGTCCACCTGCCCGAAGGAGCGGAAGGGACCTGCGCCGCGTCGGAGCGAGAGACGGAGCGCGTCGTGGAGGAGGAGCGCCTCGGTGTGGTTCCCTTCCCGGCCCTGGGACGGCCAGGGGAAGGCGGCGTCGGCGACGTCGGGTTCGAGCCCGGTGTGGATGGTGGTGGTGTCGTCCTCACTGCCCGAGAGGGGGCGGAGCCGGAGGAGCGGGCCCGCGCTGTCGGGCAGCACGACCCATTCGCGGCCTCGCGCGCGCACCAGGGTCCCGGGGACATACTGCCGGGCCGGGGCGGTCATGCGCCGTCCACCTTCAGATAATTTGCCAGCCGGGCAAAGCGGTCGGGCCACACCGACTCGTCGGCGGGAAAGATGAACAGGGTGGTCCCTTCGAGGTCGAGCCGTTCCCGCACCGTGGCGGGGGTGTCGGGGAGGATCACCGCCGCATAGGAATGAGGCCAGCGCGGCGCCTGGTTGTCCTCCAGGATCCACCGCGGGAGTGTGACCCCATCGCGGTGCAGCGCCGCAAGCCACTTGCCCAGCCATCCGGAGGGGGGGGCCTCCTGCGCGGGGTCGGGCGGAGTCGGGAGGGAAGGGTCCGGTTGGGGACGGAGTTCGGCCCGGGTTCCCGCCAGACGGAGGAGGATGGTGCGGGCCTCGGCGTCGCGGCGATCCACCAGGTCGTGGTCGGGCTGATTGTAATAGGAGAGAAGACAGCGGTAGCAGGCGCTCACGCACGTGCTCTCCTCATCCCGCAGCTCGCCGACAGTGGGAGAGATGGCGGGTCTTTCTTCCGGCAGGTCGAGATGCATGAGCCGCAAGGCCTCCCAGGCCACCTGACCCAGGGCCTCGGGTTCGTGCACCAGCCGGGTCAGCACCCCGGCGCCCCCTTCGGTCGCTTCGTAGAAGAGGAGGCCGGTGCGGCGGTCGCGATCGGGGAGCGGCTCCACGAGGAGTTCTCCCTCCTCGAGCTGATAGACCACGTCCAGGGCGCGGCGAAGGGCGTGCTGGAGCGTGGCCCGGGTCACATCGCTCATCCCGCCGTCCTCGACGAACCGCACGTGCAGGGCATTCTTCTGCTCCTGCACGAACGGCACCACCCGTTGCGGAGGAACCCTGCCCGGATCCGGGTCTCCGTCTCCCCCGTCCTCGTCCTCCGACTTGCTCCACCAGCCGGTGCGCGGATTGATGTGGAACCCGTGGACCCGCCGTTCCTTCCGGCGCCGGAGTCCGAGATTGATGCGGGTGACGGTGGCGGACGCGGCGTACTGCATCACCAGGATCGGCCCCGCGGCATCGTCCACCGGCACGGTCTGCACGCTGATGCTCCCGCCCCGCTCGGGCCAGCGGAAGGTGGTGATGAGTTCGAAACCCTGGCGCTGGCGTTCCTCGTCGTCGGCGGTGATCCGCTGCGTCGGCCGGGTGTCCACATGCTCGATCCGGAGGAGACTCCTGACCATCATGGCGTCGCCGAGCCCTTCGCCGCAGGCGTGGCATTCGTTGTGGTGGGCCTCGAAGTGGCTTGCGCCGCAGCATCGGCAGATGCGGACCTCCTGCACCGGGAGCTGCCCCGCCTCGGGGCTGGCGCCTTCGGTCTGGCCACCCAGCCGAACCCGCATCACCCGATAGGTGCGTCCCTCATGATAGACCAGGGCCCGGGGGCCAAACTCCGCGAGAGCGAGGAACCGGGGGCGCTGAACATAGGCCTGTTCCTTGTCCCGTTCGCCCGGAATGCAGGCCAGCAAGGGGAGGCGCGGAAAGTTGTACCCGGGAAGAAACCCCTCGGTGGCCAGGTAGCGGTAGAGGTAGAAGTCGCTGGTGCTGGTCTCGCTTCCGTCCCGGAGGGCCTGGATCAGGTCGGCGGCGATGTTCTGATCCCGCTTGGCCTGATCGTAGGCCTTGCGGTCCCGGGTGTGGTCGTCGAGCACCTTGCGGGCCTCGTCGCGCTGGCGCAGGGCGCTCCGATAGAGGGACCGCCACCGGTCGAAGGCGCGCTCGAACTGCTCCAGTGCGCCCGAGGTGATCTGGGCGGCGAACTCGTCGCGGCCCGGGTACCACGGGGCCCGGTCAGGGGTCAGCTCCTCCGCCAGCAGGTCGAGGATGCGTCCCGAGCTGGCCGCCGCGGCTTGGGCCGCCTCGGTCCGTGCCAGGGCGGTGCGCAACGCTGCGTCCACCGGCTCTTCCACCCCCGGCGTGAGGTCGAGCACCTCCGCGATCGCGGTGGGCAACGGCTGTTCCGACGAGGCCAGCCAGACCGCCTGGAGGTGGGACGCGATCAGGTCCCGGTTGGCCAGGTCGAGCAGCGGGGGCCGGACCTCGCCATGCACCATGTCCTGCTGCCGCCGGAAAAAGTACTGATCGTGCGGTCCCCGGGCCGAGCAGTAGGTCACGACCAGGGCTGCCATGCCACTCCGCCCGGCGCGCCCGCTCCGCTGAGCGTAGTTCGCGGGTGTCGGGGGCACGTTGCGAAGATAGACGGCATTGAGCGCCGAGATGTCCACCCCCAGTTCCATGGTGGGGGAACAGAAGAGGAGGGGGAGGAAGGTCGGACGCTCCCCCTCCTCTCGCGCCGTCGTCGTGGTGCGCAGTTCCCGTTGTTCTCCCTCGCCGAACCGGAAGCGCTTTTCGCGGAGAGCGCGCCGCACATTGGGCACCTGGGCGGTGTGGGCCTGGGCCTCGAAGCCGAAGAGCGGGTTGTCGGCCCCGCGCAACTGCTCCACGACGTTCCGGTAGAAGGCGACGAAGAACGGATTCGCGCCCTCGTCGGGGTCACCGGCGTGATACCGGACCGTGTCGGCGGCGAGGCGCCATCCCGGGATCCGGAACGGCGTCGAGGGTTCGTGCGTGACGAATCCGTGGAAGCGCAGGAACTCGAGCGTGGCCGAGAGGAGGGCGTCGTAGTCGGCCCGGCTCGGAGTCCAGGCACCCTGCTGGCCCCAGAGCTCCGCCCGGCGGAGCGTCCTGCCGAAGCCCGTCTGGAAGCCGCCCCGGAGGAGGCGATCCCGGTCCTTGGCACTGGCCGTCTTCGGCGCCCCCACGGTCATCCAGGTGGGAACCCGAGGGTGTTCATCGGGGGCGATGGCCCATCCCGGTTGAAGCCTGTTCCGGCTGGCCTCCTGCAGCTTCTCGAACTCGACCCGCTCGAAGGCCGGCGCCTCGACGGCGGATCCGAGCCGAAGGTGATCCAGAATGGTGCGGAACACATTGTACCGGGTCTCCGGGGTGGCGCCCGCGAGTGTGCCCGGAGCGCGTGCCATGGCCGCGTCGTCCGCCACCAGATCGCGGAGCCGGTGGTACTCCACCCGGAGGAGGCCCAGACGTTCGAGGGTGGGATTGGTATAGCGCCATCCCCGCCGCTGGTCGAGCCACACCCGGTAGGCCAGCACCTTGCGCAGCACGGCCGCATCATCCTCGAACTTCCCTGGCGAGACATCGGGATCCGCCATCCAGGTGGCCCGGTGGGACTGGTCCGCGGGGACACCCGGAGGAAGCGGCGCGTCAAATCCCAGCGCCCGCTGCACCGCGGCCCCGATCTCAGCGAGGGTGAGTCCCGCGTCTCCGGCGTCGGCCGCGGCGCGCAGCATCGCCCCCCGCAGAAGAGCCACGAAGATGAAGTCGTTGAAGTGCCCGGCCTGCAGGGCCGCATCCTGGCGGTTATCGGTGAAACCGAGCAGTTTGCGGCTGTGGCGGGTGAGGGCATCCTCCCGGTGCATCCAGCTCAGTGCAGACCAGGTGAGGACGGTGGTGGCCGAGGAGCGCCCCTCGGCGGAGAGGGAAGCGAGGCGGGTCATGTCCTTCCCCTGTGCCCCCCAGACCTCACGGCATCGCAGGCAGTAGCGGAACTTGCCGGGCGTGAACCAGGCGGGCTGGCCCTCCCCGGCAACGGTTCCGTCCGGTGCCACCGCCACGCCCACCGCCTTGTACCTCCGGTAGTTCGCCTTGAGCCGCAGAGATCCATCCTTCCGTTCCTCCAGCCACTCCTCCGGGTAGTCGGAGTCCTCCCCGCTGAACGTGAACCCGGGGTCATCGGCCGGCTCGAGGGTGAGGAATCCCAGAACCTCTCGCTCTCCATCCTCGGTCGTGTCGTCCTCATCGTCGGCGGCGCGCAGGGGAGCATCATCGATGCTGCGGGGCAGAAAACAGAGTTCGGGGGATTCCCGGCGGCGGACCGGATGGTACTCGTGTCCGCAGAGACGGCAGAAATGGGTCTCGTAGAGCCGGACTCCCGGTTCACCGGGCAGGAAAGGTTGTGCGTCGAGACTCACCCTCCGCGTTCCCGGCCGTTCCAGCGTGGTGTACGCCGTCCCGGCACCGGAGAAGAACTGGTGCAGCTTGAACGCGAAGAACGGTTTGTCGTTGCCGGCCGGGTTCCCGGTCCGCTCCCGCTCCGGGCGCGCCGCAACGAGGAGAAGGTCTGTCAGGGCGCGTTCGCAGTCGCTCCGCGGCACACCCGAGCTCTCCGCAAGCAGGTCCACCGCCTCCCGCATGGTCCGGGGTCTGGTGCGGAACCACTTCCCGTCGGGTTGCCGGGTGATTCCGATCGTGGTTTCGACCCAGACCGCGAGGGGGTGCCGGGCGATATCCTGGTCGGTCATCTTCTCGGGGATCCCCGACTCGATGGCGGCCGCGAGACGGGGTGCGACGGTGTCCGCCGTCTCGTTGGTGTCGGTGGCGCGGATCAGGGTTTCGGTCACCACGTTGGTCGGCGGGATCGTCGTGGCGAAGATGCGGGATGCCACCCGGGCGATCGCCTCCTTCCGATCCGTGAAGCTCCCTTCCGAGGCCATCGTCGCCGAGGTCCCGACGCAGATCAGACCGGGGGCGGCGAGGCGCTCCCGGACGCGGCGGACCAGCATCGCCACATCCGCTCCCTGGCGTCCCCGGTAGGTGTGCAATTCGTCGAGAACGAGGAACTCGAGTGGGGCGCAGTTGGCCATCACCTGACGGTCGAGTTCATCCTGCCGGGTCATCAGGAGCTCGAGCATCATGAAGTTGGTCATCAGGATGTCAGGCGGGTTGTTCCGGATGCGCTCCCGCTCCTCGGCGCTCTCCTGGCCGGTGTACCGCGCATAGGACACCAAGGGCGGGGACCAGCGCCCGGGGAACTTGCCGAGTTCTTCGACCTGTGAATTGGCCAGCGCATTCATCGGGTAGACGATGAGTGCCCGGGTGCGGGGGGTGTTGTCCCGGGCCTTGGCGCGGAGGATCGCGTCGATCAGGGGGATGAAGAAGCAGAGGGACTTTCCGGACCCCGTGCCGGTGGTGACGACGAAGCTCTCCCGCTGCCCGGCGAGGGCCAAGGCCTGGCGCTGGTGGGTATGGAGAGTCAGGGGGCTCCCGGCCCCGGTGGCGCTCCGGTCATCGGTCCGGAAGATCCGGCCGGTATCGGAGTGGAGCGTTCCCTGCCGGACCAGAGTATCCACGTCCTCGGCGGGCTGGAACAGGGGATTGAGCTGCACGAGGGGGTCGGGCCAGTAGCGCCCGCCCTGGTAGGCGAGTTCCACCTGGGAGCGAATGTCATCCGCCCGGATGGTGGTGAACGATCGCGCAAAGCGCTGATAGTCCTCAACGAGGGTGTCGCGGAGGTTGAAGACGTCCACGGGTGGTCTCCGCAGGCCCGGGCCGACACCACATCCGGTGGGGCCAGGAACCTGCTTCAGGGTTGGTTGGGCTACTGATAACTCAAATTAGCACAGGGCTGCGACAAACACCTCCCCCTGGGGAGTTTTCCCAGTGTCCCCCTGGGCGTTCCCTTCAGCGCTGGGCCCCGGCCTCGGCGAACCGGATGAGTATTCCCATGAAGGCTCCCCCCCTGGATTCCTGCCTATCCCCCGTGGAGCGGTCGGGCACCCGTCGGTTTCGGGCTCAGGTTCCCGTCTCGGATGCACCCTGCCGTTCGCGCCATCGAAGCGCGAGTGCGCTTGGCCGGAACTTCTCGTTTGCCGGCAGGTCCAGCCTTTGCCCGTCGAATTGCCCGTACTCACCCCCCTTGAGCGTTGCATCCATCACGACCCGGTAGTCGGCCGGCTCCACATTGAGGAGGCCGAGGTCGAACAGGGTGTGGAGGTCGCTCCGGAGAAGGATGCCGTTGGTCACGGCCTGGGTGTCGTCTCCCCGGTACGGGTAGATATGGGCCGCCTCCAAAACCTCCACCGTGGAGCACCCCGAGATGGCACATCGTTCCCCGTAGGCCTCGAGAAGTGCCTTCCGAAATGCGGTTTGTCCCCGCCGGTCCTTGATCGAGGCGAGGCGTCGCTCTTCGTCCGCATCGATGGCGTCGGGGTCAAATTCTGCCCCGGTGAGGGCGTCCGCTTCCGCGTCACCCGTGCCGAATCCCCCTACCGTCGTCGCGGCCAGCGCACCTGGTGGAGGATTGCGAGCCTGAGAAGGAAGTCTTCCGTCCGCCACCCGAACATCCCGGAGAGCGGCTCCAACCAGATCCAGCAATTCGCTCACGTTCGCAGGGTTCGCCAGAAACGGGAGCTTGATGACCCCGTACCTTCCGGGCTTACCTCCCATACCGGGTACGAGACGACTCAGCGAGGCTTGGTACGAATCCATGCGTTCCTGTGAGTTGAAAGGGGCGACTCTACCGAGATCGTAGTAAATGAGGTCAATCTGGCCGTCCCTCGCATTGAAGGAAAGAACTTTTACTTGCCCGTTTCTCCCGTCGTCATGGGAAACATACAGATGATAGGTAGGAGCCTTGTCCGTTGCCGGAGGTGTCAGCACCACATCTCCATGGACTTTGCTCTGATCCATGATCCATCTCATCACCACTTCCTGCGACTTCAGTTTGTCCTTGAGCCACGCACGGGAGAACCTATCGAGGTCGACCATTTATAACGTTCCTTAATTGGGCAAAGGGGTGACCGATGTGATCCTGACAACCGACGCCTAGATTCAGATGCCGGTCCCGGCGCAGTCGTCTTCATGCCGGCAGCTCGTCACGAGACACATGAGTTCATGGTGGCACCACACGAGGTAATGCTCGATCCAATGTAGCGTGGGGGTGTGACAATCACACCTCGATCGTCACCTCGCGGACAGTCGTCGGTTCCCAGACCGGCGGAACAGAGCCCCGTCCCGAGGGAAGTCCATCAGCCTCGCTCATACTGCGTCTCGGCGGTTCGGATGACCTGGTCTCTGAAATGATGCGACAGGTCCCGCGGGGTCCGGAGATCCACCTTGCGACTCCCGAACAGGCCCGCAAGCTCGATCTCCATTCCCGCCATCGCTATGAGCCCGGGCTCCCGCCCCGGCTCGAACTCAACCAGGAGGTCGATATCGCTGTCGGGACCCGCCGTGCCCGCCAGCACGGATCCAAAGAGCGACAGCTTCCGGATGCTGCGGCTGCGGCAGTAATCGGCCAGTATCCCGGGTGCGACGGGCAGACGAATGTTCATCAGATTTCTCCGCGGTACGTCAGGTGCCGGGGTGCGACTCCCCCCCGAATCTCGGCCTTCGAAATCATGTCCGATCACCACCGATTGTGGCATTGATCCAGAGCCCCCACCTCTTCAGCATCCGCCCCCGGCTTGCGATCGACGGATCAAGCTTGACCACACCGGTGGTCAGGCCTCCCCTCGCCGCCTCGATCAGCCCCACGGCCTCCGGCCACACCATCTCCGCAATGTACCCCGCTCGCTTGTGGGCAGCACCGTTTCCGTGTCGCTCCAGCTCGCCCACCAGCCTGCCCTCGGCATCAGCGCCGAGACCGGCGTAGGTTCCGAGGATCTCGGCCAGGTGCCTGATGCCTCCCACCCAGTCGGGGTGCCGGAAGGCGTCGACAAGCGTCCGCTCCGGCGTCGACACCTTCACCCTGGTAGCTCCCCGCCACTCCTCGACGCATCCGGACAGCCGCTCGTCGGGCACGATCGCAAGCCTGAATGGTGTACCCAACGCCTCCATTTTGGTGGAGCGCACGGTGGCCGCGGTGACCACGAACGTGGTCCGGAACAGCTGCTCCGTGAGCCCCCAGTGGCCCGCTGCTGTCCACCCGCCGATGTAGCAAGGAGCAAAGAGCTCATCTGCCAGGACCCAGGAATCCTCCGCCACGACTTCGGCGCCACCAACATCGAGGGGAGGAAGGTAGTACACCCCACGGCGCACGTGCCGCACCCATCCACCGCGCCGCAGGCGGGCGAGGCGGAGTGCCGCTTCCCGGGTCGGCGCCCCCCACGCCTCAGCTGCTCGCTCCACGGGGACGACCCCGGCACGAGCAACGCGACTCAAACGGTGGAGGTACTCGCGTCTGGTGAGATCACCTGTCTCCATGATGGTAGACTATCACTCTTCTTATATCGTGTCAAGCGATATTATTACAATGATAATATACCAATTGCACCCCGCAGTCCGCTGATCAAGCGCTCCAATCCGCAGCCCATCCCTGGCCCATCGGATCACCGGCCGTGCTTCCTCACCCTCCCCCGGTTCTCCGCCGCTGGATACCGCTCGGCGTTCACCCGAAGCTTGTCCCGCACCGCCTCGTCCAGATCGACTCCGAGATCGTGAGCCAGGTACGTTAGGAGAATGGCGACGTCCGCCAGCTCATGGCGAAGCGCCACGCGGTCCCCCGGCGCCGAGTGGGCCTCTCCGTCCCGGGTCCATTGGAACTGCTCCAGGAGTTCCCCGGCTTCGACCGCGATGGCGATGGCGAGGTTCTTCGGGGTGTGAAACTGTTCCCAGTCCCGCTCCTGCCGGAAAGTGAGCAGGTCACGCACCAAGGCCTCATCCAGCATAGTCGCCCACCCTTTCGAAGACATTCTCGTTGTGCCACCTCAACAAATCACTGCTCGGCTGGTCCCGCGGGTTTTCGGGCAGGCTGGCGAGAGTCTGGTCTTGAAGCCGGTAATAGACCTTCCCGTTGAACCAATGTTCCCGGATGCGCTCGCTCACCTGAACCCTGTGCTCCGGCGTGACGGTCACGAGCCCGGCGTCGAACAGCCTGTGGAAATCGGAACGGAGCAGGAGCCCGTTGGAGGAATCGTGGAGGAACATCGGACCGTGCATCGTTTCCGCCACGGTCTGGGACATGCCGACCAAGCTCTCGAGCCGGAGCTGGACCTCGTTCCAGAGGCGGGCACCCGCCGGTTCGATGCTGTCGAAGGTCTTGCCCGCCACGATGTTCCTGGCGAAGTCGTCGCCGATCGGAATCCAGTCCTCCTGGTCCCAGAAGAACGGTTCGGCCAGGATGCTGCAGCCGATCTCCGGAGTTCGCCCGTCATCATGCGAGCGCAGTTGCCCGATCATGTTCTGGAGGGCCCGGTAGGAAAGCGCCCCGTTCTTGATCCCGAAGGCATCCCAGGCGAGCGGCAGGGGGAGCGTCGTGTATCGGACAAAGACCCCGCCACCGGCCCAGAACTTCATCCTCGCGCCCTCGACCGGCTTGTTGGTAGTCTCCCAACCCGGAGAGGTTCCCCGCCTTGCGAAAGAGGGATGGAAAACGGCCGGGGAAAGGTTCGGTCAGTCATGCGCCCCCTCTGGTGGGAAGCCTGCGAGGGAGGAAGGATGGCACGGCCGGGCGGCTCAGGCCAGCCCTGAGAGGTAGGCACGGCTGCGCCGTGCCCCTACTTTGCGACGGGCAGGTCCCCAGCCGCTTCGCGGGGGCCATCCGGCGGGCCATCGTCTCACCTCGGCCGAAGCCCTGAAGCGATGCACGCTACGCGTGAGCCTCCCCAAGGGTGAGATTAAAGCCCGAACCACCCTCGGGATGGTTGCTCTAGGGGACGTTGCTGTCACCCTTCACGTTGTTCCGGAAGACATTCCCCCCGGATGCAACTGGGGTCGGTGAAACCCGACCACCATTCTCCACCCATAGGCCCCAGCCGGAGCTTCCCGTCACTGAGCTGTTTTGCAGCAATAACTCCCCGGTCGCTCCCACCATGACGTTCGCAGGTTCGATGCCAATGAAAGGACCGCCAGGTTGGCCCCCGAAGCCAACAGCAACATGAGTCAGCTCGTTCGCGGAGCTGGTGCCGAAGAAACCGAGCCCCTGCCACGACCCTGGTACGGCTTGTTCCCCCGCAAACGTGATGGGCGAGGCGGCGGTTCCAACTGCAGACAGGGAGCCTCCACCCGTGACGAACAGTCCGGTCCCCGAGCCAAAGATGAGCCGAGCCCCTGGCACAATCGTCAGGGACGTGCCGATTAGCACTCCTTGGCCGAAGCGGATCGGCAAACTGGTGATCTGCCACGTATGAGGGCCACCAGGGGCGAGGTTCTCATATCCAACAATCCCCGGTGCACGGACATCAAGATAGGGCCGGCCATTACCGGTCAGATAGTCGGCCGCCGGGTCCAGTCCCCCCACCAGGGCGGCGGGAACCTGGAGCCCCGCGAATGCGTTGTCGCGGAGTGCTACTCCGGTGAACCCCACGAGAGCTCCGGTATGTCTGACCGTCAGGCCGGTGCCACTGCTATGGTGGATAACGCTCTGCGACACGC
>JBDIWC010000063.1:0-19435 GCA_039794085.1 Gemmatimonadales bacterium
GTGTCGGGCCGCATCTGGTCTTGGGAGTAGGAACCCCGCAGACCGCGAGCATACCCGGGCAGTATCTGTGGCTCCGAGTGTGTAAGCCTCTTTGGTTCCGGCTCTGCCGGCTTAGGGAATAGGGAGTAGGGGATAGGGAGACACCCTTCGAACTTCACATGTCAAACTTCGTCCTTCTCACGACCGCCTTCGCGGGTACCGGCCAGCAGCCGTTCGGTGAAGTCGAGCCGTTCCTGGAGGTCGGTCACATCCTGCCGAAGATGGTAGACTTCATCGAGCAGCTCGGGAGGGATGGTGTCGAGTGCATCGATGTCCTCCGGGCTCCATCGGGAGATCCGGCGACCGTCGATGTCGCGGAATCCGCCGCTCGCCACCAGGATGACGTCGTAGAGGTACCAGATGCCGAGGCCCCCCATGGTCACCAGCTGGAGAAGGCCGGTGCCGACCTTGCCGGCGTAGAATCGGTGGGCGCCGAATACGCCCAGGGTCAGGGCGAGTGCGAATGCCACACCGCGGGATCGGTCGGAGGGTCCGGGCATGGCCCCAAGTTATGGCTGTGGCGCGCCGAACGACACCCCCCGATCCCCACGACTCAGAACCCGACCCGAATGTCCACCTGAAGGCGGTGGAGTGTCGGATTGGATTGTCCCCCCGGAACCCGGACCAGGGTCGCCAGATGATGCTTGGCGGCAAGGACGACGCCGGTCGCCGCCTGGTACTCCAGTTGGAGCATCCAGCCCTTGGTGTTCGTCCCGCCGGACCGTCCGAGGTCGCTGTAATTGAAGGTCGAGAGCACGGCCTCTTTCTCCGTCCGTCCCCAGGCGGCCGCCGCGGTCCAGTCTCCCGGCTTCCGCCTCTGCCCCCAGCCCGCACCGACCCAGACCGCCGTGTTGTCGTCGTCTGCCTGCGTGTTGTGGGCAAAATCCACGAACGCGCTGAGGGGGCGGGTTGAGGGCCCGGGAGTGATCACCATGGCCGCCGATGCGGTGACAACGGTGAACCGGCTCACGAAACCGGTGATCGGGTTGTCCGGATCGGGGACGAAGGGCACCCCCCCTTCGACCATGGTGCCGTCGTCGAGGCGCACGCCATTGGTGACGACCAGGGCACTGTTGTCATTTCGCGCCCTGGCGATGCGGTCGGGTTCGGTGAAACGCAGCACTCCGCCCGCGAGGGTCAGGTCGGGCACTCTCCCTCCCGGGGAGAGCCGCAGCACCCCTTGGGCACCCAGCACCCAGGCGTCATCCCCGCCGCTCACCTCATCGACGATCCACTGATCCCCGTGAAGCTCGAGCCGACGTACCAGGCCGGAGGACCGGGCCACTGCCGTCACCTCCTGGTGGAATCCCTCGACCGACACGTCGTTGTCGAGAACCAGTTCGGATTGGAGGACCGCCGCGGGGCGGAAATGGGCCGGGCCGAACTTCCCACCGGTCAGCCGAAGCACCGGTCGGTCGGACCCGAAGAGCGATCGGGGGGAAAACTGGATGAAGGCCCGGTCGATTTCAATCGACTTGCGGGTGAAGGCGTTGTCGAAGCTCTGATTCGACGAGGTGACATTCCCCTCCTCTCCCGAGGCGAGCCGGAATCCCGCTTCCCACTCGGGATTGATGGTCGCCGTGAGCCCCAGACGATAGCGGAACCGAAGTCGGTTGCGCGAGTCCGCCCCGTCCTGGAAGAAGCCTTCGTCCCGCATCCGCAGGTCGCCGCTGACACGGATCCGCTCCCACCACGGAACCGGGGCGTCCTGCGCCACCAGCGGGCTGACGCCGCCCGCCACGAGCCCCAGGCCCCATGACAGAAGTAACGAACGGGTGCCGAACATGTGATCTCCAGCGTCGATTGTGACGAAGCGGGACGAATAACGGGCTGGTCAGTCACGAGAAAGGGTGATTTGTGTCACGATCGGGTAACGAAGTGCGAAGGACGCATACATAGGACATAGGACAACATAGGACATGATGTCCTATGTCCTAAGCCGGCAGCGCCGGAACCACAGAGGCGCCTCGGGGTCGCGCGTGGGTTTTCTTCGGCATGGGTTCCGGTCCTGCCCGAGTACCTCTCCCCACCCCCAGAGCCAACCACAAGAAGCACAAAAGCACAGAAACCTCTCTCGCCCCTGGTGGGACCCCATGCGCACCGAGGTGGGCCTCTTGTGACTTCTGTGCTTTTTGTGGCCATTCCCCTTGCACGGCGCGGCCGATGCGATCGCCGTGACCCGAACGGTCGGCGGGGGGGGGGCGGGAGTCGCCCACAATATTGTTGCCGCCTTGCGTTCAATCTTGTCCGTAAGGGACCATGTCCTATGTGCTGCCTGTTGCCCGACACCGTCCTTGCCATTCCCCCACGAGTCCCCCACGATAAGGGCATGTCCCGCATCCCCCTTGTCGGTCTCTGCTGGGATGGCTCCGTATCCCACCGCCCGGGCGCGGCTCTCGGCCCCGCGCACATTCGCACGGCGCTGCATGACCCCGCCGGGAACGGCTGGAGTCGCCATGGTGTCGATGCGGTCTCCCTGATCACCGACTTCGGGGACATCACCGTCGCTCCCGACACCTCCACCGCCGGGGCGATGGACGCGATCGCGGACGCGCTCGACGACCGCCTCCCGGACCAGGTCACGCCCCTGCTGCTCGGCGGCGACCACTCGGTCACTCTCCCCGTTCTGCGAGTGCTCTCCCGCCGCGGCCTGCGACCCGCCATCCTGCACCTCGACGCCCACCCCGACCTCTATCCCGATTTCGAGGGGGACCAGTACTCCCACGCCTGCCCCTTCGCCCGGATCCTGGAGGAGGGACTGGCCTCGGCGCTGGTGCAGGTGGGCGTCCGGACCATGAATGACGTCCAGCGCAACACTGCCCGGCGCCACGGCGTGCGCTCCTTTCTTCCCGATGCATGGGAAGAAGGGCTCGCCTCCCTTACTGCGGGCCCGCTCTATCTTTCCATTGACCTCGACGCGCTCGACCCCGCCTTCGCACCCGGCGTGGCCCACCCCGAACCGGGAGGGCTGTCGGTTCGCGAGGTCCTGGGCCTCATCGACCGCCTGCCGCCGACCCTCATCGGCGCCGACATCGTGGAATACACTCCGGCCTGTGACCTGAATGGAACGACGGCACGGGTGGCGGCGCGGCTGGTGAAGGAACTGGTGCCGGTCTTAAGCCAGGGAGTAGGCGAAAGGGAGTAGGCGGTAGGGATGAAGGTCCTAGGTCCTATTAGGTCCTATGTCCTAAGTCCCGGGTGTTGGGGACTGGGGGCTGGGGGCTCGGCCGCGGAGTGGCCGAAGAGCATTGCCCAACGGCAAATCCTGCATCTGTCCTCTAAGTCCCACGTGCTGGGTGTTGGGTGTTGGGGGCTGGGCCCAATACCCAATACCCGGACACGTTGGCACAGGCTTTTTCGGGGTCCCCCCACACTTCGGATACGACCCCCAACCGTAACCAATTGTCACTCTTCGACTTCTAACCGGACAGTAGTGATACCCGGAACCCAATACCCGGCGGTCTGTGTCGGGGGCTGGGTTCAGAAGGGCAAATCGAGCGCCTTGCAGAGGAACCTCATGAACGGCTTGGCGGTGAGGAACGATTCCGCCGCCCGGTCGGCCAGACCGGGGTCGTGGATCTCGGCCGGGCGCAACTCCTCCACGGCGATGAAGTCGGTGCGGCGCAGATCCTCGATCAGAGGGTGATCGGGATTGATCCCCGCGGGCGCTCGCTTGAGGCTGTCGCCGTCCAGGGCAAAACGCTGCCGGAACGGGTCATGGTCCCGGGCGGCGAGCCAGGCCTTCGGTCTCTGCTGGATCGCCGTGCGAATCGCCGCGAGGACCTCGCGCTCCGGATGCCACACCCCGGCGGCCAGAAAGGTGGAACCGGGCTCGATGTGCAGGTAGAACCCGGGCGCATGGACGTCCTTTCCCGCGGCGTGGCGGAACTGGATTCCCACATTGGTCTTGTAGGGCCGCTTGTCACGCGAGAACCGGGTGTCGCGGTGGATCCGCATCAGTGAGCCCCCCATCTTCCGGCTGTCGGCCACGATGTGCCTGGAGATGGTGCGAAGCCGAGGCTGCATCGCCTCGATGAAGGCGAGAGCGGGGTCCCTGACGTCGCGCTCGTAGCGTTCCTTCTGGCCCGCAAACCACTCTCGCGTATTATTCTGCTTCAAATCCGTGAGGAATTGGACCAGAGAACGGTCGAAGCGGGTGAAAGGATCTGTCGGGAGACGGGGCATGACAATCGAAGTTTGAAGTGTGAAGTTTGAAGTGTGAAGGATGGACTGGGAAAAGGCAAATTCAAACTTCGAACAACTTCGAACTTCGAACTTCAAACTTCCCCAGGGAACCCGCCATGCGCCCGCAGCCCCGACTCCGCACCGCCACCCTCACCGGCCTCCTGCTCCTGCTCGCCACTCCCCTCCTCTCACAGGAGGATCGCCCTGCTTTTCGAGACCGGATCACCGCCTGGCGGCAGCAACACGAGGGGACGATTCTGCGGGAACTCGCCGATTTGCTCGCCCTGCCGAACGTGGCCTCCGACTCCGTGGCGATCCGCGCCAACGCCGTTCACCTCCTCGGCATGCTGGAGCGTCGAGGTATCGCCACCCGGTTGCTGGAATCCCCGGGGTCTCCCCCGGCGGTGTATGGTGAGTTGCGCACCCCAGGGGCCACCCGCACGGTGATGTTCTATGCCCACTACGACGGCCAGCCGGTGGACTCGTCCCGCTGGACCACCCCGCCATGGCGACCGGTGCTCCGGTCCCGGGCGCTGTTCGAGGGCGGCGTGGAGATTCCCCTCCCCGGTCCCGGCGAACGGGTGGACCCCGAGGCGAGGCTCTATGCCCGGTCGGCCAGCGATGACAAGTCGCCGATCGTGGCCTTGTTGGCGGCACTCGATGCCATGCGGGATCTGGGCATCTCCCCCTCGGTCAACCTCAAGATTTTCCTCGAGGGGGAGGAGGAGGCGGGCTCCCCGCACCTCCGGGCCATGCTAGAACGTCACCGCGATGTCCTGGCGGCGGATCTCTGGCTCTTCGCGGACGGGCCGGTCCACCAGTCCCGCCGGCCCCAGGTGGTGTACGGCGTGCGGGGCGTGATCGGGCTCGGCCTCACGGTGTATGGCCCCCGCCGTCCGCTGCACTCGGGCCACTACGGAAACTTTGCGCCCAACCCCAACGCCCGGCTCGTTCACCTCCTCTCCTCGATGCGCGACGCCGACGGGCACATCACCATCGCCGGCTTCCTGGACGACGTGCTTCCGATCACCGCGGCGGATCGCCAAGCCTTCGCCTCCATCCCCGACATCGACGACGCCCTTCGCGCCGAATTCGGCCTGGCCCGTTCGGAGGCGGACAACGCCCCCCTCGCCGAGCGCCTGATGCTGCCGGCAATGAATATCGACGGTCTCCAAGGAGGCGCCGTCGGGGCGGGCCACGCCAACGTCATCCAACCCCGCGCGGAGGCTGCCATCGACATCCGGCTGGTTCCCGGCCAACAGGTGGCCCGGGTGCGGGAACTGGTGGAGCGCCATATCCGGGGGCAGGGGTATACCATCGTCACCGAGGAACCCGACAGCGCGATGCGCGCACAGCACGACCGTCTGATCCGCGTGGAGTGGAGTGGCGGCTACCCGGCCACGCGGACCGCGCTCGATCACCCGATGGCCCGCACCGTCGCCGCCACCGCCACCGCCACTCTCGGCACCCCGGTGATCGAAGTCCCCCTCCTCGGCGGGAGTCTCCCGCTCTTTCACTTCGCCGAGGTGCTGGGCGCCCCTCTCATCGTGCTCCCCATGGTCAACCACGACAACAACCAGCACGGGGCGGACGAAAACCTCCGGATCGCGAACTTGTGGGAGGGGATTGTCCTGTACGCCGGGATGCTGGAAAGTTTCGAAGTGTGAAGTTCGAAGTTTGAAGGTGGCAGCAGCCCACCTGGCAGGGGAGTCCGTCATCGCGAGGGCCCGCAGGGCCCGTGGCGATCTCGTGAACCGAGGCTGGGGATCGTCGAGGATGGCGGGCCTTCATGCCAGCCCCCCTGGTCTGGCTCCGGCGGGATGGCCAACCACACGTCGCGCCAAGCAGGCATCGGCTCACGGGATCGCCACGTCGGCTTCGCCTCCTCGCGATGACAGCCTCCCCTTCAAACTTCGAACTTCGAGCTTCCACGCAACCCTTCCGCCCGCCCATGTGTCTGACTGAGCGGTACCGAGAACCGTGTCCCTGAGCCCTCCGGAGCCTGTGGATCAAGACACCCTGGTATCCCGGGTTCTGGCCCGGGATCCTGCCGCGGAGCGCGAGCTCTACGACCGCCATGTGGACCGCATTTACCGGCTGGTCTACCGCATGGTGGGGGACGCCGACCGGGCGGCCGAGTACACCCAGGACACGTTCGTCCGGGGGTTCGAGCGGCTGAGGGAGTTCCGGGGGGAAGCGGCGCTCGGCACCTGGCTCACGTCGATCGCGATCTCGGTGGTGTACAACGCGCAGCGAAAGCTGAAGCGGATCCGGAGCCGGGAGCAGGATCTCGAAGCCGCGGAGACGCTGGGCCGGGAGGACCCGGTCCCCAACCCGATCCTCCGGGATCGATTGAACGCCGCGGTGGGGGAGCTGCCGGAAGGATACCGGACCGTTTTCCTGATGCACGATGTGGAAGGGTTCACGCACCGGGAGATCGCGACCGCGCTGCAGGTGCAGGAGGGGACGTCGAAGGCACAGCTCTCCAGGGCCCGGGCTCAGCTCCGGGTGGCCCTGGCGGATCTCGCAGGAGAATGGGTGACATGACTGACGACACGAACACCGAGAATCCCATGGCCCGCCTCATCGGGGAGGAGTATCATGTGCCTCCCCCGGTCCCGCGCGAGGAGATGTGGACCCGGATCAGGGCCACCCTCGATGCCGGACGATCGACCCCGGTGGTTCCCCTCACGCGGGCACGCCTCCGCACCCGCCCGGGGGTGGTGATCGCCGCGTGGATCACCGGGATCGCGGCCCTCCTCGCCCTCGGTGTCGGGATCGGGCGGTTCACGGTGGGAGACGGGTCCCGTGCACCAACCACAGCCGGGCCAACCGGAACCGGCACTCCGACCATGGCTCTCTCTGCCGCGACGGTGGAGCACCTGAGCCGGGCCGCCTCCTTCCTGACCACCTTCCGGAGCGATACTGAAGCTGAAGAGGAGACCTTCGACGCTCAGGCCCGAGCCCTCCTCACTACCACGCGTCTCCTGCTCGACACCCCGGCCGGCCGGGACCCCCGTCTCCGGTCCGTCCTCGACGACCTCGAGTTCATTCTCGCCCAGATCATCCAGATCCCGGCCGACCGGCCGGAGGATCGCGATCTCATTACCGACGGCCTCGAGACCCGGCAGCTCATGCCCCGTCTCCGGACCGCCATCCCGCCCGGGACCTCACCCCGGCCTTTCGGAGCCTCCTGATGCGCACACTCTCGCTCGCCCTGATCACGGGCCTCATCATCCCCACCATCTTCCCGCCTGCCTCGGTCGCGGCCCAGGCCCGAGCGCGGGACCGGACGATCGAGGTCACGATTCCCGATCTCGACCTCTCGACCCTCGTGACGGATGCTCTCTCGAGCGCGCGGGTGGGACTGGCGATGGCGGGTCCGACGCTCGCCAACCTGCGGCTGCAACTTGACAGCCTCCGCGACGAGTTCCGTTCGGCTCCCTGGACAGGAAGCCTCGCGTGGGATGCCACCCCCGGGTTCCCGTTCGAGATCTCTCGTCGGATTCCCCCCGCCCCGGTGGACGCCCAGGATCCCGCCGATTCGCTCTACCGCGCGGGGCGTCAGGCCTTGAACCGGAGCAACTACGGCGAGGCGGCCACCCTCTTCGAGCAGATCCGCACTCGGCATCCCCGCAGCAGCTACACGCCCGATGCCTGGTACTGGGAGGCATGGGCGCGCTATCGCCGAAGCAGCGGGAATGACCTCGCCACCGCGGTCCGGCTCCTCGACCAGCAGGCCGAACGGCACCCGGACGCCGCCACCCGGGGCGACGCCTCCGAACTCCTCACCCGGGTGCTGGGCGAGTTGGCCCGCCAGGGAAACGCCGATGCCTCCCGCCGGGTCTCTGCCATGGCGAGCGAGGCCACGGTGAGGCCGGCCCGCCCTCCCAGGCCACCCCGAACACCCCGTCCCCCGCGGGTCCGCGGCACCCAGGACCCCTGCCGCGACGAGGGGGACGGGGTGCAGTCGGCGGCGCTCAACGCCGTGCTCCAGATGGACGCCGATCGCGCGGTGCCCCTCCTCAAGCGGGTGCTGGAACGGCGGGATCCGGAGAGCGCCTGCCTCCGGCGCCGGGCGGTGTTCATGCTGTCGCAACACGAGACAGCGGAAACGAGCGGTCTCCTCGTGCAACTGGCCAAGACCGATCCCGATCCGGAGGTTCGCCATCAAGCCGTCTTCTGGCTCTCCCAGGTTACGGGCCCCGAAGCGGTGGCCGCCCTGCGCGACATCCTGGCCACGAGCACCGACCGGGAGCTTCAGGAAAAGGCGATCTTTGCCCTGTCGCAGCACGAGGGGCCCACCGCCTCCCAGGCCCTGCGGACCTACGCCGGCCGCACCGATGTTCCCGATGAGCTGCGGTCCAACGCTGTTTTCTGGCTGGGCCAGCAGGGAAGCGCCGAGAATGCGGCCTTCCTGCGGGAGCTGTTCGGTCGCGCGACCGATCGGGAGCTCAAGAACCGCATCCTCTTCTCCGTCTCCCAGATGGAGAGTGCCGAATCGGGCCGGTGGCTGGTGGAGGTGGCGAAGGACACCCGGCAGCCGACGGAGATCCGGAAGCAGGCTCTTTTCTGGGCGGGGCAGTCCGATGCGCTGACCACAGCCGACCTCAAGGGGCTGTACAGCACCATGCCCGACCGGGAACTCAAGGAACACCTGATCTTTGTGCTGTCGCAGCAGGACGGGCCCGCGGCGGTGGACGAACTCATCGCCATCGTGCGCACCGAACCCGACGCCGAACTCAAGAAGAAGGCGATCTTCTGGCTCGCCCAGTCCGATGACCCGCGCGTGGCCGAGGTGCTCGCCAAGCTCCTCGCCGCGCCGACCCGGAGGCCCTGATGCGGAACAGAGCAACCCTGGCGGGCGCGGTCGCCCTGGTGGCGCTGCCCGCCCTGCTCGCCGCGCAATCGCTCCAGGACCGGATTGCCGGAGTGTCGAACGGAACGGTCCGGCTGAGTTATGCGGCCCGGGAAGGGGTCTGCGGCCATGGCACCAGCGTGAACCTGCGGCGCGGTGACGATGAATGGGAGTCCGCCTGTGACGACGGGCCGGTGCGCGTCTCCCTGCGGATCCGCGACGGTCGGGTCATCGGTGCCCGGACCCGGGTCGGGGGCCGCTGGCGGAGCGAGACCGGGGTCACCGACCTGGGGATGGTTCCGGCCGCCGAGGCCGCGACGACGCTCCTGGCGCTGGCGGAACGGGGGGATCCGGGCGGGGACGACCTCGTGTTCCCCGCGGCGATTGCCGACAGCGTGACGGTATGGCCCGCAATGCTCCGGATCGCGAAGACCGAGCCGCTCCCCCGGAAAACGAGGACCAGTGCCGTGTTCTGGGTGGCGCAGGCGGCGGGTGAGGCGGCGACCGCGGGTCTCGCCGAGATCGTGGACGACACCAGCGGCGATCGCGAAGTACGTGAACACGCGGTCTTTGCCCTCTCCCAGCTTCCGAAGGACACCGGTGTCCCGGTCCTGCTGCAGGTGGCGCGGACCAACCCCGACCCGGGTCTTCGCCGGAAGGCGATCTTCTGGCTGGGCCAGTCGGAGGATCCGCGGGCGCTCCGGTTCTTCGAGGAGGTGCTCGTGCCGCGCGGGTAGGGGGGGGTTGGGGGTTGGGGACTGGGGGTTGGGGACTGGGGGTTGGGAACTGGGTATTGGGGGTTGGGGGCTGGGGGCTGGGGGCGGGGGGTGAGAGGCCCGCAACCCAATGCCCAGAACCCAGTACCCGGGGTGTTGGGGCTGTCGCTTGTGAAATATTTCACAAAGTTTCCTTCCCCTTCCAACTTCGAACTTCGCACTTCAAACTTCGATTACCTTTCCGTCAGGAGATCTCCGAAGCGCCCGGGAACGTCTCTCCCTGAGGGGGGGAACGTGGTCCCCCGTCGCCGAAGCCTCAGCGTCGGACGGGGGACACAGAATCCCGGGAGGGGGAAATTCCGTAGGGTAGAGCTGAACCGGCCGATGGCCACACCTGGGAGACGTTTGATGACGCGCAAGACCTGGACAACGATGGGGGCCCTGGCCCTGCTGCCACTGATGGCCGGGGCATTCATGCTCCAGAGGCCGGCACCCTCTTCTCCGCGCACCACCGCCGAGGGCGAGCGTCTCTTTGCCCAGGTCCTGGAGCATGTTCGGACCAGCGCCGTCGATTCCCTCTCCGAAGCCGAGATCTACGAGCGCGCGGCCCGCGGGCTGGTGGACGGCCTCAAGGACCCCTACGCCGAACTCTACTCCCCCGCCCAGCTCGCCTCGTTCCAGCGGAACACGATGGGGAACAACTACGGCGGCGTGGGGATGCAGATCGAGGACCAGAACGGGCGGATCAATGTGGCCAAGGTGTTCCCCAATACCCCGGGCGAGGCCGCGGGCGTGTTGTCGGGCGACCGGATCGTGCTGGTGGACAGTGTCCCGGTGTCGGGCCTGGCGCTCGAGGAGGTGTCGAACCGGCTGACCGGACCGGCGGGCACCAAGGTGAAGGTGACGTTTGCCCGCGAGGGGGTGGCGGAACCGATCCGGACCGAGATCACCCGGGCGGTCATCCGGGTTCCCGCCGTTCCCTTCGCCCTCCGGGTTACGCCGAAGATCGGCTACATCCCCCTGCAGCGCTTCAACACCTCGGCCGCGCAGGATGTGCTGGCGTCGATCCGGGCCCTGCGGCAGCAGGGGGTCGAGTCGTTCATCCTCGATGTCCGCGGCAATCCCGGTGGCGACCTGGAACAGGCGCTGGAGATCGGGGACCTCTTCCTCAAGCCGGGGCAGGAGATTGCCCGGGTGAAGCACCGGGGTCAGTCCCCGCAGATCCAGGTGGCACAGCGCCCCTCGGTGGTCGATTCCCTTTCCCTGGTGGTTCTGGTGGACGGGGGCTCCGCGTCGGCCTCCGAGATCGTGGCCGGCTCGCTCCAGGATCATGATCGGGCTCTCGTTATCGGTACGCCGTCCTTCGGCAAGGGCTTGGTGCAGACGCTCTTCCCGCTGCAGGACGGCTGGGCCATCAAGCTCACCACCGGCAAGTGGTACACGCCGAGTGGCCGGTCGATCCAGGGGGAGCACAAGCAGCTCGCCGATGGACGGTTCGTCGAGTACGCCCCCGATTCGGAGGAGAGCGATTCGAGCCGGAGGGCGCGGCCGGTCTTCACCTCGGATGCGGGTCGTGTCATCTACGGGGGTGGGGGCGTCACCCCGGACCTGATCGTTCGGCAGGACACCGCCACGACGGTCGAGCAGAAGTTCCTCCGTGCCGTGGCCCCGAAGTCGCAACAGGTGGTCCTCGCCATCTACGATGTGGCGCTCAAGCAGAAGGGGAAGGTGCGGTACGATTTCACCGTGCAACCCGCCTGGCGGGATCAGCTCTTCGAGCGGTTCGTCCGGGACAGCATCCCGGTGACACGGTCCGAGTTCGATGCCGTCCAGCCGATGATCGACAACCTCATCACGCAGCGGGTGGCGAGTCTCGCGTTCGGGGACTCCCTCATGTTCCGGCGTTCGATCCCGACCGACACCCAGATGCAGAAGGCCATCGAGATGCTGGAGCGCGGGGTGTCGCAGCGGGAGCTGCTTGCTCTCGCGAGCAAGGCCTCCCCGCAGGAGTGACCGCGGGTGGAGTTCGGGAAACCGTGGCGGCCCGGGTCGATGATCCGGGCTGTTTCACCATAGAGAACCTCAAGTTCCGGAACTTCGCCCTGTCTCACGGCGTTCAGGCTACAATACAACACGATTCTCCAACTTTCTCGGAGGAGTGATCATGTCCGACTCTCGCATCGCGTGGGCCCCGGTGCCCATCCGGCTCGTTCTCGCCCTCGGCTTCCTGATCCACGGATGGCCCAAGGTCTTCACCGCCGCGGGGAACCAGCAGTTCCAGGGGATGTTGCAGGGGATTGGTGTTCCGATGCCGGGCCTCATGAGCTATGTCACCGGCGGTGTCGAGGTACTCGGCGGCCTGGCCCTCCTGCTCGGCGTCTGGGCGAGCCTGGCATCGATCCCCCTCATCATCATCAACCTGGTGGCGATGTTCACCGTCCACATGCCCAACGGATTCAGCTTCATCCATGTGACCGGCATGGGAGAAAGCGGTCCCATCTTCGGGATGCCGGGCTACGAGGTGAACCTGCTCTACATCGGCGGCCTCCTGGTGGTGGCGTTGATGGGGCCGGGGGCGATGTCGCTGCGACCAGGGAAGCGAGAGAGCCGCGATCGGAGTGCGACCCTCTAGAGGGAGTAGTCCCTTACGGACAGGATTGAGCACAAAACGGCAGCAATGTTTCGGGCGACGCCCGACCCCCCGTCAGACACGTCGATCGCAACGGCCGCTCCGTGCGAGGGGAATGGCCACAAAAAGGCACAGAAGTCACAAGAGGCACACCCTCGGTGCGGAGAGGCCCTCCCAAGGCGAGACTTTTGTATCTTTTGCGCTTCTTGTGGTGGGCTCTGGGGCTGTGGAGAGGTACTCGGGCAGGGCCGGAACCCACGCCGAAGAAAACCCCCGCGCGACCCCGAGGCGCCTCTGTGGTTCCGGCTGTGCCGGCTTAGGACAGAGGACAGAGGACCCGGGAAATAGGACTCAGTTTGGGTCGTTCCTCCTTGGCCATGCCATGCCTGGGTTCGGGGCCTATGTCCTTTGTCCTCTGTCCTCTGTCCTCTGTCTTTTGTCCCTTGTCCTCTCTACCGGGTGTCAACTTTTTAACAGTTGCCGTCGGCGAGGTTCCCTCCATATTGTTCCGGATCCCTGAACCGGAGCCCTCATGAAGCCCCTCACCCTCCTCGGTGTCGCCTTCCTGGTCACGACCACCACGCTGCATGCACAGCGGGAGCGGGCCATCCAACTGAGCCTCCTCACTCCGGCTCAGCTCTTCCCGGAAACCGACGCGGTGGGCGGGGTCCGGATCAATTTCCTCTATGGCCGCAATACCTGGGTCCACGGTCTCGACCTCGGCCTGGTCAACCATACGACCCAGGGAACTTCCAAGGGCCTTCAGATTGGCGTGGTGAGCCTCAACGACGCCAATTTCACCGGGTTTCAGTACGGCGCGGTAAACCTGGTGGAGGGGAAGTTCGAGGGCTTCCAGTATGGCATCTACAACGGGAACGACGAGGGAAGCGGCCTCCAGATCGCATTTGTGAACACCTCGCAGAACATGAAGGGCGTCCAAATCGGCATCGTGAACTATGCGCGGCGCATGAATGGACTGCAGATCGGCATCGTGAACATCATCAAGCAGGACGGGGCTTTCCCGGTCTTCCCGATCGTCAACTGGTCATTTTGAACAGCAGGCCATGACGCACCGTTAGCCCGCCCGGTCCGCGGCGCCTTCCTCCTCGATGGTGAGCGGTGCCTTGGGCGGAATACGGAGCCTCAACCCCGGGCGAAGACCCAGCGAGGAGCCACCGAGTGCCGATCGGTTGGCCAGCCAGATCTTGGGCCAGAGGCTGGAATCTCCGTAGACTTCCCGCGCCACATCCGACAGGTCCCGGTCCCGCGGGCTCACCACGTACCAGATCGCGTCAGGTTTCTGGTGGCCCGAGGGGACTGTCCTGGGGGACATGACCTCGCCGGTGGCGATGATCCGGACTGGTCGCACTTGTTCCGACGCGGTGAGGGCCACACGCTCCGCATGGCCGGGCCGCAGCGTGAGGATGAGGCTGTCGTTCGGCAGGCCCCAGTGGGCAGGCAGCGCAGCCTCGCCGAGCCGGAGGATCCAGCGCCCCGGCCGGAGCCCTGTCAGCTGAAACTGGCCATCCGCATCGGTAAGCCGCCGCACGACGGTGCCTGCCCCCGTCAGTTCGACGAGCGCATTGCCCACCGGTCGCCCGGCCGGATGCAGTGTGTCGTTGACGGCGCTCGGGTTCGCGGTCGGGGCGAGACGGAGCGCGCCCGAGATGCGGGCGGCCCGGGTGACCTCGAACACGACGTCGACCACGAGCCCCTCGCGCACGTCAATGGCGCGCGGCGACGTACCAAGCACGATCCGCTCGGCGCCGATGCTGGTGAGATCGAGGTCGACCAGATGACTCCCGGGCACCAACCCGGAAAAGACATAGCGTCCGGAGCCATCGGTGAGCACGGACTGTCCCCCGATCCGGACGAGCACATTGCTGAGGCCGCGTCCCGATTCCACATCGAGCACCCTACCGGTGACCCGGGCGCCGCCGGCATCCCGCGGAAGGGGCACTCCGAGACGAACCACATACTCGATGAGCACCTGGGATGGACCCTCCGAGCCGGACTCGTCGGTGTATCGGGTGCGGCCTTGCAGCACCAGCCGGTGGCCCCAGGGAAGCCCCTGGTCCAGCATGGCGTCCACGGTTCCGGTTGCGCTGCGAATGCCCTCCAGATCCCGGATGCCGCTCAGCGAGACGCGCACCCGGGTCTGGGCAAACAGACGCGTCGCGAGGTAGAACGAGCCGGCCAGGTTCCGGCGGGACTTGGCGGCGGCCACGTCGCCGGACGCATACTCGGCGGAGGCGTGGAGAAACGTGCTTCCCGACTGGAGGCTGGCCTGCATCCCGACGCGATGAAAGGGGCGACGGGTGGCCGCCAGACGATTCTGCAGTTCTCCGATCTCCGCTGACGGGTACAGGGCAACCGGCCCCAATCTCCCCCCCAGGCGCACGCGAATGGAGGTCCCGGATTGGTCGGCCGAAGGCGTGCCGCCGATTCCATGTCTCGAGGCGCTGTGCCGGAACTCGAGCGTCACCCGATCGGCGAATCCCAGGTATCCCCAACCGGTGACCCTCCGGTATCGCACGCCGGTCGCGGCATTCTTGAGGGGGGAGTTCTCATCGCGTCCGACGGAGGCCCCCATCTGGAAGGCGCGCCACGGTTGAACCCCCAGGCTCGCAAAATCCCGGCGTTGGCCTCGGAAGCTTCCCGGATACTCCGGATCAACTCGAAGGTGCTGAAGATCGTACCAGATCCTCGAACCGACCCCGGTGGCGTGCGCGGAGAATGCTTGCTCTGTCCGATACCTCCCAACGCCCTGCCCATACTCCAGATCGACGGCGAGCGCGCGAAATCCGGTCGTGCCACGCACCGTCCAGAGGCTTCCCCGGTCCCCGCCAGGATGAGTGAGACCCTGGGCCGAAAGGGTGACGCCACCGACCGGCGCAACGGACAGGAAGCCGGCCTGTTCCTCCTGGGCTCGGGTGGTCCCCCGGGGACGACTCAGGAATCCGCCGACGGTCACGGGACCGATCCGGGCGCGCCCCTCACCCCCGACGGCGTATCGCCCGAGTTCCGAGAGGGGCGAGAGGGAGTACACCTGATCGCCGGCTCGAAGGGTGAACCTCTCAGTCACCAGGCTGATCTGGTATTCCTCACGGGCGCCGTTCAGGGATGGCCCCCGCTGCGGCCCACGGGCCAGAAAATCCAGGCGGGCGGTCCCTCCCGGGGAAAGCGTTCCTCCACCAAAAACCTCGAAGGCCGATTCCGCGTCCCGCGGAGAGCCGGCACGAAGCCTCAGCTCCACCGGCAATCTTGGGCTCGGTGGGCTGTTGGAGCTCGCTCGGGGGATGATCGCCACCAGCGTGGTGACGCTGGGTCCTGGTGTGGCGCCCTCCCCGTGATCCTCGCCGGCCTCGTGAACCCGGAGTTCCACCCGGTGGTTGGTCGTGCGATCGACCTGGTCCGAGGTCGAGACGACGACAGGGATCGTCCGGGAGGTGCCGGCGGAGAGTTGGAAGGAGGTGGAGTCGACCCGGGCGGGAAGCTGATCGGCGCTCACCAGTTCCAGTCGAATGTCGGCACTGGCATTGCCGAGATTGGTCAGTTCGAAGGTCAGTCGGTACTCATCTCCCGCCGGGGCGAATCGGGGCGCGCTCACCTGGAGGAGACGGAGTTGCCGCCGCCGACCGACCAAGATGACGGCCGAATCCCCCGCGAGCGGCAGGTCGGTACCGGGCCGGACGACCTCATACCGGATGAGGTAGGGTCCCGGCGGCGCGCGGGCCGGAATGCTCGCCGCGAGGAGCCGGGTATCCCCCATCCCGGGAGGAAGGGTAAACGGAGGGTCGGCCATGACGGCCCTCCAGCCGGGCGGCAGGCTGACACGCGAACGGAGGGGGGTGCTCGTGGGTCCCACGTTGATGACCCGCATGACCAGGGTAGTCGTGGTGCCCGGCTCGGCCTCGATGATCGAGTCGCTCAGCCGGACGACACGCGGCCCCTGGGCGGCGGCGCCCTGCCCGATCAGGGCGAGCGCGAGGCCGGAGGCGAGGGCCGCGCGGGACCAGTCCAGGCGGCGCATGCCACCGAATGGGGGCCCGCCCATTGCTGCATCACAACCGCAGAGTGTACTGCGCCCCGAAGACATCGTCCCGACCGGTGTCCACGACGACCAGCGCCTTGTAGGACCCGCGGGGCACCCCGGTGAGATCGAATTCCTGGCGGAGGGCCGTTCCGGGGTAGAGGAGACCGCGCTGTTGACGGAAGACTCCCGCCGGGGATCCGGTCGCCTCATCATACAGTTCGAGCCGAATCGCAGGGCGATACGCCCGCTCACCGCTGTTGGTCAGCGTGAAGAAAAGAGCTCGATCCCCGGTGGGAATCCCCAAGATCTCCGGATCACCGAAGGCCGCATCGGTCTTCCCCGGAGCCACCAGGTGGGTCGCGATCTGGACGGCGTATCGGACTCGAGTCGAGATCCCCACCTGCACCTCCGGCGCACCGGACCCTTGGCGGGAGTCGATTGCCCGCGAGGGCACGCCTTCCACCATGATGATGCTCCAATAGGTGCCGGAGGGTGACGGCACGCCGGGAGGGACCGTCACCGTGTAGGCGATCGCCTCCTGCCGGCCGGGCTGTACGACGAGGCGCGCTGGTGTGACCCTCGTCCACGGGGCATTGGACCGTTCGCCGGTACCGGGTGGGTCGTAGAAGCTCCGTCCGTCGGCGAGGAATCGGTAGTCGGTCTGGTACACCACGATCTCCTGGGGTTCGCGGCCCAGGTTCTCCACCACGATGCTGCCGGAATAGGAGGCCCCCGGTCCGATCGATCGTTCCTCCACGGCCGGGCTCACGAGGCTCAGCTGGCCCGCAGCCGTAGAGGGAATGGCACAGGCCATGAGGACGGCCACCCCGGTGATTGCACCCGGAGGCCGAGGGTGAATGCCGGTGTGAGGGGTCGCAGGCATCAGGGAGATGTCACGGTAAAGGTTACGGATGGTGCCGCGGTCGTCACCACGCCCGACGCGGACGTGGCGGTCAACCGGTAGGTAATCGTGAGATTGGTGTAGTCTCCGGTCGGAATGCCGGTCACCATGTCCTGGTCCGTGAGGCCAAGCGTGACCGCCCCACGAGAAGTCCCGCCGGCCGGGGCCTGGAGCGTGGCCTCGAGTGTCACGCCGGCCGGGGGGGGGGCGCTCAGCCGGGCCAGGATCCGAAGCGAGCCATAGGTCGTGGACACGTTGTAGGTGGTGCTGTTCTCGGTTACGGCGGAGGGCGGGAGCCCCGGGACCGCGGACACGATTTGGAGCAGCCCAGGATCGCCGGACAGCGTGAGACTTGCCGTCTGGGCCCGGAGCGAAGGGACCGTCAGGCCCAACCACCCTAGAGCGAAGAGCTTCGCCACGCGGAGCGAGGGACCGGGAGAGCTACCATCGACGGGCATGGGGAGGACTCCCGAGCACGGGCATGCGCAGGATAGGCCACCGTGGGCCCACCCCGCGGCACGCTTCTCGCGCCGCGTTTTGGATCACGTTCCGGCCACCACGGTGTACGTGACGACCTTGCTGCCGCTCACCACGCCGGCCGCTGCGGTAGCCGAGAGACTATAGGTGATCGTCTTGCCGCTTTCGTTGAGCAGGGTGATGCCCGTGACCAGGTCGGTGGCGACGGTGGTCAGGACAACGGCGCCCGCACTTGTGGCGGCCGTCGGGGCCTGCAGGTCGACCGTGAGGGTGACGCCGGCCGGCATGTTGGTGGCCAGGGCGGCCTGGACCTTGGCCCCGGTCTGGTTGGTGGTGAAGTGCCAGGTCGTCGTCGCATCCGTGACCGAGGTCGGCGGGCTGCCGGGGGTCGCGGTCGTGATGGTGAGGGCCCCGGGGTCTCCCGACACCGCCATCGTGTTGATGGCATTGACAGCGTAGGTGACAGTCTGGGTCTGGGCCGACGCAGTGGTCGCCAGAGCCAGCAGTGCCAGGGCCAGAAGGGGAGTTGTTCGTCCTCCCATGGCGGTATCCTCCTCGTACAGGTGGGCAGCGCAGAGCGCCGCAGCCCCCAACCGAGCGCAGGGGGACACGCAAGAGGTGTCGGCAGAGCGAGGAAAATCCTGAAGTGAAGTTTGAAGTTTGAAGGGGGGGAGCGACAGTCAACCTCGGGCCACCCTGTGGGTGCCCCGAAGGCCCATTGGTGCGCCATGAGCCTGTGGGTGCCCTTCCGCCGAAGGTGAGGGAGGTTTCCCGACCGTGTGAGAGGAGGGCAGGTGAAAGAACACCGGATTCTGGTCGGCCGACTGCCGAGCGGTGGCGATCGCCGCCTTGCCGTATTGGCCAGCCAGATTCCGATGTCCCCACCCCACATCCCCTGCGGTTCCCTGTCTAGCTCAGGGCAGGTACCTGAGCGGGTCCAGGAAGTTCATCATGACCCGCGTCACACATTCGGTGACCACATCTGTGTTGGTTCCGATGGTAACCTCCGAAGAGGAGATCACCGGATACGGCCACACGGTCGAGCGAGTGGTGATAAAGCACCTCAGCCCGTTGGTGTCATCATACGTCCCCTCCCTCCATGTCATCCGGGAGCCGGTGGGATCGATTTGCGGTATCCCGAAATCGAAGGGGGCGAACGGGGACCTGAATCCGAGCATCTGGGCAAAACGACCGGTGAAAGTCGTGTCCGATCCGCTGACGGGACCGGTGGACACTCGATGCGCCGAGAACCTGACACGCGGGACACTGTCCACCTTCTGGAAGAGGGCAGTTGTCATCAGGAACAGGTGGCCCTCGGCGATGATGAAGAGGTCACCATCCGGTGCCCACACGACCCCGGAGCCGAACTGGGGGACGAGTGGAGTGCATGAAGCTGGCAGCACAGGTGACGGTGTACCGGACGCAAGGTCGATGCGCCATATTTCGGCGCATGCGTCCGACGCATCGTGAACCCGGATCCTGCAATGGAGGGATCTGAGATAGATGCGAAACACCGTCTGCGGCCTTATTTTGTGCGGACTTCTTCGCGGAAGTATCCTCACAAAACGGAGGCACCCAGACGGTGCGATCACAT
>JBDIWC010000064.1:0-19158 GCA_039794085.1 Gemmatimonadales bacterium
CACCTGGGTCTGATGGAGTATGCGGAGCTGACCCAGTGGTGGGTCGACCGGCGGAACCAACCCCGGGGTACACGGCCGCCACCTCCACCGGAGTGAAGTTCGAAGTTGGAAGTTCGAAGTTTGAAGGAGAAGCTGGGTCCGCGATCAGGGCATCGTGGGACCCGCTATCCCTCTTCGTCATCTGTGTCATCGGTGGTTGCCACCCCGGAAAGAGGTCACCGCAGAGCACAGAGGCCACCGAGATCCAAAGCTGTCTGGTGGGTGGAAGGGCACCCCTCATGCCAAGTCCCAGGGCCTGAGATCAGGAACCCGTCGCGGGACCCGTCAACCCTTTGCGTCCTTGTCGCTCTTTGCGTTGAGGCAGTTCCATGAAATGAACATCAAGGCCCGGACGCTTGGAAGTTTGAAGTTCGAAGGGATGACGTTCCGATGGCAGGACAGCCCCCGACTCCTTCACACTTCCAACTTCGAACTTCCATCCTGCCGATGCCCGCCGCCCGAGACTGGGAACGTCTCGTGGGTGCCGCAAACCCTCTGCGTCCTCCGCGCCCTCAGCGGTTACATCCGGGGCGGGGGAGACCACGAAGGAGTCTTCAATTCAACCCATCATGTGGAACGCTGGTCCACGAGAACCGCCCGCCAGATTCCGTCCTCCCGAACTGCTCTCCATTTCATGGAGGAAAGGAAAAGGCTTTTGGGTTTCAACGCGACAGGTCGCAACAACGACACCGTCATCCACACGGTGTCCCCACGGACAACCGGTTCCGAAAGGAGGAGGAGCGCCGAGCCGCTCTGCAGCCTGCATTCGCCAGCCCGGCTTGGCCTCGCCGGGGCATCAAGACACTCGAGGACGTTTTCGACCCTGGCAGAGTTTCCCCCCGTTCTCTCCTGGAGGAGCTGAAACACTTCCCGCGGGAGCGCTCTTCCCGGACTCTCAAGAGCATTCCAGAATCTCGGCTCGATCCCGATCGGAGATGTATCACGGAGGTCAAGGCGATCGAGAGCTGCGTCAAGTATCGCCAGTTCTACCGATGGAAGAGCTTGCCCGTGCAGCCACCCACCGGGTAGTGTCACGAAAAGAATCGTTCGAGCGAGCCAGTTCATCTCTTTCGCTTCCTTTTCCCCGGCCCGCTATCACGTCACGGCCATCAACCTGTTCCTCCTGCGGGAATCAGGGCACGGGGAGAGCGCGGGACCCCCTGTACCACATAGTAGTACACCCGTGCCGGTACCGCTGTTCCCGGCGGGAACTCCCCGCTCAGCACTCCCCTCCCCCGCTCGAGGCTCAGGAGCCGCAGGGCCGGGCGGTCCGCTGCGGTGCCGATCACCCGAAGCCGCCCCGAGTCGTCCCGTTCGATGAGAAGAAGGAGCGTGATGTCCCGGGGGGCCGCACGATAGAGCGAGTCCTGTTGCACCATCGCCTGGATGCGGAGGACCTCACCGAAGCCGTGGCCCACATGGTCGGCCTGGGCCGTGAGGGAGCCGGAGGCGGCGAGGGAGAGAAGGAGGGTGACGGGGATGGTCATGATGCGCATGAGTGACCTCCATGAGGGGGGGTCGACAACCCACGAGACTAACCGGGATCTCACGGAATCGGAAAGACACCCGACCGGTCGTTTCCGGCCGCCTGACCCAAAGGCTATCCCCCAGCCCCCCCTTCCACAAGATCGGGCAGTGCCTCCCCCTGGACTTCCCCCATCGTGTTTCCCTTCGGCATCCATCTACTCTTTCCTGCCACAAACCGGATCAGCGAGCGGATCCGGCGTTCCTCGGCGACGTGACGCAACGAGAGTTCGAGCGCAAACTGCTCAACCCTCCCGAGTTTCCGGAGCGGTCGTTCTCCTTCCGCCACCAGGGCAGCAAGATACGCCCGGGGACCTCCCACGGCCCGAACCGACGCGCGTGCCGCCTTGCGCTTCTTGTGGCCCCAGTCCAGATCAAGACCGAAGCGATTCAGGCGTCGTAGTATCTTGAGCAGTGCATCCTCCGCCTCGGCGTCACTGAGAGTGACGGGGTCGAGCCCGCCGGTGCGAACGCCCACGTTGATCTCGCTCGCGCAGGATCCGAGCATGGGCACGAGAACCGCCTCCTTCCAGGCGCGTACTCCTCCCGCGCGCCGCCCTCCGAGTCGCAACCCCCTGGTCAGGCGGACCCGATCAACTCCCAGCACCACGAGCAAAGCGACGAACCACGCGGCAACGTTCGGACGAGGCGCCCACGACACGGGATAGAGCATCACATAAACCACGAACAACTGGCCGACCAGAAACCAGCCAAACTCTCCGTTCCGCCGCCTCCAGATCGGGATCTCGGCGGCTTCGAAAGGATGGGCCGCCCAATCAGCCATGGCATCCTCGACCCGAATCAACAAGCCCCCACCAGAGGACGCGGTCGTCGAGAACCCCGGGCCCGACACGGTGTCGTCCGCGGCAGCGACCTGTCGTGCAAGTTCCCCGACCGGGGTGTCAGCCGAGAGCATGGTCCACCTTCCGCACACCTCGCAGATCCGCCACGCAACGTCGTCCCGCTCGTTGAACGCGATCCACGAGGTGTGCTTTCGGTCCGCCGGACAACCTGCTCTCGATGGGGCGATTGGTTGATCTGTTGAATGCTGCGCCTTGATCTCCAATGCAACCTCCGAGAGCGTTCGTCGGGTCGAGCTATATTTCCGACAACATGAGGGCAGTCGAAGCCAAAGCCGCTCCCAGAAGGGCCGCCTCGGGAGTACCACCCCCGGTCAGGAAGCCACCGATGCCTCCCATCACATCGGTTCCGACGACCTTGGCCAACTTGATCAGCCCCCTGCAGATGATTCCACAGGTGAAATTGTAACCGGCCCGGAATCCACCTTCAACTGGCCCCGGGTCGACGAGGAAAATGCTCGCCCACAAGGGATCGCCATTCCCAGCCAGCGCCCCCTGTAACGAGGCATCCCACATGCTGAGTGATTCACTTGCAACAGATGCGGTTGACGCCACGTAGGCGAGATCCACCTCGTCAGTCAGGACGCTCGCCGCCGCTGCGGCCGTCGACGCGAACATCTGCTGCTTCGTTCCAGTGTCCAATCCCGTGTCCTCGGCGACTTGCAGGATGTCAGACACAAACGATTCCGCCTCTTGAGAGGGTTGGCCCACCAGGTTCATGAACCCATGTCCATCCTTGGATTTATCCCTGAAATCCCAGAACCGACCCTTGGTACCGATCCGTCTGATGACGAGTTCCAATGACTCATGCACCGATTTGACAATATCCGCCCGAGTCCTGGAGGTGAAGTTCGCGTTGGCATAGGAGATCATCATGCTTCGCATAATCCCGAACTTCCCGGCATCGGTAGGTTCACGGAGGTACACCGGGAGGATGTGACCGAGCATGGCGCGCACGGCGGTGTTGTGGGCAGCACCGATTCCTGCCGGGGACAGGGTCCCTACCTGAGCCAACAGTGCCGGATCGCGAAACGGCTCTTCTTCAGAGTCCGGAGTGTCCACCACCCCCGAACATCCCATCACAGCGAGAAGCATCAGAAGCACGGATGCACGCAACGTCGTTCCCATCGGGGATACCTCCGTAGTGTTGAGAGTCGTGATGACCACCGTCATGGCGTTACCCCACAGCCCGAATACGCTGTGCTGGTTGGTCCCAACGTCGGCCCTTTTGAGTCCTGTCGCAATACGGAGTTTCCCGCTCCGGGAAAGGACCTACGGGTTTTCCCCTACTCCCCCGACCTGGTCCGCCTCCCCTTGCGCCCCGAACGCAGAAGTCGTATGCTCAGTACAGGGGGTGTGTTAGGACCCGTCGATCTCCCCCACCGAACAACCACTTTCACCAACCCAACGGGGGGGGGTACTAACGTGAGTAACAAACACCGGCTGTCACCGCGACGTCGGCACGTGCTCTACGGCATCGCCGAGGGGTTCACTTTGGAGGAGGTCGGAGTGCACCCAGGACTGTGGAGGGCCACGACCTGTGGCTCCGGACCCACTACGCCGCCCGAAACCTCCCGCACCTCGTGAACATCGCCAACCACCTGGGTCTGATGGAGTATGCGGAGCTGACCCAGTGGTGGGTCGACCGGCGGAACCAACCCCGGGGTACACGGCCGCCACCTCCACCGGAGTGAAGTTCGAAGTTGGAAGTTCGAAGTTTGAAGGGGAAGCCAGGTCCGCGATCAGGGCATCGTGGGAACCGCTACTCTCGGCGTCATCCGTGTCATCTGTCGTTTCTGCGGATTTCGGACCGGTTCGGACACTGGTTTCGGTCGAATCCGGACACCCGTTTCGGTTGGGCTCGGACACCGGTTTCGGGGCCATCCGGACACCCGTGTCGGTCCCATTCGGACGCGAGACCGAGAGGCTGAGGGAGTGGGTGCTGGACAACTGAGGCGGGTACGGCATCACTTCGGGGACCTTCCCCCAGGAGTTGGGATCTCGCCCCCCTGTTCGCACGCCCACGGTGATCTCGTGACCACATGGGCCAAGCATGGGGACAAGTACAGCGTCCTTGATCGCCCTCCTCCCCCGTACGACCCGCCCGGCAAGCCGCAACCCGGCGGTCAGGTGGACGCGCTCGATCCCGAGAATCACAACGAGGGCACCCAGCCAGGCCGAAAGATTCGGAAGGGGATCCCACAGTTCACGCCGCCAGAGCAGGGCCGCAGCGATCACCACACTCTTGGCCGGGATCCAACCGAGACTCGACATTCCGGCGATTCCAGATCGGCTTTTCCGCCTTCTCGAGAGGGTGACCTGCCCAGTCGGCCATGGCGTCCTCCATCCGGATCACCACGCCACCACCTGGGGTCGCGGCCGTCGAGAACCCCTGACCCGACACGATGTCATCCGCCGCGGCACATCCTTGCGCCTGTTCCTCCACCGTGAGGTCATCCGAGAGAGGGGTCCACCTCCCGCACACCTCACAGATTCGCCAGACGCGCCCATCCCTCTCGTTGCACGCGATCCACGACCCGCCCGCCCCCGGCCGAGGGGCACAGTGGCCTTCACTCCTCAAAGCGACTGCGTCTTCCACTTCGTGACAACCCCTTCCATTGTCCCGTGGTCTCAGTCCTCCATGCATGATCTCGCTTCCCCAACACGTGGGGATCCTTTCCAGGTAACCCATCGGAAGGCGTGCTGTGCCGAAGACGAGAGAGAAGGAGGGTGGCAGGAGTGGCCATGACGCGCATCGGCGATCTCCATGACACAAATGTTTCCAGCCTTTGGATACTACGCGATGTCAGGCAATGCAAGACCAGGAGAGAAGCGGTCCCTTCCGGCGGTCCTCGGGAACCATCCGCTACCCCTCTGCGTCACCTGTGTCATCGGTGGCTTCAACCCTTGGAGCAGGGGCACCGCGGGGAGCACGGGGGTCGCCGAGATCCGGATTTGGTTTTGGGGGGTGGCGGGGCCCCATCTATGCCGAAGCCATAGGACGGGAAATCGGGAACCCGTCGCGGGAGCCGTCAACCCTCTGCGTCCTCCGTGCCCTCAGCGGTTACATCCGGGGAGAGGGGGAGACCACGAAGGAGTTTTTCAACCCATCATGTGGAACGCTGGTCCACGAGAACCGCCCGCCAGATTCCGTCCTCCCGAACTGCTCTCCATTTCATGGAATGGAGGAAGGTGGTTCTGGGTTTCAACGCGACACATCACAGTCCGGACGACGGGAAGCACACCCGCGAGTCTCAGATCCCTCGCTTCGCCGCCCTGCCCCTCTGCGTCATCAATGGTGTCCACAGTTGGTAGAGGGCACCGCAGAGAACGCGGAGGACGCAGAGGGTCTCCGATTGATTGCCATGGCTCCACGCCTCGCGCGCCGAGATCCAGATTTATTCTTGGGGGGTGGACGGGGGGCCCACCCTGCCGATGCCCGCCGTCCGAGACTGGGAACCTGTCGTGGACACCGTAAACCCTCTGCGTCTTCCGCGCCCTCTGCGGTGATCTCTTGCTTTTGGCGAACCGGTGCTCATCCAGGTGCACGGGAGTACACTCGGGAACCGTTCGTGTACGAGTACGAGTACGGGTACGAGTACGGGGAGGGAAAGGATCCGTCAGGCCGGATCCCGACGGGGTCAGCCTCCCGCTCCCTCGGCGGGGATGAAGGCGCGGGGGGAGCGCGAGACCCCCTGTACCACATAGTAGTACACCCGTGCCGGTACCGCTGTTCCCGGCGGGAACTCCCCGCTCAGCACTCCCCTCCCCCGCTCGAGGCTCAGGAGCCGCAGGGCGGGACGGTCCGCCGCGGTGCCGATCACCCGAAGCCGCCCGGTGTCGTCCCGCTCGATCAGAAGAAGGAGCGTGGTGTCCCGGGGGGCCGCACGGAAGAGCGAGTCCTGATGCACCATCGCCTGGATGCGGAGGACCTCACCGAAGCCGTGACCCACATGGTCGGCCTGGGCCGCGAGAGTACCGGAGGCGGCGAGGGAGAGAAGGAGGGTGACGGGGATGGCCAAGACGCGCATGATTGACTTCCACGAGAGGGGTATCAGAATCCTCTGATCCAGCTCGGTTCATCTGCCGTCCGAGAGCCGTCGGCCGGAGGGACTAATCGAGCATACTGGGATATGTTCCCCCGAATAGTCCCGCAGCCGCCGGACATGCCTGCCCCGCCCCACCAGTGGCGCGTGCCGAAAGAGCTTCCACGATGTGGCGAGGCCGTCGTCACGCTACCTTCAGCGAACACCTACCTGTATTCCGTCCAGCAGTAATGAGTGACGACGTATGCCAAGCTTCCATCTTCATAGAAGTAGTATGTGCGATAACATAGTTCAAAAGCGGTTCCGTCTTCCGAGGTATCCGCTTGTCCTCCTCCTCCTACGGTTCCGCCACCATCCCCGGGGCATGCGGGAGTGTCCTGCGCCTGCGCAGTCGAAGTCGTGTGAACGGTACCCCAGGTGATCAGTACCGGAAATCGGATCTGTCTCCATGCGGAGTGTGTGCTGGAACCGGTCAAATGCAAGCCACACGTCTCGCCTTCAACATTGATCGGCAGAGTCGTTACTAAGAAGTAGGCACCGTCTGTTGATAGCTCCTGCTCACCAAGACCTTCATGGGGCAGGTTATACGTCCCTACTGGGCTGCCACCGCTAGTTACGGTGACATTCAGCGTATTCCTCGCTTGGTCCCCCTGGTAGCGTACAATCGACTCGGCCGTGAGGCTGGACGGAAAGAGGTCGGTCCACTTTCCGGTGATGACAGCTGGAGCGTCATCTCCGGTAGCCTCGGTGTTGAAGCTCGGGGCGAACTGGGCCCTCCCGAATCCGTTCCTTCGTGCTATGAGGTTGCGAAACCCCTCTTCACCAGATGGGAGCCGGGAAAGACTCAGGCGTCGTGATGGCATAGAGCGTCCGTCCTTGCCTCGGATGGCAACGACTTCCTCCGCGTTGACACTCCTGAGCCCCACACCATCTTCTGTTGAGCGCTCAACCGTCACACCGGGTTGAGGGCTACCGTCTGGGTCGGTTACCCCGGCGGCTCCGCATCCAGCTAACCCTAGACACAATGCCCAGATCCCCAAGGGACTGCGGAACATATTTGTACCTCCTGTGCGAGGACTCATGAGGGTGCGACGTCACATGTCCTGCATAATCTCGTTCACCTGTTACACACGGCTCGCGCCTGTGACGTCAGGGTCACGGGTAGCGACGTCCCATTCACCTGACCAAGCGACACGAGGAACAGCGTTAACCTGCCATCACCTCCCTTACTCAACACCGGGCTGAGTTCTGACCTGATCCCCAGGAGCGGGTGCACGCGCCACTCCGCCGTAGCAGGATCATAGAATCCGTGAAGGTACTCATCCACCTCGTTGGCGGACACGAATACGACGTGGATCCGACCCGCCTCGTCAACCTCCGCACTCAGGGCTGCAAGACCATTTCTCCAGCCCAGGCTGGAGGCCGCAATCCACGTCCTCCCCTTATCGTATGACCGATAGAGTCGGATTGAATCTGCGACGAGGGCGTCGGGTGATCTGTGCATCCACACAATGCTGATTACGCCAGCCGAATCAACGAGCGGTGTCGGCGCCGAAGCTGACCCCATGCCCGAACGCAGCAGAAGCTGCGGTTGCCCCCACTTAGGGCCCAAGCCGTCCGCAATTGCGGTGAACACACTGTTGTGATCGGGCAGATTGAGGTCGGAGTCGACAGATAGAAACGTTGCCAGAAGCTTGTTGCCGTGTAGCCCCCGCAAGGTCGAATGCGCGCTGATCCGTTTCAACCCACCCGGCTGGAACCGCCATTCATTACCCTGCGCGGTTCCCAAGAGCAGCTCCTTCGGACCCCCGTCTCGTTGGCGCGGGACCATGGCGAACACTCCGTCATCAGTGGCCACCACCGATGGATCAGCGATGTTCCATGCCAGCCCGTCGAATACGCCTACGAGCACAGGGGTTCTCCATGAATCTCCCTGGTGGACCCATTCCCAGACCGCATTACTGCTATCAAGAGATGCTGCCATCACCCGGACACCCGCGTCTCTTCGACCACTGGCCCCGTGCGTCTTGAACTGGTGCCGACCGTCACTGCGCCACCGCCCCGGTGCCTGTGCCTTCAGGACGTCAATCCGAAGGTCGGGACGGAGGCGGCCCAAAAACGACAATCGACTATCCGTTGACGCTCCCACCCACCATCGGTCACTCCACGTCATGATCGTGTCACCCAGAAGGTAGTTATCGCCCAGGAGTCGCGGCCTTTCGACGTACACCAACTCGTCATGAGGCGTCAGCAAGGGAGTCGGCTCACTCCATACGAACTCGCAGCCGACCGGGACCTGAGCGCGCAGCATCGAAACAGAAAGGCTCAGGCAACAAGTGATCGACCAGGCCCACCCCCGTCTTCCACCTCCCCCCTTGATCTCATGAAGCGGCCTGGCCCAAGAACCCGCCTCTGCTTCCGCGCGCAACCAGGATGGGCCTTGTTTGATCGGCTGCGGATTCATCACGGACTTCCGTTCTCGGAGTGACCAACGGGGAACTTGGGTGTCAACTTGAGAACACAAGGTGCGGGCCGCAGGAACTTCCCGCAATAGGGAGTTTCCCGCTCCGGGAAAGTACTTACGGGCTTTCCCCTACTCCCCGACCCGGCCCTCCCCCCCTTGCCTATCGCCCATTGCTGTCGTATTCTCAGTACAGGGGTTGACGCCACTACGTGCCAACCTCACCCATCGCACAGCCACTTTCACCAGCTCAACAGGGGGGGGGGAGGGGTACTAACGTGAGTAACAAGCACCGACTGTCACCACGACGTCGACAGGTGCTCTACGGCATCGCCGAGGGGTTCACGCTGGTGGAGGTCGGCGGGCACTTGGGGATAAGCCACCGGACCGTGGAGGGCCATGAACAGTGGCTCCGAGCCCGTCTCGCCGCCCGAAACCTCCCTCACCTTGTGAGGATCGCCGCCCGCGTCGGTCTCTTGGAGGATCCGGAGCTGACCCAGTGGTGGGGCGATCGGCTGAACCAGCCCCGGGGCACACGCCCTCCACCTCCGCCGGAGTGAAGTTCGAAGGTCGAAGTTTGAAGTTTGAAGGGGCGCACTTTGCGGTTCAGACTCTTCTGCGCCCTTGCGCCATTGCGTTAAGGTTTTCCATGACATCATGGTCCAGACGACAGGAAGTACACCCGCGGCGTTCTCAGATCTCTCGCTTCGCTCGGGATGAAGATTGACGGATGTGTGAAGTAGGAGGTTCGAAGTTCGAAGTCTGAGCCGCTCCGCTACCCCTCTGCGTCATCGGCGTCATCTGTGGCTTCCACCTTGGGAAAGGGCACCGCAGAGAGCACGGAGGATCGCCGAGATCGGGAGCTTTTGATGGGGGGTGGAGGGGCCCCCATCACAACCGGAACCAGAGGACCCGAGATCGGGAACCCGTCGCGGGAGCCGCCAACCCTCCGCGTCCTCCGCGCCCTCAGCGGTTACATCCGGTGCGGGGGGGGGCACCAGACTCTTCTGCGCCCTTGCTCCTTTGCGTTAAAAAGTCTGTCCCATGAACATCACAGTCCGGACGACGGGAAGTACACCCGCGGCGTTCTCAGATCCCTCGCTTCGCTCGGGATGACGCTCCGCTGGCGGGAAGGGCTCCGATTTCCTTCGCGCCTTCGCGCCTTTGCGTTGAGGCAGTTCCATGAAGATCAACGCCCGGACGACGGGACTCGGGGCGCGGCACGCCGCGCCCCTACAGGCCGCCTACAGCAGGATCGCCAGCCCGTCCGCCACCGTGCGCACCGCCGCCACCTCCTCCTCCGCAAACGTCCCCGCCACGTCGCTGTCGATGTCGATCTGACCCAGGATCAACGCCCCCCGCCGGATCAGCACCACGAGTTCCGACCGGGTATCGAGGTTGCACGCCAGGTAGTTCCCCACCGCCTGCACGTCCCCCACGTTCTGGTCCTCTCCGGTCGCCACCGCCGCGCCGCAGACCCCCGTCCCGACCGGAATCCGCACATGACCCGTCTCCCGCCCCGCAAACGCCTCCAGCACCAGGGTATCGCCGTGGAGCATGTAGAGGTAGACGGACGTGTACGGCGGGCCCGCCTCGCGGATCCGGTCCGCGGCGAGCTGCAGCAACTCCTCCCGAGTCGCCTCGTGCATGAAGGCTCCGCGCAGCGCCGCCACCACCCGTTCTCCATCGAGCACCGCCACGGTCATCCCTCCCTCTTGCCAAACGTGACCCGCGCCGAGTGGCGCTCGCCGTTCCGGAGATAGACCACCTCCACCGTGTCGCCGGGGCGATGGGCCCGGAGCGCCGTGGTCATCGCCATGAGGTCGGCCACGTCGTGCTCCCCTATCCGGATGAGGATGTCTCCCTGCACGAGTCCCGCTTGATCTGCGGGGCTCCCGCTCCGAACGCCCGAGAGCCTGACGCCCCCGGGATTGTCGGTCATGTCGGGGATGCTCCCCAGATAGGCCCCGTACCCGCTGGTGGCACTCTCCGATCCCGCGGGCGGCGCGGGCCGCGGGAGTTCCACCACCGCAAGGCGCTGGGGACGGTTCCCCACCGCCGTCGCGATCTGTCCCGCGAACGCCGCCACCCGCACGATCCCCTCCGCATCGATCCTCTCGGCGTCGTCACTCGGGCGGTGATAGTCCTCGTGCAGGTCGGTGAAGAGATGGAGCACCGGAATCCGTGCCGCGTAGAACGAGGAGTGATCGGAGGGGCCGTACCCGTCTCCCTGCGCATGCATGTCGAACTTGGCTTGGACGTTGAGCGAATCTAGCAGAGGCCGGAACTCCCGCGCCGTCTCCACGCCGTACACGATGAGCCGGTCATTTCGCAGGCGGCCCACCATGTCGAGATTGATCATCGCCACCGACTGCGCGATCGGCACCACCGGTGCCTTGACGTACTCCGCCGAGCCGAGGAGGCCGAGCTCCTCTCCACTGAAGGCGAGGAAGAGGACGGAACGGGCGGGAGGATGCTCCCGGAGCCGCCGGGCGATCTCAAACAGAGCCGCGGTGCCGGAGGCGTTGTCGTCGGCGCCGTTGTGAATGGCGTTCGACTCGGAATCGAGACTCCCCGGTCCCCCGAGACCCAGGTGATCGTAATGGGCCCCGATGATCACATACTCGTCACGGAGCGCCGGGTTGCTTCCGGGGAGGATGCCGATCACGTTCCGGCCCTGCACACCGCCGAACGGAGTTCCGTGGGCCGCGGGCGCCGAAGGCGACACGGTGAAGGTCTGGAACCAGCCGCCCTCGGGCGCCGAGAGCCCGAGAGCCGCGAACCGCCGGGCAATGTACAGGGCGGCGCTGTCGGCCCCGGGAGATCCGATGCGGCGGCCTTCGAGGCGGTCCGCCGCCAGGTACGCAACGTCCGTGGTGACGGTGGAGGCCTGGGCGTGGAGAGTTGGCTGAAGGGGGACGGCGGCAAGGACCAACGCCATGCCGGCCAGAACGAGGCGAGACTGGATCTTCATCAGGACACCCACTTGAATTCACGGGACACCGAACTGACAACCATGGATCATACACCGAAACCGCTCTCCCGTCATCGCCGATGAGCCCCCGGACCCTGGCGCTGGTTCCCGCCGCGGTGGCGATCAACCTGGTGATCGGGCGGCTGGTGGCCGAGATCGGGCTCCCGGTCTATCTCGACACGGTCGGGACGATGCTCGCCACCGCCCTGGGGGGACTCGGCGCGGGGATCGCCGCCGGGCTCCTGAGCCAGCTCCTTTCGGGGCTGTTGTCGGGGTACCAGTGGCTCGCCTTTGCCCCGATCCAGGTGATCATCGCGCTGGCCACCTGGGTCGCGGCGCGCCGAGCGGGATTCCGCGGGGTGCTCCCCGCGGTGGGCTGGGGTCTCATCACCGGCACGGTGGCGGGAGCGGTGTCGGCGGTCATCTCCTACCTGCTCTTCCGGGGGGTCACCGCGACGGGGGTCACGGCCCTCGTCTCCCTCCTCAACGGCATGGGTGTGCCGCTCGACCGGGCGGTGCTGGCGGCGAGTCTCGCCACCGACCTGGCCGACAAGGCGGCGTCGTTTGCATTGGTCGGCTTCCTGCTCGTGTCGCTCCCGCGCCGGATGCGGGCCCGTTTCCCCCTCGCAGCCCGGGCCATCGGATCGGAACCGCTGTCATGACCGAGGGACCATCACCCACACGCCTGCATCCCTTCACCAGCGCCGTGCTCGCCACCGGCACCGCGATCCTCTCGCTGGCGCTTCCCCCCTGGGAGGGGCCGCTTTTCCTTTTCCTTGTGGTGGCACTCGTGGTTCTGGCCAGCCGAGTGCGGGGCACGCTGTGGCATGGGTTCCTGCTGGTGGCGCCACTCTGGTTCTTTCTGGTGTTGATCCACGCCGTGCTGGCCGATCCGGGACCCGACCCGGTGATGATCGGTGGTCGCACCCTGGCCCGGGAGGGTCTCCACCTCGCCCTGGCGCAGGGGAGCCGGCTCGGCGTCATCATCCTGGTGACCCTCACCTGGTATCGGACCCTCGACACCTCACGCCTTCTTGACGCCGTGGCCGCCCGGGGAGGGCGGGTGGCATGGACTGGAACCTGGCTCGCCATCGCCACGCTCCACACCATCCATCGCTTTCAGGACCGTACCCGGGCCATCCTGGCGGCGCAGCGGGCCCGAGGGCTGCGGCTCACCGGATCCCCCGTGCGCCGGATCCGCGCCCTTCGGCCTCTTCTCGTCCCCCTCCTGCTCGGCGCCTTGATCGAGGTGGACGAGCGGGCGTTGGGACTGGAGACGCGGGGTCTCCCCTCCCGCCGGCCGCGGACTCCCCTGGCATCGCCGCCTATCACATTCCTGGATCACCTGCTCCGCGGGGGAATCGTACTGGCCGTCATCGCCACCATTCTGTACCGGTTCTTCCGATGAGGGGCGTGCGCTTCGAAGAGGTCACTTACCGTTATCCGGAGGCTCCCGACCCCGTGATCCGCGGCCTCACGCTCGACCTCGAATGCGGAGAGATCTCCTGGATCTTCGGCCCGGCGGGCGCCGGGGCCAGCACCCTGCTTGCCCTCGCGTCGGGAGCGGCGCCGCGGCACCTGGGCGGGATCGTGTCGGGCCGGATCCGGACCCTCGGCTCCGACCCGTCGGCGCCTGCCGCGCTGGCCGGTCGTGTGGCCCAGTTGCTCCCGTCTCCCATGCTCCAGCTCTCCGGCGTTGCCAACACCGTCTGGGAGGAGGTGGCCTTCACCCCCGCCACGCTCGGCTGGCCCCGTTCCCGGATCACGGCCTCGGTGGATCGCTCCCTCACCCGGCTCGCGGTGGATCATCTCCGGGACCGCCACCCGGGAACGCTCTCGGGCGGGGAAACGAGACGCGTCCTGCTGGCGGCGCTCTCGGCCACGAATCCCGATCTCTGGCTCCTCGACGAACCGGCCCTGGCGCTCGATGACGCGGGACGCAACCAGCTGACCACGCTCCTCCGGGAGGAGGCGCGGCGCGGCGCCGCCGTGGTGGTGGCAAGCGAGGACGCCGATCTCTTCGCCTCGGTGGCGCACCGCCTCGTGTTCCTTTCCGGTGGCCGGATCGCCGCCGACGGACGGCCCGGGGAGGTGCTGCGCAGCTCTGCGTGCCGGGGAGGCGAGGCGGGAAACACCAGTGTGGCCCTGCTGGCGGAGTCCATTCGACGGCTCATCCCCGAGTCCCCCCGGGCCAGGGATCCCCTTCCCGTCTTCACGGAGGAGTTTCTGGAACGGTGGCGGAGATGACGACACCCCATCTCGATTTCTCTGAGGTCTCCTTCCATTACCGCAACGGCCCTCCGGTGCTGGACGCCGTCTCCTTCCAGGTGGGAGCCGGCGAAGCCGTGGGCCTCTTCGGCTCCAACGGCGCGGGCAAGACCACTCTCACCCGGCTCGCGATGGCGTTGCTGCATCCCACGGCCGGCACGGTCACCACACTCGGCACCGGCACGACAGACCGTCACCCGGAAGATTTCGCCGGACCCGTTGGATACCTCTTTCAGCACCCGGAGGCCCAACTCTTTGCCCGAACGGTGGAGGCCGAGATCGCCTTCGGGCTCGAGCAGAAAGGGGTTGGGCGGGGAGAGACGAGGGACCGGACGGCGGAGGTGCTGGAGAGGGTGGGCCTTCTGGACGCCCGACTGGAGAATCCGTGGGATCTTCCGGCTCCGCACCGCCGGCTGGTGGCCATGGCGACAATACTGGTGACGGGGCCGAGTCTCCTCATTCTGGATGAACCGACCGCGGGGCTGGACCTGAAAAGCCGGGAACTGGTGCACCACCTCCTTCGGGAGCATCTCGGTACGGGAGGGAGTGTCTTCACGGTGACACATGACCCGGTGTTCGCAGCGGAAACCCTGGACCGGGGTGTGGTTCTCGAGGGCGGAAAGATTGTCCATGACCTCGCCATTTCCCGATTGCTGTCCCGCTCCGCCACGCCCAGTGTTCCTCGGCATCCGCTGTTGGATATCGTTGCGAAGCTTGAGCTTGGAGAGCGGGAATGGAGACGTGACCGACTCGCTCACCGATTGGCGACTGGGCGTGCATGATCCTTGCTTATCGGAGAGCACCATGACCGCGCCTCACGTCCTGACCGCTGATTTTGCCCTCCTGATCCACGTTCTCGGCCATTTTCCGGGAAAGGCCCCTACGGTCCGGGCCGTGATGGACCGCGTTCTGCAAGGCATCGCGGAGACCGGGCTCTCGATGGCGGCGGAGGTTCGGACCCTCTGGGTGAATGGTGTCGCGATCCACCCCGATTCCCCCGGTGCGATCATGCTGAGCGACACGATGCTGATCCACCATGTCGGAGTCGTGGAATTCCCCCGGAATTGTGGTGAGGGACCAATCCTGGCCGTGGCACGCGCCCTGGCGGCACCGGGAGGCACTTTCGCATCGTTCGCCTCGTTCGCCGGGTCCCTCGGGGAGGCCATCACGGCCCAGGTGACGCTGCGTGAGAGCGGGACCGAACTGGTCATTCACAATCTGTCCGCGGAGGACCCCATCGCGTTGGAAAGCTCCCCGGCGCCGGAGAGTGGTGTCGTTTCGAATGGAGAGGAGACCACAACTGACCTGATCCGGGACTTCGACCTGGTCCGGGGAGCGTCCGCCCTGGTGGATGTGGACACCTGCCCGGCCCGGCAGGAACTCGCTCGTCTCGTCGAGAGAGGCACGATGGCCCGGGACACCGAGCAGTGGGATGATCTTCTCACCGTGGGAGTGGCCATCGAGGAGCTTCTGGTCTCGGCGGCGACACCGGAGTTCCAACGCACCTGCCGGATCGAGCTCCAACGATTGGTGACCGGCGAGGCCCTGACGCGGATTGCTCGAGCCACGGGAACGGGAACCCGCCGCCGGGAAGCGACGACGCTCCTCCGTCATGTGGGGAGCCGGGCCACCGAAGTGCTCATGGAGATGCTGGCGACGGCGGACGGCATGGCGGAGCGTCGGGGATACTACACCGCCCTGACCCAGATGCGGGAGCGGGAGAACGCGGGGATCATCATCGATTACCTGAGCCACCCGGTGTGGTATGTGGCGCGCAACGCGGCGGATCTCTGCGGCGACATGGATCTGGTCGAGTCGATCCCGGAGCTGGCCAAAAGGATTCATCACGAGGACGAGAGAGTGCGCCGCTCGGTGGCGGGAGCCCTGGCCAAACTCGGCACCTCCCAGGCGATGGAACCAATCCGCCAGATGCTCCGGGATCCGGCGGCTCCGGTTCGGCTCGAGGCCTTGATGCACCTCGACGGCCGACGACGCGGCCGCTCCATCGGGATGGTGCTGGCGGCCCTCCTGGAACGGGAGACCCACGCCGATGTGCGCCGGGAGATGCTCCGGACCCTCGGCCGGATCGGAACTCCGGACACGATCCAGGCGATTCTGCGGGCCGCCCAGCCGGAGGGGAAGCGCTTTCGGGGTCGTCCGCGCAGCGAACGGCTCGGCGCGGTGGGTGCCCTGGCCCTGGCGGGCCCCGCCGGCATCCCCGCTCTCCGCACCCTGGTGAAAGATCCCGATCCCGAAGTGGCGCGAGCCGCGGAGGAAGCGATCGCAAGAATCAATGATCAATGATCAATGACCAATGAACAGCCAAGGAAACTCTGATTAATTGGCGGGAGAACCAATGCCGTCATTCCCGCGCAAGCGGGAATCAATTCTCCTCCCCGTTCCCTCGTGAAAATGGATCCCCGCGTGCGCGGGGATGACGATTATCAAAGATTCCCTAACTCATCTGATTCATTGATCACTGGCCATTCGCCATTGATCATTGTTCATTGTTCACTGTTCACTGTTCACTGTTCACTGTTCATTGTTCACTGTTCACTGTTCATTGTTCATTGTTCATTGTTTCCTGTTCACCGCGGGATGAAGTCGTGGGCGGGGGTGACCCGCCGGGCAAAGGCGGCGAGGAGCCGGGCGGTGAGCACCAGGTCCTCCAGCGCCACCATCTCGTTCGGGCTGTGCATGTACCGGTTGGGGACGGAGACGAGTCCGGTGGGGACGCCGGCCGCGGCGGTGAAGATGGCATCGGCGTCGGTGCCGGTGACCCGGGGCGCCGCCTGGAGGGCGTAGGGGATTCCTTCCGCCTCCGCCGTGTCCACCAGCAGATCGAACACCGGCCCGTTCACGGCTGCTCCGCGTGACAGCACCGGTCCTCCGCCGAGGGTGACCGGTCCCTGCCGTTTCTTGGGTGCGCCGGGGTGATCCGAGGCGTGGGTCACATCCACGACGAGTGCCACCGTGGGGAGGAGGCCCGAGGCGGAGGTGCGCGCCCCCCCTCCCGTGTAGCTGATCTCCTCCTGCGAGGTGGCGACGGCGGTGACGGTGGCGGCGGGCCGGTCGTGGGAGAGCAATCGCAGCGCCTCGAGCACCACGAAGGCCCCGATCCGGTTGTCGAGGCAGCGGCTCACGATCCGTCCATTGGGAAAGGCCATCGCCCCCCCGGCCAGCACTCCCGGATCGCCGATCCGGATCCGGCTCAGCGTCTCCTCCTTCGAGGTCGAGCCGATGTCGATCCACAGATCGGAGGGTTTGGAGACCTTTTCCCGGTCGGGAGGATCGATCTGGTGGATCGCCTTCTTGCCGATCACCCCGTCCACCTTTCCGTCCCGTCCGAGGAGGGTTACCCGCTGTCCCACGAACACCTGGTGGTCCCACCCGCCGATCGGCTCGAACATCAGGAACCCGTCGTCATCGACGTGTACCACCATGAGGCCGATCTCGTCGATGTGACCCGCGAACATGATCTGGGGTCGGGCGGCGGTCTCTCCCAGGGTGGCATGGGAATTTCCGCTGACATCGGCGCGGACAGTGTCGGCGATGGTGGCGGCCTCGGTGCGCCAGACCCTGGCCGGGAGCGTCTCGAACCCCGAGGGGCCCGGAGCATCCAGGAGGGAGTTCAGAAAGGCCAGAGCACGAGGTTCCATGGGACGATCTCCGCTGGTATGATGGAGCCCCAAGGTAGGCGGGACACCAGCTCGGGGGCAATCGAGGGGCCCCCCCCCGCCGGGGTCCCCTTCCCCCGGCGCGGTTCCGGTGCCACCTTGTGTCATTCCCCCATGTTCCTGACCGATGGAGGCGTTCTGTGAGAGCTCCACTCCGCCGTGCCCGGCCTCTGCCGGTTGTCCTCCTCCTGGCCCTGGCCGGCTGCCAGACTCCCGACCCCGCTCCCGCCGAGGTGGCCTCCGAGTGGGGCCCGCTCGATGAGGGCGCTCGCGTCGCCGTGGTCGAGGGATTCTCAGGGCCTGAGGCGGTCCGTTACGATCCGGACCAGGACGTGTTTTTCGTCTCCAACTTCAACGGCGATGCCGGCGAACGGGACGGGAACGGGTTCATCAGCCGGGTCAGCGGGGAGGGAGTGGTGGAGTCGCTTCGGTTCGCGACGGGCACGGCGTCGGCGCCGATGCATTCGCCCCGGGGCATGGTCCTCTCGGGCGACACCCTCTGGGCCGTCGATCTCGAGGCGGTCCACGGCTTCGACCGGCGCACCGGAGCCCACCTGGCCTCGGTGTCCCTCGTGGCCTTGTCGCCGGGATTCCCGAACGACATCACGATCGGCGCGGATGGGGCCCTCCACGTGACCGACACCGGCGAGTCCCGAGTTTACCGGATCAGCGGCGGCGAGGCGGAGATCGCCGTCGGCGGCCCCGGTCTCTCCTCTCCCAACGGGATCACCTGGGACTCGGCCGCCGGCCGGTTCATCCTGGTGCCTTGGGACGGGGACAGCGTGGTGTCGTGGAGGGCCGACACCGGGGACCTGACCGTGGTGGGGCCGAGCCCGGGAGGCCGGCGGGACGGCGTCGAGATCGTGGACGGGAAACTGATCGTTTCCAGTCAGGCCGATTCCACCCTGCAACTCGTCACCATCGACTCGGCCCGGGTTCTCGCCCGACTCCCCGGACGGCCGGCGGACATCGGCATCGACACCCGGCGGCGGCGGGTGATGGTCCCCTACGTCGCGCTCAACCTGGTCGAGATCTGGCAGCTTCCGCCAGGACCGTGAGGAAGGGAGAGTCCGTTCGCGCCTTGGACATTTACTGTGAGGTTTGAAGGGAGTGGGATCTGTGAGAGCCCCAAGTTCCCTACTCCCTACTCCCTAAGTCGGCACAGCCGGAACCACAGAGGCTCCTCGGGGTCGCGCGTGGGGTTTCTTCGGCATGGGTTCCGGTCCTGCCCGAGTACCTCTCCCCACCCCCAGAGCCAACCACAAGAAGCACAAAAGGCACAGAAACCTCTTCGCCCCTGGTGGGACCC
>JBDIWC010000065.1:0-18835 GCA_039794085.1 Gemmatimonadales bacterium
TCCCTGAGCGTTCTCCTGGGCCCCCAGTCTTCACACGTCGAACTTCGCACTTCACACTTCTCCCATGGACCCCGGCATGCGCCGGGGTGACGTTCCGATGTACGCTCGGGACCCGGCTCTTCTTCGCGCCTTCGCGTCTTCGCGTGAGTTCCCTGCACAATCCCTGAGCGTTCTCCTGGGCCCCCAGTCTTCACACGTCGAACTTCGCACTTCACACTTCTCCCATGGACCCCGGCATGCGCCGGGGTGACGTTCCGATGTACGCTCGGGACCCGGCTCTTCTTCGCACCTTCGCGTCTTCGCGTGAGTTCCCTGCACAATCCCGAGCGCTCTCCTGGGCCCTCAGTCTTTCACACTTCGAACTTCGCACTTCACACTTCTCCCATGGACCCCGGCATGCGCCGGGGTGACGCTCCGATGTAGGCCCGGGATGACGGTTCCGTGGTCATTGATCATTGATCATTGATCATTGGTCATTGGTCATTGGTCATTGGTCATTGGTCATTGCTCAACCATCTGCCGCCTCGCAGCGTATCTTCTCTCAGGGGCCGTGCCCCTGGTGTGACCTCGCAACCCGATTCACCCCCGCATTGAGGCCTGCATGACCTTTTTCCGGCACTCCACCCGCTCGGCGGTCCTTGGCTTGGCCCTGACCGCCATCCTCGCCGTCACCAGCTTCCAACCGCTTGGCGCCCAACAGGATGCCGAATCACGCCTGGCCCAGGCCCGCGCCACCCTCGCCCTCGAATCGTACGCCAAACCGGCGCCCGAAGTGGCCTCGCTGGTCACGGCGCCCCGGCATCTGAATGTCTCCCTCACCAACCCAAGCCCCGACCGGACCCGGTTTCTGAAGGAGCAGAGCGAGGGCCTTCCGAGTGTGAACGTCTTCGGCAAGAAGCACTATTACTTTGCCGGCCTCCAGGTCGATCCCGCCGCCAACCGGGCCCGGACACTGACCACACGCGGCGCGGCGGGCCTTCAGTTCATCGACGCCACCACCGGCGCCACGACCACGGTGCAGATCCCGACCGGGGCCACCGTCAGCAGCGCCACCTGGTCCCCGGCGGGCAGGCAGCTCGCCTTCATCGCCAATTTCGAAACGGCCTCCCACGTCTACGTGGCCGACGCCGCCACCGGACGCTCCCGCCAGGTGACCCGGACCCCGCTCCTCGCCACCGCCGTCACCTCGATCGACTGGACCGCCGACGGCCGCCACGTCATCGCCGTGGTGCTTCCGGCGGGACGGGGCGCCGAGCCCGAGCGGCCGGCCATCGCGACCGGGCCCCAGGTTCGGCTCTGGACCGATGGGAAGGAGGCCGACGAGCGGAACTGGGCCAGCCTCCTCGAGGATCCCTTCGATGTCACCTTGATGGAATACTTCGTGACCGGGCAGCTCGTCCTGGTGGATGTGCAGAGCCGGAGCGAAACCCGGATCGGGGCCCCGGCCATGATCAAGAGTGTGGACGCCTCACCTGACGGCCAGCACTTCCGGGTCACCACGCTCCAGAAGCCCTTCTCCTATGTCGTTCCCTGGAACGACTTCGGCACCCGGGAGGAGATCTGGAACCGGGAGGGTACGGTGTTGGCGGAAATTGCCAAGCGGGACACCCGGGCGGCCAATGACACCACCCGCGGCCCCTTCGGGCAGGGCGGCCAGGATGCCCGGCGCAACCTCAGCTGGATGCCTCAGGGCGCGGGCCTCTTCTACATCGCCTCCCCGCCACGGGACACCACCGCCGCCAACGGAAATGGGAATGGAGACGCCGCCGCTCCCCCCGCCCGCGGTGGCCGGCCCGGTGGTGCCACCCGTGCCGACCGCCTGGTGCGCTGGGTCCCCCCCTTCGGCGAGGCCGACACCAGCACCATCTACACCCACAACGGCCCGATCAGCGAGGTCGCCTTCACCGATGATGCCACCGGCCTCTTCGTCGCCTCCACGCGAAGCGGAGTCGGCGAGATCGTGCATGTGAGCCTCGACACTCCCGACACGCGCCACACCATCGCGCGACTGCGGGGATGGACCCCGGGCTTCACCGGCGACGGGGCCGGGCGCGGCTTCGGCGGATTCGGGCGGCGCGGAGGAAGCCCCGGCGATTCGACCTCCTTTTATGAGAACCCCGGCTCCATGCTGGTCCGGCGGGGCACCAATGGCGGGCCGGTGGCCATGGTGTCCGAGGACGGCGCCGTCTTCCTGTCGGGCACGCGCCATCACCGGAACTGGCAGGAGAACGCCCCGCGCGCCTTCGTCGACAAGGTGACTATCGCCACCGGCGACAAGACCCGCCTCTTCGAGGGCTCGGCCGAGGCGTACGAAACCGTGGGCACCCCGCTCGACGACAACTTCTCCCGGTTCATCGTGACCCGGGAATCCCCGACCCAGGTTCCCAACGCCTTCCTGCGGACCGCCGCCACGGGCGCGGAACGGCAACTCACCGAGAACGTCGACCGGGCGCCCGCCTTCACCAGGGCCATCCGGAAGCGCGTGTTTGTCACCCGCGCCGACGGCATCAAGTTCCTGGTCAACGTCACCCTCCCCGCCGATTACACCGAAGGGACCCGGCTCCCCGGCATGTTCTGGTTCTATCCCTACGAGTACACCAGCCAGGGGGAGTACGACCGGACCCTCCGCACCGAGAACATCAACCGCTTCCCCACGTCGGGCACGCGCACCATCGAGTATCTGGTCACCCAGGGGTACGCGGTCGCCAACTTCGACCCGCCCATCATCGGTGAGCAGGGCCGGATGAACGACAACTACGTGGCCGATCTCCGCATGAATCTCCTCGCCGTCATCGACGAACTCGACCGGCAGGGGTACATCGACCGGACCCGGCTCGGGCTCGGCGGCCACAGCTACGGGGCCTTCAGCACCGCCAATGCCATGGTGCACACGCCGTTCTTCAAGGCGGGAATCGCGGGAGACGGGATGTACAACCGGACCCTGACGCCCAACGGCTTCCAGAGCGAACGGCGGAATCTCTGGAGCGGGCAGCGCACCTACCTCGAGCTCTCCCCCATGCTCTACGCCGAGCGGTTGCAGGGAGCGTTGCTGATGTATCACGGGATGGAGGACCAGAACGTCGGCACCGCGCCGATCAGCTCGATCCGGATGATGCAGGCGCTTCGGGCCGAGGGGAAGACGGCCGCCCTCTACATGTACCCGTACGAGGATCACGGCCCGGCCACGGAGGAGACCCTGCTCGATCTCTGGGCCCGGTGGACCGCGTGGCTCGACGTCTACGTGAAGCACGCCGGCGAGCAGCCGAAGAAGGAGACGGTCGCCGTGACCGGAACGGAGCCCGCCTCGCCCTGAACCGCGAGCCGGACCCGACGATCCGGGACCGCGGCGCCGTCACCACGAGGCGCCGTTGTCGTTCCCGCCCTTCTCCCCCAATTTCCGGCATGCCCTCCTCCGGCGCCGACCCCACCGACGCTCCCTTCCCCGCCACTCGCCACTCGGTACTGGAGCGGCTGGACAGCGGGGACGATTCCCTCCGTGACAGCGCTCTCAACCACCTGGCAACGGTGTACTGGCGGCCGGTCTATGGCCACCTCCGGCTCCGCTGGCATCGTACCCCTGAGGATGCCGAGGATCTGACCCAGGAGTTCTTCGCGCGGGTGACCGACGGCACCCTCCTCCGGGCCTATGACCCGAGCCGTGCCCGGTTCCGCACCTATCTCCGGGGCTGCGTGGATCACCTCGCCGCCAACGCGCTCCGGGCCGAACGACGCCACAAGCGAGGGGGAGGAGTTCACCCCCTTCCGCTCGACTTCGAGGGAGCCGAACGGGACTTCGTGAGGGCGGGACAGGTGACCGAGGCGGACGCCGACCGGCAGTTCCACCACGAGTGGGTCCGCGGGCTGTTCGCAGTGGCGGTGGCTTCGCTGCGCGACAGCACTTCCGGGACTCCCCGGGAGGTGCGATTCCGCATCTTCGAGCAGTACGACCTGGCCCACGCCGACCATGACTCCCGACCTACCTATCAGACCATTGCGAATCATTTCGACCTGCCGGTGACCCAGGTCACCAACCACCTCGCCTGGGCGCGACGGGAATTCCGATGCCTGCTGCTGGAACACCTGCGGGCTCTGTCGGGAAGCGAGGAGGAGTTCCGGGAGGAGGCGAGGGCCCTTCTGGGAGTGGACCCCCCGTGACCTCCCTCAGCGACCACGCCGTGTCGCGACTCCGGGCCCTGCTCGGCGCGCCTTCCGTGGACGGAGGCCGCTACGCGATTGCCGAGGAGATCGGTCGAGGGGGCATGGGGACGGTCTATCGGGCGCACGATACGATGCTCGACCGGGACGTGGCCCTCAAGGCGTTGCGACCGGACCTCCCCGGTGAGCATTACGCGGATCGCCTGCGGGCCGAGTCGCGCGTGCTGGCCCGGCTGGAACACCCGGGAATCGTTCCGGTCCACGACGCCGGGGTTCTCTCCGACGGCCGGCACTTCTACGTCATGAAACTGGTTCACGGGGAGCCGCTCGACCGCTACGCGTCCCGCGTCTCCCTGCCGGAGTCGCTCCGGACCCTCCTCCGCGTCTGCGACACCATCGGCTTTGCGCATGCGCGCGGTGTCATTCATCGCGATCTCAAGCCGGCCAACATCATGGTCGGCCGGGACGGGGAGGTGCTGGTTCTCGACTGGGGCATCGCCCGGACCCCCGCGGGCGACCACGGCAGTGATGCGTCGGCGGCGCCTCTCCCCGTTGACGCCGGGAACACCGCCCCGGGAACCGTGCTCGGCACCCCGGGATACATGGCGCCGGAACAGGCCGGGGGCGACCCCGATTCCCTTGACCATCGCGCGGACATCCACGCGCTCGGAGTCATCCTTCGCGGCCTGATCCTGTCCCGAGCCCCGCGACAGGAGACCCGGCCACTCGAGTCGATCGCCCGGAAGGCCAGCGCTCCCGATCCCACCGCTCGCTACCCCGATGTGGCGACCCTGGCCCACGACATCACCAACTATCTCGATGGATTCCCGGTCTCGGCGCATCGGGAAAGCATGACCGAGCGCGTGGGCCGGGTGTACAGAGCCTACCAGACCCCGATTCTCCTCGTCCTGGCGTACCTGGTGATGCGGCTCCTCTTCTTCGCCAGCCGGCGCATCTGAAAAGCATCCACCAGTGCCGTTCCCTGAAAGCGGATCCATGCTCTCCCCAATGCCGGATGTTTCGGAGCTTGTCGGAGGAACCACGAAAAGCACGAAAAGGCACGAAAGCATAATGTGGCTGCTCCGGAGTTCACGTGGATCGGCTTTGGCGCAGCCCGCGAGCGAGAGCGGATCACGCACAGGCGCGGGGCCGCCGGAGGGGGAAAAAGTCAACCACTTTCGTGTTCTTTCGTGTATTTCGTGGTGAAATACCACTGAAGGGATCCCCGCGTATGCGCGAATGACCGGAATCGTTTCTCATCCATCGCTCTGAGTTCCGTAAAGGATCCCGTCGATCACGGGTAACAGAACTTCAGCCGGACGTGACAACCCCTCTTTCCTGGAGATCCCACGATGAGCAAACCCCTGCTTGGACTTCTGCTTGGCGGCATTCTCGGAGCGCTGGACGGACTCACCGCCCTCCTCTCCGCCCCGGAGGTGGCTCCCCAGATCATGGGAATAGTCATCGGCTCCATGGGGAAGGGACTGGTTGCGGGGGTGCTGATCGGATGGTTGTCCCGGAAGTACGACAGCCTGGCCGTCGGGCTTCTGGGCGGCCTCGTCATCGCGGCCCTGATGGCCCTCCCCTTTGCGATCGCCAGGGACCCGGCCACGGGTCAACGGTACTTCTGGGAGATCATGATCCCCGGATCGATCGTTGGCCTGATCGTGGGGTACGCCACCCAGCGATACGGCCGCCCGCGTCGTGTCAGCGCCTGAACCCGTCACCATCACACCCCTCACGAGGACCCACCATGCCACGCCCCATACATTTCGAGATCCCCGCCGACAACCCGGACCGGGCCATCGCCTTCTATCAGAGCGTTTTCGCCTGGACCTTCCAGAAGTGGGAGGGTCCGATGCCGTATTGGCTGGTCCAGACCGGAACCGAGGGCCCCGGAATCGACGGTGGCCTCCTGCCCCGGCAGCAGCCGGGCCAGGTGCCGGTGAACACCATCGACGTCCCCTCCTGCGATGACTTCGTCCGGAAGATCGAGGCCGCGGGGGGTACGGTGGCGGTTCCGAAGATGGCGATCCCCGGCATCGGCTGGCTCGCCTACTGCCTCGACCCGGAAGGGAACATGTTCGGGATCATGGAGTCGAGCCCGGAGGCGGGAAGTCATTGATCCGACCACAAAAGAGGTGATGCCTACTTCGTGGTGAACTGCCATGTCCCCGCCAAGGTGCGGAGCCGCGGAGGACGTGAGTCATCGATGACGGGTGAGCGGCGATTTTCTAGCGGCGAGTCGCAGCGGGGCCGAAACGATCGTTGATCCATCGCGTGACGAGTCGCATCGCCGCGGGTGCGAAGGTTTCGGGGATCTCCCGATACTCGCTCATCGTACCGGTGCGGCTCGGCTGGAACATGTGATTGAGCCCCGGGAGCTCGACAACCGTGACGTCGGGATTCGCGGCGAGAGCCTGCCGGATGGCGGGAAGGTTTTCCGCCGAGACCACCTGCCGGTCGAGCGACCCGCCGAGCGCAAGCACGGGAACCCGCAGGCGCGCCAGGGTCGGAGCAGGGTCGTACCGAAGGAAGTAGCGCATCCAGGGCGCGAGCTAATTATCGAACTATTGTCAAGTCGGAGAAAGCTCCGAGTTTCGAGTGGCGACGGCCGTCGCCCGTGCTACCACGGCACCTTGCCGCTCGCGTGGTACGGATCGGTCCAGACCGGCCTGCTCGGGTCGTTGGCGACCACCGTCACGATCTCGTACGCGTAACGCGCCACCCGACCGAGCCAGTCGAAGTCGATCACCTCGAATTCGTCCGCGGGAGCGTGGTAATATGCATTCAGTTTGCCGCTGTAAAGATGCACGCTCGGCACGCCGCGCCGTGCAAAGCTGTACTGGTCGCTGCTGGAGAAGGTTGCGTGGGGAAGAAAGGACGGCCTGATTCCGACATTCGCACGGGTCGCCGCCTCTTCTGCCACGGCGCCGAGCGTAGACCAGGCACCACCGAGCACGGCCATCGAATCCGGCCACGCCGCGCGCCCGACGCCGTCGATATTGATGTTCGCCACGAACCGGTCGATTGGCGTGCTCCTGCTGCCGACGAAATAATCACCACCCCAGTGCCCCACCTCCTCCCCGCTCGTCGCCACGAACAGCACCGACCGGAGCGGGGCCTCACCGCGGGCGCCCATCTGCCGGGCCACCGCCAGTAGTACGGCAACACCGGACGCGTTGTCATCGGCGCCATTGTAGATGCTGTCGCCCTCGACCGGCGTGCCGACGCCGAGGTGATCCAGATGCGCGCTCACGACCACGTATTCATCTCGCCGGGCCGGGTCCCTGCCGGGAATCACGCCAGCCACCACAGGTGCGGTTGCCTGCGCTAGCTGCCGACGCGGCCCAACGACCCGCATCCGTTGACCGGTCAACCGTCGCACGGTGAACGGCCCGGTCGTGTCGGCCAGGACTGCGTTGAGGTCGATGCCCTGCGCGGACAGCACCGGCGCCATCGGGTCCGGCCGCATGACGAAGATGCCGTGACTCACGCGCACCGGCGGGCGCAGATCGAGCGGGTCAATGCCGAGTCCCCAGCGCCGTGACGGCGGACGCGTGTTCAACGCGTTCATTATCGAGTCCGACACGTCGGAGACGAAAACCATCGCATGCGGATTTCCCGCCATCACCGGTCCCGAGACCTGAGTGATCCGGTCGAGCCCGTGGAGGGTGGCACGCGGGATCACCAGCATAGCCGTCGACAGGTCGACATGCGCGAGCGCGGAATCCGTGATGCGGCCCGTCAGCAGAACGACCTCCCCCTCCACGTCCGCCGGCCCGCCATGATCGTTCAGCAACACTAATGTCGGTCCGAGCCGGAGCGGTGCGTACGGCGGAAAGGAAACCGACACCTGCTGTGGGATGATCTCGGTCTCCGCGAGGGGATAGTTGTGCACGAAGTCACCGCCCTGGAAGGGCTGTGCTCCCGCCGCCGCCAGCTCCGCTGCGACATAACGCGCTGCCGCATCCAACCCCGGTGATGGCGTGCCCCGGCCTCGCAGCGAATCGTGCGCCAGCACACCGATGTCCTCGCGCAGCTGGAGCTCCAGCGAAGGCCCCCCCAGCTCCGCCGGATGGGTCGGACGGGCGCACGTGCCCGTCAACGCCACGATCAACGCGAGAGCGGGAAGGGTGTCGATCCGTGGGGTATTCATCATTTGTGGTCTCGTGGTTTGTCGGCGAGTCCGCCGTACGCCGAGCTACGCCTCTCATTCCCGCCGGTCGCGGACCCGCCCAACCATGCTGAATCAGGTCGGCCACGGCGTCTCACCCCCGACCACTCGTTGCGGATTCGAATCAGCACGGCTCGACGGCCACTCTCAAGACCTACGGGAGCAGCTCACCCAAGGTTTCACGGCACGTAGGTAGGCGGGGTCTCGCGTCCATGCGAAGAACACCCTGATTCACGAGTGACGGTTCACCCATGTTCATGGGGTGTCCAGGCGTACCGGATTTGGACACCCGCGGCCGGGTGACGACGACTGATCCGAGACTGCGGGGAGGAGGCACAAGGGACTATGGCACCGTCGGATGAGTCCATGACGCCTTTTATCGTGCCGGCATCCTGGCGCGCTTCAGCTCCTGGACGGCCCGCTCCAACCCCGGATCCCTGCCTTGGCGGACATCGTCGACGGTCGGGTGGACCACGATGGCCGGAACCACACCGGTCTTGATGAGAGGGAGTCCGTCTGGGAGAAGCACGGCCCACGCCCCTCCTCACCCAGTGATTCTGTCGACATGTGTTTGCTGCGCTCCGCGGTCTAAGGAACCTGCGGGGGTGACGCCCATTCCAGGCGATAGACCTGCCTCCTTCTTCACACGCCTCACTTCCAACCTCCAACTTCGAACTTCACACTTCCCTTCGTGTCTTCGTGTCTTCGTGTCTTCGTGTGAGTCATTCTCCCGATGGCGAAAGAGTATTTCGCCCCTACGTCCCACTTCACACTTCCAGTGGACCCCGGCGTGCACCCGGGTGACGTTCCGATGTACGCTCGGGGACCCGGCTCTTCTTCGCGCCTTCGCGTCTTCGCGTGAGTTCCCTGCACAATCCCGAGCGCTCTCCTGCGCCTCGGCCTTTCACACTTCGCATTTCGCACTTCAAACTTCTCCCATGGACCCCGGCGTGCGCCGGGGTGACGGCCATTGTAGGCGGTAGGCGGTGGGCGGTAGGGACCCGATCCCGTCCACCTGTTCTTATCCCCCCTGACGCGTCTCCCTTCACACTTCCCTTCGTGTCTTCGTGTGACCCACCCTACCCGGGCCATAGGTGCTTCGCCCCTACCTCATACCTCACGCTTCGAACTTCGAACTTCCAATGGACCCCGGCGTGCGCCGGGGTGACGTTCCGATGTACGCTCGGGGACCCGGCTCTTCTTCGCGCCTTCGCGCCTTCGCGTGAGTTCCCTGCACAATCCCGAGCGCTCTCCTCCGCCTCGGTCTTTCACACTTCGAACTTCGCACTTCACACTTCCCACCTTCGAACTTCGAACTTCCAATGGACCCCGGCGTCCGCCGGGGTGACGCTCCTATGCGTGCCCGCCTATGCGTGCCCGGAGAGCAGAGCCAGGAGACGCTCCCGGATCGCCTTGCGCACCGACTCCGGATCGAGCACCTCCGCCTCGGGGCCGTACTGCAGCACATGGCTCACCGCCCACTCCTGATCCGCCAGCGGGTGCTCCACCACCACCGATCCATCCTCGGCCACCGTCCCCGTTTCCCGTTCCCGAATCCAGGGCGCGATCCGCGCCGAGTACCGGACCCGCATGACCGCGATGGCATCGCCGAGGAAGGCGCGGCCGTCCTTCACGAAGTCCTCCAGCGCCAGGCCGGGCAGCGGCTCGAAGCGCGTCTCCTCGACGGTCACGTCCCCGATCCGGTCCACCCGATACACCCGCAGGGAGTCCCCCTCCGCCAGTGCGGCCAGATACCAGCGACCGCGGACATGCAGCAATCCGCAGGGCGCCACGGTCCGCGGCGTGGCGGTGAGAGATCCCGACGACTGGTAGCAGATCGTGACCCTCCGATGACCCGCGATCGCCTTCCGGAGCCGGGACAGCAGCACCGGGTCGGCCCCATGCTCCAGCGACGCGTGCAGCGCCCCGGGTGCATCTTCCGTCACCACCGTGGTGCGCACCGACTGCAGATGCCGGCGGGCCCGCTCGATTCCGGCGTGCTCGTCGGGGGGACGGCTCCCCTGGAGCATGGCGAACCCAAGGTCCAGGGCGGCGAGTTCGGCCGCCGTCAGGCGCATGGGACGGAGAAAGTGGTCGGTGCGCAGCTGCACCCTCTCCCCGTCGAGGTAGATCTGCACCCCTTCGACAAATCCTGCCGGATCATCGTACCGCTCGGCCAGAGCCCGCAGATCACGGAGAAGGGTCCGCTCGTCGGTCCCGGTCTCCGAGGCGACGTCGGCCAGGCGGTGGGGACGGTCGTCGGCGCAGCGCGGGATGATCTCCAGCAACCGGCGCAACTGCCGAGCGCTGTCGCTCATGCGGAATCCTCCTCGTACCGGGCGAGAGTGGCACGGGCCAGCTCCCGCCAGGAGGCCACCGCGCTGTCGGGCGCGACGACCTGGACGTCCGGGCCGGCACCGAGCAGCCACCGGAGGAACGTGTCAGGCCGCCGGACCGCAAAGCTCCGGTAGTCCGGATCTCCCTCGACCGGTTGTCCCAGCCGCCGGATGGCCTGAGCCGCGACTCCCGTCCCCCGCACCGCGACATGAATGGACACCCCGTCTCCCGACCCCAGTTCCCAGGCCTCCCGGGAGCGGGCGTGCCGGGCCAGATCGAACCCGGGCGGGCGGACGAAATCAGGCCCACCTCCCGGGTGATTCACCGTGACGTTGGCCATCCGGCCCAGCCGGAAGTTCTTGCACACCCCGTCCTCGTCCACCGCGGCGAGATACCAGTGGTGGGAGTGGAAGAAGAGCCCCAACGGAGACACGGAGCGTTCGCGTTCCGTGCCGCTGTTCAGGCTTCGATACCAGAGGCGCACCGTGGTGCGGGATCGCACGGCCCGTAGGAGCGTGTCGAAGAGGTCATCCTCGATGCGCGCCCCCCGTTCGGAGACGATCAGGTCCGTCTCCGCTCCTCCGGGGGCCTCGACGGGGAGGTCACACCCCAGCTTGCGGAGAGCCGATCGAATGTCCCCCGCGAGCCGGGGAATCCCCAAGGCGATGGCATGGGCGGCCGCCGCGGAGACGAGGGCCAGATCCTCCGGCTCGAACACCAGGTGAGGGAGGTTGCGATATCCGTGCCGGTCGATCCGTTTCGGCGGCCGTGGCTCTCCCCCCGTTCCGAGGGAGAGGTAGGGGAGATAAAAATCCTCCCGGCGCAGCCGGTAGCCCAATTCCCCATCCCCAGCATCGGCCGTGTCCAGGGGAATCCCGAACGCGCGGAGCTCCTTCTTGTCCCGTTCGAAGAGTTGTCGCCGAGCCCCGGCCGACCGGGCATTCTGATACCCGGGGACATCGCGGATCAGTTCCTCGAAGGGGGCGGGATAGTGCCGGCGAAGCAGAGCGGCGAGGAGATCGATCCACCGGCGGAGTTTCGGAGGAGGGGGCATTATTCACTTCCCGCCGGGTGAATCGCCCGGCTCGGGGACGCCCGCGCACCATCCCACCCGCCGGAACCCGCATCGGGCACACTCTCCGGGATCGGTGGCGAGGGCGGGCGGATCCTGCCGCAGGTCGCGGGAGAGCGCCCGGGCAAACTCCGACGCCTCCTGGCTCCGCTCGGCGCCGATGGCGATCCGATGCTGAACCCCGGGACGGGAGAAGTGGAAGCGGAATTCCGACACCGGGTGTCCGGCCAGGGCCGCCGTCGCCGCCGTGTACACCTCTCTCTGAATCGCGTATCGCTCCGCGGACACGGCCACCTCCTCGGCGGGCACGTCGCTGGTCTTGACGTCGAGGATGGTGATCCCGTCCGGCCCCGGCGCCACGAGGTCGAGGGCTCCCTGCCACCACACCTCGCCGTCCCCGCGGCAGAGGAAGCGGAGCTCGCGACGGGCCTCGGGCCGGTCCGCCACCTCCCGCCAGGCGGGGTCGGTCGCGACCTCCTCGATCTCGGTTCGGAGCGCCAGGCGATAGCGGGAACCGCTGGTCGCCTCGGGAGGCGGAGCCTCGGGATCCCACCGGCCGATCGCGTCCTCCAGGAGGAGGTCGAGTTCCTCCTCCAGGCGCAACTTTTCCAGCACATCATGCACGATCTGACCCCGGGCCACCGCACTGCCGAATCCGGGCCCCGATCCCGGGTGCCTCCCGGCCGGTTCGCGGATCCCCATCACGTACTGGAACCATCGTTTCCGGGGGCAGCGGGCGTGCTGCAACGCTTCGGTCGCCGAGTGGAGCGATCGTCCCGGGGGCACCTCGAGGCTCGGGAGTGGGCCGGGGATCCCGTCACCCGGAGCCAGCGAGGGCGGTTCATCGGTGACGGGGTCCGGGAGGGAGGCTGGCGCATGCAGCACGACGTACGGGCTCCTGGGTGTCCTGTCCAGGTCACCCAGGAGTTTCACCGCGGGACCCCACGATCCCTTTGCCCCCGGCAGGGAGACAATGAGTCGTTCCCGGGCTCGGGTCGCCGCCACATACCAGAGGCGCTTCTGCTCGGCCTGCCCTTCGTGCTCCTGCTCCGCTTTCCTCTCCTGCCACGCCTCGGGCTGATCCTTCGACTCCGCCTCGGGATCCTTGAGCGCGAAGGTGTCCCGCCCGGCCAGAAGCACGGCCCGGGTGTCGGTGAACGGCTTCCGCCCGACGTCGGCCCAGAAGACCACGCGCCATTCGAGCCCCTTGGCCGAATGCACGGTGGAGAGCGAGAGGACGTCATCCCCGGGGTCGTGCAGGCGTTCCACGCCCACGCGATCCCGTCGCTCGCGCCGGATCGCGAGATCCCGCAGCCATTCCTCGAGGGTGACGAGGGCGGCGGCCCGGGCCATCCGCTGGAGTTTGCGCACGTTGGCGATCGCTCCCTCCCGGCCGAGCAGATGGAGATGGACCAGATACCCCGTGTCATCCACCAAGTGCTGCAGGAGGACATCGTGAGGGACCCGGTTTCGCAGGCGGCCCATCCGGTCGAGCACCTCAAAGCCCCGCCGGCACCGCTCCGAGTCCGGCCCCGGGGTCGGGAGTTCCCGTCCGGGCCACGGGGACCCGGGGGCAGCCAGGGCCAGCTCGAGCAGGGTCTCGTCGCGCACGGCCACGAAGGGGCTGCGCAGGAAACCGGCGACGTGACGATCGTCATGCGGGTCGGCGATGGCATGGAGCGCCACGAGGCAGTCCACGATCTCCTGCTGCTGAAAGAACCCGTCATCGAGGAGGGTGTCGGTGGGGATTCCCTCCCGGCGCAGGGCCGAGGCATAGATCTCCACGTCGGTCCAGACCGGAAGGAGGACCGCCATCTCGGCCCAGCCGATCCCCTCGTCCTCATGGAGGGCGCGGGCCCGGGTGGCGATCGCGGCGGCCTCGCAGCGTCGCCGGTCCGCCGCCTTTTCCACGACGTCGGGCACGGCGAGGAGTTCCACCGGTGGGCCGCTCTCCTGGTCGGGCCGACCGACGGACATCGGGGTGAGGGGGACCTCGTAGTCGGCAAGCGCGGTGGCGTCCGAATCGACCGGTGTGTTCAGGCACGGTCCCAGCACCTGGTGCACGAAGTCCAGGATCGGCTGCTGGCTGCGGAAGTTTTCGGGGAGGGTAATGACCCGTCCCCGCGTGCCCGAGGCGAAGTGGCGCTCCACCACGTGCCAGCTCGTGACATCGGCGCGGCGGAACCGGTAGATGCTCTGTTTCGGATCTCCCACGAGAAGGAGGCGCGGGGTATCGGCTCGTTCCGACTCGGGGTCCCCCAACAACCATGCGATCTCGCGCTGGACCGGGTCCACGTCCTGGAACTCGTCCACGACCAGGGTCCCGATCCGGCGCTGGAGGGTCCGGCGGACATAGGGGTCGTCGCGGATCAGGTCGCGGGTCCAGGTGAGCATGTGGTCGAAGTCCACCGTCCCCCGTTCCCGCAGGCGATCCTCCAGGAGAGCGGTGGCGGCCTCGGCGAGGGCGAGGGTCGTTTGCTCCCGGGGCGGGAGCCGGTCCCGATTCCGGGCGAGGGTCCGGAGCCGGTCCCCCTCCCTCACGAGCTGTCCCACCGCCTCCCGGAACCGTGCGAGAGGGAAGGAGACCAGGAGGGAATCGAGACCGGGGAGGGAGCCTTCGGTCACCGCTCCCACGAGGGCGTCGCGCACGGCCTCGTCGACGAGGGACGCACTGTCACCCTCTTCCATCACGTCCAGCGAGGATCCCTCGCCTCGTCGCAGCGCAAATTCCCGGAGGATGTCCCCGGCAAAGGCGTGGATCGTTCCGATGCGCGCGGCATCCACCGCCACGGCCTCCTCCCGCCGCTCCTGGTCACGGAGGGCGGACCGGATCCGGCCCTTCAGGTCGGCGGCGGCGGCGTTGGTAAAGGTGATGGCGGCGATCCGGTCGAGGGACACCGGAGCGGGGATCGTGCGGCCCTCCACCTCGACACCGAGGAGGTAGAGGAGGCGTTGGACCACGGTACCGGTCTTGCCCGATCCGGCGCCGGCGTTGACGAGCACGTGCTGGTCGGCAGCCCAGACCACGTCGCGCTGGTGCGGAGTCAGGGGGGGACGCGTCGTCATCAGAATGCCTCCCGGGGCCCACCGGGAATCCGGCAGATGTCCCGACCGGGGCACCAGGGCGCACAGGTGCAACTGGGGGGGACGGCGAGGGGAAAGACCCCGCCCCGGATGGACCGGACGTGGGACACGACCGCATCGAGGGAGCTCTCCAGGCGCCGGGCCGCATCCGGATCGGGGAGGATGGTCCCGGTTTTCCAGTCGACCGTGGCGAGCTGCAACACATGCACCGCCTCACGCGACTTGACCGCTCGATATTCGGTGCGCGCGATCCGCGACTCGGGATAGAGGGCGCGCAGGGCGTGGGCGTAGAGGGGGATCTGCAGCACGATCTCGTCGCCCCAGGCGCCGGCGCTCCCACCGCCCGGAGTGGACCACTTGCTGCTCTTGTAGTCCACGGCCGCGATCCAGGTTTCCGGATTCGGGACTCGCTCATCGACGCCGAATTCGACCCGGTCGATCGTGCCGCGATACCTCATGCGCACGCCATCGCGTTCCAGCACGACATCCTGAAAGGTGAGCTCGTGGTGGGCCACTCCGGTCCGGAGACGCTTCGGGGCATTGCCCCTGTTGCTGGCCCGTTCCTTCTCGATTTCGCTCGTTTCCCACTCCAGGTAGCGCCACAGGGCCCGCCGGGTGGAGGCCCGGGTCACGTCGTGCAGCGCCTCCGGTCCGAGCCAGCCGCTGGACACCGCCACCTCCCACGCCTCGTTCAGCACCTGGTCCAGCACGGGTTCGAGGGCCCGCAGGCGATCCCGGTCCAGGACCACGGGGGAACCCCACTGCTCCGCGGCGCGATCGAAGAAGCGACGCAGAGTATCGTGCCAGAGTGTTCCACGCGCGGCGGGATCGGCTTCCTCCCCGGGGTCGGTGCCCTGTTCGAGGCGGAGCAGGCGTTGGGCAAACCAGGACCAGGGGCACTTGGCGTGAGACTCAAGGCTGCTCGGACTCCAGGAATACCCGTCTCCGAAACGTTCCTTCAGGAGGCTCAGGAGATCGGTTCGGGTAATCAACCCGGACCAGAGTCCCGGCCGGGGGCGGGCGCGATCCCGCTCAACCTCGGCGGCGTGCCGTGCCGTGAAGAGAGCCCGGGAGGTACGGTAGAAGGGAATTCCCGGCGTGATCACACGGCGGGCACCAATCCGCTCGGGGGTGATGTGGGCCACCTCGGACAGGGCATCGAGAAAGGGAGAGGGAAGTGTGTCGCGCCCCGCCACGTCCCGGGCGGGGCGAGAAACGGTGAGGTGCTCGGCCGAACCCACCAGCAACCGAAAGTGGTGGCGTTCCCGAAGGGCACGGTGATCGCTCCCGTCGAGGGGAAGTCCGGCCCGGCGGAGCAGACGCCGATCCTCCTCATGGAGGAGGGGGGAGACCGACGGAGCGACCGGGAATTCCCCCGCATTCATTCCCATCAGAAAGAGATGCTCCCAGCTTCGGCCCGTCGCGGCCAGGGCTTCGAGCACCTGGACCCCCTTCCGGACCGGGGTCCAGAGGGCCACATCACCCGAGAGGACGTTCCGCAGATGATCGCGGAACGCCGCGACCGGGAGAGGGGCATCGTCGCTGTCGATGGAACTCCACCGATCCAGGGCCGCCCTCCACTCCTTCACGGCGGTGGTCACCCCGCGCCAGCCGGCCAGGTCGACCCGGGCCAGGTCCCAATTGCTGTCCGGAACCTCCCAGATTCGGGCCCCCATGTCGAGTGGATCGTCGGCCAGAAAGCGCTCCAGCCAACGGAGCCAGTGGGCCAGGGGACGCGGGGGATCGATCTCGAGCACGGCGTTCTCGAACTGCTCGAATCCGTCTCGCGCCCGCCGAATGAGTCCGGGCGGGGGAGTCCCGACACGACGGGGTTCATCGGAGTCCGTCGCCCCGTCTCGTTCCGCCCGGGCCCGTTGTTCCAGCGTGAGGAGAGCGCCGCGCCACACCGCCAGACCCCGGACAGGAGACTCGAAGCCGATGCGATTCAGGATGTCGGGGTCGAGTTGATGCCGGAAATAGGGTTGCCGGGCCAGAGACACGAGACCATGCCGGGTCCACCCGTCCGCAGCCGCGTTGAAAAGCGCGGTGAGGGCACGGACCACGGGAATCTCTCCCAGTGTCATGCGACGCCGTGCCGACCCGGACAGACCTGCACGGGCCAGGGCACCCAGCACGAGATCCGTGGTGGGGCGAGCTCGCCGGCTGACCACCGCGATGCGATTCGTCGGCACGCCCCGGTCCACCAGAATGCGGATGCGCCGCGCCACCTCCTCGGCCTCGCGCTGTGGATCCGGCGCCGTGATGCATGCCACGGTGCGGGTAGGTTCACTGCGCTCGGACGGCGTGAAGAGCCGCGCCGGAAGCGCCGTGGCCGTGAGGGGTTCGGGCAGAACCGTGGTCCGGGCGGGACGGAGCCCCTCCGCCTCGAGGATCCCGGGGGCGGCGTAGAGCACCACCCGGTCGAAACAGGGCGTGCGGTCCAGGACCGAGAGGAGCCGCCGCCAGCCACCTCGCAGATCAGTGAGCCCGACGATCCGCATCTCTCTCCTCGTCCCCAGCCGCCGCGACACCGCGTCGGGATTCTCGGCGAGGAAGGCCGCGGTGTCCACGAGTGCGGCCCGACCATCGCGCACCCGGTTGGCCCGCAGCAGACTCACCCACGCGTGGTAAACCCCTGCCAACGCTTCATCCCGGGCCCGATCCACCGGATCGCGGAAAGGAGCGGCAAGGCGAACCGCTGCGTGAAAGGCCTCGGGTGTCACACCCGCGCTCCCGAGTTCGCCGAGCAGGTGATCCACCGCGTCGATGAACCCGGGTTGCGACGCGACGGGGGAGAGGACTTCGCCTCCGTGCCCGCGCATCAGGCGCTGAACCAGAACCGCCCGGTCGAAGTCGGTGAGGGGGACGTGATCCGGGGCGCCCAGCCAGAGCGGGAGCTCGTGGAAAACGGCCACGGGAGGGTCAAACCATCCGGGAAGCCGCTTCCGGGCCGCGAGGGCCAGGAGATCATCCCGGAGTCCCCCTTGGCGAAGGACCAGGAGGGTATCGGGCGTGGCCAGCGGACGCGATCCCGGCGTCGGGGTGGGTGACACAAGGAGCGGTTCGGACGCCTGCTGGAGGAGCCGTTCCGGATTGTGTGCACTGACCAGTTCAATTCTCAGACAGTCGATGGGCTGAATCATATCATCAATAGACGTCATCACATCTCCTGCTTCACGCCGGAATTCGGCTCGCCGGGATTCGGTGGCTTCTTCTTCTTGGCTACTTAGTGACAAGGTATCCCGTTTATGGCGGTCGCGATAGGGGATCCCCGAGGTGTTACGAGATTAGCACACGGGTGTGACAGCATAGGCGGTAGGCGATGGGCGGTAGGCGGTAGGGACGACACACCCGTAGGGGCGAATCACATTCGCCGGGGGGGGGGTGGGTTTGGGTGTTGGGTATAGCAGGGAGCAGGGAACAGGGAGTAGTCCCTTACGAACAGGATTGAACACAAAACGGCAACAAGATTTTGGGTGACAGTCCGAAAACCCGCGCAGGCAGTGCGTTTGAAGGCGGTTGGGAGGGCATTCAACTTCGAGGCATCTCGATGTTCGCGTCGCGGAGCGTCGCCGTGACCCGGTGATGGGTTTTCCCGGGGCTGACGCCCCTTGCTCGGCCAAGGGAGGTGGGAAGGGCGGTTCACGAACCGCCCCTACGCGCCACCGGGAGCCGGGACGACCACCCGGCCGTGTGAACGGCCTCTCGCCGCCGAGCCCGGGGCGAAAGCCCCGGGGAACTCACGCGAAAATTCGACACGCCTCTTTGGTTCCAGCCCTGCCGGCCTAGGGAGAAGAGAGTCGGGGTATTCGCTCCAAGTCCTATGTCCTATGTCCTATGTCCTATGTCCTATTGATGTCCTATGTCCTATGTCCTATGTCCCATGTCCTAAGCCGGCAGAGCCGGAACCAAAGAGGCTTACACACTCGGAGCCACAGATACTGCCCGGGTATGCTCGCGGTCTGCGGGGTTCCTACTCCCAAGACCAGATGCGGCCCGACACCTGGCCT
>JBDIWC010000066.1:0-18527 GCA_039794085.1 Gemmatimonadales bacterium
TTTTAAACCAGAAACCGGCATCCGAATTTCCATCCAGTGCCGGGGGTTCAACCGTTGGCCTTCCCGTTTGGTTTGAATTTTGAAGTTTGAAGCCTTTAAGCCGGGGTTTGGTTTCCCATCCCGGTAAAAAGTAGGCTTCCGTTTTCCCGGGAAAAAGCCCCCCCCCCCCCCCTCCCCCCCCTCCCCCCCCCCCCCCCCGGAGCGCTGCTGGCAGGCGATCCAGCATGGCGTCGGTCAGGGTTTTTTCGTGTCTTTTCGTGGTTGAAGCCATTTCATACATCTCAGGGAAAGCCTGATCGCCGGGAATCAGGATAATTCGGAACCACGAAAAACACGAAAACGCACGAACAGAAGCACCCACCTTCGATAAACTCTTGTGCCGTTTTGTGGTTGGGTTACCATCTCACCATAGGAGAAGAGGATTCAGGCCCCGGCGGCCGTCGGGGGAACCTTTCGTGTCCTTTCGTGTCTTTTCGTGGTTCAAAGGCAGTTCCCCCCACTGTGGGCTGGCATGGCGGCTATTCGAGGGCGCGAAGGAGGCCCCTGTTTCACGTGAAACCGATTGCCCTTTGCCTAATCCTTCGGTCATGGCATCCCACTTCAAACTTCGAACTTCAAACTTCCTCTCTTCTCTTTCTCCCCCGTTCCGTATATCCTCCGTTTCACTCCGCATGGGTGCCCGTCGTTGCGAAAGCGATGTGTTCTCATGTAAAACATTGTCACCAAAAGAGTTACTTGATGGCCAGAGTGATTGCAATCGCAAACCAGAAGGGGGGCGTCGGCAAGACCACGACCGCCGTCAACCTTGCGGCCTCTCTCGCCATCGCGGAACGGAGGACGCTCCTCATCGATGCCGATCCCCAGGGGAACGCCACCAGCGGTGTCGGGATCGCGCGGGATGACCGCGAGGCGTCCCTGTACGATGTGATGATCGAGGGACGGCCTCCCGCGGAGGTGATTCGCGAGAACACCGAGCTTCCCTATCTGCATGTTCTCCCCGCAACCCAGGATCTCGTGGGGGCGGAGATCGAACTCGTGGATCGACCGGGCCGTGAGCAGGTGCTGCGCGCGGCGATCGCACCGGTTCAAGCCTCGTATGATTTCATCGTGGTGGACTGTCCTCCCTCCCTCGGCCTGATCACGCTCAATGTTCTGGCGGCGGCGGACGCGGTGATCATCCCGATCCAATGCGAGTACTACGCCCTGGAGGGCATGAGCCAGTTGCTGAACACGGTGCGGCTGGTGCAGCAGAACTTCAACCCGGCGCTCGCGATCGACGGGGTGCTCCTCACCATGTATGACTCGCGGCTCAACCTCTGCCGCCAGGTGGCGGAGGACGCCAAGGAATACTTCGGGTCCCAGGTGTTCCGGACTGTGATTCCGCGGAACGTGCGGCTGGCCGAGGCGCCAAGTTTCGGCAAGCCGATCCTGCTGTATGATGTGCAGTCGGCCGGCGCCAAGAGTTACCTCGCGGTGGCACAGGAGCTCCTCCGGCGGGTCGCGCACGGGAAGTCTCCCTCACACTCTCCTGCCTCTCCTGCCTCTCCTGCCTCGTCGGAGGTGAAGTCATGAGCGAAACCCGCCGCCTCGGTCGCGGGCTCGAGGCCCTGCTCGGTCCGCTCTCCCGGGAGGAGACCGCTCCGGGAACCGCCCTCGCCGACCTGCCCGTGGGGGCCATCGGATCCAATCCGTTCCAGCCCCGGCAGCACTTCGACGAGTCGGCGTTGAACGAGCTGGCCAGTTCGATCAAGGCCTCCGGGTTGCTCCAGCCACTGGTGGTGCGGCAGAACGGCTCCCGCTATGAGCTGATCAGCGGCGAGCGGCGGTGGCGCGCGGTCCAGCGCCTCGGGTGGGCATCCGTCCCCGCCGTGGTGCGCGAGGCGGACGACCGGGCGATGCTCACCCTGGCGCTCATCGAGAACCTGCAACGCGATGACCTCTCGGCCATCGACACCGCGACGGGGTACCAGCGCCTCATCGACGAGTTCGGTCTTCCGCATGGGGAGATCGCCCGGCTCGTGGGCAAGAGCCGCACCGCCATCTCCAATACCCTCCGCCTCCTGGCGCTCCCCCGCGAGGTCCAGACCATGGTGCAGGAGGGCGCCCTTTCCGAGGGGCATGCCCGTGCGCTACTCGGAATCGGCGAGGCCAGCGAACAGATCCGCGTGGCCCGGGCGGTGGTGGAAGGGGGATTCTCCGTCCGCGACACCGAGGCACTCATTCGGGGTGAAGGCCCGGCCGCCGTGGCCATCGGGTCGGCGGAGCGACCCCGCCGAAAGATCTCCGCCCGCAAGCCCCTGCCCAGCACCGCTGATGCCCGACGGGTCGAAGATGCTCTCCGTGCCCGGCTCGGGACCGACATCCGGCTCACGGCCCGGCGGAAGGGACGGGGGACGCTTGCGATCTCCTATTATTCCAACGACGACCTGGCGAGGATTCTCGAGATCATCCTCGGCCACCCCTTCGACGGATGACCCCGCGGCGGTCGGTTTCCCTGATCCTCCATGTGGATGGATCACCGGCATCGCGGACCCTGCGGTTTCCCCTCTGGGTTGTTCGGCTGGCGGTGGGAGGATCCATCGGCATCATCCTGCTGCTCCTGGCGGGGGTCAGCTTCTACGCGCCTCTTGCCCGGCAGGCGGCGCGGGTGCCGGGACTCGAGCAGGAACTCGAACGCCTCCGGACCGACAATGCGACGATCCGGGATCTCGCCGCCACCCTCGATAGCGTGGAGTCGCGGTATGCGCGGTTGCGGGAGGTGATCGGGACCGAGGTGGCGCCGGATCCCCTGGCTCTCGGTTCCGATCTCCCGGTTGCCGCCGCGGTGCTGGCCCGGGTGGCGGGCCAGATACCCCGGTATGAATCGGGACCGTCGATCCCCAGTCACTGGCCGCTCGATGAGGCGGGGTACATTACGCGTGGTGTCGTCGGAGCGGGGGGGAGTGGTGCGGAGGACCCCCACCCGGGTCTGGACATCGCGGTGCCGGTCGGGTCGCTGGTCCGGGCGGTGGGTGGGGGCGATGTGGTGCAGACCGGACAGGATCCGGAGTATGGGATCTTTGTCCTCATCGGTCACCCCGGGGGGTACACCTCGCGCTATGGACACCTCTCGGCGATCACGACACGGCAGGGGACCACCATCAATGCGGGCGAGGTTCTCGGCCGTTCGGGGAACACCGGACGGTCGAGCGCCCCGCACCTTCACGTGGAAATCCGCAAGGACGGCGCCGTGGTCGATCCCACGACGCTCATCAAGGAGGGCCGATAACATGGGCATTTTCACAGGAACCACCAACGGGCGTGAGACCGGACACGCAGCCCGCACTCCCGGCCGGGGAGACCTCGGCGGGGCGGGAGGGGGAGGAGGGCTGTCGATCGTGGCGCCCGATCTCGTCATCACGGGTGATCTGGCGGCCGAGGGTGTCATCAAGGTGGAGGGTCGGGTGCAGGGGACGGTGCGCGCGGGCCATCAGGTGTTGGTGTCGCCCGGGGCGGTGGTGGAGGGGGATATTGAGACCCGGGAAGCGATCATCGGGGGAGTCGTCCGGGGGGACATCCGGGCCGCCGACCGCGTGGAACTCCAGAGCTCCAGCGAGGTCCACGGCAACATCCGGACGGCACGCCTGCTCATCCACGAAGGGGGTGTGGTGAACGGGGAGGTCCGGATGGAGGGAGAGTCGCCCGCGGACTCGGGGGAGGCGTGATGAGGGGACGCCTGGTGCTGGTGCTGGCCATTCTCCTCACAGGGTGTGGCGGCAGCGCTCCGGTGGACGACGGGTTCCGTGTGGCGCTGGTGACGCCGGGCTCGGTGGCGGACGCGGCCTGGAACAGCGGCGCCTGGGCGGGACTCAACCGGATCCGGGATTCTCTCGACGTTCCGATCAGCCACGTCGAGGCGCGCACTCCCGCCGAACAGGAGGAGGCCCTCCGCACCTACGCGGCCCAGGGGTACGATCTCATCTTCGGGCATGGGTTCGAGTTCCAGGACGCCGCGGAACGGGTGGCGGCGGAGTACCCGGAACCGGTGTTCGTGATCACGAGTGGTCAACGGGTGTCCGGGAAGGTGGTTCCGCTGATCTTCCGGTTTTCGGAGGCCACCTATCTGGCGGGAGTGGTGGCGGGATCGCTCACCCGTACCGGGCGGATCGGGTTCGTGGGAGGGATCGAACTTCCGCCGGTCAAAGAGGGCTACGAGGCGTGGGTGGCCGGTGCTAGGTCGGTCCGGCCCGACGTCGACAGCCGGGTGACCTACCTCAACACCTTCGACGATGCGGTGGCCGGCCGGGAGGCGGCGCTGGCCATGATGCAGCTCCGGGTGGACATGCTTCACCACAACGCCGATGCGGCCGGGCTTGGCGTGTTCCAGGCGGCCAAGGAGAAGCCGGGGGTGTACGTGTTCGGCGCCAATGCTGACCAGAGCGGGCTCGCTCCCGACCGGGTGCCGGGGTCGGCGGTGATCGACCTTGCCCGGGCCTTTCTGGCCGTGGCCCGGGAGGTGCGCAGCGGGGATTTTGTGCCCACCGTGAAGACCTTCGGGCTCGCGAGTGGTGTGGTGCGGTTCGTGGAGAACCCCGCCCTGGCCGATCTCTTCACGCCCGAGATCCGGGCGCGGGTTGACGCGGCACGGGATTCCATCGAGGCCGCTGGAAAGACGCGGTGACCGACGCACCACCCACCCCGGAACGCTCTCAGACGGTTGGCGAGGAGATCGCCAACAGCATCAGCCATGGGGCCGGGTTCGCGGCGGCCCTCGTCGCCACCCCGTCCCTGATCGCCGATGCCGTGACAACCGGCAGCACCTACTTTGTGGTGGGTGTCGCGGTCTTTGCCGTCACCGTGGCTCTCCTTTATCTCGGCTCCACACTCTACCATGCCCTGCCGCACGGTAAGGCCAAGGAGACCTCTCGGCTGATCGAGCACAGTGCCATCTACCTTCTCATCGCGGGGACCTACACCCCGTTCACGCTCGGCGCGCTGCGCGGGCCCGTCGGGTGGACGCTGCTCGGCGTGATCTGGACCCTGGCCCTGGTGGGTGTTCTCCTCCAATCGAGGGACGCGCACCGCTTTCGGCGGGTCTCAATGGCCCTGTACCTCGGGATGGGGTGGCTCATGGTGGTGGCGATCCGCCCCCTCTGGGTCCATGTGCCCCTCGCGGGTCTCCTGTGGCTTCTGGCGGGAGGGATCGCCTACACGGTCGGGGTGGGGTTCTACCGGGCCCGGCAGCTTCGGTACGCCCACTTCATCTGGCACCTGTTCGTCCTGGCGGGAACGGCGAGTCACTACATGGCAATTCGGTTCTACGCGATGCCATAGGTTCTGTTGCCCTCACCCCCGGCCCCCTTGTCGCGAGGCGGCACCAGCCGCCGTGGCGATCGCTACTCCCGCGGGACGGCAGATGGGAGTCACTTCCTCGGTCATGTCGATGTCCACGCCGGGACCTGCCGCTCACCTCAGCGTGGCCAAATAGGCCAGGACAGCCTCGATCTCCTCGGGCGTGAGGCCGAAGTTCGGCATCATCGAGGTTGCTCTGTCAAACGTCGGATTGGCGAGCTTCCGGCGCAGGAAGTCGGGACTCCGGCGACCGGTCACGCCGTCGAGCGTGGGCCCAACGTTGGCACCTTTCCCTTTGATCATGTGACACCCGACACACCCCTTCCCTTCCACGATGCTGCGTCCGGCGTCCGCCAATTCCGGTCGAATCGGGGCCTCCGTGTATTCCGCTGGTGGACGCGCGAGATCCCCCGGGGGGACTTGGCCGGGGTCGCCGTTGGTGGCCTGAAGAAACGCCAGGACGTGACGCACCTGCCCCCCCGTCAGATTGGCCCTGATCCGCATGTGGTTGATGACCGTGACCCAGTCCCGATCGCTGCGCTCGAGTGGCGAGCGCGGGTTGTGACACCGACCGCACATGTTGCCGTACACCGCGGCCCCGGCGGTGACCGGGCTCATCTGCTGTCCCGGCAATTCCGAAGCCCCCAGAAACGCGGACACGGCCACGGTCGTGATGCCGGCCAGGACGGCGCGAACGAACATGGAGGGTCGGCGGTTCTTCTTCCTGTCGATCATTGTGTCCTCCTCAGAAGCCGAATGCGACGTGCACGAGGAATCGGTCGTTGTCCAGCTCCGGGCCGTCCTCGCGATTCAACTCGAACCCGGCCATGACGGCGACGGTCGGACTGAACCAGTAGTCCAGTCCGATCCCGGCCTGCCAGGCGCCGGGACGGGTCGTGGTGTCGCCAATCTTGTCGTCGAACACCTGGGTCCACCGGAGTACGGGTTCCCATTGGGCCACTCGATAGGCGGCTTGCGCGTAGAAGCCGTGCCTCCGCAGTGTCGGGAACGCGGTCAAAGTCTCTATCTCCTGGCGGACCTGCAGGTACTCACCGCGGAGCTCGAACCCCGAACGACGAAACTCGGCGGCGAGATTCCATCCGGTGAAGTCGAGGTTGCTCTCGGAGTCGTAGTCGCTGTTCAGGAACGAACCACTGACTTCGAACCAGGGTGGCAACGCGATGTCCAGTCGGAGGCCGGGCATCTTGGCCGTGTTGTTATCGCCGGAGCTGGCGGGGAAGGTCAACTCGGGCGCCTCGAAATCCTCTCCGACGTCGACCGCGTCCGGAAATTCCCCTTCCAGTTGAGGCCCCTGGGTCAGATAGCCATTCAAGCTCAGTTGCCAGTCACCCACCGGCACGGTTGCGCGCCCCATCACGCCGATGTCGGTGAGAATCGACATCAGCGGCTTGGCACCGAATTGTGCCACGTGATGGCCGTACAGTGGAGGAGGACTGGGAAACTTGTTGATCCAGGTTGGATGGAGACGTTCGCCGAACACGCCGAAGGGCACGAGGAACTTGCCTGCCGTGAACGTGAGATGGTCGGTCGCGACATAGTCGAGCTGCGCGTACTCGAGCCCGGTTTCGGTGACCCCCTCCTGCAGTTCGAACTCGAATTCCGCTTCGAACAGGATCCGGTCCTGGAACTGGAACAACATGATGGGGTTGAAGCTGGCCGTGAACTGGTTCTCGTTCTCGCCTTCAGTGCGAAGGCCATAGCCGACCGTTCCGTAACCTGTCAGCACGAAGGAATGCGTCGGGACAATGCGCATTATCGTTGGCTCGTCGTCCGCTCGTGCGTCCTGTGCCTCGATCGCCCTCGGAAACGCGAGCAGAACCATGATGGCAAGAGGACGTGCACGCATGCGCCACAGTCTAGTGCCCATGACCGGCTCCATTGTCTTCGGCTGGTGGGGGGGCGTCGCTCGCGGACGGAACCCGGATGTGGAACTCGGAGTGCTCGTCGTCCTCCTGCCCTTCGTTGGCCTCGTCGTGTCCCGTTCCATTCGCGAGGCCGACCTGGAGGCTATAGGTGCCGGCGGTCGGGAAGACGGCCTGACCCACGTACTCGCCGTGTCCTCGTTCGGCCCAGGCGATCATGACCATGGTTCCATCGGGGAGGTGCAGCGAACCCGCAAGCTGCAGGTCGTGCGCCTCGGGGCCCTTGCTGCCGTCCGCTTCCAGCTCGAAGGCGAACGCATGGAGCAGCGCCAGTCCGCCCGGAAGAATGGGAGCGGGGCTGGTTTCGAGCTCGAATCGGTGACCATCGACCATAATGTGGGCGCGCGCGGCCGTGATTTCGTGCTCCCAGAGATCCATCATCAAATGATGCCCGGGGGCCTGTCCACGCAATCGGAGGTGATGTTCTCCGGCGGCGTAGAGATATACCGGGGCGTGCCATTCGCCGTCCACCTCCTCGATCGGTATACGTTGGGCGGGCGCTCCTCCGGGGGGGAGCACGTCGAACTCCAGGCGCGACATGTGGGTGGGATCACTCCCCGAAGACACCTGAAAGTGAAACTCGTTGGATGTGAGTGTGTGCATGTGGCCAGGAAACTCGACATTCACGGCCAGGTTCAGGTCCGAGAGTGCTGTCGGGTTGTCCAGGCCGGCGCAGCTCGCAAGGCCGACGGCAACGGTTGCCGCGCGGAGGGCCGCGATCCAGTCTCGGGGGTTCATGGTCATCTCGTCTCCTGTGGTGGATTCAATTGGTAGCTGTCCGCCTCGAGCTTGAGTGCTCCTGACATCGGACCTTCAGTTCCCCTCGCGGCTCGGACTCGCTCTCTCGGCCACGACGATCGTGCCCTTCATTCCCATCGCTTGGTGGGGTGTACAGACGAAGGCGTAGGTGCCCGGGGAAAAGCGGTCGTCGATCCGGAGCTCGTAGGCCTCGCCCCTGGTCATCAGGAAGGGGCCCATTCGGGCGTCATCGAGCTGAGCTCCCGGGGGCAGCGTCTTGAATTCGACGTTGTGGGGGACTCCACCCTGCTGGACGAACCGGATCGTCTGGCCCGGGGTCACGGTGATGAGCGATGGCTCGAAGGCGTAGCTGGTGGCCGACTTGTCGATCATCTGGATCACGACGATGTCCGTCTCTGCTTCCGTGATGGTTCTGGTGGACGCGGTGGCCTGAGCCTGTGCACCAGATGCGGTCAGGATCGTCGCGACCGTGAGCATGAGGGTCCTGGTGGTTCCTGGCATTTCCCTGTCCTCCGTGTGGCGTGATCGTCCGTTTGAACGCGCGGTCGAGGAATGGCTTCGCAGGAGATATGCCGGTGGGGCGGGGCCTGATGAAACTTCCATAACTACAGGCAGGTCAGTCGGTTGCGGAGACGATGCCGCTCGAGCGACGGAAGGGAGGAGGGGAAACTGTAACCCCCACCGTCCCAGGTGGGGCGAGGAGCGTCACACCGACTTGGAGGGGGGGGACGGGTCTCAGAACGCCACGTCGAGACGCAGCCAGAGGTTGTGGGGTCGGTTGAGGCCCGCCTGGCTGGTCTCGGAATGCCGCAGGAAGAATTCGCCCTCCATCACCAAGCGGACGTTCTGGCGCAGCAGCAGGATGACCCCCGGGAGCACACGAGTCGACTCGGTTGGGGGAGGAGCGGCGGAGACGTCCGGGGGGAGATCGCTTGCGAGCACCTGGATCCGCTCGGCCTTGAGCGAACCGATGATCCACGGGAGGGCCAGATACTCGGAGCGGGCGAAGACACTCTCCACTTCGAGGTGTCCCGTGGAGACATCGGGCCAGGGTTGCGCAAAGTTCCGGATCACGTAGCCCGCGCCGAGGTCCAGGCGTCCCAGCAGCGCGCGAGCCGCGAGGCCGAACGCCGTGTGCTCCCCTTGGGGAGCGCTCTCCGTCGATTCGTTTCCCAGATAGCCGAAGTGCTCGAGGATGAGAGCGTGGTCAAGGAGCTGACCGGTGAGGGTCTGTGCCGGTGCCTGCGCTGAACCGTAGGAGCCGGTGAGATCCAGCCCGCCGACCTTGTAGCGCATGGTGTAATAGAGATCCTTTCGCCCGTTCCGATCGGTCGCGCCATCTCCGCGACCCTGCGAAAGGCCGACTCCGAAGTGGAGGCGTCGCCCGATGAGGCCGTTGAGTTCGACGGCCGGCTGGGAATGGTCGAGCATGAGGTCGTTGTCGGTCCGGAATGGCTCGGCCACGTCGCTCTTGCGCAGCTCCACCTCGGATGCTTCGAACGTCTGCCAGAGGAAGGGTTGACGCGCCACAAGGTCGATGTGTTGATGGGCGAAGGTCATCAGGTACGGATCCAGCAGGCCGACCCTGAGATTCAGCATTCGCGCCGGAAGTCCGGGGATGGGATCCCGGAACTCCACCTTCGCCTGGTGGATCTCCACCCCGTTGTCGGGGCTCCACCCCGCGTCGAGGAAGACGGAAACCTCCTTGCCCAGAGGGGCACCGGCGAGGAGTTGGATTTCGTCTGGAAATTGGTATGTGGCGTCGTAGGGAAGCCGCTCGTCCCGGGTGACCCGGGCGTCGGACACGATTCGAAGCGCGAGTGGAACGAATCCCGGGAGATCGCTCGACCGGATGGATCTCGGCCACGCCTCGTCCCATTCCGGTGCGCCCAGTGAGACCGGATCATCCTTCCGAACCACGAGCTTGGTCGAGGGCATCCGATATCCGTTCAGGCGGAACACTTCGCCGAACACGTTCAATTTCGGAGCTGCCGTGTGACATGTGGAGCACGCGGTTCCGTACATCCGGGAAAAGGCCGGGATCGACACGTCGTGGTATCCGGTCGGCGCGATGACACGTGCCGGTGCCGAGTCAGCACGCCCGGAGGGTCTTGTCGGCACGGCGGCTGCCGACAGGACCGCGACCGCCGAGAGGGTCAGGGCCACGGTGTCGCGGAGACTCGACGGCCCGGTGCTCATGGGGACGTGGTCTCCACCAGCCGACCCGGCCGGGAGAGGTTCAGGACGAGTCCTCGCGCTCCGGCTGCGGGGACCACCAGCGTCTCGTGCCGTGGTTCGGACCCCCGTCGCCAGACGTTCAGATGGTAGGTACCCGGGGGAACATCGGGGATTCGGAACAGACCCCCGGTGTCAGTCACCGCGTAATACGGGGTGGTGACCACCACCACGTACGCGAACATCTCCGGATGCACGTGGCAGAGGATGACGTGGAAACCGGGTTTCGTGAATGTATGGTTCCGACTCGTGTTCGATGGATACGTTCCGAGATCGAACGCTTCGCCCTCCCCTCCGGGGCTGAACACATTGTGGAGAATCGGGTCGCTGTTGAGGAAGTGTACGGTGAGTCCCGGACGTCCAACGACGACCGGCGGGAGGAAGCGGAGCCGGCTCTGGTCGATCACGGTCGTGTCGACGCTGGGGGTGGGTTCTGCAGCGGCACTCTCGCTTTCGAGGTACAGTACGACACCGTCGGCCGGGTGTCCTGCGATCAGCACGACGCCGTCGATTCCACCTTCCTGGCCGAGGATTGGGGCGGGAAGGAGCAGGAGCAACATGAGGACAGCGCCCGGTCTAGCGCGTTTCATCGGTCTTCCTTTCGTTCTGCGCCTCTTCCAGTTCGGCAAGCCACCGGTGGATGGTGCGACGGTGGACACCGGCGGCCCTGGCGGCCTGCGAGACGTTGCCGTCGTGGGCTTCCAGCAGCCGCTCCAGGTAGGCGGCGTGGAAGGTGCGCACGGCCTCCTTCCGGGCGCTGTCGTAACTCAGGTGTGACCCGGGGTCCCCGAGCGCGGCGTGCTCGCTCGGATAGACGCCCGGCAACGAGTTCTCGGTCAGAAGGTCCCCGGCCACGATCAGCCCGTCCTCGTCCAGCACGACAAGGCGCTGAATGACGTTCCGGAGTTGTCGGATGTTCCCCGGCCAGTTGTACCGCTCCAGGATCCGCCACGCCTCGGGAGAGACCCTGGGCACCTTTTTTCCGACGGACGCGGAGAATTGCTCCAGAAAGTGTCCGGCCAGCAGGGGGACGTCGCCGGTTCGATCCCGCAGGGGGGGCAACGCGATCTCGACGACGTTGAGTCGGTAGTAGAGGTCTTCACGAAAGCCACCTACCTGGAGGGCCTCGCGGAGGTTGGCATTCGTCGCCGAGACGAGTCGGATGTCCACATCAAGGAGGCGGGAGTCACCCAGGCGCCTCAGCTGACGTTCCTCGAGCACCCGAAGCAGCTTGGACTGGAGCGGCACGCTCAGTTCGCCGATCTCATCCAGAAAGAGCGTCCCGCCGTTGGCCCCGACGATCAGCCCGTCTCGCCGGGACACCGCCCCGGTGAAGGCTCCCTCGGCGTGGCCAAAGAGCTCGCTCTCCAGGAGATTTTCCGGCAGGGCCGCGCAGTCGACGGGAATGAAGGGCCCCTCGGATCGCCCGCTCATGTCGTGCACCAGGCGCCCGAGGAGCTCCTTCCCCGTGCCGCTCTCACCGGTGATGAGAACATTGACCTCGGTGCGCGCGACCTTTCGGGCACGCTCCAGAACGCGTTCGAAGGCGGGACTCGTCCCGATCGCGGCCGGCGCGCGCGGTCCCCGGCGAATCTCCTCCCGCAGCCTGCGGTTCTCCAGAGTCAAGTGGCGGTGGCGCACGGCTCGTTGCACCGCCACCAGAAGTTCGTCGACCGTGAAGGGCTTGGTCAAATAGTCGAACGCGCCCTCGTGCATCGCATCGACGGCGGAGGACACGGAGCCGTACGCCGTGATGAGAATGACAGGGAGGGCCGGATCGTCGGCCCGGGCCGCGGCCAGGATCGTCATGCCGTCGGCCCGTGGCATGCGGAGGTCCGTGATCAGGACGTCCGGATTCACCTCGCTCCGCAGTGAGCGGAATCGGCTCGGGTCGGGGAGTGTCCAGCAGCGATACCCCTCGGATGAGAGCATGCGGTCAATGTTCTCGAGCATTTCGGGCTCGTCGTCGAGGATCAGAACGCGCGCCTGGTCATTCATCGCTCATCCCCGGAAAACATGGAAAGCCGACGACGAATACCGCTCCCGTCCCGTTGCCCCCGACCAGGTTGATCGTGCCCCCGTGGCGCTCCATCAGTGCCCGGCAGACCGCCAGCCCGAGCCCGGTTCCTCCCCGGTCGGCCTTCGTGGTGAAAAAGGGCTGGAAGATCCGGTTGCGGAACTCGTCCGGCACTCCGGGACCGTTGTCCCGGACCTCGATCTCGACGCATGTGGATCTGCCCCTGGTGCGAGTCGTCACGGTTATCACCCCTCCGGGTGCACACGCCTGCTGGGCGTTCAGGAGCAGGTTCACCAGGACCGTCTCCACCGCCGTGGCGCTGGCCACAACGCACGGGAGATCGTCGCCCAGACGGATCTCCAGCCGTACGCCTTCGGGAGCCACGACCCGGTTGAGGAGCCGCGCGACCTGGACCACCACGTCATTTACCTGGAGGGAGGACATCTCCTTGGTGTCGTCGCGTGCGAACCGGAGCAAGTCTCCCGTGATCGAACCGATCCGGCGCACCTGCTCGCGCAGGACCGCGAGGTCCTTGCGGAAAAGGTCCCCCGTGTCGGAGCGCAACGCCTCGCGTTGCATGAGTTCGAGGCGGTTGTCGAGAACCGCCACCGGGTTGTTCAGTTCGTGGGTCAGCCCGGCGGCCATCACGCTCATGGCGGACAGGCGTTCGGAGCGCAGCATCTGCTCCTGAATCTGTTCCTGCACGCGCGTGTCCCGGAAGATCACCGACGAGCCGGTGAGGGCACCTTCCTCATCCTCGAGCAGGGTTTGCGTGATGCCCACCGGCACCAGCTCGCCGGATTTCGTCTTCCGCGTTGTCTGGTGTGCGATCACGGCCCCGGACTCCTGGACGGTTTGACGGAGATACACCTGCTCTCGACGGTTGCGTGGACTCTCCGGGAGAATCAGGTCGTCCAGATACCGGTCCAGGGCCTCGTCGGAGGTGAATCCAAACAGCCGCTCCGCACCCCGGTTCCAGAGGCGAATGCGGCCGGCGGAATCGAGGCCGACGATCCCGTCGGCTGACAGGGAGACGATGCGTGAGAGTTCGGTCTCGGTCCGCCGCAATTCACGCGTTCTCTCCTCGACGGCGGACTCGAGGCGTCGGCGATGCCGGTCCACTTCGGCGGCCATCTGCTCAAAGTCCTCGGAGAGATCCTGGATCTCATCATTCGTCTCGATGTTCAGTGGCTCGTGAGACGCACCTCCGGTCACCCGCCGGGCCGCTCTCTGGAGAAGGTGCAGGGGCCGGGTGATCTGGCGCGCCGCCACGACCGCGACCCCCAGCACGGAGAGCGCGATGAAGAGCGCGGCCAGCCCGATGGCGCCGAGGAACTGGCGCACTGATCCACCAAGTGACGCCTGGGAAAAGGTGCGGTAGAGCGCGAAGGGAGAGACCGGGAGTCCCGGCACCTGCAGGGGGCGGTAGGTCACGACGACCCCATCCTCCGTTCGGACCGTACCGACATCCCCCGAGAGGACCGCCGTGGCGACGGACTTCGGAAGGTCGCTGGCAATGCTCTCCTCGTTCCGGCGCGCGAGGAGCGTCGCCCAATCCCGCTTCCGGCGAGTGTGGTAGAAAAAGCGCCCCGCCCCGTCCACCAGGCCGGTGACACCGGCCACGTCAGGAGAGGCGCGATCGATCTCCCTGAAGATGCTGGCCGCCAACGCTTCGCCGACGACGGCCCCTCTCACCCGGCCCGCCGCGTCATGGACGGGCCGCACGACCGCGACGGCGGGAATGAGTCCGGTGCCGGCCCCGTTCCGGAGCTCCACCGGGACCAGTCTCGTCGCTCCCTGCTCCAGTTCCGAGGCCACCCAGAGGTAGAACGGTTGAGTCGTCCCAGTTGCGTCCACGTCCCCGGTGCCCGGTCGCCGGGCGTCGGCGACGACCTGCCCCCGTGAATCCACCGCCTTCACACGGAACAGCGCCGAGGAATCGGCCACCAGATATTTCTGCACGGCCGCGGCCAGATTCCCTCCCGACACCCGATCTCCCTGCAGGATGCGGTCCGCCATGCCGAGATCGGCGATGTAGCCGACCTGTTGCACCAGATCGCCAAGAGACCGAGCCGTCCGCTGCCCGACCGTCTCAAGATCGTGTTCCAGAAGATCGCGCTCCCGCGCACGCATCTGCTGCACCGTGAAGAACGCCCCCACGGTGCTCACCAGGGTCAGCGGCACAAGCGCCAGAAGAACGAAAGCGATCGCGAGCTTCGCGGTCAGGCCCAAGCGGGGAAACAGGCGGTTCAGATTCACGACTCGTCCCTGGATGCCTTCCGTTCAGCGACGGGCATCGCGGTGGCCTGGCGTCCTCAACCAGAAATCGTCTTCTGGGACGGAGGCCCGCCGAGAACTGACGTTCTCATGCAGTGGCGGTCGGGTTGGGGTCTTGTGGTTCCTGCATGTGACCACCGTAACAGGAGAACCCCGTCAATAGATATATCCTGTTGCAGGCGCATGCGTCAACCTGCACGTGCTGGCGGGGGATCGCCTGTGAGGTTCACAGGGCGGGGGGGCATTCTCCGGATTGACCGGGGAGTCGCCGTACTCGATCCCATTCCCGTTCGACGCCGAGGCGCCGGGCCCAGCGCTCCACCTCCCCATGATTAACCAGGTCCCCGCTGATGCGGAGCATATGCCTGATGTCCGTCAGGTGCCGATCGGATCCTCCCATCTGGAAATAGCGGAGCTTGCTCACAATGACCGCTTCGATCGGGGCGACACGGACCTCGTCGCCTTCAACGTGCCGCAGGGCAGGGTGCCGCAGGGCCCAGGAATTAAGGGGATCCTCACCGGACAGATAGATATCCGCCCGCATTGCCGTTTCATGATGGCTGACGTTGAAATGGCCGTGTGCAGGGCGCCGACTCTCCTCCCCGATGACTTCCACCGGCGGGACATAGAACTCCCCTGATGGCCACGCTGCCGCGAAACGGTCGGCGTCCCCTGTCTGCAACTGGACAATCAGGTCGATGTCCCGGGTGAAACGCGGTTCTCCGTAGATCACGGAGGCCACGCCTCCAGTGATCAGATAGGGAATGCCCAGCTGGTTGAGGGGTCGGACGAACAGGGCAATGAGGCTAGGGTCGGTCATGACGGAAGAACTCGCGGACGGCGGCTTTCACCTCCTCCTCGGACCAATCCGGATGGTGACCCCGCACGCCGGCCTCCTTCAGCGACCACGCTTGCCGCCACAGGGAGTGCATGACGGCCACCTTCTCGGTGGCGGTCATGGCGCGGAGCCGAGCAACCTCGAGATCGAGAACCGATGGCATGGGACAAGTATGACGCCCACGAGGCCCCTACGGCAACCCGTACCGACGGCGGAGTTCGGTCATCACCACCTGCCGGATGTCGCGAAGCTCTCGGAGCAACCGGAGACCGGGATGGCCGGGCGCGAGGTAGCCCAGGTTGCGCTCGGCGCCGCTCACCAGATAGTCGGTGGTGACCACGCGATAGGTGTGGGTGGTGTCGAGGGGCGCTCCGCCGACCGACCACTGCCCTGACGAATCACGGCCCACATTGTCCCAGGCCAGATATCCCCCCGTGCCCCGATTCGACTCCCCGGTGGCCAGAACACGGCTGAGGAGTGACCCCGTCATCTCGACCTCCACCACGTGGCCGCCGAAGGGGAGGAGACGGATGAGATCGTACTCGGTGATCGGCCCGGGAGGGAGCACATCATCGATCCGGATGGAACCGGTGTTGAAGAGCCCGACGTCGGCATTGGTTTCGTGGCGGAGCGCCGAAGCCACGATGGCGCCGAGAAGCGTGGGCCGGGTCCGCATCACGGCTTCGCGACCGTCGAGAGGTACGGTGGTACGGGTCACCACGCGATCGGGTTCGAATCCCGACGCCCGCATGCCGGCCGTCCCCAGCGTCATCCACTGGTTTGCCTCGGCCCGCACGACCGGATCCTCGGGGATCGAGTCGGTCACCACGACGAGTTCGTATGACACATGGGCCGGAGCGCCAGGACTGAGGGTCAGGTGAACAATCACGGCGGAACGGGCATTGGCGTCCGCCTTGAGGACGGGGGTGAAGTGCGGCCCCCGGCGGTAGGCCTGGTTGTCGTGCTCGTGGCCCCCGAGAATGACGGTGAGTTCAGGGACCGTCTCGGCGAGGTGGAGGTCGGTGGCGATGGGAAGGTGTGTCAGGGCCACGATGGCGTCGGCGCTGTCGCGGATCAGGGTCACCTCGTGCCGGAGCGCCGAGTCCGGGTCGGTGTAGCGCACCCAGTCGCGTGAGTTGGACCGAATCGTGGCCCCGACGAAGCCGATGCGCACCGTGCGCCTATCGGGCGCGGTGATGGTAACGATCCGGTGGGGGACAGTCCCGGGAAAGAGGTCCCCGTTGGCATCGGTGACGTTTGTCGCGAGGTAGGGAAAACGTGACTCCCCGAGCCGGGAAAGGAACTCCGGCTCCCGGAGATCGAACTCATGGTTCCCGAACACGGCGAGGTTGACCCCGGTGGCGTTGAGGGTGGCCACCATCTGACGCCCAGCCAGGCGGGCGCCATCCACCAACGCGGTGCCGACGGCGGAGGGACTGAAGAAGTCTCCGCCGAGCGTCAAGAGGGTGTTGGGGTTGTCCGCGAGGAGCCGGTGCCGAAGGGTGGCGATCCGGGACAGGCCGCCACTCCGTCCCTGGTCGAGGGGGGTGATCTCGTAGACGTCGTTGATGTGGAGGAGGGTCACCCGGATCGGTTCTCCGCCGGTCAAGGGAAGAGGGGTTGGGGTCCCCGTGGTGGGAGCACAGCCCTGAATGGGGCTGACCAGGGCGAGCAGAATCCAGAGGTGGGAGGTCATGGACCGGGCCACCGGGGGGACGGTGGTGATCATGCCAGCTGTTCGAAAAGGCGGCGAGAGGCAAGGGCCACGTCCTGCACGGCCGTCTCGAAGGCGTGCTGGTTCTTCTGGGACGGGGCCCGGAAGCCGCTGATCTTCCGGATGAACTGCAGGGCGGCGTCGTGGAGCTCGTCGTCGGTGGGCGAGGCCTCCGGGCGACGCAGCTTCTTGATGTTGCGGCACATGGCAGATCTCCGAAATGCGATGAGGTTCGAGGTGAGAAGTTTGAAGGGTGAAGTTCGAAGTTTGAAATGGACCCCGGCGTTCGCCGGGGTGACGCTTCCGGTATTGGCCGGCGCATGTTGCAATGGGGCGCAGCGCATCCGGGGGTCAGTGCTCCCAGGAAGAGGAACGACAGGGGGAGGGTGAGGTTCCGGTCACATGCTGCCCGTGAGTGAGAGTAGTTTGGAGGCTATCTAGAATATAGGTATCCCCGGAGTTCCCTTACCGGTTTGCAGAATCGGGGTTTGTGGGCCATACTTGGGGTTTGTGGACCATACTTGTCGGATACCTGACACGGTTCGAGGCGACTGATGGACGATCTGCGCACCCGGTTGGAGCAGGCGCTGAGCCCGACGTATACCCTGGAGCGGGAGCTCGGGGGCGGAGGGATGTCGCGCACCTACCTGGCCCGGGAGGTGGCGCTGGACCGGCGGGTGGTGATCAAGGTGCTGGCGCCGGAGCTGCTGGCGGGGATCTCGGTGGAGCGGTTCCGGCGGGAAATCCTTCTGGCGGCGCAGCTGCAGCATCCCCACGTGGTGCCGGTGCTGACGGCGGGGGACGTGGGAGGGATCCCGTGGTTCACGATGCCGTATGTGGAGGGGCAGTCGCTGCGGCAGCGGGTGGCGGGGGGCCCGCTCGGGATCGGGGAGGTGGTGAGCACGCTGCGGGATGTGGCGCGGGCCTTGGCGTACGCCCATGCGCGGGGGATCGTGCACCGGGACATCAAGCCGGACAATGTGCTGTTGTCGTCGGGGAGTGCGACGGTGACGGACTTCGGGATTGCGAAGGCGATCAGCGCGGCGCGGACGGGGGATGCCGCGAGGGGGGCGACGCTGACGCAGGTGGGGACCTCGATCGGCACGCCGACCTACATGTCTCCCGAGCAGGCGTTGGGAGATCCGAACACCGATCACCGGGCGGACCTCTATTCCTTTGGGGTGTTGGCCTACGAGCTGCTGGCGGGTCACCCCCCGTTCCAGGCGGAGGCGCCGGCGCGGATGCTGGCGGTGCACATGGGGGAGACGCCACGGGACGTGCGGGAGGTGCGGGCGGACTGTCCCGCGCCGCTGGCGGATCTGGTGATGGCGTGCCTGGCGAAGGATCCGGGCGAGCGGCCGAGCCAGGCGGGGGACCTGGCGCGGGTGCTGGACTCGATCACCTCGAGCGGGA
>JBDIWC010000067.1:0-18078 GCA_039794085.1 Gemmatimonadales bacterium
TGAAGAGCCCCAAGTGGGATGCCGTCACAGACGCCGTCACACGCACGGCCGGAGCGGGTGTCCGGGGGGCGCCCCAAATATTGTTGCCGTTTTGTGTTCAATCTTGTCCGTAAGGGACTATGTCCTACGTCCTTCTGTCCCCCTCCTTCCGCCGTTTGCGGCACCGGGACCCGGCCTGCGATGATTTGGTTACGTCGTGCGGAGGGCCCGAGGGCACATTCTGGCATGACCCCTTGCATTCCCTCTCTCGCCGAGCGTAGCGTATGGGTATGCCGAAGCTGCTCGAACCGTGGACTCGCGAACAGGTCCTGGCTCTGCCGGAAGATGGGATGCGTCACGAGCTGGTGGACGGAGTCCTGCTGGTGAGCCCGAGTCCTCGACCGCTTCACCAGGTGGGTGTGTGGACGCTGAACCGGATCCTCGACGCCTGGGTCCGGAAGCATCGCCTTGGGCTCACGGGTCTTGCCCCGTGTGATCTGGACCTCCGCAGTGGCCAGCTCCTGCAACCGGACCTCTTCGTGATCCCGCTCGATGACCGAAAGGTCCCCCACAGATGGGACGAGTTCGGCATCCCCACCCTGGTGGCGGAGGTGGTGTCCCCCTCCACGGCCCGGCAGGACCGGGGCATGAAGCGGGTCCGGTACCAGCGCTCCGGAGTGGACGAGTACTGGATCGTCGATCTCGACACCCGCACGGTGGAGCGCTGGCGCCCAGGAAGCGAGCGCCCGGAGGTGTTCCGTACCACGATTGCGTGGCGCCCTCCCGGAGCCAGCGACCCCCTTCGGATCGATCTCTTGGCGTATTTCGCGGAGGTCTGGGGCGAGGTTTGAGGGATCAATGAGCAATGATCAATGATCAGGGAACAATGATCAGGGAATAATGATCTTCACCCAGGATTCCCTTATTGTTCATTGTTCACTGTTCATTGGTCATTGTTCACCGGTCGGGGCTATCTTACGGGATCGCCCACGCAGTGGTGCCTCCCGGATGGGGTGGCAGGCTGTGTTTCACCCTCGCCGAGGAGACGCCCGGTGGCACGACCCAACTACCAGTTTGCCAAGCGCCAGAAGGACCTGGAGAAGAAGCGCAAGAAGGAAGAGAAGCGTCAGAAGAAGCTGGAGCGGTCCCGGGCCGCCGCCGATGGCACGGGCGAGCCTGACGGATCGGAGGAGGAAACTGAGGACTCCTCAGAGGATCAGGACAACACCGAGGACTCTGCGGCCCGGGAATGAATGGGCGGTGATCCCGGGGCGGGAGCGGCACCCGCCCCTTCAATCGGTGCAACATTCTGCACGGCTGAATCGCCACGATGCCATGGGTTTGTCCCGGCCCTGGCGGCGAGACCCGTCGGGGATTCGTTGCGCGTCAAGCACTTGCGACGGTGGCACTGAATTCGCTCCGTAACCAACCGACAACTGAAGTTGATGTCCAACTGATTCACTCGAACCGCCCGATAAGAGCACACCCGGAGTGATCCGGGGCCGCAAAACTGGAGGTCTCAACTACCCCTTGGGGTTGAGATAGCTCGGTGCCGAAGGCGATCGACCCTCGCGGAGCGTGATGAATTCAGTGGCCCACACCGCATGGTGGGTCCCGGGGTTCGTTGCGCTCCGCTTCGTTTGTCGATCTGGTGATGCTCGAGATTGGGCGTGGGGAGGCAGGATGAGACCCACGCTATTGCTGTCCCTTCTGGCTCTCGTGGCCGGGTGCGCCGCTGGAACCGAGCCGTCCTCGCCCTCCGTTCCGGCGGGAGCGGTGGCATTCTCACCCTCCCCTGCCTTCCGGGAGTGGTGGCATACCACCGAGCAGTGCGCCGGGCTTTCCGGCAGCTTCGCATCGGTTCAGTGGTTCGTGGTGCCCGGGGTGCAGACCTTCGATCCCGGCACGGGGAACCCGGTGGTGGGAATGTGGTCCCGCGACGGGAGCCGGAGCCGCATCACCCTGGCCGGGGCCTGGCAGCACTCGGAATTCGTGGCGAGGCACGAGATGCTTCACGCCCTGATCGGCCAGTCGGGACACCCCGCCCTCTATTTCGAGACCCGGTGCGGGCTGACTTGGGGTCTGTGGGAAGTGTGACGTGTGAAGTTTGACGCGTGGAGTTCGAACGGGGATGTTGTCATCGCGAGGGCCCGCAGGGCCCGTGGCGATCTCGTGAACCGATGCCGATTTGACGAGACGCAAAATCGGCCATCACGCCGGAGCCGGACGGCTGATCCTGGCATGAAGGCCGGCGATCCTCATCCCGAGCCATCCTCCGCTCACGGGATCGCCACGGCGGCATTCGCCACCTCGCGATGACGGTATCTCCATCACACTTCGAACTTCACACTTCGAACTTCAAACTTCCCTATTCCAGCCACTTCGTCACCCCCACCCCGATGAAGGTTCCGATCGCGTTGCCGAACGATCCGCAGAGAATCCCCGGCGTGATCAGTTCGTGCCAGCCGCGGGCGGCGGCGATCGGCCCCGCGGACGACGACCCGCCCACGCACGCGTTGCTCGCAATGATCAGCTCGGCCAGATCGAACCGGAGCAGGCCGCCTGCGCCGACGGTGACTCCCATGTGCACCGTCACGATGATCAGCGCAAAGGCGGTGATCGGGAGCGCCGACCCGAGCATGGCGCCGACATCGGCGGTGGCCCCCATGACAAAGAGGAAGATGTAGATCCCGATCATGCCGAGCTCCATGTGCCCGGTGAGGTGGCCGGTCAGGCGGGGTGCGAGATTGGCAGGGGCCAGGGCGAGGAGGGAGATGAAGAGGATTCCGAATCCGTCCAGCCCCGTGAGGTCCGCGAGCCAGAATCCCAGGGCACTGATCGCGAAAGCCAGGGCGAGGGCCAGACCCACCGAGAACACCCGGAAGGGGATGATGGGGCGCTCCGTGTGCCGGACGGTTTCCTCGCGGAACTCCGCCTCCTCCCGGTCGACGATCGCCGAGGGGATGCGACGGCGCAACCAGAGGAGAGAGGGGAGTGCCATCACGCCGATGATGTAGAGTGCCGTGACGATGTTGTCGGCCGCGACACTCGCCGCCATGCTGCTCCCGTTGTCGAATCCGGTGGCCTGGGCCACGGCCACGAAGTTGAGGCCTCCCCCGATGTAGGTGGAGGCGAAGACTCCGGCCAGCGCCGGGGCGTCGGGACCGAGGGGAATCAAACGAATGGCGACCAACGCACCCAGGACCGTGCCCACCGTTCCGATGCCGAAGGCCAGGAGCATTCGCCCCGTGTCCCGGAAGATCCGGCGCAGGTTGGCATCAAAGAGGAGCAGCGGGATGGAGATGGGCACGACATAGGTGAGGACTGTGTCATACGTGGCGCTGGCCCGGGGGATGATGCGCAGGTTGGACAGCACCATCGCCAGGAGGATGGCCACGAGCACACCCGACCGTCGGTGTCCCCAGCGGGTGTGCTCCGCCCAGGCCGCAAACGCCGCCCCGGCAAAGAGGACCGCCCACATGACGAAGCCGTTGTCGGCCGGGAAGAGCGGCATCAGGCTGGTGTCCGCAAACGGGGGATGGAGTGGGTGTGGGACGGACCTTCCCATGATACCGTCCTCCCGCTGACACGGCAATGTGCTCGCCACTTGCCCCTGACACGGCCCCGCCGTACGCTTAGCGGAATCAAGCCCGCACTGTTCCCGGACGTCTCCCTCTCTCCCAGGTTTTTCATGCACCCTGCCCTCCCCCTTTCGCTTCTCGTGCTGACCACCCTGTCCTGCACGCCCGCCGGATCCCCACCTCCCGAGCCCAACACCTCACCCTCGGAGCTCGTCGCGCGGGCTGTCGACGCGATGGGTGGTGCGGAGGCGATCCGGAGCGCCGTGACGACCGCCGAGTTCAACCGGGCCACCTTCGCTCTGGGCCAGGAGGAGACCCCGTTGTCGCCACCCCGTGCCACCGTCGCCTTCGGGACTCTCACCGTCGACTGGGCGGGTGGACGCCGATCCCTCACTCAGGAGAGCCGGGCGGTGAACGGCACCGTCACCCGGCAGCGTCAGGTCATCTCCGATCGAATCGGGATGAACGAGGTGAACGGCAACTCCAACCCGATGCCACCCGGATTCGTGGCGGGGCAGCTTCGGACCCTGGAGACGGAGCCCCACCGCGTTCTTCTCGCCGTGCAGGAGGCACCGGATGAAGCCACCCCGCTACCGGCTCAGGAGTGGCGGGGGGAGTTGATGGATGGCATCCGGACTCAGGTGGGAGGCGACGACATGGAACTCTGGTTTGACCGGGTAACGGGACTGCCGGTGGTGGCCGTGACGGTGACCGATGACGGTGTTCTCGGAGACCGGGCCACGGAGACCTGGTACACCCGCTGGCGTGCCGCCGATGGGCCCACGGCGATCACCCTTCCCTGGCAGACCGACGTGATGGTGAACGGACGCCTCGCCTCACACACCATCGTTACCGCGTTGCGAACCGATCCACCGGAGGCCGCTGCGTTCGCGATCCCGGAGGCGATCCGGCAGCAAGCCACTCCCGCACCGGAGGACGTGCCGGCCTCTCCTCCCGCCGTCACCGTAACCCTGGTGGAACTGGCACCGGGTGTGTGGCGAGCCGAGGGTGGGAGCCACCATTCCCTCGTCGTGGATCAGGGAGACGGGCTCCTCGTTGTCGAGGCGCCCCAGAACGCCGTGCGGTCCACCGCGGTACTCGACACCCTCGCCGCCCGCTTCCCGGACAAGCCGGTGAAGGCGGTGGTCAACAGCCATCATCATTGGGACCATTCCGGCGGGGTGCGCGGAGTTCTGGCCCGGGGGGTTCCGGTGATCACCCACGTGCGCAACGTCGCGTTCCTGGAGGGAATCGGACAGAGTCACAAGTCGGTGGCGCCCGACGCCCTCGACGAGGGAAGCCCGCTCCCCGCCATCACCGGCGTCACCGACACCGTCCTGACGGGTGCCAGTGGCCCGGCCGTGCATCTCCTTTCCCTGCCCACGACGCACGTCGAAGGTATTCTCGCGGCGTGGGTTCCCGACGCGAAGCTGCTGTTCGTGGTGGACGTCGTGAGTCCTGGTGCCACCCTGCCCGCGCTCGGCAGCGCCGAAGTCGAGGCCTTGCTCACGGCGCGGGGTCTCGACGCCGAACGAATCATCGGGGGACATGGCGGCATTGCGAGCCGGGCCGACCTCCAGGCGGCGGCACAGCGATGAATGTAGGCGGTAGGCGGTAGGCGGTAGGGAAGTGCGAAGTGTGAAGTGTGAAGTCTGAAGTGGACCCCGGCGTTCGCCGGGGTGACGCTCCGATATGCCGTCGGAATTCCGATTCCCTTCGTGGCTTCGTGTCTTCGTGTGAGACAGTACGCGCCGCCCGCAGTCTCAGCCCCCGGAGGCGGTCACCAGGATCGGCTGGCTGGTCAGCAGGGATCCGTTCGCTCGGCGCACCTCCAGGGAATAGGACCCGGGGCGGGGGAATCGCACCTGCATGTCACGGGTCTCCCCGATGCTGACGGTGGTACGGGCCTCGCTCCGTGTCCGCTGCCACTGCGGGAGATCGTATCCATCCCGTGCGAGAGGGGTCCACCGGATCGGAACCCCTCCACCGACGAGCCAGAACTCGAGATTGGGGCCCCCCATCGAGATGTTCATCAGGCGGAACCGGTAGTCCGTGCCCGCCTGGAGTTCCCGCACCGGGTGCTCGGTGCGCCCATTCAGAATGGGGGCAAAGTCCGCGCCCTCCCCGATCTGAAAAACGAAGTCGTGAGCGGGATCCCACGATTCCCCGGGCTCCAGCACGAGCAGTGCACCCCAGAGGCCCCGGCTCTGCTGGATCAGGTCGTTGATGTGGGTGTGGTACATGAAGCTCCCGCTCCGGGGCGGTGTCACCCGCACCTCGAACGTCCCCCCCGACCGGATCGCCGGAGCGGGGGACGTGGCGTATCCACCCACACCGACCACACCGTCGAAGGGGCTCTCGATTTCGAGTCCATGCCAATGAACCGAGGTGGGCTGGGGCGTGTTGTTGTGCACCAGAATGCTGGTCGGTTCGCCGCGCCGCATCACGATCGTGGCCCCGGGAGCCTGGACTGAATCGGCCGAGGGGGGAGCGGCGCCCTCCTGGAGCACGTACCCGTAACGCCGGAGAGAGTCGGTCGGGGTCGAGTCGGACTGGATGTAGAGGTGAAGCTGGCGCCGGGCGCTCTCGGCGGGCGGGGTCCACCCCGGAGCGGGCCGGACCTGCATCGCGATCATGAGCCCTCCCATCCCCCGCTCGACATGATCGTCGGGATGGTCGAGATGGCCCATGAAAAGTTCGTGTTCCCGTTGTTCCTTCGTGGGGCGCAGCTCGGGCCCGATCCCGGTATTCGGGGCCACGTGCCAGTTGAGATGGCAATGGAAAACCCACCCGCCGGGCCGGTCCGGGGAGAAGCTCATCCGCATCGTGGCCCCGGGGACCAGACGTTGGGTTACCGCCATGGTGCGCTGGGACTCCCAGTAGACGGTGTCGCGGACCATGTCACCCAGGGCATCGAGCCGGAAGTAGAAGCCGTGGAGATGGAAGGGGTGAACATCCGCGCTGGTGTTGATGATCCGCCAGTGAACCGAGTCACCCACCGTATACTCGAACCGCTCGGTCCGGGGCCAGGGACGGCCGTTGATCGTGAAGAGCTCATGGTCGAGGTTTGGTTCGCCAACCGAATCGCGAGTCTGGACCCAGAATCCGGCCACCAGGATTCGATCCTTCGGGGGCCCGGTGGTACCCGCTGGATCCACGACAAGGGCGCCGTGCAGCTGGCTGTCCTCGTAGACGCGCGTGGCCACGCTGTTGCCGGGGAATCCGCCCCAGTAGTAGTAGGTCCCCTCGACGTCCGCGGTGAAGGACGCGGTGCCGGTCTGCCCCGGGGAAAGGACCAGGGTGTCGAGCATCGTCTGGCGGCGCCCGGAGAGACCATGCACCACGATGGTGGTATCCAGGGTATTGGTGACGGTCACCTGCAGGGGGGTACCCTCGACCACCCGGATCATCGGGCCCGGGATCTCGGGACCTCGTCCCACCTCCTGAAAGGCGAGGATCCGTTCCTTTCCTCCCTTCGGCCCGGCCGGCTCCCACTCCCCCTCGACGACTTCCAGGGCAATCACGGTCGCGCTCTCCCGGACCGTGCCGGCGGCGCGCAGGTTGTCATTCTGGGCGACCCGGGGGAGAACCCGCTCTCCGGACCCGGTCACCACGAGAGGCACGCTCAGGCCCAGAAGTCCAGCCGCAACAAGTCCCGTGACCTTCGGAGTCGAACGCATTCGTCACCCTCGTCGTGAAGGAATCAGGCGAGCCACCGAGCCATCAATGTGTAAAGTTGCTGACAAATCCTACGGTACCGGTCGGGTTTGCGCAAGAACCCGGTCCGGGGTGCTCGGTGTCACACGAAGGCACGAAGTCACGAAGAAGAGAGGGGTTGGAGACGGGATCGGTGGATCGTGGGTGTTGGAGGGTCGGTCAACCAACAAGCCTTGGGGTGTTTGATCTCACGCGAAGACGCGAAGGCGCGAAGAAGAGAGTGTCGGGCAATTGGGGGCGCGGGAAGGCATACGGTATGCCAGGAGCATCAAGGGGTGGCTAGGATGAGGGAGGGGGCCCGCGCCAGGGTCCGCGTGTGACAGGGCAGCGCCGGGTGCCCACCACAACTCGAACGCCACTCATCGGTTCCTCGCAGGTTGGCGTGAAACAGTTCACTGCTGGTGACACGGGGGCTATCCTGTCCCTACGCGAATGTAACGCCGAACGGTTACAGGGCTCGGCTCGCGCGCTTGGCTCTCGTTTATCGGCTCCGGCCGGGGTGATTCCGGTTACCCGTCATGCACGTTCAGGCTTTACAGTCTCACACGAAGACACGAAGGCACGAAGGTGAACGTGAAAGAGTGCCGCAGCAGGCATGCATCATTCTGGTGGAGTGGCCCCTGGCGCGAGATCATCACGTTCAGGCCCTCCCCTGCCGTCTCGCTCGAAGACACGAGGACGCCCTTCGTGCCTTCGTGTCTTCGTGTGACCACATCGTCCGCGCAGGTCGAGGCAGGATGTTCCGAGGCGCGTGATGGACCGTACGGTATGCCGAGGACAAAGAACACAGGGGAGGAGGCGGTTCATGCGGCCAGACGACAATGCAAGGACCGAACTTGATCCCGAGCAGTTCTCCGCCATCGTGGTGGATGCCGCGTTCCATCTGCATCGGGATCTGGGTCCAGGATTGCTCGAATCGGTCTACCAGGTGCTCCTGGCGCGGGTACTGGAAAGGCGTGGACTGCGCGTCGAGCTCCAGAAACCGGTCATTTTTGACTACGACGGGCTTCGCTTCGAGGGAGGATTGCGGGTCGACCTCCTGGTGAACGGGAAACTTGTGGTCGAGTTGAAGTCGGTCGAGAAGCTGGCCCCGGTCCACGCCAAGCAGGTACTTACCTACCTCCGTCTCCTCGGGTTGCCGCTCGGGCTCCTGATCAACTTCGGCGCGGCTACCTTCCGCGAGGGCTGCAAACGCATCGTGAACGGCCCGCAGGCAGTTGCCCTCTCACAGCTGCGGGTGAATCGGCAGTCACCTCCGGCGGATGTCGGTTCGAGGCAAGTCGGTTGTTTGATCTCACACGAAGACACGAAGACACGAAGACACGAAGGGGGTGACCGCCCGCTCGCATCGAAGCGAGATATTCCGAAATGGGCGATGGACTGTGCGGTACGCCGAGCCAAGGACACCGACGAAGAAGAGGCCACGTCATGCAGCAAGCCGAAGATACGAGTAACGAAACTCAGTGTCGTTTCGGGGTAAAAGCGGCTATCCAACCTCACGCGAAGACACGAAGGCACGAAGATGAATCGGAGGGGCAGGCCCATTTTATAACACGCCAAGCCATTCCCGATCGGATCAAGGCACTCTGAAGGAGATGGCGACGCTCACCCCCTTCGTGCCTTCGTGCCTTCGTGTGACCCCTCTGCTCTTCCCCCTGCCGGTTGACCCGCGCCCGCCGAGTCGCGATTCTACGGGGTTGTTCCTCTCCCCATCCCCTGGAGCACTACCCATGCGGCGACCCCTGATCGCACTCGGATCCCTGGCCTTTCTCCTTCTGTCCGCGGCACAACCGGCGCCGGCCCAGACCCTTCTCCTTCGCCAGCCCACGGTCAGCGCCCGGCAGATCGCCTTCTCCTACGCCAACAACATCTGGATCGTGGACCGCGCCGGCGGGAACGCCCACCGGCTCACCAGCTTCCAGGGCCAGGAAACCAACCCCAAGCTCTCCCCCGACGGACGCTGGGTCGCCTTCAGCGGACAGTACGGCGGCAACACCGACGTCTACCTCGTGCCCTCGGAGGGGGGCGAGCCCACCCGGCTCACCTGGCATACCTCGCCCGACCTGGTGCAAGGGTGGTCTCCCGATGGCCGGCGTGTGGTGTTCACCTCCACCCGTGCCGCTGCGCCGTCCGGAACTGCGGTCAATTTCTGGAGCGTGTCCACCGAGGGCGGGCTCCCGGCGCCGCTGCCGATGCACCGCGGATGGCAGGGGAAGTATTCCCCCGACGGATCCCGGTTCGCCTACCGGCTCGCCACCAGTTGGGATGACGAGCGACGCAACTACCGCGGGGGACAGAACAAGCCGATCTGGATCGTGAACCTTCCCGGTCTCGACCTGGAGACGGTGCCCTGGGAGGGGAGCAAGGACATCGACCCGGTGTGGGTGGGGGAGACGGTCTACTTCGCCTCCGACCGCGACTGGGTGAGCAACGTCTGGTCTTACAACACGCGCACCAGGACCGTCGCCCAGGTGACCACCTTCACCGACTTCGACGTGAAGGCACTCGATGCCGGCGGCGGCGCGGTGGTGTTCGAGCAGGGAGGCCGGATTCACCTCCTCGACCCGGCCACCGGCCGGAGTGCTCCGGTCAACATCACCGTCCGGGGCGACTTCCCCTGGCTCATGCCCACCTGGCAGCAGGTGCAGAACCGGATTGTGAACGCCGCCCTCTCCCCGACGGGCAAACGCGCCGTCTTCGAGGCCCGGGGGGAGATCTTCACCGTCCCCGCCGACAAGGGTGACTGGCGCAACCTCTCCAACAGCGCCACAAGCGCCGAACGGAACCCGGCCTGGAGCCCGGACGGGAAATGGATCAGCTGGTTCACCGACGCGAGCGGCGAGTACCAGCTCGTGATCGCTCCGCAGGACGGGCTCGGCGACAAGCGCACCATCCGGCTTCCCAACCCCTCGTTCCAGTACACCCCGTCCTGGAGTCCCGATTCGAAGAAGCTCCTCTTCACCGACACCGGGCTCCGGCTTCAGGTCGTGGACGTGGAGAGCGGTCGCGTCACCCATGCCGACACCGACACCTACATGGCACCGGCCCGCACCATGGATCCGGTGTGGAGCCCCGACTCCCGCTGGATCGCGTATGCCAAGCGTCAGCCCAGCCAGTTCCACGCGGTGCATGTGTATGACGTTCAGGAAGGCCGCACGCACCAGGTGACCGACGGGCTCTCCGATGCCCTGTCGCCGACCTGGGACGCCTCGGGCAAGTATCTCTGGTTCCTCGCCTCCACCAACTTCGCCCTCAACACCGGCTGGCTCGACATGACGAGCTACGACCGGCCGGTGACCCGGGCCCTCTACCTGGCGGTGCTTTCCCGCACCGAGGCGTCACCCCTCGCGCCGGAGAGCGACGAGGAGGGGGTGGCCCCCGACTCCAGCGCCCGGCCCGGACGCGGGACCCCGGCCGCTCCCACCGTCTCCATCGATTTCGACGGCCTGACCAGCCGGATCCTCTCCGTCGACGTGACACCGCGGAACTACGGCGACCTGCGCGCGGGACCGGCAGGCACGGTGTTCTTCCTGGAGAACCTCCCCGCCACCGGGGTCGGCGGCGGTCCTCCACCCGCCAACGCGCTCCATCGCTACCAGCTCAAGGACCGGGAAGCGAAGCCCTTCCTCCCCAACGTTCAGGCCTATACTCTCTCGGCCGACGGCAAGAAGCTGCTCTACCGCACCCCGGGGCAGAACGGCTCCTGGGCCATCGTCGATGCCGACAAGGCCCCCCCGCCCCCGCAGGGTACCGTGGGCCGGCTCAACCTCGCCTCCCTCCGCATGCGGGTGGACCCGACGGTGGAGTATCCGCAGATGTTCGCCGAAGGGTGGCGGATCCAGCGCGACTACCTCTATGTGCCCAACGCGCATGGGTCGGACTGGCCGCGGATGAAGACGATGTACCAGCCGTTCCTGTCCCACGTGCGGCACCGAGCCGACTTCAACTACCTGATGGACATGATGGGCGGGGAACTCGCCATCGGGCACAGCTACGTGCGGGGCGGCGATTTCCCCGACATCCCCAACGCCACCGTCGGATATCTCGGCGCCGACTACACCATCACCAACAACCGGTACCGGATCGCGAAGATCTACACCGGCGAGAGCTGGAACCCGCAGTTGCAGGCACCGCTCAGCGGGCCCGGCCTGAACGTGGCCGCGGGCGACTACCTGATGGCGATCGACGGCGTCCCCCTCGCGGGCACCGACAACATCCACCAGGTCATGGAGGGCCGAGCCGGACGCCAGACCGTTCTCACCCTCAATGCCCAGCCGTCACTCACCGGTGCACGACAGGTGACCGTGGTTCCGGTCGGGAACGAGAACGGGCTCCGGCAGTTCGACTGGATCGAGTCGAACCGGCGGAAGGTTGATTCCCTCTCCAGCGGCCGACTGGCCTACATCTACGTCCCCAACACCGGGCAGCCGGGGTATACCTACTTCAACCGGTACTTCTTTGCCCAGCAGCACAAGCCGGGCGCCATCATCGACGAGCGCTACAACGGCGGCGGTTCCGCGGCCGACTACATGGTCGAGGTGATGAACCGGAAGCTGCTCGGCTACTTCAACAACGCCGTGGGAGAGCGCCAGCCGTTCACCACGCCGGGCGCCGGGATCTGGGGCCCCAAGGTCATGATCATCAACGAGATGGCGGGCTCCGGCGGGGATCTTCTCCCTCACATGTTCCGCACACTCGGCATCGGCCCGATCGTGGGCCAACGCACCTGGGGTGGGCTGGTCGGAACCTGGGACACTCCGCCCTTCATCGACGGCGGCTCGATGATCGCCCCGCGAGGCGGGTTCTATGATCTGGAGGGGAAGTGGGCCGTGGAGAACGAGGGAGTGCCGGCCGACATCGAGGTGGAGAACACCCCGAAGGAGGTCGCCGCGGGACACGACCCCCAGCTCGAGCGGGCGGTGCAGGAAGCACTCCGGCTCCTGGAGCAGAACCCGGTGGTGCTGAAGCCCGAACCGCCACCACCGACCCACGGCCGCCGGAAGAAGCCCGGGAGTGGGGAGTAGGAAAGAGGGAGGCTCCTTGCTGCGTTCGGGACCGGTGCAAAGGTCGTCAGTACCTCGAGACTCCGGACGCAGGTTCCCCTCTCCCGTTTGCGGGAGAGGGGACAGGGGTGAGGGCACATGTGGAGTACCGACACGCGCGAAAGGCGTTCCAAACATGTTGAGGCTCATGTTGCTGGCCGTTCTGCAGGGACCCGTATCGCCCTCGTTCGTGGCGGTGCGGGACTCGGTCGTGGCCCTGGTCGACGTCCGGATCATCGACGGCACCGGGGCGCCCGCCCGCGAGCACCAGACCCTCATCCTGCAGGGAGGCCGGATCGCCGCAATGGGCGACCGGACGACCACTCCGGTCCCCGCGGGAGCCCGGGAGCTCCTGCTCACCGGCCGCAGCGTGCTCCCCGGGTGGGTCATGCTTCACGAACACCTCTTCTACGTGGCGGGAGACGGGGCCTATCCCACTCATTCGGTCAGCTTCCCTCGGCTCTATCTGGCAGGCGGGGCCACGACGATCCGCACCGCAGGCAACATGGGAGGGTACACCGACTTCAACATCAAGCGGATGATCGATTCGGGCCAGATCCCCGGACCCGACATCGAGGTGACCGCGCCCTACCTCAACGGACCGGGCCTTCCGATTCCAGGGGTGAAGGCCCTGCGCAACGCCGATGACGCGAAGCGGATGGTCGAGTACTGGGCCGGGGAGGGCGCCACCAGCTTCAAGGCCTACATGCAGATCAGCCGAGCCGAGCTTGGGGCTGCCATCAAGGCGGCGCATTCACGGGGGCTCAGGGTGACGGGGCACCTCTGTTCCGTCACCTACCGCGAAGCGGCCGATCTCGGCATCGACAACCTGGAACACGGGTTCTTCGCCGCCACCGATTTCGTGACGGACAAGGAGCCCGATCGCTGCCCGGGGGCCACCGCGGGGCGTCGGGCGATGGCCAGTCAGAACCCGTCGAGCCCCGCGGTCCAGGAATGGCTCCGCCACCTGGTATCCCGGAACGTGGCCGTCACCTCTACGCTCACGGTGATGGAAACGTCCGTGCCGGGACAACCCAAGGCGCCGGAGGGAGCGCTCGAGGCGATGCTGCCCCAGGCGCGGGAGCGGTATGAACGGACCTGGGCCCGCGTTGCCCGGGACTCGACCGGTCGCGCCCGGGCGGAATACGAGCGGCTCGCGGCCCTGGAACGGGAATTTGTTCGCTTGGGAGGATTGCTCGTGGTGGGGACCGATCCCACCGGATACGGCGGCGTGGTGCCCGGATATGCCAACCAGCGGGCGGTGGAGCTCCTGGTCGAGGCGGGGTTCACCCCGTTGGAGGCGATTCGCATCGCGACGCTCAACGGGGCAACCTATCTCGGACTCAAGGTCGGGATCGGGAGCGTCACCCTCGGCAAGGACGCCGACCTGATCGTGATCACAGGGGCCCCGGATGAGCGCATCAGCGATGTGCGCAACGTGGAGCTGGTGTTCAAGAAGGGGATCGGGTACGACAGCCCGGCGATGTTCCGGTCGGTGAAGGGATTGGTGGGCTGGAAATGAAATTGGGCGGTAGGCTGTAGGCGGTGGGCGGTAGGGGGGAATTACATACGCCCGGGGGTGGGTGTTGGGTGTTGGGTGTTCGTCACCCGGTGTTCTCGACGTGTCAGCAGACGGGCGGGAACTTGCCCGGTTCGAGGGCCAGGTAATTCATGTACAGGGTGTCGGGCGGATTCCGGTCCGGGCGCCGAATGGGAGCGCGATCCTGGGTGGCGCTGCAGATGAAGGCTCCGTTACGGTTTGGGAGGGCGGTCAAGAACACCTGGTGACGATACCCCGGTCCGAGCTGGAGTTCGGTTCGGACCTCCGCGAGCGTGTCTCCCGAGGCGTCCACCAGCACCGCTCGGAGCGGCCACAAACCTTCACCTGGTATGCCGACTGTCTCGCTCTCCAGGAGATCCCCTCCCGTGGACACGAAAGCTGTCCCCAGAAAGCCCACCTCCCCCCTGAGGCCGGCGACCACCCGCACCTCCTGCACCGGATTCCCGGCAGTTCCGAACCAGGTCACCATCAGGGTGCCCCCCTCGGGTTCCTGGCACCCGACGAGACACCACGAGCCCAGGGTGAGGAGCCGGAGCCATCCTCTGTGAGAATTGTACCATGCGCGCATGAGGACAATCTGGACTCTGGCTCGCCGTGGGTCAGTGATGCCCATCACCGACACCGGCCCCCAGTTCGATTGGCCACAGGTTGTGAGTGGTCGGGTCCCGGGTCGATCTGTACCCTTTCTTCGTGTCTTCGTGCCGTCGTGTGAAATTGTACAAGGTGCCTGCCCGCCCACACTCCTTCGAACTTCACACTTCACACTTCGAACCTCAACGTCGCTGATTCACCGCGAGCCGGGAACGCGCCTCTCGGGCCGTCGCGACGTCTCCCGCGGCGGTCGCGGCGGCGGCGAGACCCTTGAGGGCCAGCGATCGGCCCGGGGCCAGGGCCAGCGCCTGTTCGAAGGCTCGCTGCGCGTCGGCGGGCCTGCCGTCCTCCAGCAGCCACTCGCCGAGCAACTCGAAGCTCGGCTTCACCACGTCCGGGGGCCCGAACTCCGCGGGCATCGCCGCTTCCGTCGCGGCCGCATGGCGGAGCATGGCGGTGGCGGAATCCCGTCCCCCCGCCCCCTCCGCCCGGACCAGACGCGCCTGGAACTGGAGCAGGAGGATGGCGGGGACCGACGGGTTCGCGCTGTAGAAATCGTCACGCGCCTCGGCGCCGACCGTGCCCGTGAGTGCCTCAAGATGCTCACGGGCACCAGGTTCGTCTCCCCGATGGAAGGCCGCGACCCCCAGAGCATAGTGAATCATGGCCTGGGCCACGGGTCCGGAGGGACCCGGCACCACCGGCCAGCGGCTCACCGGATCGTCCCACCGCTCGCTGTTGATCAGATAATGGGCCCGCATCGAGAGGAGATTCGGAGATTCTCCCCGCCGCCCCGAGGGGGTCGCATTGTCATGCACTCGGAGGAGGAGCTCGCGGGCATCGTCGAACCGACCCTGCTGCAGGAGTCCGTACCCGAGCCATGCCGTGTAATGTCCCGCCCGCCAACCCGCCCGATCAGGCCCGGCGGCCACCTCGTTCTGGGAGACCACCCGGTCCCACATTCCCAGGGCAAGAAAGATGTGGGTGGTCATGTGCTGCGCATGCGGTGCCGCGGGGGCGATGTCGATGTACCGGTTCGCGGCATGCAGGCCGAGGGGCGCGTGAACCGGATCGTCGAAGGCGTGGATGACGTAATGGGCGGCACCGGGGTGATCCTGATTCCGCCGGAACGCTTCGTTGGCCACGGCCCCGGCCCGCATGTAGGTGGGGACGTGCCGCACCCCCTGGCTCAGGCCGATCAGGGCAAGGGCGTGAAAGACCTGAGCTTCATCGTCATCGGGGAAGTCGGCCACCACCTGTTCCATGGCCCGGGCATAGAGGGTATCCCGCAGGGGCTTGGACCCGTCTCCATACAATGTTTCCACAGCCGCGAGCCAGGCCCGCTCCCGGGGAGTGGGAGCCCGGGCCAGTCGGGCCTCCCGGGTGGCGCCGAGACGCTGGAGCACCGTGCGGGCGGCATCGAGGTCCTGTTCGTTCCAGACCGGATGGGTGTGGGTCATCGCCTCACCCCACACCGCCATCACCAGGTTCGGATCGAGGGCCCGCGCCTCCCGGAACGCGGCGGCGGCCCGGTCATACTCGAAGCTGTGGAGGAGGGCCACCCCGCGGGTGAACACCTCCCGCGCCTCGGCGGACCCCGTGACCGGGAAGTGCACGGTGCCCACCTGGGCTGCGGCGGGGGCCAGCGTGATCGTGCACCAGGCGAGCAGGAACGTGACGGATCGCATCGGACTTCCCTTGAGGATGGGGTGGTGTGATCGTATCACCGGAAACAGCGGGTGTCAAAGGAGGTCCTGGATGATGGATCCCGGCGTTCGCCGGGATGACGATCGTCGAAGATCCTATGTCCTATGCCCTATGTCCTACGTCCTCTGTCCTGCGTTCCATGCCTTCCGCTCCCTCGCGCTCCACAAAGATCGTCTGCGTCGGATACGCGAACTCGATCCCCTCCTGTTCGAAGCGCTCATGGATCTGCAGGTAGATCGCCTGCTGGATGTCCATGTAGACCCCGTATTCCGGCGCCAGGACGTACCACGCGGTCTCGAAGTCGATCGAGTAGGCGCCATAGGCGGAGAGGTGGCTCCGGTCGAACCGGGCCTTCTCCTGCAGGGTGATCGCTTCCCGGATGATGTCGGGAATGAGGCGCAGCTTGTCCCGTGGTGTCTGGTACGTCACACCGAGCGTGAACACGACCCGCCGTTCGAACATCCGCTTGTAATTGCGGACCCGGCTGGAGAGAAGGTCTGCGTTGGAAAAGATCAGCTGCTCCCCACTGAGGCTCCGGAGCCGGGTGGTCTTGAGGCCGATGTGCTCGACCGTCCCCATCATGTCGCCCACGATGATGAAGTCGCCGAGGACGAACGGCTTGTCGAGCACGATGGCGAGGGAGGCGAAGAGGTCGCCGAGAATGTTCTGCACCGCGAGGGCCACAGCGATGCCGCCCACGCCGAGCCCCGCCACGAGCGCCGTGATGTCGATCCCGAGGTTGTCGAGCGCCAGGAGCAGCACGGCGGCCCAGAGCACCATCCGGACCAGGAAACTCATGGCCCCGACCATCGTGGCGGCTCCCGGATCGTCCTGGAGTCGTTCCTTCTTGTAGTGCTCCAGGAAGAACCGGGTGCCGACGCTGGCCGCCAGTCCCGCCTGGAGGAGCGCCACCAGGACCAGGCCCGTCAGCAGGTTGGCATGAATCGCGGACGGAAGAGTGAGCGCGTTGCTCCCCACATAGAGCGCGATGCCGAGGAGGAACCAGGTGCGGATGGCTCCGAGCACCTCGGCCACCAGATCGTCGAGCTGGGTGGTGGTTTTTCGGGACCAGCGGACCACTTGAGCGACGATCAGGCGACGGGCCGCCGTCAGGATGATCCAGGTGACCAGGGCGATGCCGGCCGCCACGGCCCAGGTTCGGAGCGAATTGTCGAGGAAGAGGGTGTCGAAGTTCATGAATGGGAACCAACCCCACCGTCCGGCATGAGTCAAGGAAGCCGAGTTTTCCGAGGGGTTCCCACTTCGAACTTCAACTTCCAGAAGGGCTCTTGCGGGGCTCGGTGCAGGCTCCTTGCTTCGCTCGGGGTGATGCTCCGATGTACGGCTCGGGACCCGTCTTCCCGTCATCGGAGCCGGGAGTGTCGTCAAACCGCTCGAGTACGGGTACGTGTACGGCCCCCTTCCCCCTATTCCCTGAGCCGGCAGAGCCGGAACCAAGGAGGTGCCTCGGGGTCGCGTGGGTTCCCCGGGGCTTTCGCCCCGGGCTCGGCGGCGAGAGGCCGTTCACACGGCCGGGTGTTCGTCGGGGCCACCGGTGACGTGAGCCACCTCCCCTGGCCGAGCAAGGGGCGTCAGCCCCGGGAAAAACCAATCGCCGGGTCACGGCGCTCAGCGTCGCGGATACACCAGATGCCTCAAAGTCGGATGCCCTCTCAATCGCTGCCAAACGCACTGCTGGCGCGGGTTCCCGGGCGTCGCCCAAAATGTTGTTGCCGTTTTGTGTTCAATCTTGTCCGTAAGGGACTACTCCCCACTACCATGAGAAGGTCTTTCGTCAAGGGGCACCTTGGTGCCCTTTCGCTCCCTCTCTGCCAAGGGTGGGGACAGACTCCCTCCTCCCTGGACGGTGCCCAGGTCCTCGGATGCTTCTCCTGTCCCC
>JBDIWC010000068.1:0-17908 GCA_039794085.1 Gemmatimonadales bacterium
GGTGAACTCGAGTCGCTGCGCGCCGTGACGGGGCAGGGCCTCTGAACCCACCCGAACGAGACCGCGGAGGGAGGCACACCGGACCACGAAGGCCAGGTGTCGGGCCGCATCTGGTCTTGGGAGTAGGCCCCGCAGACCGCGAGCGTGCCCGGGCAGTATCTGTGGCTCCGAGTGTGTAAGCCTCTTTGGTTCCGGCTCTGCCGGCTTAGGACATAGGACATAGGACATAGGACATAGGACCCAGGACTTGGAATTTGGGACACAGGACATCCTGCCAAGCCCCCCAATACCCAGCACCCAACCCCGAACCCCCAGCACCGCCCCGTGGGGAAATGTGGATCAACATTTCCACATTCTGTGTTCAGGCGATTCAATCTGCTGTCCCCCACCACGTTTTCACCCACAAACAATCCACACGAAAACGTCGTAACCCGAATAAAATCAGGCACTTGCGCGATTTTTCCAGAGTGGTATCTTGTTGCTGTCGGCACGGTGCCAAAGGCCTTCTCAGGGGACGAGGCATCACCGCTGACAGGTTCGGGCTGGAGCGCAGGGGAAGGATCGGGAGTGCAAACACCCATCCTGTTGATCCTGATGATCATGCCATCCCGGGCAGGTGGAGCCAGTCGCGCGCTCCATCCACCCCGACGCGGCGCCTCGGGGTGCAGTGCGAAAGGTCGGTCCGCGACCCGATCCGAATCGCAGCGCCCGCACGAATGAACCAGGCGGGATGGCCATCCGGCCTGGGGATGGAAGCTGAGGCCTCGTCCTGCCCTCCCGATCGGCGAAACAGCCAAACGGTGGCAGGCGGGAGAAGAACGGTGGCGAAAGCGCTGACCTCGGGTAATTCGTGTGCGGGACGGCCGTCGCAGCCCAGTGCTGGACGGCCGTTCCTGTTTTCCGAACCTCCAGATCCCCCTCCTCCATTCACCGCAGGGGCCTCCCTGTCGGTCGCATGGCTGTCACCCGGCCCGGTCCCTGTCTAGCTTCCCCTCATGGCGATTGATCGCGTAACCATCGTATCCGCTGACGTGACGACCATCGAGCGCCTCAGCCGAGCCCTCCGGGCGGCCGGATTCGGCGTGGCACCAGCGGTGCCACACGTCCGGGATCTTCCGGACCCTGGCCAGCACCCCGACGGAAACTGGGTTCTCCTCGAACGCCGACCCGGTGATGGTTCTGACCTCGTTTCGGTTCAGGATCCCGGGGCGGGGTGGTCCTCTGAGGGGAGTGGCATGTTCGCGCCGGTCACGCTCGAGGAGATCGAGCGAAGACACGTCGCGGCCACCCTGCGTCACACCGGAGGGAACAAGCGCCAGGCGGCACGCCTGCTCGGCATTGCCCGATCGACGCTCCAGCAGAAAGTGCGGCGATACGGTCTCGATCGTGGGGTCACGGAGTGATTCTCCTGGTGCTGCTCGCGGGCATCGGAGCGGGGTGGTCTGATCAGGCCAGGCCGGATCGGCCTTCGCAGGATACCCTTCCTCCGCTCCAGGTTCTCGGCGGAACGCTCTCGTTTGATGCCAGGGCCACCGCAGGGAGGTTTACCGGCACCACGTCAACCATCCACGGATGGGTCGATGGAGGTTCCCTGTCGGGCGCCCGGGGTTGGGTGGAAGCGCCCGCAGCCAGCCTCATCACCGGGAACGGTCGCCGGGACCGGGACATGTACAAGTCCCTCGAATCGGACCGTTTCCCCACCATCCGGTTCGACCTCGACAGCGCCCGGGACCTGACCCACAGGGGGGATTCCCTTCTGGTGCGCCTCGAGGGGAGATTCACCCTGCACGGGGTGGTCAGGCCGGTGAGCATTCCCGCGGCCCTTCTCCGATCCGGCGACACGGTGGCTCTCTCCTCGACCTTCGATCTCAACGTGAAGGACTACCAGATCGGGGGCCTGAGCAAGTTCCTGGGACTGTTCCGCATGGAAGAGGTGATCGGGATCCGGGTGGATGTCCTCTTCGGTCCGGTTTCCCCGCCGGTCTCACCGGGGCACGATGCGGACACGGCCGTAACGGGATACCACCACGTCGCGCCGGACCAGGTTCCGGGAAAACCGCCAGGTGCCATTGATGACGCCCAGGGGGAGTCCCGAGGGTGCGAGGCGGATGACCGTGGACGGGGCGGACAGGGTCACCCCCGAGAGCGTGGGACCCGGCTGTCTCCAGACCACGACCGGTCCACTGTTCTCCAGGGCGATAACCTGGAATTGAGCAGGGTCGAGACGAAGTTCGGTGGGAATCTGGCGGGCAAACGCGATCGCCCTCGCCTGCCGGAACGCGATCGCCATGGCGTTGCTGGCAGAGGCCACCCGCGCCCGGTCCCGCAGGGACGTGATGCGCGGAGGGACAGTCAGCACGAGCAGCCCCAGGATCACGAGGACCACGAGCATTTCGATGAGGGTGATTCCCCGGGGCGGCATGAGAGAAGAATGCCCCTCACGAGGGTGGACACGCGGCGTCTTTCCACGCGGGCCGGGGCCTGAATGCGCGGGCACTCCCCAGGCGTGGACCGATCGGCGTCACTGGGCCGGTATGAGGCGATGCCCCCCCTCACCCTCCGCGATCTGACCGCCCTGGCGGCGGCGGTCGTGGAGGCCGGACGTCCGGGGGAAGGTCGGGGGGGAGCACCTCCCTCGGAACGCTCCATCCGGTTCTACATTTCCCGGGGCTGCGTCGACAAGCCGACGGGCCGGGGAGCGACCGCCTCCTACGGCTACCGTCACCTGCTTCAGGTGCTCTTTGTGCGCGCCAGCCAGGACGCCGGCCGGAGTCTGGATGACGTGGCCCGCGCTGCCGGTGGATCGGACGAGGTCCTGCTGGCCGTGGTGGATCCGTGGCTCGGAGGACGGGCGCCCGCCCCGGGGGATCTTCTCCCGGCGCTGGGGTCCGGTGCGGCCCGGCCCGCGCCGGACGAGACGGCACCAGCCGAGGCCCCTGGCCTGGTGCGAAAGATCGTGATCGAGGATGGGTGCGAGATGCTGGTGGACGTGACTCATCCGGTGTTCCGCCTCTCGGCGGCTCGGCGGGCGCAGGTGAGGGCGGAGGTGGCGGCGGCGATTCACCGCGTGATGGCCGCGGAAGGTTCTCACTCCCCGAAGGTCTGATTTACCCCTGATCCCGGAGGTTCCCGTGGGACTCATGCTCTTTCTGGTCGTGGTGGTAGCGGTGCTGTTCTGGGGGGTGGTGATCTACAACGCCCTGATTGCCCTCCGGAATCAGGTGGCCAATGCGTGGAAGCAGATCGACGTGCAACTCAAGAGGCGCCACGACCTCATCCCCAACCTGGTCAACACGGTGAAGGGGGCGATGGACTTCGAACGAGGGACCCTGGAGGCCGTGATTGCCGCCCGCAGCCGGGCGATGACCGCCACCACGGTGCCGGAAACGGCCGCGGCCGAAGGGATGCTGACCCAGGCTCTGGGACGTCTCTTCGCCCTGGCCGAAGCCTATCCCCAGCTGACGGCCACGACCAACATCGGGAGTTTGCAGGAGGAGTTGGCCAGCACCGAGAACAAGATCGCGTTCGCCCGGCAACTCTACAACGACGTCGCCACCCAGTACAACATCCGTCAGGCTCAGTTTCCCGCCAACCTCGTGGCCGGTCTTGCCAAGGCCGTGCCGGCGGAACTCTGGGAAATCGAGGACCCCGGGGAAAGGGCCACTCCGGTGGTCGATCTGTCGTCGCCGCCGCGGCAGTGAACGGCGCCGATCTCTTCTCCCAACAGGCCTCCAACCGTCGTCGGTCCGCGTGGCTGACGGCGGGGTTCGTGGTGTTCTTCGCCTGGATCGGTCTCGGGGGAGACCTGGTCCGGTTTCTCATGGCCCCGGGCGGGGGGTTCCCTGTTCCCTGGCTCGGAATGCTGACCGCGACGGTGGCCGGGGGAATCGCCTGGTATGCCTGGCGCCGTGGGCCGGAAAGGGTCCTGGGGGCGACGGGAGCGTACGAACTCCTCCACCCCGGCACCCCATCGGAGGTGCAACTTGCCAACGTGGTCGAGGAGATGGCGATCGCCTCGGGCACGCCCCGGCCGCGGATCTGGATCGTCCCCGAGGACGATCCGAACGCCTTCGCCACGGGCCGCGATCCCGCCGGTGCCAGCGTCGCGGTAACCCGGGGACTCCTCGATCTGCTGGATCGGGACGAGCTCCAGGGAGTCGTGGCCCATGAGATGGCCCACATCCGGAATCTCGATGTGCGTCTGATGACCCTGCTGGCGGCGATGGTGGGTGCGCTGGCGCTGATGTCGGACACGCTCCGGCAGCTGTTGCGGGGCGGGGGCCGACTCGGGCGTGGGGGGGGAGGACGTGGCGGCAAGGGATCGCCGCTCACACTTGTGGTGATGGCCCTCTGGTTGCTGAGTCTTCTGGTCGCTCCCCTGGTGGGACGGGTACTGGCGCTGGCGGTGAGCCGGAAGCGGGAGTACCTGGCGGACGCCACTGCGGCCCAGTTCACCCGGGATCCGCTGGCGCTGGCGCGGGCGCTGGCCAAGCTGGAGGAGAGAGCCGAGCCGACCCGGACGATCAGTCGGGGGGCCGCGCACCTCTGCATCGTGGATCCGGGGTCGCGGCGGCTCAGCGATCGCGAGGGTCGACTTGGAGATATTTTCGCGTCTCATCCGCCGCTCCGCGTTCGGGTGGCACGGCTGAAGGCGATGGGATATTCGGGGAAGTTTGAAGTTTGAAGTTTGAAGTTTGAAGTCTGAACTGTGAAGTGTGAAGTGTGAAGGTGGAAGTGGGAAGTGGGAAGTGGGAAGTAATCACCCTTCAAACTTTTCACTTCTCTCCTCTCACTTCTCTCCTCTCACTTCTCTCCTCTCACTTCTTCCCCACCGTTTCCTCCTTGAGCACCTTCTTGGCAAACCAGAACACCAGCAAGGCCACGATCAGAAAGTCGATGGCGGCGCCGATGAAGGGGCCGATCGTGAGCTCGATGGGTCCGACCGGGATAATGGCTTCTCGCCAGTTCCCGTCGGGGACGAAGAAGGTGATGACGGGCATGAGGACGCCGTCGACCAGAGAGGAAACCAGGGCGTTGAGCTTGCCCCCGATGATGACCGCAATGGCGAGTCCGACCACACCGTAGTTCTTGAGGAAGTCAAAAAACTCACGTCGCATGACAGGCCTCTTGGCAAGGGGCGAGGTACTCGTGTGGATGTCAGGCGCGCATGGCGCCGGCGATGTCCTGCACCACCGTCGCCGGGTCAAAAGGTTGCAGGATCACCATGCGGCTCAGGTCGCGGACGGCCTCGGCCTGGTCGGCGGTGCTGGCCAGGGCGATCACCGTGGCGCGGCAGGTGTCGGGCGGTCGCCACCCCGCCGGGTCGAGAAGAACGGCCGCGGGGAGCACGATAAGATCGTGCGGGTGGCAGGCGGTCCCGGGCAACCGGCCGGGTTCGGTCGTGGTGGTGACCGCGTATCCCGCATGCCGAAGGAGGAGTCCGAGCACCCGTTCCACCTGGGGGTCCGGGGTGTGGATGGTGGCCGTTCCCAACAGGGCTCGTGGGCCGGGGGCACCGTCGCCCTGCCACAGGTCGATCATGGGGAGCCCGTCGAGATACTCGGTGCGGTCCGTGGTGCGGAGGGTACCGGCGCGGCGAAGGATGCCCCGCACCCGGTGGAGGGCCTCCCGCGTGGCTCCCAGTCCCTCACGCACGGCGGGCGGGAGGTCCGGTTCATCCATCATCAGGTCCACCTCGGCCATCGCCGCCATGAGGGGGTTGTTGATCTCGTGATGGATGCTGACCGTCATCTCGCCGATGGCCGCGAGCCGCTCCGCCCGGAGTACGTCGGCCTCGGCAGCCGCGAAGGCGGCCCGAAGGGACCGGCGCCGCCGGGCCCGTTCGAGAACCTCGGGCAGGAGATCGCGGAGGGAGGGATCCTTCCGCAAATAATCCTCGGCGCCCTGGCGCAGCGCCGTGGCCGCGAGCGCCTCGTTTCCATGGGCTGTGATGAGAATGACCACGGGTTGGGTCGGTGCCGAGAGAAGGCGGGGGAGGAGCTCCAACCCCGTGGCGTCAGGCAACTGCTGGTCGAGCAGGATGAAGTGGGACCGGGGGGCTTCCCGCAGGGCCTCCGCGCCGGTGGTGACATGACGGACGGACCGGTAGCCGGCATGGGCCAGGATGCGGAGCAGGAGGCGGGCGATGGTCTGATCGTCGTCGACCACCAGGACGCGGAGATCCTCGGCGTCGGCCTGGAGGTTCGACGGGAGGGTCAGGAGCCGGTCTCCGCCTGATTCGGGCGCGACGCGAGTGCCCGGGTGACGACAGCGGTCAGGGCGGCATGTACGTTGGGATCGAGCACCGTTCCCACCAGATCGCCGAGCCGTTCGACCGCCACCGGCTCCGGCATCTGTTCCTGATAGGGCCGGGCGGTGGTCAAGGCGTCGAAAATCTCCACGATGCCGATGATCCGGGCCCCGAGGGGAATGGCGTTGCCCGCCAGTCCATCCGGATACCCCCGGCCGTCCCACCGTTCGTGATGCCCTCGCACATAGCTGACGATGGGCCGCAAATGAGTCAACGGCGCCAAGATCTGGGCGCCGATGATGGCGTGCGCCTTGACGTGCGCAAACTCGTCGTCGGTCAGCGGGCCCTGCTTGTTCAGGACCTCCTCCCGAATGGCGATCTTGCCGATGTCGTGCAGACGCCCCGCGGTCCGGACCAGGGCCACCTCGTCGTCGGAGAGATTCAGCTCGACGGCAATCTGCGCGGCGAGGTCGGACACCCGCATCGAGTGGCCCCGCAGATAGGGATCCTTGGCTTCGAGTGCGTTGACCAGGGCTTCGAGTGTGGCCACCGAAATGTGCTCGAGATTGGCGCGCTCCCGGTGCAGTTCGGCCGTCCGGATCGCCACCTCCTCCTTGAGCCAGGATTGCATCTGCCGGCTGTCCATCAACTGCTCCCGCTGCTGCAGAGCCCGCTGAATGGCGCGATGCAGGTCGCTCAGATCGACCGGCTTGGTCAGGTAGTCGATGGCTCCCCGCTGCATGCAGAGCGCCGCACTGGTCGCATCGTTGACGGCCGTGAGCATGAGAATGGCGGCGTTCGGCTCCAGGTCGAGAACCTGCGGGACCAGGTCGATGCCGCTCACACCCGGCAAACGGACGTCGAGCAGCACGCAGGCGATCTTGTGGAGGCGGAGAAGGTTGAGGGCCTCCTCCCCGTCGCCCGCCACATGCACGGTGTACCCCTGCTGGGTGAGGAAGCGACGCAGAGCGCTTCGGATCGGCGCCTCGTCATCCACCACCAGCAGGGAAAGCATCGCTGTCTCCTCCGGTGAGGAGCGGTCCTTCGAGGGCAGGGTCACGAACGGAAGTCCCCGGGAAGCGGGTTGCCCGGAAACTACCGGACTCACGGGACGCCCGTCAAGCAAGGGTTCATCCGACAAAGGTGACGTCGACCGCCTCCGGGAGGACCCCCTCGGCGTGTCCGCGCGCCAGCAGGCGCCGGACCGCCTCCCGACCCCGGGCGCCGTAATCGAGGGTCCAGTCGTTCACATACATGCTGACGAAGGTGTCGGTCCGCTCGTGTCCTATCCCACGGTTGTACTGCATGGCATGATCCAGGGCCTCCTGCCGGTGGTCCAGCGCCCAGGCGATGCTGGCCTTGAGGTCCCGGGCGATCTGCTCCATCAACTCGGGCCCCAGATCCCTCCGCACCACGTTCCCGCCGAGGGGCAGGGGAAGGCCCGTCTCCTCCATCCACCACGCCCCCAGATCGGCGTGGAGATGGAGGCCCCGGTCGGCGTAGGTGAGCTGCCCCTCATGAATCAGCAACCCCACATCCACCGTCCCCTCCAGTACCGCGTCCTCGATCGCATCGAAGGGCATCACCACCGGGTCGCACCCCGGTTGATAGAGCCGCAGGGCGAGCCAGGCCGTGGTGAGCGTGCCGGGGATCGCCACGCGGACTCCCCTGAGCGCGCGCCGCGGATCCTCCGGCGCCGGGGCCCGCGAGACCAGCCGCGGTCCGTACCCGTCTCCCATCGAAGACCCGCTGGCCAGGAGGGCATAGCGATCGGCCAGATAGGCATAGGCGTGGATGGACACCGCGGAGACTTCCAGCTCGCCGGCCCGGGCACGATGATTGAGGCTCTCGATGTCGCTCAGCTCGTGCTCGTAGACCAGGTCGTTGGTGTCCAGCTTGCCGGCGGTGAGCGCGTAGAACATGAACGCATCGTCGCTGTCGGGACTGTGGGTGACGCGGATGGTTCTGGGCATGGGCCTTGGGTGAGGGAGTGGAGGAGGGATCGCCGCTCAGGGGGAGACGGCGGCTGTGGCGGTGGACCGGAACTGGTCCAGGATATCGCGGTGATCAATGTATTCGGGCCGCTCCAGCGAGATCTGGGCGGGAAAGGCCTTCAGAAAGGCGCGGTATGCCTCCCGGCTGGCCGCGGTATCTCCCCGCAGTTCGGCCACGGTTCCCCGCACGACGAAGCCGAACAGATTGTCGGGGGACACCCGATGGATGGTGTCGGCCAGGGCCAGGGAGCCGGCCCAGTCCCCGGCACTGGCCCGGAGGACGGCGCCATGGTAGCGGGCATCGACCGTGACGGTATCCAGCTGGGCGTAGGCTCCGAGGGCCATCGGAGTGAAGTTGTTCGCGGTGGCGGTGTCGCCCTGGGCGGCGGCCTCCATGATCCGGTCGTTCAACCGGATGAAGCGCTCCAGGGGGGACATCTGGCTGATGTCCGGCGCGGTGCCGGAGGCGGGGGCGCCGACAGCTCCCACATTGCCCGCATTGCCCATGTCGGGAACCACCCGGGTCCGGGTCCCCTGGACCAGCCACCAGGCCACGATGAGCAGGGCCACCACTCCCACGCTCGCCGCGGCGATCCACCCGCGCCGGCTTCGACCAGGGACCGCCGGGCGGCCCCCCGACTCGTATCCGCAGCGATGACAGTACCGTGCTCCCGGCGACAGGGGGGTCTGGCACGCGGCACAGGTGCCTGCCCGGGCAGGGGCTCCGCACTGCCCGCAGAACTGTCCGAGAACCGGTTCACCGCAGGAGGCGCAGAATGGCACCGGTGGGACGCTGGATCCGGACGGGGGAGGCGGAGGAGTCATGGTGGGCGGCAAGATAGCCCCGGAGGGCCCCTCCCGGGAGGCAACGGGTGGCGCGAAACGAGGAGTTCGCTTAGCATGAAGGATTGGAGGATTCGCCTATGGACGCACAACCGTCGGTGGTTCCCGATGCGCCCGTGGTCGGACGTCATCTGGGAGACTTGGCCCGGGGGGGGACAACGTGGCAGGTGCACCTCGAAACCCGGCGCGAGGGGGACCTCGTCACCGGCCGGGTTCACTTCGTGTCACCCCAGGCTTCCCGGCACACGGGATGGATCTTCGTGGAGTGGAGTGAACCGGAAACCATTCAGCGTTTCAACGAATTCAGCCCCGTCGAACTCTGGAAGATCCTGGAGAGTCTCGCCTGAGGGGCATGCCGGTCGTTTCCGCCGTCGTCGCTTGACCTCTTCCCCCGCTTCCCGCAGGTGGCGTCTCTGGATCGGGCTCCTCCCGGCGCTGGTGCTGGCACACACCGGAGCAGCCCAGGGCTCAGGGCCCTCCACGGCTCCGCCCCCGGCCGATCTGACCATTCGCGCCATCGAAATCGACCGGGAGAATGTCTTCCCCGGGGAGGACGCGACCAGCTTCTTCCCGCGCCTCACCAATGCGCTTCACCGGACCACGCGCGCCTGGGTGGTGCGCCGGGAACTCCTCTTCAGCGTCGGGGAGCAGTATGACTCCGCCCGTGTGGCGGAGACGGCGCGAAATCTCAGGAGCCGGGGGGTGTTTCGATTCGTGTCGATCGACACGGTCCGGTCTGACACCGGCCTCGTGGTGAAGGTGCGCACCGGGGATGGGTGGAGCACCAAGTTCTCGCCCACGATCGGGCGTAGCGCCGACCGGACGGTCCTCTCGGTCTCCCTGACCGAAGAGAATCTTCTCGGAACCGCGATCCTCACGTCGGTGGCGTTCCGGAAGGATGTGGACCGCAACAGCGTCATCTCGGCGGTCAACGCCCCCCGAATCATCCGCGGGCAGCTCGACGTGGCGGCGCAGGTCGTGGCGTTCACGGATGCCGGGGACGGGCGGATCTTTGCCGGGCAGGTGGCCTCCCCCTGGCGTACTCTGTCCACCCGGTCTGCTTGGTCCCTCAACGCCCGGGACGAACGACGGCGCATCCTCCGGTTCTTCGACGGGGAACGGATCGCCTCCGACACCAACCAGCGGAGGTTCACCTCCGTGATCGGGGCCTGGGGGTTCGCTCCCCGTGCCAGCGCCACGGGATACACCCGGGTCGGGTTCTGGGGAGAGTTCCGCCGGGAGAACTTCACGACGGAGCTGGGGGCCGACACGGCGGGTTTCGCTCGCTCGGAATTCGGGACCTTCGGGACCACGGTGGAGTGGAGGAGGGCGCGGTTCGTTGTCACCCGGAGCTTCCAGGGGGTGGACCGGGAGGAGGACGTGGATGTCAGCACGACCATCCGGTTCGGCCTGGCAGTCACGGCCGAGGCCCTGGGGTACGAGGAGGACGGGGTGGTCCCCAGCATTGGATTCCGCACCGGCTTTGCCGTGCCGGGCGGTTTCGGTTACATCGACGGCCTGGCCTACCGGCGCCTCAGCTCCGCGCCCGACTCAGGGGCGGTTCACATCGGGGGGACGGTGGTGCTGCAGCCCCGGCCGCGTCATGCGGCGGTGTTCTTCGCCGGTGCCGGGTGGCAGGAGGGATCCCGACCCGGGGGAGAGTTTGACCTGGGGGCGGACATCGGACCTCGCGGGTTCCGGCCCCACGCCTTCACCGGGGAACGCGCCTTTTTCACCTCGGCGGAGTACCGGATTCTGGTGGCGGAGAACCTCCTGAACGTGGTCGGGGTCGGCATCGCGGCCTTCGTGGACTACGGGGGGGCCTGGTACCCCGGCGAGGAGCGGCGGACCGGCTGGGACGCCGGGATAGGTCTGCGGACGGGCACCAGCCGCTCCATCGACCTGCAGGCCAACCGGTTCGATCTGGTTCGCTGCTTCGGGGCCAACCGTTCCTTCTGCGGGTCGGAGGGAGGCTTTGCCCTGGTGGTGGCCAAGGGGTTTCCCTTCTCCACGAGCGGTCGGCTCTTCCGATAGGGATGCCTCACCCCCGGCCCCCTTGTCGGGAGGCGGCGCCAGCCGCCGTGGCGGTCTATGGACCCCGGCGTTCGCCGGGGTGACGTCCTAATGTACGCTCGTTCCTCCGTGTCCTTCGCGTCTCCGTGCCCTTCGCGCCTCCGCGTGACGGGTGATCAGAGATTCCTTCAGGGTGTCAGGGGATCGGGCTCCCTCACCTGATCCCGTCCCTTCTCCAGATACGGGATTCCGTCAGTCATCCACGCCGGGGCCGGCATCCCGCGCAGATGGTGATCGAAGAACTCCATCGTCCGCCGTGCGATGTCGGCCTGGTTGGCCCGCTTGGTGGGGTTGTGGGCGTCTCCATTGTAATTGAGGAGATAGACCTCGCGCTGCAGGCGGCGGAGGGCCACGAACATCTCGATGCCCTGATACCAGGGCACCGCTCCATCGGCGTCGTTGTGCATCATGAGGAGCGGAGTCCGGACCCGGTCCGCGGCAAAGAGAGGTGAGTTCTCCAGGTACCGGAGCGGGTACTCCCAGAGTGACCCCCCGATGCGACTCTGGGTCTTCTCGTACTGGAACGAGCGCGCGAGCCCCGACTGCCACCGGATCCCGCCGTAGGCGCTGGTCATGTTGGCCACCGGAGCGCCCGCCATGGCAGCCGAGAAGAGAGTGGACCGCGTGATGAGGAAGGCGGTCTGGTATCCCCCCCACGACTGCCCCGCGATCCCGATCCCATCGGGCTTGACGAAACCGCGCGCCAGGAGCGACTGGACCCCGGGGACGATCGCCTTCTCGGCATCGGGACCGGGGTATCCGGTGGTATAGGCGATGTCGGGCATGAACACCAGATACCCGTTGGACACGTACCAGGTCGGCTGGATGGTGTTCCGCGGGTGGGTCATGACGTAGTTGTGGAGATTGTTGCTCAGTTTTTCGTAGAAGTACACCACCATCGGGTACTGCTTCGAGGGATCGAAGTCGTCGGGCTTGAAGAGCATCCCCTGTAGCGGGACCCCATCGTCGCTGTTCCAGGACACGAGTTCCACGTCGCCCCAGCGAATCCCCGCCTGCTGGGGATTCGCGTCGCTGATCCGGGTGAGGCGGTCCAGGCGCTCGCCAGCCCAGAGATCGGGGAACTCGCGGAAGGTGGAACGGGTGACGGTCATCATCGTGCCCTTCCGCGCGCGGGACGGCGCGCCCCAGGCATGGTCGGACATGACGATCGGGGAGGGAGGGGACGCGCGCCGGTCGATCCGGTCGGTCCAGAAGCCGCTCTGCTTCGAGATCTCCTGGAAGGCACTCAGGAGCAGGTCCTCGTCCTCGGCGATCCACGGGTCGTCGCGGTCGAGGTCGACGAGTCGGAAGGTGATCTGTCCCGTGCGGCCCGCCGAGTCGGTGACCACCCGAGGGGGCCGGGACCCCGAGGGATCGAACTCCCAGATGTCGTACCGGTCGTAGAGCAGGACGCTCCCGTCGTTCCGGGTCCACCCGGCCACACCCCAGGGAGCCGGCTCGCTCGGCGTGTCCCAGGTTTCCCGGTCAAATCGGACGTCGGGGACTGCTGCGTTGAGCGGCGCGGTGGTGCCCCGGCGCACATCGTGGCTGAACCAGGTTCCCTTGTCGAACCAGAGGGCGTAGCGGCCCCCCGGGCTCAGGGTACCACCGAACCGGGAGCGTGTGGCGATCTGGCGCTGTTCGCCGGTTTCGGCATTGATCAGATGGATGTCGTTCCCCCCCTCGCCCCACATCGCCTCGATCCGGTAGGGCTCGCCCGTGACGCCAAGAGCGGTCCGGCCGTCGTTCGCCACCGTCACCTGCGGAAGATCGGGGCTTCCGAGCGGGATCACTCTCCGAAGCCGGGGCTGCCACACGGCGGCGTATGTGGCGTTCCGGTCGCGCCGGGCTTCCACCTGCTGCTGCGGTTGAAGCCGGGCGTCGCGATAGTGCCAGAGGTCCACCACGGCCTTGCCCCGCAGGCTGTCGAGCGGGACCGAATCGGGCAGGATCGGAGCGAGGGAAAACACCAGGGCCGAGCCATCGCGCACGAACTCGAGCCGCCCTCGCTCCGCGACCGTCATCCCCCTCCCCGCACTGTCCGGGGTGGCCACCACCTGGGTGGTGGCTCCCCGCGGGGTGAGGGAGGTGACGTAGAGACTCATGCGGGGAGACGCTGTGGTATCCCCTCGGTCGGACACGAAAGCAACCTGGGTCCCGGAACGGGCAAACACCGCCTGGCCATAGGTTCCCGGCCCCGCGAGGAGCGGGCTGACGGTTCCGGAGGGGAGGGCGCGAAGGTACACCCCGTTGCTGTCGGCGCTGCGACTGCTGACGCTGTATGCCAGGTAACGGGCGCTGTCCTCCAGCGCAAAGCTGCGGACATCGGGAATGCGGATCTCCGCGCCGGTGTCGAGGTCCCGCAGCACCAGCGTGGTGCCGGGCTCGGGTCCCCGCCGCCGCGCGGGGGCCGCGCCATTGCTGTCTGCGGGGGCTCGCGAGGCGCTGTCGGCCTCCAGCAGCCAGGCGAGGTAGCGTCCCGATTCCCGGGCCATGCGGAAGGACCGGACCCGGTCCACCGTCTCCAGTTCCCCGGTCCGGGCCTGCCAGATGCCGAGCCGGTTCCGCGGGGCATTGGCTCGTCCGCGCCCCCGGGCGGGGAGACCCTCGACCGAGTCCCGCGGGGGAAAAATGGTGAAGGCGAGGGTGCGGCTGTCGGCGCTCCAGACGGCGGGCGGAACCCGGAAGCCCGAGTCGGCGGAGGGACGGAGCTCCGGACGGCCCACGTATCCTCGTGGGAATCGATGCTCGGTGGTGCCGGTGGTGGCCCGGATGACCAGGTCCCCATTGCCCACCTGCGGCGCCAGGGTCCAGGCGGTCCACTGCCCGTCCGGCGAAAGGGCCGGGGCGGCGATCGACTTCCAGTGATCGAAGTCGCTCTGGGTCAGGGGACGGCGGGTTCCCGGTTGGGCGGCGAGGGACGGCGCCAGGATCAGGGCCAGAAGGAGCGGCAGCAGGGCGGGATGCGATCTCATGGGGTCACCAGGTGGCGGACAAGGTTGCCGGAAGTCGGCGTGTTGTCATAGCTTGGATGGCCCCCGCAACGATCCGGGGGGGCACGGCCACCCTGGGAGCGGGAGTTATCACATGACGGATATCGCACAATTTGTTGACGCGGTCAAGCGGGGTGACCTCGGAAAGGTGGAGCTGCTTCTGGCCCGGGAGCGTGATCTGGGTCGCGCCACGGATGACCATGGTGTCTCCGTCATTCTCCTCGCCCTCTATCATCGGCATCCCGCCGTGGCGGAGGCGCTGGTGTCCCGGCGCACCCGGCTCTCGATGCCCGAAGCGTGCGCCCTCGGCCGGCTCGATGAGGCCCGGTCCATCATGGCCGCGAACAAGGAGCACGCCCGGATGCCCGCGCCGGACGGGCACACGCCCCTCGGCCTCGCCTCCTTCTTCGGACATGTCGAGATGGTGGCCCTCCTGCTGGACAACGGAGCGGACCCGACGATTCCGTCGGCGAATTCGATGCATGTGACTCCGCTGCACAGTGCGGTGGCGGTGGCCGAGCCCGACCACGCGCTCGCGAATGTGCGCCAGCTGCTGGCGCACGGGGCGGACCCCGATGCGAAACAGCAGGGAGGGTGGACGGCGCTGCACGCGGCGGCGCAACGCGGGCTGCGGGACGTGGTGGCCGTGCTGCTGGAGGCCGGAGCGAGCCCCGCGCCGGTTTCGGATGACGGGATCACGCCCGCCATGCTGGCCCGGAAGGGGGGACTGGAGAGCCTGGCCGCCTCCCTGGAGAGCCGGAAGACAGTGAACAGTGAACAGTGACCCGCTCTCAACACCCGACAACCAGGGCATAGGACATAGGACATAGGACATAGGACGTAGGACGTAGGACATTGGACATCAGTCGGGCCCGAATCAATTGGCTGGGTAGCATCGGCCTGCCAATTCGACATCCAGGCAGGATGGACCCCGGCCTTCGCCGGGTGAGAAGCTCGGGTTCCTGGGGCTGGGCGAACGCCGTTCGCCCCTACACCCTATTCCCTACTCCCCACTCCCCACTCCCTGCCTTCACAGGATCCGCAGGCCGAATGCGCTGGTCACCAGGCCCACGGCGAGTTCCGCCGTCCGGTTGTGGGCGTCCAGCACCGGGTTGATCTCCACGATGTCCATCGACACCAGCTTCTGGGAATCGGCGATCAACTCCATCGCCAGGTGCCCCTCACGGTACGTGGCCCCTCCCCGAACCGGGGTTCCGACCCCGGGCGCCTCCCCCGGGTCGATCCAGTCGGCATCACAGGACACATGGATCCCGCCCGTGTCACGGCCGGCGATCGCGAGGGCGTCGGTCATCACCGCCTTGAGCCCCCGCTCGTCGATCTCGCGCATGGTGAAGGTGCGGGCGCCGAACTCGCGGATGTGCTGACGCTCGGCGGGATCGAGATCCCGGACCCCGACCAGTGCCACGTTCTCGGAGCGGACCGCCGGGTAGACCGAGGCGAGGCGCGCCATGCGGGGGTCGCCGTGGCCGAGCAGATGGGCTACCGGCATGCCGTGGATGTTGCCGCTCAGGGAGCTCTCCGGCGTGTTAAGATCGCCGTGGGCATCGAGCCAGATGAGGCCAAGCCGCTGGTCCCGCTCGGCGAGGGCGGTGGCGACCCCGGCCACGGAGCCGGCCCCGATCGAGTGGTCCCCGCCGAGCACCAGGGGAGAGCACCCGTCGCGGATGGCGGTGGCGGTGGCCTCGGAGAGGAGGCGGCACGCCTCGACGATGACGGGGAGGAGGTCGAGGCCCTCGGGGCCCTCAGGGATGGCGTCGCGGTCGGGGATCGGGATGTTGCCGATGTCCTCGACGTCGTGTCCGATCTGGCGGAGACAGCGGCCGAGCTGGGCGATGCGGAGCGCGGAGGGCCCCATGTCGACGCCGCGGCGGCTGGCGCCGAGATCGAGGGGGACACCGATGAGTCGAATGCGGGTCATGGAGGCACCGGAACAATGGACAATGAACAATCGCCAATGAACAATCGCCAACGAACAATCACCAATGAACAATCACCAATGAACAATCACCAATGAACACTGAACGAGGAGGAATGAATAGCCCGATGGGTCCACAATGGCCTGTCATTCCCGCGCACGCGGGAATCCATCTTCCTCCTCGGTCCCTCATTTTGCATAGAAGCCCGGTTTCGCGAGGATGACGATTGATCGGGGATTCCTCAGGCACTGGAGGAGCACCGATCGGATTTGAGTATATCAGTTACTTGACAATGGGGGGGGGTAACGTAGCGTCGAGATGCCGCCGGTCCCTGCTGGGAGTGCGGCAGGTATCACCCGGGGACAGGCGGGTGGGGCGGTGCCGGTGCACCGGACCCCGGAGGACGGTACTTTGCGAGGAGGGGACCATGCAGGGATGGAGCGAGGGTACGGGCAGGTTGGTGGGTGCGTCGGGTGCGGCGCACTCGAACCGGCAGGACGGCCCATCGGGCCGAGGAGGGATCATGATCATGTCGGTGGCGGCCTGCCTGCTGGCGGGCTGCGGGGACCCGGTGGCCCCGTTGCAGGCGGGACAGGTGGGGGCGCCGGGGGTGGTGCAGGCGAGCGTCGCGGAGACCCCGTACGAGTGCCGGGAGGTGACGTTCACGATCACGGGACCGGAGACGGTGGTGGGGCAGTGGCCCGATTCGACCTGCCAGCAAGGGATCAAGGTGATCCCGGGGGCACCGATGGAGTGGCAGGAGGAGGGGGGCCGGCGGCTCCGGATGATCGTGCGGTACGTGAACCTGACGGGGGTGGCGGTGGGGTTGCCGCTGGACGTGATGCTGCCGGTGGGAAGCAAGTTCCCGTTGGATCCGCCGACAGCGGCGCACAGCACCATGGTGCCGCTGGAGTTCGACAGTCTGGGGATCAACGGGCGGACCTGGTGGATCCTGGCGGGCCCGGCGGGGGTGCTGGGAGTGGGGGACACGAGCCGGGTGGACACGCTGCTGTTCCAGATCAAGTCGCCGGTGCTGAGCGCCCGGTTCCGGTTCAACCATTACCCCGTGGAGGCGGCGATAGGCGACACGAGTCGGCCTGCGGCACCATGGCCTGGGGTCTATCCCGAAGGGGAGCCGCTGCTGGTTGTAAATCCCGCACGGCCGTGGCTGAAGTATCGAAGAACTGTATTCCAGGTATTCTTCGACGATACGACGTCCGGTCTCGGTGTCAGGGACTTCATGACCAGATTCTCGGCCCGGATCATCGGGCGGTTCACGGAGCAGCCTGCCGTTACGGATCAATACCTAATCGAAATCCCGGATCCGGGTATAGAGTGGGCGCAGGTTGATTCGCTTGGCACCACGATGAGGGCATTCCCAGGCGTTCGTTTTGCCGGGCCATCGGGGTTTGGCAGTCGAATGCGGTTCAGATCGCGGTTTCCTATTGACTCCGGAGTGTCGGAGACCCGGGCGGTCTGGTTTTCCGATGATGCGCGGACCTGGCCTTGGAGAGCGGTTCGGGCTCCGCTGGCCTGGGCGTGCGAGAACGGAATGTACGGTACAACCCAGGCCAGAATCGCGGTGATCGACGCACTGTTCTCGGCCAACCGCATTCCACAGGATCTCTTGCCCTCCCTTGGGCAAGGAAGTGTGGTGACGGAATTCACCGGTGTGCCGTATCGTCTGGATTTGAACCCGGATCCTGCAATGGAGGGATCTGAGATAGATGCGAAACACCGTCTGCGGCCTTATTTTGTGCGGACTTCTTCGCGGAAGTATCCTCACAAAACGGAGGCACCCAGACGGTGCGATCACAT
>JBDIWC010000069.1:0-17850 GCA_039794085.1 Gemmatimonadales bacterium
GACGCTTGGTAGCCGACCCGAATTTAATGGCAGGCAGTCAGAAGGAAGAAAGAGCCCCGCGTTCCACACCGATTCCACTCCGATCACAGCGTAGCTTCTGGGACGGACTGTTGACGGGATCTAGGGATAAATAAACCGAGGATATTCAATCGTCAGGTAGGGGGCTTTGTGCGGATTCTGAATATCCTCTCAACGCCACCGTGTTCTTCCCCGGCTCCGGAAGCAAGTCAAGAGTTTGGCGGGCTTGATTTCTGAACCAACGGGCTCTCCGCTCGTCCTGAACCAGTTGGCCAAGTGCCCACAAGACGTCGACTCTATCGATGGGATCGAGGACTCCAAGCGTTTCGTAGAGGCACCCTAGTCGTTGCAGAGCCTCCTTCTTGTCGGTCCTCCGTAAAAACGTTTTACTTATCCAGAAGGCGAATGCTCCACCAAAATTAATTGCATGCAGGGACCTGTGTTCACCGGTGGTTCCCAAAAGACCGAAGGAGCTAGCTTCTCTGGCCATTCCAAGGTACATATACCCCTCAGCAGCAAGGAGAAGGGCAGCTTGGGCCATCCAAGAAATACTATCATTCTCATATGTGGTTGTGAGAGTGCGGAGATTGTCTAACGCTGCCTTCGTACTGCCTTGTTTTGCCTGGGCGAATGCGGAGTAGGCGTAGGCCATGATCTGGTAGTATCCCCGCTGGCCATTCCCCAGGGTTAGTGCATGGGTCGACCATGTGATGGAATCCGGCAGGTTGCGCCTGTAGAACTGACACATGCCAAGGTTTGCCGCCTGCCTCGCGGCGATCGGTTCATTGCCAAGCCGCTTGGCAAGTTTATACGTCAAGAGAAAATCATCATAGGCCACGTCGAAGTCTGTCAGGCCTGATCTGATCGCGGCGATGCCGGCCTGAAGACGCATTGCCAACGAATTCGGCGGAGCAGGGTCTCCAAGTGCCTGGATGGCATTCTGTATGGTTTCCATCGCCATGTGCGGAGAACCGTCAAAGTACTGGATACGAGCCAATGCCAATAACACTCGGGATCGATCATGTCCCGAGAACGAATCAGGGTCTAATTTGTCTATGGTCTCCCTTGCTTGATCACGATAGTCTTGCTGACGTATGAAGTCGGTCATCGCCAGGGCGACGGCGGCCATCGCCCTGGTTGACAGGTCTTTCCCGTCCGTGATCAATCTGATGATCCGGGGAACCCACTGCTGGAGCTTTTCCGAGTCGACATGCAGGAGGCCGGCCTCGGCCTGGAAGTGGAGCACCTCGGCGCGCTCCTCCAGGGCCGCGGGAACCTCGCGCACATCGGTCAGCACCTCGATCGACTCCTCCCAGCGGGACATCTCCTGAAGCACCTCGGCCAGAAGGAGGTGCGCCTCGGCCAGCGTTTCCTGCTGCAGGTGCCCCAGTCCCGTCCGGAGCGCCAGTTCCGCCTCGTGCAGGGCCCCGGCATCGATCGCTTCCCGGGCCCCGTTCAGCAACCAGGGGATCGACTCCTCCACCCGGCTCGACCGCACCAGATGCCACGCCACCTCCAGGCCCGGTACTCCGGTTCCGTCCCGGCGCAGGGTGATCAGCCGGTCGGCCACCTGGCTGTGGAGCGTGCGGCGGAGCTGGCCGGGGTGGGCCAGGTAGATGTGGGCCCGAATGAGTTGGTTGGTGAACTCCAGCCCGGTCCCCGCATCGCGCAGGGCCCGGCGGGAGGCCAGGTCGGCCAGGGCGGTCATGGCCTGCCCGGGAGACACGTCCACCAGGGTATACATGCCGAGATCGTTCAGGCGCCGGTCGAGAATCGAGGCGAGACGGAGCACCCCGCCCGCCACGGGGTCGAGGCCCGCGAGCATCCGGTCGGCGAGCCGATGGTAATAGTCGGTGAGCGGTGGAGGGCTCAACTCCTCGGTCATCGCGCCGACCGCCAGGGAGATCGAGTCCGTCCCCCGATCGACCCAATCCTGGGTGAGCAGCTCGAGGGCCATCGGGATGCCCCCGGAGGCTGAGACGAGGGCCCGCCTCTCGGTGGGATTCGGGGCCCGGTGGCCCGACGGAAGAAGCACCCGGACCAGCTCCTGGGATTCCGCTTCGTCGAGGGGTCCGAGCACGAGGGGCTGAAACCGGAGGGCGCTCCCCGAGGTCATCGTGCCCTCGTGCCACCCTTCTCCCTGCGCGGCGGAGCTGGCCGTTGCCACCAGGACCAGAGGTGTTCCCTCGCAGCGCCGCACGATGAGATGCAGGACAGCGAGGCTCGCCTCGTCCGCCTGCGGAAGGTCATCGAGCACGAGCATGACAGGGTGCTCGTCCATCAGGGCCAGCAGGAGGGCATGGAGCGCTTCGGCAAAATAGATCTTGGCCGCCTCTCCCTGGGACTCCCGGGGCGGAGGGAGACCCGGAAAGGCCCGGGACACGGCCGGGATCACCCGGGCGAGCTCGGCCAACTCCCCGGGCGGAGTGGCTGCGGCCCCCGGGCGGTCGAGGAGTCCCGCCACCAGTCCCGACACCGCGGCGTAGGGGATGCTCCGTTCCAGCTCGAAGCACTGGACCCGGGCCACCGAGGCTCCCTCCAGCGCGATCGCCGTGGCCAGGCGCGCGGCAAGGGTGGTCTTGCCCACGCCACTGTCGCCGATCACCAGCATGTGGATCGGAGCCCCGCGCTGGGCGGATTCCCATGCCCCGTGGAGCCGCAGGTACTCCTCCGTCCGGCCCACGAAGGGGCGTCCTCTCCACTGGTCGGTCGGAACGTGCGGAATCTGCACCTGCGTGGTTCGTTCCCACCCCCGCCGCCGCAAGCGCACCGCCATCCCCTCCAGGGCCTCCGACGGGGACGCGCCGAGATCGGAGGCGATCCGCCCGATCCAGTCATCGTAGAGCCGGAGGGCGGTGATCCGATCCCCGGCCATGGCCCGGGACTCCATCTTTCCGCGGATCCCCTCCTCCGCGAACTCGTCGATGGCCAGCAACTGCTCCGCCGACCGCTCCATCCCCCGGGTGTCCCCCCGCCGGCGGGCCTTCTCGATCTGCTGGTGGAGTCCTTCGTGGATCCGGGGCAGCCAGCGGGCGTGTTGCCGGTCTCGCCACGCCTGGAATTCAGGGCACTCCGAAAGCTCGAATCCGGCCAGGAACCCGTCGAGCTCCAGGGCCGGGTGGTCGGCTGTGGCGTCGAGCTCTCCCCGGTCCAGCCAGTCGAGGTCGGTCGATACCGTTCCGGCGGCCAGTTGGACATGTTCCCGCGTCGCCTCGATCACGCCAGGGCCGAGTGCGCGCCGGAGGGCGCTCAGGGCCGTGGCCAACGACTGGCGCCCCTGGAAGGGAGGGACGCCGGGCCAGAGCAGGCCGATGAGGGTGTCACGCCGCCATCGGGCTCCCTGGGCAGCCAGGAGTATCAGCAACGCCAGGTGCTTCCGGACCCGGATCTGAACCGGTTCGTCCCGGAAATTGCGCAGCGTCGGTGTCCCGAGGCAGTTCAGATAGAATGGTCTGGGCATGAGATCCCCGAGCCGTCCGTTGTCCACAGGTACAGATACGGTACCTCTGGTCCCTCAATAAACTCTGAACTGGATTTTGACCTGGGGGGACGCGGAGTTCAAGTTTAGTCTCTTACCGACAAGATTGAACTCACAACGGCAACAATCTTTTCGGCAACTCCCCGACCCCCCCGTCAGACCCGTCGATCGCAACGGTCGCGCCGGGCGAGGGGAATGGCCACAAAAAGCACAGAAGTCACAAGAGGTACAGCTCGGTGCGCAGGGGGGCCCCCAGGGGCGAAAGATGTCTCTGTGTCTTTTGTGCTTCTTGTGGTTGGCTCTCTGGGGGTGGGGAGAGGGCTCCGGGGGGACATGAACCCCTGCCGAAGCCGGAGGAGCCCAACCTCTGACGGTGGTGCCCATCAAATAAAGCCGGGCCACGGCGCTCAGTGACTCGAGTTCACCAGACGTTCCCATCCAATTCATGGCCTGGGGCCCCGGGGTTCAGCGCCTCCGGGCCCAGACCCGGCCGGCCACCAGCTCCCGGATGAGGTCCTCGCTGCTGCGATCGGCTGCTTCGGCGGCGAAGTTGGTCATGACACGGTGTCTCAGTACAGAGGATGCTACGGCCTCGATGTCCTCGAAATCAGCCATCGGGCGACCGTCCATCGCCGCCTTCGCCTTGGCCCCGAGCACGAGGTACTGGCTTGCCCGAGGGCCTGCACCCCACTCGACGTACTCCCGGACCGTGGCCGGAGCGTCCTCATCCGAGGGCCGGGTCATCCGGACAAGGCTCACCGCGGCCTGGATGAGGCCCCGGGAGACGGGAATCCGGCGGACCAGGGCCTGCATCGTGCGTAGCTCATCTGCGTCGAGAACCGACTCGATACTCCGGGCGGAATTCCCGGTGGTCTGTTCCACGATCGCCTCCTCCTCGCTCCGGGTCGGGTAGCCGATCCGGACCTCCAGCATGAACCGGTCGAGCTGGGCCTCGGGCAGGGGGTAGGTTCCCTCCTGCTCGATCGGGTTCTGGGTGGCGAGAACGAAGAACGGGTCGGGGAGATTCCAGGTCTTTCCGGCGACGGTGACCTTGTGCTCCTGCATCGCCTGGAGGAGAGCGGCCTGGGTCTTGGGAGGGGTCCGGTTGATCTCGTCGGCCAGGACCACGTGCGCAAAGATCGGCCCCTGGACGAAACGGAACGACCGGCGTCCCGAGGCGGGATCCTCCTCGACGATCTCGGTGCCGGTGATGTCGCCCGGCATGAGGTCGGGAGTGAACTGGACCCGGTTGAAGGAGAGGGCAAGGGTCTCGGACACGGTCTGGACCATGAGGGTCTTGGCCAGGCCGGGGACGCCGATCAGCAGGGCGTGCCCCCCGGAGAGGATGGCGGTGAGGATCCCGTCCACCGCTCCCTCCTGTCCGACGATCCGCCGGGCCACCTGAGCCCGGAGTCGGCCGATGGCGGTGGCGAGGTGGCGCAACCGGGCGACGTCATCGTCTCCGATGTCGGCATCGGCGAGGGCGGTGGGGACAGCGGAGGCGGAATGGTTGGACGTCGTCATCGGTCTCCCGGCGAATGAATGCGGCACCCCGGTGCATGAGCTTCCGAAACACCGTACGCGCAAGCGGAGCGGGAAGTTACCCGGTCGACCCGCAATCCGGCACTGGACCGCGCAAGCAGGGCGGAGAGTGTCGCCTGAGCGACGCATCCGGAGCTTGCGAAATTTTTCACAAGCTCCTAGTTTTGCCTCCGCCATGCCCCGGCAACCGAAGGATCAGGGCCTCGCCGAGGGGCAGCGATACCTGGGGCTCGGCCTCAAGTTCGCGGCCGGCATCGTGGGGTTCACCCTCCTCGGCTACGCGGTGGATCGGTGGCTCGGGATCATCCCGGTGGGCACCGTGACCGGCACCGTGCTGGGGACGGTGTTGAGCTTCGTGAGCGTGTGGCGGGAGATCGGCAGCGACGGCAAGGGGAAGCCGCCCGGATGAAAACGGCGGTGACGGGTCTCCTGCTCTCCGCCCTGGTGTCCGGGGTCCTGCTGGCACTCTCCGGATGGCCGGCGTTTGGAGGGGCCCTGACGTTCGGGCTCGTGGCCACCGCGATTCAGATGGGGGCCGCCCGGGCGATGCGGGGAGCGTCATCGCTTCCGTTCTCCGGCTTTGTGGCCCGGTGGGGCCTCGGGATGGCGCTCCGCTTCGGGGGCATCGTGCTGCTGGCGGGAGCCATCGTGGCGGATCGCACCCGGTTTCCGCCGCTGCCCACGGCAATGGGTTTTCTGGGAGTGTTGATTCCTCTCCTGTTTCTGGAATGGCGGTTGTCGCGATGATGCAGGCTCCTGACATTGGCGAGGTGGTCCTCCACCACACGGCGGACGCCTATTCCATCGGCATAGAGCCGTATCTGACCCTGCACTGGAACCGGTGGCCCGACCTCCACCTCGGTCCTCTCGCGATCAACCTGACCCCGACCAAGCATGTCATCTTCATGGTGCTGGCCGCGGTGCTGGTATTCGTGACGATGAAGCTGGCGGGCCGCTCGCTGGCGAAACAGCGGGCCGGCGAGACCGCGCCGCGGGGATTCGCCAATGCGATCGAGGGGCTGGTGCTCTTCGTGCGCAACGACATTGCGATCGCCAACATCGGTGAGGAGGGTCACAAGTACGCCCCCTTCATCATGACCCTCTTCTTCTTCATCCTCTTCGCCAATGTGCTCGGACTGCTTCCCCACGGCTCCACCGCCACGGGCAACCTGGCGGTCACCGGCGCGCTGGCCATCCTCGTGTTCCTGACGGTGGAGATTTCCGGGATGCGAAAGCTCGGTTTCAAGGGGTACATGGGGACGATCTTCCCCCATGTGCCCGGACTGCACGGCCCCGGCGCGGTGGTGATGTCGATCGCGATGGCGCCGATCGAGATCCTGGGCAAGCTGGTCAAGCCGTTCGCTCTGGCGGTCCGTCTCTTCGGCAACATGACGGCGGGTCACTTCGTGATCCTCTCCCTCTTCGGCATCATCTTCCTCTTCGGGGAGCTGGGCATCTGGAGCTGGGCGATCGCGTTCTCGACCGTGTTGCTGGTGGTGGGGATCATGCTGCTGGAACTGTTCGTGGCCTTTCTGCAGGCATACGTATTCGCGCTGCTCAGCGCGGTCTTCATCGGGATGATGCAGCGCGAACACTAGGCGGTAGGCGGTGGGCGTTGGGCGGTAGGATGGATACAGGAATAGACCGTAGGGGCGCGGCGTGCCGCGCCCATGATGCGGTGGACATTCGCACGCAGGACCCCGCCCCGGGAGCATCGGCCCGGGTGCGGGGAAGGTACTCCGCCGGATGGCGGAGGAATGTCCGCTGGCCTTCGGGCCGACGGCGGGCGCCTCGACGGATCCGGGCGGGAGACCCGGGTTTGTGCGGGGCCGGTGCACTTCACCCATGATCTCCCCGACAACCAAAGGGTTGCCCCATGTTGGATTTTCTCGCGTTCCTGCAGGCCTCCGACGCCGCCGTCATCGCAGCGGCCAAGAACACCAACGCGCTCCTCGGAGCGGGGATCGGCATCGGTCTCGCGATCCTCGGCGCCGGGATCGGCCTGGGCCGGATCGGGGGCCAGGCGGCCGAGGCGATTGCCCGGCAGCCCGAGGCGAGCAATGAGATCCGGGGCGCGGCCCTGCTGATCGCGGTGCTCCTCGAGGGCGCCACGATCATCGCGCTGGTGTTTGCCCTGCTCTTCAAGCTGATCGCGTAGTCCGATGCCCAACGCGCTGTACGCGCTGCTGGTCCTCGCCGCGGACACGGAGGGCGGACCCACCTCGCCGTTCGAGGTGAACTTCGGGCTCATCTTCTGGGCCTGGGCGGTCTTCCTGATGCTCTTCTGGGTCCTGCGGAAGTATGCCTGGCCCCAGATCGTGTCGGCCACGGAGGAGAGGGAGCGCACCATCCGGCGTCAGCTGGAGGAGGCGGAACGGTTGCACGCCGAGGCCCGCACCGCGCATCAGGAGGCGGAGCGGCTGGCCTCCGAGGCGCGGGCGTCCGCGCAGACGATGCTGGCGGAGGCCCGGGCCGTCTCCGAGAAGGAGCGGTCGCTGGCCATCGAGAAGCTCCGGCAGGAGCAGGACGCCCTGCTGGAGCGGGCTCGGCGCGACATCGCGGACGAGCGGGACCGGGCCGCGGTGATGCTCCGCACCGAGGCGGTGGATCTGGCACTTGCCGCCGCGGGTCGCTTGATCGAGGCCCGTCTCGACAGCGAGGCGGACCGGAAACTCGTCACGAGCTACCTCTCCTCGGTTGAGGCGGTCAGGTGAGGGCGGAATCGGTCGCCCTCAACTACGCCGAGGCACTCTTTGCCCTCGCCGAACGGGGGGGGGCGGGCGATGCGGTGGCGTGGGGTGATCTGATGCAGGCGCTGGCGGATGCCATCGCCCTGTCGCCGGGGGTGGACCGGGTGCTGATGTCTCCCAAGGTGCCCAAGTCGGCCAAGGCGGATCTTCTGGCCGCCAGCCTCCCCGCCGCCCCCGAGGATTTCGTGCTCTTCCTCCGGGCGGTTGTGAAGCGCGGGCGGCAGGGGATGTTCGCGGAGATGGCCCGTCAGTATGGCACCCTGGTGGACGAGAAGCTGGGCCGGACCCGGGCGTCGGTGCTCGTGGCCCGGGAACCCGATCAGACGTTGCGCGATGGCATCGTGCAGGCGCTGGCCCGGGTCACCGGCAAGGAAGTGATCGCCACCTTCGTGACCGACCCGTCGATCCTGGGTGGGGCGATCGTGCGGGTGGAGGACCGGGTGCTGGATGGCTCGGTGCGGCGCCGGATGACGCGGTTGAGGCGGCAGTTGGTGGCGAGGTAGGGAGTGGGCATAGGGCATAGGACGTAGGACAGTAGGACGTAGGACATAGGAACGCTTTCGGTCATGCAGTCATCCCGAGCCGAAGGCGAGGAGCCTGCCCCGAGCTTGCGAGGGGATCTGAGACGGTTCCCTCGCACTTCCTGCCGTCGCGACCACGGTGGTTGCCCGGCCACCCTGATCCCAACGGCGTCGCAGTCCTTCGTTTCATCCCCGCTCCCTACTCCCCGCTCCCTACTCCCGATCTTCCGATTCCCTATCTTCCCCTTCCCCCCCCCACCCCCCGACCCACCCTTTCTGACGGGCGATGGCGAGAAGTTTCCGGGTCCGGTTGACGCCGTACTTCCGGAACATGTGGCGCAGGTGGAAGTCCACGCTTCCCTCGGCGGCCAGTCCGAGCCGCTCGGCTGCCTCGGCGCGGGTGAGGTGCTGGTCGAGGAGGCGCAGCACCTTCAGTTCCGTCGGTGTGGGTACGGGAAGGTCGTCACGCTCCGGCATCGACTCCCGTTCCTGGTGTGGGGATGTTCCTCCCGATCGCTTCTGCTCCGCTGACATCTGTTTCCCCTCCGTTCTTCGGGGCTCATGGCGATGGATCTCGTTCCCCCGCGGGGACCTTCTGGGGCGAAAGCGAGGTCCGGTTTCCCCTTGCGCCTTCGGGGAACCAGGGGCCAATCTGGGGAGTTTCCTTGAATTTTCCTTGAACAACGTCGTCGTCCCAAAATCTGCTCAGTTCAGACTTCTTGCTATGTGCAATGAATGCAAGAATTTACAACGGGGCCACAGGGAAAGACGTGGCCGGTGGCGGTGAGGGATTTGCTGCTGCCTGGGGGAGATGGTGGAGGGGAGTGAAACCGGCGTTTCCGGCACCCTACAGGAAACTTGTAGCTTGCGCGATTTTGCGCCGAGCGCGAGCTTGGCTGAGACCGATGCAGCAGTGCACCTGATGAGAGAGCCGGAGTGCAGATGCGGACAGGATCGGAATGAACGGGAAGATAATGGAGCGCTTTGGGCGAGTACCGTGGCTGCACGCGTGTAAGGTCGATCTCGTGGACGGACGCGTGGCGCCGAACAGGGTCGCAAGGCGACAAGGGGATAGAGACATGAACGTGGTGGCCATCCGGAGCTTTCACTGCGGCAGGTACGCGCTGCGATGCCGGAGAAGCGTCCTGACGCTGTACCTGCTCCTCGGTGCTGTGAGCGCGTGTCAGAATGAGGATTACGCCCATGCCCGCGGAGAAGCTCCTGGCCCCGTCGGCTCCCTTCGTGATCTCCTGCACATCGTCGATAGCCTCCGGATCGAGGAATCTCCCGCGTCACTCGTGGTAAATCCCTTTGTCACGAGTGATAGCGCCGGGTTTCTGGTGGCCGATATGAGCGAAGGCCAGATTCGACGGTACGGGAGGGACGGACGCTTGCGGTGGACGGCGGGGCAGAAGGGTTGGGGGCCGGGGGAACTGCAGCTCCCTGCCCAGGCGGTCTCCGTGGGGGAACATGAGTACGTCGTGGTGGATGGGCGGAGGGGTATTCTCGATTTGTCGCGTGACGAAGGGAGTGGTGAGTGGAGAACTGTCTCGACAGCTCTTGGCAGGCCATTCCAGGTTGCTGTACTGGGGGGCGGTACGGTTCTTGTGGCGGGATACTGGGGAAACCGCCCCACTTCGGATCGAGCGCCGCTCATGCATTTCCTCGATATGGCGACGGGGGCTGTCGACAGCAGTATCGTACCCATGCCAGGGACTGACCTGGAGAGGACTACAGCCCTGAACGCCGGTGTTGTTGCGTTCGCAGCGATTGGGGATACCCTCCTCCTGACCGTTGGTGCGATTGATACAGTCTACCGATATCTTATGTCCGGCACACGCCTTTCTGCGACAGCAATCGCCTCCAAGCATTTCCAGAAGGTCGCCCTTATGCCCGGCAGCGTCCCGCGTCAGATGTGGCGTGAGTCCTTTTCGAGACATCGCAAAATATACGCTTTGACGGAGGGCCGGGTTCTGGTCTCGCACGTACGCCTATGGTCAGGGGAGCATGTTTGGGGAACGGTCGTCATAAGTCACGATGGGTCCACGTTACTTGATGTATTGCATCGGGAGCCATTGCTGACGGTACTGGGTGACACTCTTGTCTTCGGTAGTGGAATCGACCCGGCGCGATGGTATTTGGGTACCATACCCGGTTGGGATGGATGAAACCGTCGCGTGATCCGGAGGTCACAATGCAGAGATTGATAGGAGCAGCTCTCACCGTCCTGATCGGATCCATCGGGTCGTCAGGATGCACGGGGGTCGGGCATCGGGATGGCGTCGAAGACTCGCACGCTGCGAGTGGGGAGATAGTCCTGGTCTGGGCTGTCAGTGCGCGCGAATGTGTCAGTTGTCAAATGGACGCGCATTCTCTCCGCCAGATTCTCAGTACCCTTAAGGTGCCGCTCGTCGTCCAGAGACGAGAGGCTGACGCATCTGTTGTGGACGGATTTCTCCGGCGTGAACGAATCTCATCCGAAGCAGTAGATACACGCACCGTACGAGTTGGAGCAAGCGGAGGGGCTTGGACGGTGGTGACCGGAGGACGGGTGACTGCCAGAGAAGATTATTCCCTCAACGTCCGTGGGGATGGGTTACGGGCGCTACGTGTTGTCTCCGAGCGCGCAGGTTTGGTGCCGTCAGGTACACGGACTGGCGAAGGTCTGTGAAAGCGGGTAGAGAATGGGCAGCTGTAGAGCCGGATTGTATGACCTCATGACGACAGGAATAAGAGTACGTACCTCGAAGTGCCGATGGAGCGTCAGGTGCTCCGGCGGCTTCACGGGTGGCGAACACCGCCACCACTACCACTTAACCGGAGGTGTCAAATGAAGGGACTGATCCTGAGGGTCTCCGCCGTGCTGCTGGTCATCGGGGCCGCGCCGCTGTCCCCTGGTGTGGCTGAGTGGCGCGAGGGTGCGCTGACCGACTACTTCTTGGAGCCCGACTGCGAGCATCGGGAGTGCGTGCCGTCGAACCCTGGCGAGGAGTGCTGCATCTACTGGGTGTAGATGCGATCTCATGTCGTAGTCAGTCGTGGTCAGGGGAACCGACGATGGTGTTATGATCGTCGGTTCCCTCAGGGCGATGTGTGCGATGGGGGATGCCTGTGGCGTCCCCCACTTGTATGGAGGCGTAGGAAATTGGAGGACAGGCCTGTACCGGGGTGATTCTCGGGGACCCGGTACTTGACGGGAATTGGAGGTTGAGGTAAGAATTGTCCTTGAGCCAAGCTTCTCGGAGCATTTCGCGATTCTGGCCCTGTGGAAAGGCGGCACACCAACATGCTCATAGCACCTAAGCCCTCGAGTGACATGCATAACCACGCAACATCCTTTCCGCTACTTCGGCCGGGGGGGGGGGGCCGTAAGCCGTGGAATGGTGTAGCGGTAGTGGCGTCGGTGTGTGTCCTACTTGCCTTTCTCCTGGTCACCGGATCAGTTCAGGCCCAGCACGTGCTTCGCGGCTACGTCGTTGATACGACGGGGGCTGACCTCGCTGGAGTGGAAATCGTCCTGACAGGGACAGGACATAGTGCCACCACCGACAGCAAGGGTCGATACACAGTCACCGGGATTCCTCCCGGGCGGTTCGAGGTTGTGTTTCGCCGACTCGGATACGCACCGCTGGCGATGTTCCGGAGCTTCATGGGGGACACCGGCACGGCGGTGGTGGACGTGGAACTGGCGTCCGAGGTGGTGGTACTGCCCGAGGTGGAGACCCGCGGGCGGGGGCCGGCTGAGGTGCCCCTGAAGCTCCGGGAGTGGGCCCGGCGGCGGCAGTTCAACGTGGTAGGGAAGTTCTGGGATGATTCGCTTCTCCGCACGAAGGAGTATCAGCGACTCCCTGAACTGCTGCAGGGAATCGGTGCCGTCCGGATCATACGGGCCGCGGGAGGGAGATTCCTTGCGTCGGCACGAGGTTCCTATCCAAAAAAACCGCTGGATCCCAGGGTTCCAGCCGCCTGTTACGTCGAGGTGCTCCTGGATGGGGCACGCCTGTCGTCGGTCTATACTCCGGCAAACCTCGACGACATTCCAATCCAGCAGATTGCCGCCATGGAGTTGTACCGGTCCATCTCAGAACTCCCGATCGAATTCCAGTGGCCCGGATCGGCTTGTGGCGTCCTGGCTATCTGGACACGGTAAGGAAGTGTGTAGGGGCCGTTCGCGAAGGGCCCCTACCTTGGTGAAGTGTGACGGGGTCCCGTCGGTTCCGGTACGGCGAAGGCGCAAGTAAGGAGATGACAGGGAAATGATCACGTGGCGTCACATCGCGTGGATCTCCACGCTGGGTTTGCTCATGGCCGGTCCGTCCCCCCTGTCGGCTCAGGCCATTCGAGTCACCCTCGTCGAGGAGGGAACAGGCAATCCAGCGCCAAGCAGTCTCGTCTCGCTGCTGTCGGAGTCGGGATCGAGACTCGTCCAGATGCTGGCCGACGAGTTCGGGCGGGTGGTCCTCCCGGTACCGGGACTTGGGCGGTACCTGGTCCGCGGCGACCGGATCGGTTTTCTGAGCCACACGTCCGACCCGGTGTCCATCGTGTCACGTGACACGGTCTCGCTCCGCCTCACCCTCCCGATGACGCGATTCGTGCTGCCGGATGTGACCGTGATGGCCGAGTCACGATGCACGACGACGGGAGTGGAACGACGCGACATCAGCGCGGTCTGGGAGGAGGCGCGAAGGGCTCTCACCTCCACAATGCTGACCCGCGAACAGATCCGGCCGGTGTTGCAGGTGACCGGGCATGAACGGGAATGGGACGCGGAGGACCATCTCGTGCGGGAGGACACCTCCTTTGCGAAACGGGGGACCGGAGCTCCCTTCCACACCCTCCCGGATGACACCCTGCTCCTCGAAGGGTTCTCGCGCGAGGAACACGGGACCCGGATGTTCTACGCCCCGGATGCGGGAGTTCTGCTCAGCGAGGGCTTTCTGGGGAGTCATTGCTTCACACTCGTGTCGGACAGTCGCAATGGCGGGGCGCGGGTCGGCCTCCATTTTGAGCCGGCCCCGGGCCGCACCGTTCCGGACATAGTAGGCACCCTCTGGCTCGATCGGGTCGAGAATCTGTTGCGGGAGGTGGAATTCGAGTATGTCAATGTGGAGCCCCCCTGGGATCGCCATCGCCCCCAGGGGCAGGTCCGCTTCAAGCGGATTCTCGGCCTCGGGTGGATCGTCAGTGAATGGAAGATCCGCATGCCCCGGGTGGTGGTGGAGGAGGTGCGCCCCTCACGCATTGGGACCCGGGCACCGGCTGGGGATGGCAGGCGACGGGTGACCCGTGTCGAGGAGACCGACCGAGCCCCGGTAGCCCCCGAAATCCGTACCCGATTCGTACCGCGGGGGACGTGGGAACAGAGCGGGTATGCGGTCGTGGCCGAATCGAGGGCGGGGAATCAGCCCGACGGGGCGATCGGGGGGGTGATCACTGGCGTCGTGTACGACTCGGTGATCGGCATGGGACTCGCGGGCGCCGAGGTGTCTCTCGCCGAGAGCCGCAGCGCTGCCCTGACCGATTCGACGGGTCGCTACCTCCTGTCTGTCGGGGTCAGCGGCCCGGTCCGCGTGCGCATCACTCACCCCTTGTTTGACATCCTTGGGGTTCCTCCGCTGCACGAGGCCGTGGTTCCGGACGGAGGGATTGTGCGGCTGAATGCGGTTACCCCCGGTAGGGAGAGCTGGCTCCTCGCGCAATGCGGTCGCAAGATGGTTCGTAACGACCAACTGGGAGCTCTGGTGGGACGCCTGCCGGGGACTCCGGGGGACACACCAGGGCGGCGTAGCAAGATCCGGGTGTCCTGGGTTGCGGCGAGCGTCACCCAGCCGGGCAGCACCGTGGTGACCGTAGTGCGCCGGGGGAACCTGGACGTGACCACCGACGAGGAAGGGCGGTTTCTGGTCTGTGAGATCCCCCTGGGCGTACCCCTGCGGATGCGGGTAAACGGGGAGGCGGATTACCGGGTCGAGCCATTGACGCCCGAGCAACGGATAGCGGTCTTCCCCTTGGCCGCAGGGGGCGACCGGTCGCGATAGCAGGTGGACGTGTGAGCCGGAGGTTCGAAGGGTGAGGGGTGAGCTGCGGAGTGCATCCGGCCGTGTGAACGGTCGCATGGCCGAGCCCGGGGCGAAAGCCCCGGGGATGTCGGCATGAAGACAGCGCGCGTTCACGTTGGCTGAAGCCAACGCGATACACCCTCCGCGTGAATGCCCTGAAGGGCAGTCTTCCTTCCCCGGGCCCCCGACCGCCGTGCGGGCCAACCGGGGTTGTGTGCTGTCCGGTGAAGCCGAACGTCTCCTCTCACACGGTATCACAGAGCAGTCTGGTCGATGATCCGGGACCCGGGAGGGATTGTATGTGGCCTGACCGAAGTGGATCTGCACGATCTCCAAACCACATGATCAGCCACCTGAGCACCATCCCCGTCCTCGCCCTGACCATGCTGGGCACCGTGACGGTACCCCGCCTCACGGCCCAGGTTGTCCAAGTGCAGACGGTGGATACGGTGACCCGCACGGTGGCACCGAGCACCGTGGTGTCCCTTCTGCGGGCGGGGAGCGACCAGATCCTGATCCGAATCCTGACCGATGCCCAGGGCCGGGGCACGGTGATCCTGAGCGGACCGGGCACCTACCGGCTCCGGGTGGATCGGATCGGCTACGCCACCACGGTGACAGCCCCCTTCACCGTGCACACAGTCGCCGATACCCTGATCCAGCGGATCGCGGTGAACCCGGAGCGGTTCCTGCTCCCCGAGATGGGTGTGGTGGCGGGGGAAGTCGCCTGCAGCGCCGGTGGGGTGGCGGGTCCTGAACTGGTGGCCGTGTGGGAAGAGGCCCGGAAGACCCTCACGGTGGCGGCCCTCACAGCTACCTCAGTGCGGCCCCTCCTCGAGCGCTGGCGCTGGGAACGCACGCTGACCGTGCGGGGGCGCCTGCAGGGGGAGCGCCCCGACGTGGTGCAGTACACCCGGGAGGCCCCCTTTGTCACGGTGTCCCCCGCGCGCCTGCGGGAATCGGGGTTCGCCGACGTGGGGCGGGACCAGGCGCTCTTCTACCTTCCCGATGCCAGCGTGCTGCTGGACGAGGCCTTTCTGGAAACGCACTGTTTTCGGCTCGACACCGAGGAGCGCCGCACCGAGGGGCTCATCGGACTGCGCTTCGTGCCGCTGCCCGACCGCACCGTGCCGGACATCGAGGGCGTGCTCTGGATCCGTCGGAGCGAGGCGGCCCTGCAGGAGATCACCTTCCGCTACACGAATCTCCCAGCCGAACTCCAGACCCACCGCCCGGGGGGAGTGGTGTCGCTGGCGCCGATCGCGGACGGAGGGTGGATCGTGGACGAATGGTACGTGCAGACCCCGGTGCTCGGCGCGGTTCGGGACGGAAGCTTCACGGGGCGACGCTCGCCGGACCGGCGGGGCGGTGCCCTGGTGGCGTGGCACGTGAGTGGCGGGAAGGCGCGGGCCGTACCCGATCTGGGGGGAGCGGACGGGGAGACGCCGGCGCCGGGCAATCCGAGGGTGTGTGGCCCCACGCCGGCATCGGCTGGTGGACTCGGTGTGGTGGTGGTACAGGTGGTGGAGGAGGGCCGTCCGCTGGCGGTGGCCGAGGCGCCGGTGGTGGTCACGGCGGGGGAGTGGGCGACCCAAACGGTTCGGGTGGGGGACGGACGGGGGCTCCGGGTGGAGCGACCGGCGGTGACCATCGAGGGCACGAGCGATAGGGACGGTCTGGTGGCGTTCTGCGGAATTCCGATCGGCACCCGTCTCGCGGTACAGGCGGGGAAACCGGAGACACAAGCGGCGACGTTGGCGAAGGCGGAGGGGTCGTTGACCCAGGTTCAGGTTCGGGTCCCGGTGAAGGCGGTGGTGGCGGCGGCTCCCTCCCTGTCGCCCCTCCTGCGGGGCCGGGTGGTGGACACGGCCGGGGCGGGGCTCGCAGCGGTGGAGGTGGCGCTGGCGGAGGCAGGCCGGCGGACGGTGACCGATGGAGCGGGACGCTACGAGGTGAGGGATGTGCCGCGTGGCCGCTACCAGGTGGTGTTCCGGCGGATCGGGTACCAACCGCTCACCGTGTTTCGATCCTTCCTGCGCGATACCGTGGTGGTCGACGCGCAACTCGCCGCGGAAGCGTTCGTGCTGCCGGAACTGGAGACGAAGGCGCGGGGGCCGGAGGAGGTGCCGGTGAAGCTCCGGGAGTGGGCCCGGCGCCGGGAGTTCAACGTGGGGGGGAAGTTCTGGGATGACTCGCTGCTGCGGACCCAGGAATACCGGCGGCTGCCGGAGGTGCTGCAGTCGGTCTCGGGAGTGCGGATCATCCGTGCTCGAGGAGGGCGGTTTCTCGCCACCGGGGGAGGACGGGCTGGTGTCAGCCTCGGTCGTAACAAGCGCGATCCTCGCGGAGATCTTAACGATGTCCCGAGGGCATGCTATGCTACGATCTTTCTGGATGGCATCCGGCTCGCGTTCACCGGCACCCCGCCGAACCTGGATGACATCCCCATCCATCAGATTGCCGCGATGGAGCTCTATCGCTCCGCCTCAGAAATGCCCGTGGAGCTCAATTCGCCAGGGTCGATTTGCGGAGTCCTCGCCATCTGGACCCGGGTGGGCGGGAATCGGTAGCCGGAAAGACTATGGGACAGGATCGTCTGTCGCTCACACACTGCTAACTGCCCATCCGCGACCCTCCCCCTCCGGCCCGATCTCACTTCCCGCTCCTCTTCCCTCCCTCCCCCCTTCGAGTGATCGAGTGTGTGGGGTCCGGGGGGCCGGGCGTCTCCCCTGACTGGTTGTCGGCTGGGGACCCGCAGGGAAAGGTGGAGTGTATGATGAACGACAGACCCGCTCGCCGGGGATTCCTGCCCACGTGGACCGCGTGCCTGGTCGGACTTGGGCTGCCCGCCGGGGTGCTCCAGGCCCAGGTCGTGGATGTCCGCGTGGTGGAGTCGGTGGGTGGCCTCCCCGCCCCCAGCGCGATCGTGGCTCTGCGGCGCGCCGACGGCACCCTGGTGGAACGACGCCTCACCGACCTGCAGGGCCGGACCCGGTTTACCGCGATGGGACTCGGCACCTTCCTCCTGGAGGCCGACCAGATCGGCGCCCGCCGAGCCACCACTCCTGCGTTTGCCATCGAGACAGTATCCGACACGGTCCGGCACCGACTGGCGATGGTGGCCCAACCCTTCATCCTCCCCGAAGTGAACGTGGCCTCGCGGGAGGTGGCGTGTGCCGCCGGGGGAGTGGACGGGGCCGACCTGGTGGCCGTGTGGGAGGAAGCGCGCAAGGCGCTGACGGCCACGGTGCTGACCGAGGAGTCGGTCCAACCGCTGCTGCAGCGGTGGCGGTGGGTGCGCCTCCTGGACCGCAACCAGCGGGAGCGAGGGGAGCAGGCGAACCTGGTGGAGTACACCCGGGGAGCCCCTTTTGTGAGCGCGCCGCCGGGAGAGCTTCGGGATCGCGGGTACATCGTGCTGGGTGATTCCCTCGACACCTTCTATGCTCCCGACGCCCGTGTGCTGCTGGACGAGGGGT
>JBDIWC010000070.1:0-17292 GCA_039794085.1 Gemmatimonadales bacterium
GGGGGGGGGGGGGGGATCTCCCGGGGCGGTTGGGCTGTCACCACAGGACACAGCCGTGGCCGCCAGGCCCATCGCAAGCACACTGCGCAACGACAACACCCGCATCACGCCTCCATTGTCCTCGGGTCGATGGACACCATGCCCTCCTGCACCGGGCATGGCCTGGATGATTCCAACGTACGACGTGACCGGAGATCTGTCAATAACGACTTCCTACACGCGGCGTGAGTGTCATCCCTCTGACACAACCAGCCGCCTCACACGGGGCCGGTCCCGCACCCCTACGGGCGGATCTCCAGGACAAGGCGTGGGGGTGTGGCGCTTTCCCGAGAGCCGAACTCCACGCGCCCGATCGAGCCTTCCTCCGACTTCTTCAGGATCCAGCCAGGATGCGAACCCGCACCGAGCATGGCCTGAATGTCGGCGGTGATGTCGAAGGTGATGACGCCCCGCAGGCCATTGGTGATCAGCTTTGTGGCGGTCGGGGTGGCGATCCACGGATGGGGACCCGCCCCGCCCATCTCCCAGGCCGAGAGGGGACAGTCCGGTTTCTGGTTGCCGGGATCCAGGTCATCCCCGCAGTTCCAGGTGGCCCCCGCTTCGGTCCACGCCTGGGTGAGGCGGTGCAGGTCGATGGTCCGGCCGGTGGAGCCCCAGTTGTCGGCGTTCAGGGTGATGGTGTGAGCTCCAGCCGGGCGCTCGTCACGGTCCCGCTCCCGGCCGCGGTGGCCACGGCCGCCGAGTCAAGCCGGAGGATCGGTTCGGTGCCTTGGTTTTGGTTCGGGCTGCCGGACCGGAGGTAGGTATCAGTGCCCAAGGCGAGGGTCACGGTCGTGTTCCCGGCCGGCAGGAGGTCTCGGATGAACTCGGCGTTCACCGTGAGCAGCCAAAAGGCATTGTCGTTCACCGGAAGCCCCGGGCCATGTGCCCCAGTGAGGCTCGCCAGGAAACGTTCCACTTCCGCCCGAGCACCGGTTGCATCGCCTTGGCTCAGGGCTTGGCGCGCCTGGTCCAGGTGGGCGGCGAGTGCGGCGCAGGTGCTTGGATCGACGATCCATCCCAGGGCGCAGCTCTGGGAGAGATCTGCCGCCACCGAATCCAGTCCCGGCCCCGGATCAGCGAGCGCTCCGGGAGGGCGGACCGGAGCGACCACCGGCACAGCCAAACCGCCGCCGGTGAAGAACCCAAATCCCTGAACACGGTCCAAGAGCTGATAGACAGTGTCCGGTGTTTCCTCAACAGGCGTGGGGAGACCTATCGTCTCCACGCTTCCATAAGCCCTGGCCTCGGCAATCGCCGGGTGGTTCGCGGACAGAATCAGCAGGTCGCGGATCGTCTGGCCGGGCTCCAATAAGGCCTCTCGAAACACGAACTCACACGTAGTGGTGCCTGCGCGAGAAACCACCTCTGCGCTCCACGTCGGCGGTGCTGTGACCAGAAGTGTGGGGTCAGCACCGGGGCATGGGACCGTCACACTCACCAAGGGTTGGATCGCTCCGACGCTATTGGTCAGGACGTAGCGGTATCCGAGGGAGCCGACCTGGGGCTCAACAGCGAGAACTACGTCAGGGCGGACCTTGTCTCTCGGCTCTACTATCACCGAATGTGCATTGCCCTCCAGATCGGTATAGGTGAGCAGATAGTTCCCAGTGGTTGCATCGCGTACAAGATTTTGCGCATCCGCAGGTCGACCACCCATGGCCATAACTACCACGGCAGCCACCGTCTTGAGGAAACGTGATGTTTGCATCGCTACCTCATCGGGGACAGGTGGAAGTGACTGGGAGCCGTTTCGGGTACACAGCGGATACGAGCTCTTTCGCACAGAAGCAGGAACCTGTCCCGCTGCCCACGACCCAGTGTCGTTGACCTGACATCCATGTGCTCACCATCGCGGTGGGTCCTGTGGGGGTTGCGCCACTGCGCGTCCTTCGCCACATCGAACAGCCCACCCCACTCCAGCGACGCCTCGGTGATCACGAACCGGGTATCCATGCCGCCGCCGGGCGAGGGGTTGGGAAACCGTGGTTCCGGCACCACCTCGAAATACCGCCGGAAGGCATCCCGTTACGGGGGCAGGTCGGCAATTCTCTGGAGTTCCGCCTCCAACCGGCCGCGCTCCCCAACCAGCACCGCTTCGGGGAGATCCAGCATTGCCTCGATGCGGGACCTGAGAATCCGATAGGCCTCCTCGAAGGCGGCGTCGATCGTGGCATCGGTCCCGGTGGCCCGGGCCGGATCCGCCACTCCCCAGTGCGCCCTGATCGCGGGCGCCAGATACGCGGGGCATGCCTCCCCCGCCGCCGAGTCGCAGACGGTGATCACCACATCGGGGGCCTCGGGGAGGTCATCCCAGGAGGTGCTCGCGCACCCCTCGGCGGAGATCCCCTCCCGGGCCAGCAGCGCAAGCGCCCTCGGATGAACGAAGCCCACGGGGTGGCTCCCAGCACTCATCACCCGCCAGTCCGGGGGCGCAAGGTGACGGCAGGTGGCCTCCGCGAGAATCGAGCGGCAGGAGTTGCCGGTGCAGATGAAGAGGACGTTCATGGCGTGGATCCCAGGGCGTAGGACGGAGGACATAGGACATAGGACATAGGACATAGGACATAGGACATAGGACACAGGACACAGAACAACACGCTCGCCGCCCATCGTTTCCACCTCGGGCCCGGACGACGCAGGCACGTCGCCCCTATCGCCTACCGCCCCAACACCGCGGGTTCTGGGTATCGGGTACTGGGTAATGGGCCCACCCCCGCAGTTCCCAATACCCAATACCCAATACCCAATACCCAACACCCAACACCCAACACCCCTACCCCCTACCCCCTGCCCCTCCCCCCCATGGCCCTCAGCGCATTGGCCACCACCAGGACCGACGCGCCGGTGTCCGCCGCCACCGCCATCCAGAGGGTGGCCACTCCGGCCCCGGCCAGGACCAGGAAGATCCCCTTCAAACCCAGTGCCAGGATCAGGTTGGCACGCAGGATCGATCGGGTGCGGCGGGCACGACCGAGCGCCGCGGGAAGGGCGGTGAGATCCTCTCCCATGAGGGCCACATCGGCCACTTCGAGTGCCGCCGGGGTGCCGGCCACCCCCATCGCGATGCCCACGTCGGCGGACGCGAGGGCGGGTGTGTCGTTGATCCCGTCTCCCACCACTCCGACTCGATGTCCGGCCCGCTGCAGCGCCAGTACCGCCTCCCGCTTTTCCCCCGGGAGGAGAGTGGCGTGCACTGCGTCCAGCTTCAGCGTGCGGCCCACTGACTCGGCCACCGCCCGGTTGTCGCCGGTGAGCATGGCAACCACCCCGATGCCGCGCGCCCGGAGCGCCTCGACCGCCGGGCCGGCCGACTCCCGGACGGTATCCGCGAGGGCCAGGGCGCCGATCGGGCCCTCACGGTCCATCAGCAGCACGCCGGTCTTCCCCTCGGTGGCAAAGCGTTCCACCAGGGCGTGGGCCGCGGTGTGGCAGTTGCCGAGTTCCTCGCACACGCGCAGGTTGCCAAGGAAGAGGTCCCGTCCCTCGACATGGGCGTGGGCTCCGCTTCCCGACATCGCCGCAAACCCGGACGGTTCCGGCGGCGCGATTCCCTGCTCCAGTGCCCGGCTCACGATGGCTCGGGCCACCGGATGTTCGGAGTGCTGCTCCACGCCCGCGGCAAGCCGCAGGACTTCCGCTTCGGAGATCCCGTTCAGAGCCACGATGTCGGTCACCGCGAGGCGACCCTCGGTGAGGGTTCCGGTCTTGTCGAACACCACCGCCGTGATCTCGGCCAGGGACTCGAGCTGAGCGCCACCCTTGATGAGCACCCCATGCCGGGCGGCACCGGCCAGGCCGCTGGTGATGGTGACGGGGGTGGCAATGACGAGGGCACAGGGACAGGCCACCACGAGCAGGGTCAGTCCCCGCGTCACCCACATGTCCCACCCTGCCCCGGTAAGAAGCGGCGGAACGACGGCGACCCCAAGGGCGAGCAGGACCACCAGAGGTGTGTAGATGGCGGCGAACCGGTCCACGAACGACTGCGAGGGAGCCCGCGAGGCCTGGGCCTCCTCGACGGCGTGGAGGATCCGCGCGAGGCTGGTGTCGTCGGCGCGGTGGGTGACCTCCACCTCGAGGCTCCCCGCCCCGTTGATCGACCCCGCGTAGACCGACATGCCGGGCTCCCGATCCACCGGTACAGATTCTCCCGTGATGGGGGACTGGTCGAGCGACGAGTTCCCGCTGAGAATCACGCCATCGAGCGGCACCCGATCACCGGGGCGGATCAGGATCTGTTCTCCGAGGCCGACTCCTTCGACCGGTACCCGGACGTCCCGTCCCTCGCGCCGGACCGTGGCCTCACTCGGGATGACCTGCATGAGCGCGGTGATCGCATGCCGGGCCCGGCCCACGGCATACCCCTCGAGCCACTGCGCCACGCCGAAGAGCCACATGGCGGCGGCGGCCTCGCCCCACTGTCCGATGATCGCGGCCCCGATCGCGGCCACGGTCATGAGCACATGGATGTCGAGGGCGCGGCTCCGGAGGGAGCCGAGGGCGCGCGGGATCACGTACCAGGAGCTGATCAGCGTGGCCGTGGCGAGGAGCGGCACCGCGAGGGCGGGAGCCCCGCCGGTCCAGGACACGACGAGGCCCGCGCCCAGCAGGACACCACCCGCGATCGCGGCGTACAGGCGACCCTTTCCCTGCGCGGGTAAACCGTCGGGAGTGTCGATCACCTTGTAGCCGGCCCGGCGGATGGCAGCGACCACCCTGACGTTGGGTGGTGCCTCGGGACCCCCCGCCACATGGACCGTCCCCCGCATCACGTCCACCCGAACCTCACCGATCCCGGGGAGGGTGCCGAGTGCCCGTTCCACGCTGGCGGCGCAGGAGGGACAGTCCATCCCGCCCACCCGGAATTGCCGGGGGCGGGTGGTCTCAGACCCGTTCATCGACGTGCTCGAAGCCGTCGGCCACGAGGTGGGAGATGTGGTCGTCGTCGAGGCGGTAGTACGCGGTCTTGTTCTCCCGGCGATAGCGGACGAGGCGAAGCTGTCGGAGGGCGCGGAGGGAGTGGGAGACGGCGGACGGGGACATGCCGAGCGCGGCGGCGAGGTCGCAGACGCAGAGCTCGGCGCGAGAGAGGGCCCACACGATGCGGAGGCGGTTGGGGTCGCCGAGGGTCCGGAAGGTCTCGGCGAGGAGCATGACGGACTCGGCGGGTTTCATGTCGCGGCGAGTCTGCTCGACGTTCCGCTGATTGACGAGGCGGACGTCGCAGAGGTCGGAAAACTCGGGACGGGCGGTTGTTCTGGGTGACATGGCAGCCTCACATGAACGACTGTTCATATGATATACCGCGCATGGGTCGGGCGCAAGGCGGGGGGGGGTGGGGATTGGGTGTTGGGTGTTGGGTGTTGGGTATCTACCCACTACCCAACACCCAACACCCAATACCCGCCTACCACCTGCTGTTCAGAGCTCCACCTGCGCACCCAGTTCCACCACCCGGTTGGGGGGCAGCCCGAAGAAGGCCGTGGCGCTTCGGGCGTTGCGGGTCATGAGGATGAAGAGGCGCTTGCGCCAGCCGGCGAACCGGGCGCGACCGGTGGGGAGGAGGGTCTCCCGGCCGAGATAGAAGGTGGTGTGCATCATCGTAGCCGTGATGCCAAGGGGTTGGAGTTTCTTCAGGATGCCGGGCACATCCGGCGTCTCCATGAAACCGTACTTCGCGATCACCTGATAGAAACCGTGGCCGCAGTCACGAAAGATGACACGGTCCGCGGGATCCACCGTGGGAACGTTCTCCGTCTCCACCGACATCAACACGAGTTTCTCGTGCAGCACCTTGTTGTGCTTCAAATGATGGAGAAGCACCGCCGGGGCCACCGTCGGATCGCTGCACATGAACACCGCCACTCCGGGCACCCGGTGCGTGCCGTGCCGGCCGACATCCTGGATGAAGGCATCGAGCGGCATCGAGTGCTCCCGGGTGTGACGGAAGAGCAGCGCGCGTCCCCGCTTCCAGGTACTCATGAGCACATAGACGGTGGCCGCGATGGCCAACGGGATCCACCCGCCGCTCGGAATCTTCTCCAGATTGGCGGCGGCGAAGGACAAATCGACGACCAGAAAGAGACCACCCAGGGAGACAACCTTCCAGAGCGGCCACTTCCAGCGAGAGCGGGCCACCACCATGAACAACAGCGTGGTGGTGGCCATGGTGCCGGTGATGGCCACCCCGTAGGTGGCCGCCAGATTTGAGGAGCTCTTGAACCCGAGCACCAGGGTCACGCAGGCCACCATCAGGGCCCAGTTCACCTCGGGAATGTAGATCTGTCCTTTTTCGGATCGGCTGGTGTGCACGATCGTGACGCGTGGACTGAAGCCGAGCTGGACCGCCTGGTGGGTCAGGGAAAACGCCCCGCTGATCAGAGCTTGCGACGCCGTGATCGCCGCCCCCGTGGCGATGATGATCATCGGATAGAGAGCCCACCGGGGCACCAGATTGTAGAAGGCGTTGTGCACCGCCTCCGGATCCCGCAGCAGGAGTGCGCCCTGTCCGAAGTAGTTGAGCAGCAGGGCAGGAAGCACCACGGCGAACCAGGCGACCCGGATCGGGCGCTTGCCGAAGTGCCCCATATCCGCGTAGAGCGCCTCCCCACCCGTGACCACGAGCACCACCGCCGACAGGACGAGAAAACCCTCGAATCCATTGCGAAGGAAGAACCCAAGGGCGTGGTGCGGAGACAGCGCCGCCAGAACAGCGGGTTCCTGAACGATGCTGACCAGGCCCAGAACGGCAATGCACGCGAACCAGATCGTCGTCACCGGTCCGAACAGAGCCCCGACCAGCCCGGTGCCATGGCGCTGGACCATGAAGAGGCCCACGATGATCGCGAGGCTGATCCAGAGCACCAGGTCCCCCAGGGCGGGCGCGGCAACGGCCAGCCCCTCCATGGCTCCCAGGACGGAAATGGCGGGGGTGATCACCCCGTCCCCATAGAGCAGAGCCGATCCAAACAGGCCGACCAGGAGCAGCGCGGTACGCCGCCGCGTCTGGTGCTCGGGGCCCGAGAGCAGGGCCATGAGCGCCATGATGCCTCCCTCGCCCTGATTGTCCGCCCGCATCATGTGGACGACATACTTGAACGAAATGAGGAAGTTGATCGACCAGAAAATCAGGGACAGGATCCCGAGAATGTTGTCGGGCGTGACCGGCACTCCATGCTCCCCGTCGAAGGCTTCCCGAACGGCGTAGAGCGGGCTGGTGCCGATGTCTCCATAGACCACCCCGAGGGCCCCCAGGGAGAGCGCGGCCAGGGCACGCCCCCGGGGGGGTTCACGCGTCGGATGGGTGCTCATGCGTGGCGTGACCGCCGGAAGTCGAGGAGGGCGAGAGCAAAGAGGAGGACGATGATGACGGCGGAGCCCACGCACCAGCGACAGATGGCGTGCAGCACGAAGAGCTCGATCCAGGTCAGGTACACCGTGAACGCCACACCGCCGCTCGTGAGCCCCAGGAGAGCCTGCGCCGGCCATCGCGCCGACTCCCACTTTGGCTGGATGCCAGCCAGGGCCACCCCGAGAATCGCCAGATACCCGAGAAGGCCGATCAGCGGCACCTCGATCCCGAGGAACCTGCTGTACTCGCTGAGTTGGACCGTCTCACACCCCCCGGTGCCGCAGGCGATGGCGCCGAGCAGCCCAAGCTTGTAGAGATACAGATAGGTGGACACCAGCACGCCGACCAGAGCGAGCAGGGCCGAGCCCATGCGGGGGGTCACGGCGTGGCGGCCTGCTCGAGCGAATCCACCAGGGCCTTGATCTGATCCGACCCGATGTAGTTGTAGAGCCGTCCCCCGATCAGGAGGGTCGGGGTGGCGTTGACCCCGGTCCGGATCCCCTGCTCCGCCATCGCCTGGATGCGGCCGGCGTACTTGATGTCATTCATGCAGCTGTCGTACTGGCCCGGATCGACCCCGACCTGGCCGGCATAGTCCCGGAAGAGTGAACCGGCCCGGGAATCATTGGACCACACGGCCTGATTGCGGAACAGCAACTCGTGCATCGGCCAATAATGTCCTTGTTCATCGGCACAGGCGGCCGCGTGAGCGGCGAGACGGGCCCACCGATGGATGTTGTCGAGGGGGAAGTCCATGTAGCGCCAGCGGATCCGGCCGGTTTCCACCAGCTGGGCCCGCACGGTGGGGAACTGCATCTGCTCGAACTGACCACAGGCCGGACACTGGTAGTCGCCGAACTCGGTGATCTCGACCGGTGCGGTATCGGAGCCGAGGATGTAGCCCCGGAAGCCGGCCGTGTCCGCGGCGCTCACCTCGATGTTGGCCGGAATGCTCTTCGGGGCCGAGCCACGGACCACCCACCAGAGGGCGCCGCCCCCGGCCACCGCCACCGCCAGGAGCAGGAGATAGAACCGAGTCATTGAGGGTCGTGCCTGTGCCATGTCTCGTCATCCTCGTCTGTATCGGTGATGTCGTTGTCCGGGGTCCACCCGGTCCCCGCGTCGTCAACCAGCCGCCGATGCTCGGCCACCTCGGGGGTATCGTAGGTCAGGCGCACTTCGTAATGAAAAAGCTCCGATCGGATCGTCCCGAGGCGCTCCAGCAGTTCCGTGGACGCGTCCAGCAACCGACCGGCACGATCCAGCTCCCGCAGCCGCTCGGCCAGTGCCCGGAGCATCGCCTCGAGTTCCCGAGCTCGCGCCGTACCATAGACCTGCTCACCATCGGATTCCATCGCGATCCAATCTAACCACGACCGGGGACGGGAGACACTCCGGGCCCCGGGTTTGCACGAAATGGTGCAAAGTACCTATATTGCGGTTCTGGAAACGAGTAGCCATTCCGCACAAGACCAAGGAAGGTGCATGTCGAGGAACCCGAACGATCAGAAAACCCGCAAGAAACCCCGTCCCGACCCGGTACATAACGAATCCGTGCTGGACCAGGCCCGGGACGAGTTGTTCAGCCACATCCTCCGGTGCGGCGTCATCGACGCCGATGAAGTGCATCGGAACGAGTGGCTCGACGATACCCTGCAGTACCTGGCGGATCGCTATGCCGACCTCACGGAGGAGGACATCACCCGCCTCCGGACCCTCGGCGATCGCTTCTGCCGGCCGATCGTGATGGCAAACCGCCCCACCGAACCGGTCGGGGCTCCCGAAGCCTGATCCGGTCGGAATCACGACCCCCACGGGCCATGCCGCTCCCTGCGGCGTGGCCCGTTTTACAGGACTTCTTCGATCGCGTCGATGTCGGCAATCCGGCGGAAGGCGGACCGGATCCCCGACAGCAGCCGGAGCCGGTTCCCCCGAAGAGCGGGATCGGGGTCGTTCACCAGGACCGCGTCGAAGAACCGGTCGACCGGGGCCCGGAGCCCGGCGAGAATCGTCATCGCCCCCCCGAAGTCCTCCTGAGCCATCGCCTGCTGCAGCGCGGGGTCGGCGGCGGCGAGAGCCGCGTGCAGCAACTGTTCCGCCGGATCCCGCAGCCAGGCCGGGTCGACGGCACCCTCCCAGGACGTCCCATCCTTCTTCTCCTCGATCGCCACGATGTTCCCGGCCCGGCGAACTCCCGCGAGGAGGTTCCGTCCCTCCTCCCCGTCGAGAAAGACCCCGAGGGCATCGATGCGCCGGAGCAGGCGGACCAGGTCGTCGTCGGCCCCGTCTCCATGCACCGCGGCGATCAGGTCGTGGCGAGTTCCCAGAGACCGGAGATGCACCTTGAGGCGATCGGCGACAAAACCCATCAGGTCCTGGATGACCTGCTCCCGATCCACCCCGTCGAGCAGCGCCCCATACCCGGCCCAGGCGGCCCGGAACGCCTCCCGCAGGGAGAGGCGGAGCCTGTTGTCCAGCACCAGGCGGATCACGCCGAGCGCGGCCCGGCGCAGAGCAAAGGGGTCCTTGGATCCTGTCGGCCGCTGCTCCCGGGCGAAGAATCCCGTCAGCAAGTCGAGCCGCTCGGCCAGGGCCACCACCACGCTTGTGGGTCGGGTCGGGCACGCCTCGTCGGGTCCCCGCGGGGCGTAGTGTTCCCCGATGGCCCGGGCCACGTCCTCCGGCTCCCCGTGGGCCCGGGCGATGTACCCACCCACCACGCCCTGCAGTTCGGGAAACTCCCCCACGAGGCCCGTCACCAGGTCCGCCTTGGCGAGCCGTCCGGCCCGGGCACTTCGCTCCATGTCGGCCCCGGGAACGGACGCAGCAAGGATTCGTGAGAGATTCTCCAGCCGGAGTGCCCGATTCCGGAGCGAACCGAGCCGGGCGTGAAACACCATCCGGTCCAGGGCATCGAGCCGGGACTCCAGCGGCTGGCCCCGGTCCTGGTCCCAGAAGAAACGGGCGTCCCAGAGCCGGGCCCGCAGCACCCGCTCGTTGCCACGGCGGATCGCGGCGCCCCCGTCCTCGGCGTCCAGGTTGGCCATCACGATGAAATGCGGCGCCAGGGTCCCATCCGGATTCCGCAGCGCCAGATATTTCTGATGCTGCCGCATGGTCGTGACGAGAACCTCCGGCGGCACGTCCATGAAGGCGGGATCGATGGCACCCAGAAGCGGAACCGGCCACTCCACGAGCCCGGTGATCTCGTCCACCAGGCCCGGGTCGGGCACCAGGGCCAGCCCCGCCTTCCGGGCCACCGTCTCGGCTCCCTCCGCCACCCGGGCCCGCCGCGCCTCCACCGAGGCGATCACCCGCGCCGGTTCCAGCACGCCGGGATACGCCGCGGGATTTGGAACCAGGAGGGGACCGGGGCCATGGAGACGATGCCCCACGGTGGCCCGTCCGCTGGCGACCGGTCCGAACCGGAAGGGAACGACATCGTCGCCGAACAGACAGACGATGGCCTGGAGAGGACGAACCCACTTCACGTCGTGTGACCCCCACCGCATCGACTTGGGCCAGGGGAACCGCTGCAGCACATCCGGCAGCGCCGCGGCCAGCAGCTCGGCGGTGGGTCGTCCCGGCTCCTCGATGCGTGCCACGAGAATGGCGCCCTTCGTCTCGGCGCGGGTCTCGATGGTGAAACGACTCCCTTCGAGGCCGCGCAGGAAACCGTCGCGCGCCGCGGCGGGGGCGTCCTCCCGGGGGCCCCGGCGCTCCACCACCCGATCCTCCTGCCGGTCGGGGACACCCGGGATCAGGACCGCGATCCGCCGCGGGGTGGAGAAGGACCGCACGGTCTCGGCCGTCCAGGCCAGACCCGCCTCGGCGAGCACACCGGTCACCCCGCGCACCAGGGCTTCCCGGGCCGGCCCCTGCATCCGGGCGGGGATCTCCTCGGAGACGAGTTCCAGCAGCAGATCAGTCATGGCGCTCCTCCGCCAACCAGGCTTCACAGCAGGCCTTGGCCAGCGCCCGGACCCGACCGATGAAGGCCTGGCGCTCGGTCACGCTGATCGCCCCGCGCGCATCGAGCAGGTTGAAGAGGTGACTTGCCTTGAGACACTGGTCGTAGGCGGGAAGCGCGAGACCCCGCAGCAGAGTCCGGCCGCATTCCGCCTCGGCATCGGCGAAGTGGCGCGCCAGCGTCTCGGTGTCGGCGACCTCGAAGTTCCAGGTGGAAAACTCCTGCTCGGCCCGGTGGAACACCTGGCCGTAGGTGACCCCCTGGCCGTTCCAGTCGAGGTCATACACGTTCTCGATCCCCTGCACATACATGGCCAGCCGTTCGAGTCCGTAGGTCAGCTCGCCCGCCACCGGTCGGCAGTCGAACCCGCCGACCTGCTGGAAGTAGGTGAACTGCGACACCTCCATTCCGTCGCACCAGACCTCCCACCCGAGACCCCAGGCACCCAGCGTCGGGCTTTCCCAATCGTCCTCGACGAAACGGATGTCGTGGAGCCGCGGGTCGATGCCGAGTTCCCGCAGGCTCCCGAGATACAGGTCCTGGATGTCGTCAGGGGAGGGTTTGAGAATCACCTGAAACTGATAGTAGTGCTGGAGACGGTTGGGGTTGGTGCCATACCGTCCGTCGGTGGGCCGCCGGGAGGGCTGCACGTAGGCCGCATTCCACGGCGAGGGACCGAGAGCTCTCAGCGTCGTCGCCGGGTGGAAGGTTCCGGCCCCGACTTCGAGGTCGTACGGCTGGAGCAGCACGCAGCCGTGTCGCCCCCACCAGGATTGCAGCCGGAGGATCAGGTCCTGGAAGCTGGAAGAGCGGTGAGTCATCCGAGCGTGAGGTCCCAGGTCAGGGGGATCGAAGGGTCGAGGGAGTGGCGCACCGAGCAGTAGGTCTCCAGGGAGAGCGTGATCGCCCGGCGGGCCTTGACCTCGTCGAGACCGCTCCCCGCCAGGTGAAAGTGCAGATGGAGCGACACGTACCGACGGGGCGGCTCGGGGTGCCGCTCCCCGGTGGCCTCGATGCGGCAGGTCGTCAGGTCGACCTGCATCTTGGGGAGAATGCTCACCACGTCGGCTCCGGCGCAGCCGGCCAGGGCCACCAGCAGCCCGTGCATCGGCCCCGGCGCCCGGATCACGTCGCCGTCGAGATCGATCGGGGGCGCTCCGGGGGGCCCTCCGCGAAAAGTGAGGGCGCCCGTCCAGTCGAGTGTGATGGTGCGTGTCGCGTCGCTCATGGTTCTCCTGTGGTGGGACCGCACTCACGCCCCAACGTGCGGTGTGCCACCCGGGCCACCCGGGTGTAGTCCCACACCGCGTACACGGCGATGCCTCCCGTGGCCCAGGCCATCGGACGGAGGTAGGACGACTCGACCAGGAAGGCCAGCAGCGTCAACAGCTGTCCCACCGTCACCATCTTTCCGCCCAGCCGGGCGGGAATGGCCGCGGGTCGGCCGAACACCACCGTGGCGAGGAAGGCACCGGTGGCGGCGAGATCACGCAACAGCACCGCGACGATCTCCAGCCAGGTCAGCGTCCCCTCCACCAGCACGACCCCGAAGGCCGACGCCATGAAGACCTTGTCGGCCACCGGATCGAGGAAGGTCCCCGCGCGGGAAGCTCCGTAACGCCGCGCCAGCCAGCCATCCGCAAGGTCCGAGGCGGCCGCGACGGCCAGAATCACGATCCGCGCGGCGGTGCCGGGCACCAGGACAAAGGCCAGGGCCAGGGGAAACCGGATCGCCGTCATCAGATCCGCCGGCGTCCAGGCCGGGGTGTCACGCAGGTTGCTCTCGATGCCGGATGCCTTCATGCGGGCGGAAACTTACACGCCCGCACCCCGGATCAACACTTCCGCCGGGCCCGAACCACCCCTTCCGTGCGTCGGTCGGGATCAAACGACTCGGAGACCAGCGCGTGGATGTCATCCACCGTGACCGCGCCCAGCGCCGCCGCCGTAGTGCCCACTTCCTCCAGCCCCGATCCGGAGAGCCAGGCATCCACGATGTCCCCCGCCACCACGCCGGGCGACTGCCGGGCCACCTGATCCTGCCCGATGAGGTATTGCCGTGCCCGGGAGAGTGCGTCCTCGCCGGGAGGCTCGTCGCGAAACCGGGCCAGTTCGCCCAGGATCGCCTCCCGGGCCTCGTCCTCGCGCTGGGGGGAGGTGGCGAGGCCCACCACGATTCCTCCCGCCTCACGGCGGCACCAGGGACCGGCGGTCACGGAGTAGGCCAATGAGCGGCGATCACGGAGTGCCTCGAAGAGTCGTCCTCCCAGTCCCCCCGCCAGGGCGCCCCAGCATTCCGCGGCAAAGCGGGCCACCGACCCACGATCGGGACCGGGAAAGATCATCGCGATCGCCGACTGCGCCCGGTCACGCTCCTCCACCACCTGCCCGGGTCTTGGTTCGGGCTCGGGGTGGAGGCCCCCCAGTCCAGAGCAACACTCAGCGAGATCACCCCATCCTGCGGCGAGCCGGTCGAGCATCGCATCCGGATCCTGATCGGCCGCCACCACGACCACCGGGCGGCCCCCTGGCCTCCCCGCAGACCATTCCCGCACGAGTGCCTCATCAAGACCCTCCACCGTCTCGGGAGTGCCTCCCGGCGGGATCCCGTAGCGATGGCCGGGAAACCGCGCGCTGAGCGCCAGGCGCAAGGGGTATCGGGACATGTCGTCGGTCAGGCGGCGGGCATCGTCCACCTGGAGGTCACGTTCGTGGCGCACCTGATCGGCGTCATACCGGGGGCTCTCGGACACCCATCGGAGCAGGTCTGCCGCCTCACCCAGTGAGTCCAGCGGCACCGTGGTGTGCCACCCGAAGGTTTCGGTGGAGTACGACGCGTGGAGGGTGCCACCGATCTGCTCAAGGGCCAGAGGGAGCCCGGTGGCACCGTAGGGGCCCGCACCGCGCGCGGCGGAGCGCACCGCCAGCATCCCACGTCCCGCGAGGTGGGGAGGATCCCCCTGGAGCAGCAGCCGGGTCACGGAAACCGAGGCGAGTCGGGTACCGGGAAGGCGGCAGGCGATCAGATCGACCCCGGAGCAGGCGGCATGGCGGAGAGCACGGACCGTCCGGCGTGCAACGCGCACGGGAGGGGGAGGAGTGACGGACGGAAGCACGGGAAGAAGGGGGATCGGAGGGGCCCCGTTCCTGTGGGACACCAGATCCGCCACGCCGACCGGTTGATAGATCACCAGCCCCGAGCTCTCCGGCGTCAGCCACCGCTCCATCGCCTCCCGCACCCGGATCTCCGAGACTGACTGGAGCGCCTCGTATTCCGTGTCGAGACCATGAACGTCCCCCCGGGCCTCGGCCCCGGTGAGCGCGGCTGCCAACCCTTCGACCCGGTCCAGGTGGGCAATCCACCGGGCCGCCAGCACCCGCCGAGCCCGGGCCAACTCCGGCGCGAGATCGGACGTTCCCGTCACCGTTCGGACCACCGACTCCAGGCGTCCCCGAACCTCCGGCGTGCGGGCCGGCCGGCAGTGGGCCGTGAGGAGGAAGGCGCCGATGCCTGCCGGGGTGTATTGGAACGCGCGGGCACCGGTAGCCCATCCCGGCTCCCGGAGAGCCCGGGACAGGAAGCTTCCACGGCCGGCTCCGAGTAGTGTCGCGGCCATGGTGAGGGGGATGTTGTCGGGATGGTCGTGGGGAACGGTGCGCCACCCGAGGAGCACCTCGGTGCTGCGCACGTCTCCCCGCAGAACGCGGTGGCGCGGTCCGCTCTCCCTCACCGTCTCTTCAGGTCCCCGATCCATGGGTGACGGGGGTGCCGACAGCGACGACAGGGACTCGGCCACCCGGGCCAGCATCCGTTCCGGATCTCCCGGGGCCACCACCGTGACCACCATCCGGGAGGGGACATAGTGTGCCGCGTGAAACTCGCGCAGGTGACCGGAGGTCAGGCGCATCAAGGCCTCCTCTTCGCCGATGCGCCAGCGGCGGATGCGATGCCGGTCATGGAGGAGGGCGTAGAGGGCCTCCAGCGCCACGGCACCCGGGGTGTCCCGCTTCCGCTTCACCTCCTCCACGATCACGCGGAGCTCCCGTGCCAGTTCGCCGGGATCGAGGGCGGGAGAAGTCACCGCATCGAGGAGCTCATCCCAGGCCTCGTCCCACCGGTCGGGCGGCACCACTGCGTGATAGGTCGTGCCGTCGTAGCCGGTGGCGGCGTTGACGTATCCCCCCGCGGCCCGGATGGTTCGGGCCAGATCCCCGGGTCGCTGCCGTGCCGTTCCCTTGAACACCAGGTGCTCGAGCACGTGGGACACACCGACCCGGGAATCCGGTTCGTCGAAGTATCCGGCATTGACGCGGATCATCACGGCGGCCGCGGGCCGGTCCGCCGCCCGGGCGAGGACCGTGGCCCCGTTGGGCAACACCAGCCGGTGGAGTCCGGCGGTCCAGCGGGAGGAGGATCCGGAGACGGGTGCGCCTGCTCCGGTCATTGGACGAGGCGCAGCACGCCCGCGGCGATGCTGCCACGGATGAACGCCTCGGCGTTGCTGAGAGGAATCACCACCCCGGTTTCCGCGCGGCCGCGGGCGGCGAGCCCCTGCATGAACTCGCTGAGCGAGGCATGGTCCCAGCCGCCCTCCACCGCCTTGAACTGGCGGAGGATCTGGTCCCAGGTGCCGCGAAGGGTCAGACCACCCAGGGTGGTCACCACGTGGGTATCCTCGGTTCCCGGTCGTCGCTGCATCGCCTGCAACCCGGACAGGAGCGCGCCGAACAACTCCAACTGGTGGGGATCCCGCAGGGTGCCGTCCTGCTGGGTGGCCTCGATCTCGGCCAGGAGATCGTCCACGGGATCGGGATCCCCCGCCAACTCGGAGATCCGGGTGAACCAGGGCACCAGTTCGGGGTCGTCGTCCGGGAGCCGGTAGATGCACTTCTTGAGTTCGATGATCCGCCAGATGGCCAGCTCTTCGACGTGGTCCTCGGGCAGGGTGCGTTCCAACTGGTACAGCGCCGCCTCGTTCTCTCCCCGATCGTAGAGCGCATTGGCCAGGTAGACTCGCGCCTCACCGTGACGCGGCTCGATCTCCAAGGCACGGCGCACCCAGTATAGCCCGTCCTCGTCCCGGCCCAACCGGTGACAGGTATAGCCGAGACACGCCGCGGCATCCGAGGAGTCGGGCTGCGCGGTGACGGCGAGATCGAAGAACCGGTGGGCCTGGACGAAATGACCTTCCCGGAAAAGCGCGCGCCCGATCTGAAGCATCAGGTCGCCGTCTTCCTGGAAGCCCAGGGTCAGAATCCGTTCGAACGCCGCAAGGGCGCGGGGAAACTCGCCGATCTTGAGCAGCGATTCCCCGGACCCGGCGAGCGCGTCCTCGTGGTCCGGGTCGAGCTGGAGAGCACGGTCGAAGGCCTGGCGGGCCCAGGCCACATCCTCACGGGCAAGCCAGGCATACGCCGTCCCGACGTGCAGGTCGACCGCCTCGGGATAGAGGGCGAGACCATCGCGCAACAGCGCGAGTGCTTCGTCGTAACGTCCTTCGTTGTAGAGTCGATGGGCCTGTTCGTCGAATTCGTCGGAGGTACGGAACACACCCGACATCGGCTGGCCTCCTGGGCAGGTTATCTCAAGCTAAGGAACCGGCCCGGTTTTGGGAAGACCGAATTTCGCTCCCAGGACATACCACCTCCTCCCACCGCTCACCGGGTTCTGGGTATTGGGTACTGGGTAATGGGCCCACCCCCGCAGCTCCCAATACCCAACACCCAAGACCCAACACCCAGGACATAGGGCATAGGGCATAGGACATAGGACATAGGACATAGGACATAGGACATAGGACATAGTCCCTTACGGACAAGATTGAACACAAAATGGCAACAATATTTGGGGCGCCCCCCGGACACCCGCTCCGGCCGTGCGTGTGACGGCGTCTGTGACGGCATCCCACTTGGGGCTCTTCAGGGTTTC
>JBDIWC010000071.1:0-16304 GCA_039794085.1 Gemmatimonadales bacterium
ATGAGCCCCTCGGTGCGGCGCTCCTCGGTGTCGAGCCGAAAACAGTGCGTTTCCAGAAAGGCCTCGTCCAGCAGCACACTGGCATCGGGAAGGTAGAAGAGCGTCTGGTCCCGCCCCACGTCGGCGAAACCCGATTGCCGGAGGCGCTCGGGAGACACCGTCACAAAGGGCGCGTCCCGGGTGTACTGCACCACATCGGGGCTCTCCCCCTGCAGGCGACCCCGGACCGTTAGCGTGCGTTCCCAGCGCCAGCGCTCGAGGAGGGGGCGGACCGAGATCGCAGTGAGGGCCGTCACCGTGAGGGTCTTCCGGGCCTCTTCCCACATGGCAGCCAGTTCGGGACCCGCCACCCCACCGGTGCCGCAGGCCACCTCTCCCGCCACCACACTCACCTCGGGGAGCAGGAACCGTTCCGGGTTCACCGCGATCCGCTGGATCAGGGTGTCCGTGAGGGCGCCCACCGTGAACGGGGCTGTCAGCGTGGTGGCGTAGCCGATCCGGTCCACCTGAAGCTGGTAGGTGCCTGGTGCGCTCAGGGTCACCGTGCCCCGGCCCTGGGCATCGGTCAGGATCCGGATAAGGATCTGGTCGCTCCCCACCCGGAGAAGGGACACCACCGTGCTCGGGGCCGCCGTGCGGCTCATGGTGTCCACCGTCTGCACCTGGACCACCTGGGCCGTGAGGCGGGGTGCCGTCACGGTGCCAAGCATTTTCAGGGCGAGGACGGGGATGGTGCCCAGGTGGCTGATCATGTGGCTTGGAGATCGTGCAGATCCACTTCTGTCAGGGGACATACAAATCCCTCCCGGGTCCCGGATCGTAGACCAGACTACCCTGTGATGCCCTGTGAGGGAGACGTTCAGCCTCACCGGACATCACACAACCGGTTGGTCCCCCCCGTCGGACGTCCCCGGGAACCCTGACTGCGCCGACGCCCTCTCCGCTTCCACCGTCACCCCTCACGCCTCGCTACCGCGTCCAGATTGCCAAGACACCGCACTCCGAACCCCTACCCCCGAATTCCACCGGCATCTCCGAGAGGGACCGGTAGAGCTCAATGGCGGCGATCTGATGGATCGGCATGTCGTCGAGATTCGGGGGCTCCCCGGCAAACCCGAGCCTGACCCCATCCAGATAGATCTCGGCATAACAGGCCTTTGGCAGCCGCGGATCGATGGGTCGCCCACCGGAGGACCGTGGCCCACTCCCAGCCCGTCCTCCTCCGGTCGCCAAGAACCGCTTCCCCATTCCACGGATAATCCGGACGCCCGAGATCCCCTGCAAAACCTCCGGCAATCTGCGGTGTTCCAGTGTACGCAGCAAAGAGTCATCCCAGAACTTGCCCCCCACGTTGAACTCCCGGCGCCGCGCCCACTCGCGCAGCTTCACGGGGACCTCCGCCGGTCCCCGGGCCTTCGTCTCCACCTCGGGCAGGACCACCGCCTCCGCGGCCAACTGGATATCCACGACCGTCGTCCCTGTGTCCCCCATGAAACTCCGGAACATCATGAATGGCGCATATCCCAAGCGCCGGAACACAATCTCAAACCGACCGGAAGGAACGTCAGTGACCGTGTATCGACCCCGGCTATCCGTGGTGGCACGCCGGCCGGCTTCAGCCACGATGACGTCCACCCCCGCGAGATCCGCGCCCGTCGTATCCACGACGTGCCCGCGGAGCACATGCTGGGCTTGGAGGGGGGATCCGACCCACAGGAAACCCAGAGCGAGAACTCTCGCCCATCGGTGCATCACACGCGGGAACGGACGCGAGTGATCACATTTTCGCTGATCAATGACGGGATCCGTGGTGTTGGTCGTTCCCTGCAGAGTGCCCACGGCACCGCCGGTGCCAGGGTGGCGGTTGAGGAACGTTCCCTTGATGTCGTTACGCATGTACTTGGGATCTCCTTCCTTCCGCGTGATGTGCACACACACACTCCGCGTGACTTGATGGTATTCCCGAGGATCGCCGTGTACCGTCGCACTCTCTCACGGTAAAGGTATAACACGGTCGCATGGCGAGATGACTCCATCCCGCCATGCAACCACGTCCTGCGGCGTACTTTCCCGGCGTCTTACAGGCCGCTCCCAACTGAAACCTCGTTCACGGCTCCAAAGCCGTATCGGTGCAATCCGAAGTGGAGCACCCGAAGTCCGGATAGTAGTCGCAGAAGTTCTGGGAATTCGGTTCCGGATACACGCACTTCGAGTTCGAGATCTCACACACCTCACTTGCGTCGCACAGTCCACCCTGAGCCTCAAGCTGGCTGGAGTTCCAAGCCACGAACGCGTTCGCCGCCACCAGCGCTGCCACCAGCAGCAGCACCCTGATCAGACCCACATCTTTCAGTTTCGACATCCTGTACTCCTTGGTTGATGTCGGTACCGCTATTCAGGCAGCGGATCCCGGGCCCCAGGTGCCTGGCAGGCATCGTCCGGAAACCGCCACCTGAAAACGTGAGGGAGATCATCCTCCCCGAAGACTCGTGTGTAGATCCCATGTCCATCCGCATGGAGCGTCCGGGCATCCGTGGCCCGGACCCGGATGACGTCCAGCACCCGCCGTTCCCGGACGCTGATCCGGAGCCACGCCGTTGCCGTCCCGTCGGTGTATGTCTCGGGGTCAAACCCCGCCACCAGGGCACAGTCACCGGCATGCAAGAGCGCCGTGACCTGCGGACGCCACGGAGCAAAGGGGAGGAACGTCAGGAACTTCCGGTACTGCTCCCGCTGGGCCTTCCGGGGCAACTGCCGGAGCCAACTCCGGCTCCGGAACGAGGTTCGCGCCACATAGGCGACCCCGTACCGGCTCGTGGCGGTTCGGGCCTCCTCGCCAACTTCCAGTCTCCGGTTCGGCCAGCTGAACCAGAGCGTCCGGCCCCCCGCGGTAGTCACGCTCAGGGTGGTGTCCCCTCGCTGGATGACACCCAACCATCCCGGGCCGCTCGCCCAGAGGGGGCGTGACTCGTAGAGCTGTTCCCAGTAGACCTCGCGCCGCTGTTCACTCCCGGCGAAACGCACCAGGGACGGCGGGAGGTCGAGCACAGCCATGGTCTCCGCCACGGCCGGACCGGCCAGGCGCACGAGCACCCCCGGGCCCTTGACCACCGAGTCCTCCCGACCAGGGGGCGGTTCCGGCGGCTGGACGAACACAACCAGGGAGCTGTCGGAGGAGCCGAGACGGCGCGACCAGTCCTCCACCCCGCTCCACGCCGGAAAATCCAGGAAGAGCGCGGGCCCGCGCATGAGATATGACATCCAGTCGCCACCCCGACCCACCTCTCTTGCGCTCAGGAGCGCGCCGGTCGAGCCGTCCAGCAGGGAAATCACCCCCCGGTCCGCCACCATCTGCAGCACCGCTACCGACTGGGACACCGTCGTGATCGCCACGGGATACCGGAGCTCCCCCGGTCCGGGCCCCCGCCGGCTGAGCGCCGCGAGCGGGCGACCGGCAGAGGAGAAGACCTGCACATTCTCCGGCGTGAGGAGAACCATGCGCCCATCGGGGAACGAGGTGGCATCGATGACATTCGCCACCTCGGCGGGCACGAGGTCGAGATCGGACCGGAGCTCGGTCACCCGGTGATTCCTCGTCGTCCCGATGTCCAGAGGCGCCACCGCCACCCGGACCACCGTCGTGTCTCCCACCTGCGCGACAACCTCCGAGAGGGGCTCATCCACGGCTCCGGAGGCGCTTTCGCAGCCACCGATGAGCACAACCCCGAGGAGCATACCCGGGACGGTCCGAGCCCTCCGGTCGCGGGTCATCATGCCCCCAGCGCTCGGCACGATGCGTCCAGCGCCCCCGCCCCCGCCCCTGCCCCACGCACCAGTTCCTCGGGCGCGGCCCCCGGCATCCGCACCACCCGCAGGCTCCGGTCCACTGCGTACACCGTCGGGGTCCCGATGACACCCATCCCCCCGGCCTGGTCCGCCGAGGCCAGCACGTACCCGGGAGACGGAAGACCGAACTCCTGGTGGAATGCCTCGATCTTCTCGGGGCTGTCGGGAAGGGAGAGCCAGAGGACCGCGGCGTCGAACTCTGTCCGCACTGTGGGGGGAGCCTTGGCCCAGGCTCCCGCCGCTCGTCGGCAGGCACCGCAGGTGGTGCTGTATACGATCAGGAAGGTGCAGGGAGCCGCGGAGGACCTCGCCACAGCGGCGGACAATGGCATCGATCGAGAGTCCCCCGAGCGGCTCGACTCCACCGGCGTCACGGGCAGGTCGGGAAGAGCGTCCCCGATTCGAATGACCCGGTCTTCCCAGAGGGGAGCGGCATCCGACACCTCCACGGCACTTCCCGCACGTGCGGGCCACACCAGTTGCCCCACCAGGGCGAGCCCCAGCAGACCCGCGACTCCACGCAATACTGACATTCCGATTCCCTGTTTCACGCCAAACTCCAGTGCCAATGTCCACGACCAGTCATTCGTTCCCCATCCTACCGTCTTCCCCCGGCGGAGCACTGCCATTCACCACCACGCCTCGTGCAGAACCCCCGCAGTGTCAGATGACGTACGCTTTCAGCAGCCACCAGAGTACGCCTTCCTCTCTATAACGCATGACCACCCCGATATTGCCTACACGACCCCGCCCAACCCCCTTCGCGGCCCCCCCGGGCCGGGCCCCGCCAACCCATCCCGTCGGCCCCGGGGACGGACCCGACCATCTCACCGGAACCATCACGGCGGTGGGCTCGTTACCTCAGGAATCCCTCGAGAAGGTCACGCGGCCCCCGGGCCGGGGAAGAGAGGAGTGACATGACCGATTCCTGGCCCCACGAGGTCGAAGCCACGTACCGGCAACACCTCGACGCGCTCCTGGGCCATGCACGACAGGTCTGTCCCGATCAGAGTTCCGCCGAAGACGCCTGCCACGATGTGTTCCTGCGGATCGTGACGACTCCACGATCCGCCGACTCCCTCGGCCTCCCCTACCTGGTGGTCGCGGTGCGGAACGCCTGCCGCGATCACCTGCGCCGCGAGAAGAAATGGCGGCCCCTCGACCCCGGGGGACCCGAACCCGAGTCCACCGAGTCGGATCAGGACGAGGACGCCCGGTCCCTGCTGATCACGGGTTGGCAATCACTTGTCTCGCAGCGCCAGCTGATGGTGATCACCCTGTGGGCTGACGGCCTCTCCTACCAGGAAATCTCCGAGGCCCTCGAGGTGACCGCCACGACCGTGCGGACTCACCTCAACCGGGCCAAGGCCAACCTTCGCATGCTGGTCCGAGGGAGAGAGAGAGGAGAGAGGAGAGAGGAGAGAGGAGAGAGGAGAGAGGAGAGAGGAGAACAGCAGGGAGTAGAGAGTGGGATATCGACTGTTATAGGCAATTGGCGGTGGCCGGTGGGCGGTAGGGACCAACCGTCATCATCGTACGGGTCGTTAGCGGACGACCCCTGGCTTCGGGGTTCCTCGTTGCTCACGCGGGATGACTCCCTCGCGATGACGGAGCCCTTGTCCTTCAGGACCCGTCGCTGAAGGCACCGATCCCGTGCGTGAGGCCAACGACCGATGACCAATCACGGTGGGATCAAATGTGGGGTCAGGTCTTGTTCTTTGCATTTGTGAATTATTTCACAATCCCACGAGGCTGGGCCCGAGCCTCCTCTCTTTTCCTCACTCCTCTCCGCTCACTCCTCCAGGGCGTGAGCCCCGGGACACCACGATCCAAAGCCGTTTCAGCAGATGTCCGGCACCCGCCACACTAAAGGACGAACATGGGATATCGAAGGGGGCCCCGGCGTCCGCCGGGGTGACGCTTCTTGCCATCCCCGCCTGACTGTTCGCTCCCCTCTCCCGCCCTGCGGGAGAGGGGCCGGGGGTGAGGGCCTTCGAACTTCGAACTTCAAACTTCGTCCAGAACCTCACGCGCAGTTTCCCCCACCCGCCCGATCTCTTCCAGAAGGGAACGCTCCTCGTTCGCGGGGATGCCCAACACCTCCAACACCGCCCCCGGCCGCACATGGGCCAGACCCTCGTGGGGAAGATCCAGCCCCGCCGCGCTGCACAGCGCCTCCGCGGCCCAGACCACCCGGACCACCGGGAGATGCGCCGCGGGACCCATGGCGGGATGGTGATGGAAGGTGACCGCATCCACGATGGGGCGCGGAAAGGCCCAGCGACCGAGGAGCAACCCTCCGATCTCCCCATGATCGAGCCCGAGCCGGGCCTCTTCCACCTGCCACGCCGGTTCGGGACCAGCCGACACCTCCCGGGCGATGTCGCCGAAGAGACCGGGAAAATGGTGGGCCAGCACGAGATGCCCGACATCGTGCAGCAGCCCCGCGACATAGACGTCCACCCCCAGCATCGCGGCGGGAGAGAGCTCCTGAGCCAGCCGTTCGGCCACCATCCCCACCGCGATCGAGTGCTCCCAGAACCGTTGATAATCCAGCCCCCCATCCCGGCCCTCGAAGGCCCGCACCACGCCGAGCGCGATGCACACCGAGCGCACCTGATCCACCCCCAGGCTCCCGACCGCCTCGGCGATGCTGCCCGCCGCCGTCCCTCCCTGCGACAAGCGGACCGCGTTGGCAGCCGCGAGGGTCCGGCTCGCCAGGGCCGGGTCCCGCTCGATGATGCGGACCACCGACGCCTCGGTGGTGTCGGTGCATTCCAGCGCCTGGTGCAACTGGAAGACGGCCACCGGAAGCGTGGGGAGCGGCGCATCGGTGCGCAGCAGATCCTGCAGCCCCCGGAAGAAGTTGTCCTGGCAGACGGGGCCCGGCTCGACAAGGTGAGTCCCCCCGCCATTCATCATCCCTCGCATCGTCAGGCCGCAGCAAGGGAGGGGTGCGCACGCAGATGGGCGAGCGCGCGTCGCCGGATCTGGCACACCCGCGACTCCGTCACCCGGAGCACCTCTCCGATTTGACCCAGGGTCAGGTTCTCGTAGAAACTCAACGCCAGCACCAACCGGTCCATCGGGGCCAACTGATCGAGAGCGCGTTGGACCTCCCACGTACGGGAGTCGTCCTCCAGCCCCGCGTCGGGAGCGGGAGACTCGTCCGCCGCGTCCAGGGTATGCCTTCTGCCTGCCATGTCCGTCTCCAGCGGCACCACCCGGCGGGAGTGCAGTGCATCCCGAAGGGACCAGTACTCCCGGAGGGGAATGTCCATCGCCTCCGCGATTTCCGTCGCCGTGGGCAGTCGCTGGAGGGTGCCCGACAGCCGGGAAACCACCCGGGCCAGTTCCCGGGACCGGGCCCGCAGCGGGCGAGGGTAGGTGTCCCGCCCCCGCAGTTCATCCAGCATCGCGCCCTGAATCCGCTGCATGGCGAAGGTACTGAACGCCAGCCCCCGGGAGGGATCGAACCGCTCGACGGCCTGGAGAAGTCCCAGGGTCCCGGCACTGATCAGTTCGTCCTCATCGACCGCCCCTTCCCCCTTCGAGGCCATGCGCCGAGCGGCCCGATAGACCAGGCGCAGGTGTCGGGTGGCGAGCTCGCCCCGGGCCGTTGCACCATCGGTGATTTTTTCCACAATGCCTCCGTGTCGGTGACTTCCAACACAGGGGGCAATCGCCTTGCCAATTGGCTACATAGTAGTTTTCAACAACACATAGCATTTATGCGCATAGCATTAGCGAAGTTTTCTACACACACGGATGGTCCAGGATCATACGGAAATGGATTCCGATTCGGAAAACGATTCCGGTACTATCGACCCTCTCCATCCCCTTTGTTCAGCTTGTTCCGGAGAGTCCGATCCGTAATGCCCAGCAGTGCAGCTGCCCGGGTCCTGTTCCCCCCGGTCCGAGCCAGGGCCCGCTCGATGGCGTTGGCCTCAAGGTCTCGCAGGTTGAGAACGCCCTCGGCCGCAGGTTCCTGGCCCTCATCGGCGGGACTCGGAAGGGCGGGATCGCGAGCCCCGGACATCTCGGAGTCGAGCAGGGCTTCGAAGGCCAGCGACCGGCCCCGCCCGAGCACCACCCCGCGCTCCACCACATTGGCCAGTTGGCGCACGTTGCCGGGCCAGTCCCGCGCCTGCAGCTGCGCCAGCACGGCGGGACTGATCTCGGGCGCGGTGACACCAAGCTGAGCCGCGGCCCTCTCGGCGAAGTGGTGCACCAGCATCGGAATGTCCTGTCGGCGCTCGGCCAGCGGGGGAAGCCGGATCGGAACCACACTGACCCGGTAGAAGAGATCCTCGCGGAACCGTCCCTCCTTCACCTCGGCGGCCAGATCGCGGTTGGTCGTCGCCACCAGGCGGACGTCGACCCGGATCGGCCGGTCCCCGCCGATTCGTTCGAACTCCTGCTCCTGGATCACCCGAAGGAGCTTGGACTGCAGGTCGAGCCGCATCTCCGAAATTTCGTCGAGGAGGAGGGTGCCCCCATCGGCACGCTCGAAGGCCCCCTTCACCCGGCCGATGGCCCCGGTGAACGCTCCCTTTTCATGCCCGAACAGCGCGCTTTCCACCAGACCCTCGGGAAGGGCGGCACAGTTCAGGGTGATGAAGGGACCGGTGTGGCGGGAACTCTGGTCGTGGAGCGCCCGGGCAATGAGTTCCTTGCCCGTACCCGACTCCCCCTGGAGCAGCACGGTCGTCCGGGTGGGCGCCACGGTGGTCACCGTATCGAGGACGCCGCGCATGACCGCACTCTCGCCGAGAATGGACTGCCGGCTCCGGAGGGCCTGCAGCTCCAGCTTGACCGCGTCGTTTTCTCGCTGGAGCCGCACCACGGCCAAGGCCTGGTTCACGGCAATACGGAGCGTTTCCGAGCGGATCGGCTTGGTCAGATAGTCGATGGCCCCGTGGCGCATCGAGGTCACCGCATGCTCCACACTCGAGTACCCGGTCATGATGATGACTGGAATACCTCTCTCTTCCCGTTCCAGAACCTCCAGCAGATCGAGGCCCGTCGTTCCGGGCATGCGGTAGTCGGTGATGATCAGGTCGATCGCCACCCGGCCGACGATATCGAGGGCGCCGGCGACGGAGGTCGCGATCCGGGGGGTGTGGCCAAACCCCCGCAACGCCTGTTCCAGCACGCGTCCCACAGCTTCATCGTCATCGACGCACAAGATGGTGGCCATGCGGGGCACCGACCTCCACTGGGGGTGATCTGTCGGATAGTATCCGCGGGCGGGGCGGGTGGCAACGGTCCCCCTCGGCCTTCAGGAACCGGACCGGGCTGCCGACACTGAGAGAGTACCACCGCCGTCCAGCCTGAATCGCGACACCGGGCGGCGGAGACATGCGAGATCAGGAGCGAGCAGATCCCATGACGACCCCCACCCCGTGGCCCCTTCCCCACTCGACCTCCCGGCCCTGGGAACAGCCCGAGCCGGTCCAGGGCGGCCACCGGGACGATGCCCCACCCCCGCGCGAAGGGTCCCCCCCATGACCGCCACCACCAGCCTTCCGATTCCGGGGCGGGAGGCCCTCGACTACTCGAGCCGGCCCGCTCGCGTTCTCGTGATCGATGACGAGGCCCTCATGCGGACCATGCTCGCACGCTACCTTCCCCGGATCGGGTACGATGCTGTGGCCATCCGGTCGTGCCGAGAGGGGTGCGCGCTGCTCGAGGGGGAAACCTGGCATGCGGTGGTGATGAGCATGCCTTTGGCCCGCGGAACCTCAGGAAGACGATTTGTCGTCTTCCGGGAACCCGGCGGTACCGACGGAACTTCCGCCGACACCCCATTGCCGCAGGTGCTCACTGCTCCGTTCCGATTGGAGGACATCGGGGAGGCACTCCGGCTGGTTGGGGTTGCGCCGTGGCGCGAGAATCAGAGGGTCACCACCGTGCGAGGCTGAACTCCGGAGGAAGGTCGCGGCCGGACCCGAGCCCTGCCGTAGCGGCAACCAGGCCACCGATCGCAGGGGCAAACTTGAACCCGTGACCCGAGCAGGCGCTCACCAGCATGACGTTCGCGTGCTCGGGGTGGCGGCCGAGGGTGAAGTGACCGTCGGGTGTGGACGTGTAGAGGCAGACCTCCGCTCCCGCCGGCTCCCAGGAATCCCACGGGAGGAGACCTTTCACCAGGTGCCGAATCTCCTGAACCTCCTCGGTGGTGACCGTGCGGTCCACCTGGTCCGGGGTGGTGATCCGTCCGGGGTGGTGCACCGCCGCCTTGAGGCCATGTCCCACATCGGGAAGTCCGTACAGAATCCGCCCCGCGGCATCCTCCCGGAGGAAAACCGGCAAACGGCCCGCCCGCGACCGGTTCCGCCTCTCGGGCGTGAACCACGCCACCACCTGTCGCGTGACGGTGAGCGGAAGGAGGCCGAGGGGAAGCAGCTCGGGCATCCAGGCCCCCGTGGCGAGAATGAGAGTCTGAGCCCGGAGCGTGGTGCGACCCGTCCGAACCGTGACGACATCGGGCGTGGCGGACCACGAGCGGATCGGGTCATCAAACCGGAGGTCGGCGCCAAGTCTCCGGGCCTGATCCAGCGCCGCCCTGATGCACGCCTCGGGGAAGAGCACTCCGGCGCCGGGCTCCCGCATCGCCGCCTCCCCCGCCCGCCGGGTCCAGTCGGCATCCACCGGTGCCGGAGCATCGGGAGGAAAGAGGTCGTGGGGCACCGCATGTTCCGCCGCGCTGGCTCGCGCCCCGCGCAGCAGGGGGCCGTCCGGAGAGCCCAGCAACAGTCCCCCGGTTTCCCGAAAGAGCTCCCGGCCGGACAACTCCTCCAGCCGGCGCCACTCCGCCCGCGCTGCGCGGACCAGCGGAACGTACGCGGCTCCCTCAGAGTACGCCTCACGGAGAATCCGGGTCCGCCCCCCACTGCTCCCCTTCGCGTGGGGAGGCGTGAACCGGTCGAGGCCCACGACCCTCACCCCCCGTTCAGAGAGCCGCCAACTGATGGCGCTCCCCATGGCGCCCAGCCCCGCCACCACAACGTCCGCCGTCATGGTCGTCACCTCAGGGTGCGCGCAGCAGTCGCTCCGGGATGGGGTTGTTCGGTGTTTCCGCCTCCCAGAAGATAGTGACGATCCACCAGCGCGATCCATCCCAGAAGAGCTGGAAGCTGTTCACCCCGCGCTGGAACGGCGCCGGGTCTTCCGCGGTACGGCGCGAGTCGTAGGCGCTCATGAAGTGCACGATGTTCCCGTACCGCTCCGCCACCCGGCCGATCTCCCGCTCGAAGAACCCCTGCCCCTCCATGCCCGGCGTGGCCCGGGTGATGAACTCCTCCACCGTGAGCGAGGTGGCCACGCCGACGCCATTCTGGCGGCCCGTCGGGATGAGGCGAGCTCCGGGATGGAAGAGGGGACGGAAACGAGCCCAGTCCCTCGGCACTCCGGCCGGCCCGGAAATCGCCTCGTAGACGGCCCGGGTGATCCCATCGATCGAGGCGATGTCCTCCGGTCGCGGACCCTGGGCTGGAGCCGAGGCGGGGAGAATCCCCCCGAGCAGGACAAGGCAGAGCAGTGCGGATCCTCTTCTCATGGGACAGTCTCCTGGGTTGGGTGCCTGCGGGCACGTCAGGGATTGCTCACCTCGTCCCGGGTGGGACGGAGCAGTGTGCGCTCCACCACGGTGGCCGACACGGGGGAGCCGGGCTGGAGGCGCACCTGACCCGCCACCACCACCTGCTCCCCCGACGCGATGCCACTCCGAACCTCCACGAACCCTGGCGTGCGCACGCCGAGGGTCACTTCCCGACGCTCGGCCTGGCCGTTCGTCACTACCCACACGAAGGTTCCCTGGTCGAGCGGGACCACCGCGTCCTCCGGGATGACCACAGCCTCGGGCCGGGTTTCCGTGGCGAGGCGGAGTTCCAGGAACATCCCGGCCTGCAGATCCCGGTTCGGATTCGGGACCTGTGCCTTGATCAACACCGTGCGGGAGGAGGGGTCGATGGCGGGGGAGACGAAGTCGACCCGTCCCCGCCAGGTGCGCCCCGGGAGTGCCGCCACCCGAAAGGTGACCTCCTGTCCCACCCTCACCTGATCAGCGAACCGCTCGGGAACGCTGAACGCCGCTCGCTGAGGGTCGACAGTCTGCAGCGTCATGAGCGGGGTGGCCGGGGTCACCATGTCTCCCAGGCTGATCCGGCGCTCCCCCACTACCCCCGCAAAGGGAGCACGCACGACCGTCCGCTCGAGCTGGATGGTGAGAAGGTCGAGGGAGGCCTGGGTACTCCGGGCCGTGGCCTCCGCCCGTTCCATCTCCTCCCGGCTGATCCCGTCGAGTTTCAGCAGTTCCCGGGATCGGGCCAGCGCCTGGGCCGCCAGATCCCGGTCTGCTTCGGCCCGGGCCACCTGCGCGCGGAGGGCGGCATCGTCGATCTGAACCAGGGGAGTGCCCTCGCTCACCGTCGCACCCTCGCGGACCCGGATCGCCGTCACCCGCCCATTCACCTCCGGTTGCAGCGCGATGGCCTGGACCGCCTCGACCTGTCCGGTGGCCGCGATCGCATCCACCACCGTGTCGGTGCGTGCCACCACCACCTCAACCGAAACCGGAGGAGGTCCTCCCCCGCCCCCGCGGGCATCGGCCTCCTGCCCGCAGGCCGCGACGGTCACTGCCAGGAGCGGACCCCACACACGCCACACGGGCGGCACCCGTCCCCACAAGAGAGCGGCCATGTTCATGCCTCGAGAGCGGAAGGTACCGCCACCCGCGTTCCCCACACCCGTTGACGAAGGTGTTCAAACGCGATGTAGATGATCGGCACCAGAAAGAGCGTCAGCACGGTGGACACCAGAATTCCTCCCACAATCACGTACCCCAGCGGCTGCCGGCTCTCCGACCCGGCCGCGAGCCCGAGCGCGATCGGCAGGGCGCCGAACACCGTGGAGACCGCGGTCATCAGGATCGGCCGGAGCCGGACACGCCCGGCCTCACACACGGCCCCGACGAGATCCATGCCCCGGTCCCGCAACTGGTTGGTGTACTCCACCAGGAGGATGGAGTTCTTGGAGGCGAGGCCGATGAGGAGAATCATCCCGATCTGGCTGTAGAGGTTCAAAGTGGATCCGGCCAGCAGCAGGGTGACGAGGGCGCCCGTCACCGCCAGCGGCACCGCCATCAGCACCGTGAACGGATGGATGAGCGACTCGAATTGCGCCGCCAGCACCATGTACACCACCAGCAGGGCGAGCAGGAAGGCGAAGTAGAGGGCGTTGCCGCTCTCCTCGAACTCCCGGGACTCACCCGCCAGCGCCGTGGCCGAGCCCCGGGGCAGTACCTCGGTCGCCACCCGCGCGAGGGAATCGAGCGCGGTCCCCAAGGTGAACCCCGGGAGAAGGCTCGCACTCAGGGTGTAGGAGCGCACCCGGTTGTAGTGCAGGAGCGAGGAGGGGCCCACCCCCTCGGCCACCCGGGCCACGGAGCTCAGGTTGACCAACTCTCCGCCGACACCCCGGACGTACAGATTCTGCATGTCGGACGGGGTGGCACGCTCCTCGGGCCGGATCTGGACCACGACATCGTAGAGCTTGTTGTCGCGGGTGAAGGTGTTGACCCGCCGGCCGCCGAGCATCGTCTCCAGGGTGGACCCCACGGCCTGCACGCCGACCCCGAGATCCTCCATCCGGTCCCGTTCGTACTCCACCACGAGTTCCGGCTTGTCCACCTTCAGGTTGATGTCCACATTCACGAGCCCCGGAATCCGGCGCGCCCGGGCCAGGAAGGGCTGCATGCTGGCGGTCAGCGAATCGAAATCGGGATGCTGGACCACGAACTGGAGCGGCGCCGAAAACCCTCCTCCGAGGGGTGAGGGATTGAAGGCGAAGGCCTGGATACCGGGGATCGCAAACAACTGCGGGAGGACACTCCCCACCACCTCGTCGGTGCTCCGCTCCCGAACCGACCAGTCGGTCAAACGGCTGAAGAGGATCCCACCCGCCACGTTCCCGCCAAAGCCGATCACACTGAAATACGTGTCCACTTCCGGCGTGGCGTCCAGAATCGCCTCCACCTGGCGCTGATACCCGTCGGTGTACTCCAGGGTGGATCCCTGGGGCGCCTGGGTGGTTGTGATGAAGGATCCCCGGTCCTCCGGAGGCAGGAACTCCTGCTCCAGTGCCAGGAATGCGCCCACAGCCACGAGGAGTGACCCCACGGCTCCCCCCAGGATCCACCCCCGGTGCCGCACCGCCCAACCGAGCGCCGCCGCGTATCGGTCGGCGATCCGGACGAAGATCGCCTCGAACCGCTGAAAGACCGGACCGTGGGTATCGGGCACGCGCAGGATCTGGGCGCAGAGCATCGGAGTGAGACTGAGCGCCACGAAGCTCGAGACGATCACCGCGGCGGCGAGCGCGATCCCGAATTCGTTGAACAGCCGCCCGGTGGTCCCTTGCAGGAAGGCCAGGGGAGCGAACACCGCCACCAGCGCCACGGTGGTGGCGATCACCGCGAAGGCGATCTCGTTGGTTCCGGTGCGCGCCGATTCGACCGGATCGTCGTGCAGCTCCTCCTGGTGCCGGTAGGCATTCTCCAGCACCACGATGGCGTCATCCACCACGAGCCCGATGGCCAGGATGAGGGCGAGGAGGGTGAAGTTGTTGATGGTGAACCCGAGGGCCAGCATCAGAGCAAAGGTGGCAATGATGGAGACGGGGATCGCCACCGCGGGGATGATGGTGGCGCGGACATTCCGGAGAAAAACGAAGATGATGACGACCACCAGAACCCCGGCGAGCACCAGAGTATTGAGCGTTTCGGCAATCGTGCGTTTGACGTACTCCGAGCTGTCAAAAGTCGGGGTGATCGTCACCCCCGGCGGGAGCGCTTCCTCGATGGCCGGCAGGGCCTCCCGAATCGCATCGGCCACCTCCACCAGATTCGCCTTCGATTGCCGGACCACCCCCACGGCCACGGCGGTCTCTCCCTGGAACCGGAGCGCCCCACGCTCATCCCGCGGACCCAGCTCGACGGTGGCCAGGTCCCGAAGCTTGACCAGTCGCCCTCCCTGGTTGGCCACCACGATCTCCCGGAACTCCTCCGGAGTGCGCAGTTCACCGAGGGAACGGATGGAGAACTCGCGGCGCGACGATTCGATGCGGCCCGCGGGAATCTCCACATTCCGGGTCCGGATCGCGTCCTCCACATCCTGCACGGTGAGCCCCCGCCCGGCCAGGGCCGTCGGGGAGAGCCACACCCGCATGGCGAAGCGCCGCTCCCCGAACACCTGGGCCCGCCCCACCCCGGGGATGGTCTGCAAGGGGGCCTTGACCAGCCGGTCCGCGATGTCCGAGAGATCCATCAACGAGTAGTTTGTTCCGGTCAATGCGAGCCAGAAGAAGGGCTGGGCATCGGCATCCTGCTTGGCGATCACCGGCTCCGTCACTTCCCGCGGGAGCCGCCCGCGCACCCGGCTCACCTTGTCCCGCACATCCTGCGCGGCGCTCTCCACGTCCCGGGACAGGACAAATTCGAGCACGATGTTGCTCGACTGTTCGCTGCTCGTGCTGGTGATGGTCCGCAGCCCCTCAACGGTGCTGAGCTCCTCCTCGAGCACGTCGGTGATGGCCGATTCGACCACCCGCGGGTTGGCCCCCGGCAGTCCGGTCGAGACCGAGATGATCGGCGGGTCGACGTCGGGAAACTCCCGGACCGAGAGCCGGAAGTACGCGATTCCGCCAAAAAGGACCAGTGCCAGGCTCATCATCCCGGCCAGGACCGGACGTTGAATCGATATTTCAGGTAACCGCATCTGAATCAGGCGATCCCGATCAGGGGGAACGAATCTGCGTTCACCGATTCGGCGATCGGGACGCTACGGGGACATACGCACTGGACACCTTCGGGGTTTCATCCGGGGCCGGTTCCGTGCTTGTGAATAATTTCACAAAGTGTGGGCCCAAAAGGAAGGGACGGACGCCGGATGGGGGGAACCGGATGGGGGGAATTAGTCCCTTACGGACAAGATCGAACACAAAACGGCAACACTATTGTGGGCCACAGCCGCGGCGGCCCGTGGGCCGCCGCAGGTTGTCGGGGAACGCCGTGTACGGGCCGTTCGCGAACGGCCCGTACGCATCGGCAGCATGGGCGCAGGGGCCGTCCACGAACGGGAACAGGCCCTGCGGAAGATTGACTCCGGTGCGCGAATCCCCTGGTTCCGGCGCATGCCGGAATCCAGGCGCGGGGGGGAATGGACCCCCGGCGTCCGCCGGGGTGACGTCCCGTGAGGGTGTCGGACTCAGGAGAACTCCGGCAAACACCGGTCGCCTCCCTCCGGGCGAACGCCGTTCGCCCCTACTCCCTATTCCCTAGGCCGGCAGAGCCGGAACCAAAGAGGCTTACACACTCGGAGCCACAGATACTGCCCGGGTATGCTCGCGGTCTGCGGGGTTCCTACTCCCAAGACCAGATGCGGCCCGACACCTGGCCT
>JBDIWC010000072.1:0-16159 GCA_039794085.1 Gemmatimonadales bacterium
CAATGAGCGTGGAAATGTCTTGACCAACCGTTCGTTAGTGCCTCCGCACGGGCTTCAATGGGGCCACGCTTCAATGAGCGTGGAAATATGTCATCCTGGACTCCACCAATGGCGGGGCCATCGTGCTTCAATGGGGCCACGCTTCAATGAGCGTGGAAATGTGGTGTTCATCTCCATCATTCCCGGGTCCGGGTCGCTTCAATGGGGCCACGCTTCAATGAGCGTGGAAATCACCGGTTGCGTCACCCCGTCGACGACCCCATCACCGCTTCAATGGGGCCACGCTTCAATGAGCGTGGAAATTGCGGGCCTCGTGCGCCTGGACCGGATCGGGGATGTGCTTCAATGGGGCCACGCTTCAATGAGCGTGGAAATTCCACCAGCCCGGAGCCTTCACCTGCAGCCAGTTGCTTCAATGGGGCCACGCTTCAATGAGCGTGGAAATCGCCCGGCTCCAACCGCCGAGCGCACAACAACATACACCCGCTCCCGCGAGCGGGTCGAGACCTTCGGTTGCCAAAGAGCGAATCCCGCCAGGTCCATCGCCACAACAGGTGTGCTCCCTTGAGGTTACCGACTGCGAGCGGGGTCCGGGACCGCGGCACCACCTCCCCCGCTCGCGGCTCAGATGATGATCGCCACCCGCTCCTCGGCGGGCTCCGGCTGCACCCCCAGATACTCGAACGCGATCCGCGCCCGCCCATCCTCGGGGCCGATGTCCACCAGCATGATCCGGTCCTCGTCGTGCTTGATGATCCGGCTCAACTGCTCGATCAAACGCTGTTTCTCGACATCGGAGAGATTGCACTGGAACACCGAATACTGCAAGGGGTCTCCGTAGGCGTTCATCTTCTTGTAGACCCTCCGGAGCCGCTTGGCCTCGCTCACGTCGTACGCCACCAGGTAGAGATGTCGCATGGGGCCTCATCGAGTGGTCAGGGGACGGTACGCCGGAATCTCCCCCAGCACCACGGCCCGGAGCAGCCGCGCCTGGACCTCGATCACCCGCCGGTAGCTCACCGTGTAGCCAAAGACCGGATGGGTGATCAACTGGCTCATCCGGCGCTCGAAGCCGGTGAGCACCGTCTTCCGCGCCTCCGGGGTCAGGGCCACTCCGCGGGCCCGCCGGATGAAGTCCCCCTCCCGCAGTTCTCCCTGGTTGAAGAGCGTGAGGCAGATCGAGTCGGCGATGAGCGGCCGGAACTCCTCGCACAGGTCGAGACCGAGCGCCGGACGACCGTACTTCGGCACATGATAGAAACCCCGGAAGGGATCGAACCCCACCATCTGCGCCGCCACCGTGCATTCCCGCGTCAGCATCGCATAGAGGAACGACAGCACCGCGTTCACTTCGTCCCGCGGCGGCCGCCGGTTCCGCCCCCCCGCCGCGAAGATCGGACCGGCCCACTCCCCCGCCCCGCGGAAGAGCCGGTGAAAGTTCCCGAAGTAGTCGTGCGCCGCGATCCCCTCGGTCCCCAGCAGGGTCGGCGCCGACGCGGCATGCCGAGCCTGCCGGGCAAAGAGTGCCAGGCGCCCGATCAGCTTCACGTCCCGCTCCGGGAGGTTCCGCCGCATCAGGGTCCTCTGGTTCAGCACCTTGCCCGACACGATGGACCGGGCGATGGCGAGATCTCCGCTGTCCGCCAGGCGGTGCTGGGCCATCCGCAGTTCCACGTTTTTGTGGCCGAGCCCCGAGACGATCCCGAAGAACCACCCGGCCTGGCTCAGGTACGCCACCGGAATGTCGTGCTCCAGGAGGGACTGCATCGCCTGGGTCGTGACCTGGACCCCGCCGAACAGCGCCACATGGGCCACCTCCATCATCCGCACCTCGGTCGGCGGCTCGCCCCGGGGGGTGACGATGAGCCGCTCCCCTCGCTTGCTCACCGTGGCCCCCTGCGACTGGATGTAGAGCGGGAGACGGTCGTCCCGGGCGGGAACCAGCCGCCGGGTATCGGCGGGGAGACCGGGGTGGGCCAGGCGGTTGATTTCATCGGGGAGGCAGATCCCCGCCAGCGAACACCGGATGCATTTCGGGCTGTCCACCAGTGGCGGGGGGAGCTTCCCCGACTCGGCGAGTTTGCGGAGCCCGTCCACCGCTTCCAGAGCCTGCATTTCCTCGATCACGTCGAGCTCGATCTCCACCCGGGTCTTCGAGGCCACGAAGTAGAGCACCCCCTGGTCAACCGCGTACCCCTGCTCCCGCAGGAGAAGCCCCTGGAGCGCGAGCTGCACCCGTTCGGGAGGAAAGGATCGCTGGTCGTTCTCGGGGACCTTCCCGCGCTTGTAGTCGATCGGCATGGCGACGGCGCCGTCGAACTCGACCAGATCGACCTTGGCGATGACGCCGAGGGTGGTCGAGGAGAGGGTGAGGGACCGGGTGCTGCGCGGGGCGTCGGGGGGCAGGTTCTCGGGGTCGATTTCGGGAACCTCGACGATGGTCTCCCGGTCCACCCGCCGATGGGCAAAGCGGCCCTGGAGGGTGTCGAGGTTGTCGTCCCACTCCCCCTGAACCCATTCGAGGTAGGCGAGACGGGGACAGTAGACGAACTCGTTGACCATCCGGGCGGGGAGGAGATCGGGCGCGTTTGAGCTCTCAGCGAGCGGCTCTGAATCGTGGGTAGTCATCCTTTCACGGTATCACCGGGGTGTGACACCGGGTCTGTATTCCAAGGCGGCAAAACCTGGAACCACGAAATACACGAAAACGCACGAAAGGCCCCCCCCGCCCCCGTTCGTGTCCTTTCGTGCCTTTCGCGGTTGATCCGTTCCCCTGCGTGACCTACTTGCTACAATCCGCTACATTTGCTACATTACTTCGCATGGACAGGACCATCACCCAGCGCGAGCTGCGCAACGACTCCGGGGCGGTTCTCCGGGAGGTTCAGGCGGGGGAGACCCTCATCGTGACCCGGAACGGTGTCCCCGTGGCCGAGTTGAGGCCGATCCAACCGAACCGGTTCGTTCCCCGCGCGGTGATCGCCGAGGCGGCGGGCCGGGCGGGCCGCATCGATTACTGCCGGTTCCGCGCCGACCTCGAAGCCGTGGTGGACCAGACCCTCGATGGCTGAGCCATCCCGGGGGCTGCTCGATACGTCCGTTGTGATCGACCACGACCTCCTCGATCCGGCGCTGCTTCCGGACGAGTCGGCCATCTCGGCGGTGACTCTGGCCGAACTCGCGGCGGGTCCCCATGCCACCCGGGATGCGGAGGAACGTGCCCGGCGTCAGGACCGGCTGCAGTGGGCCGCGGCCACCTGGCACCCCTTGCCTTTTGATGCCGAGTCGGCGCGCCTGTATGGCCGATTGTTCGCGGCCTGCCGGGCGGCCGGGCAGTCGAGCCGGACGCGACTGGCCGATCTGCTCATCGCCTCTACCGCGGCAGCCCATGGCCTCCCCCTCTACACCCGGAACCCTTCGGATTTCTCGGCGTTCTCGAAGCTGGTCACGGTCGTCGCGGTGTAACTGTTCGGATCTCCAGGTTTGGCGTGGGGTTTGATCCCCGGGGCTCTCGCCCCGGGGTCGGCGGCGTGAGGCCGTTGGCACGGCCAGGTGTTCGTCACAGCTCCCAATGGCGACAAGCGCCCCACCTGGCCAAGCACCTCAATCCGGGCAACCGAAGCGGTTCACACTGCATTCCCGTGGGTGATATTCCTGTGATTACTGCTGTTGGACGCCACTGTCCTCACGCCACCCTCCGTGCCGGTGTGAAGTTCCGGTACTTCCCCTCGGTGATCCGCTGGCTCCGGAACACCGCGAGGATTCCTCGTTCCCGAAGCACTCCGGTCGACGGCCTCTCCTCCTGCAGTTCGGCCATCGCAAGTACACTCCTGCACGTATCCAGTCCGATCGGCCCGTCCCAGAGGGGCCAGGTGAAGAACGTATCCCGCCGTCCCCGGCCGCGGAACCCTGTCGTGTCGAGCCGCGCGCCCACAGGAACGGACGGCATGAGGGGCAGGGCCTCGATGGCGAGCCGCGTGGCCCCGGCCATCGTTCCCCCGATCTTCCGGGAGGGATCCTTGCTCGGGTTCCTCCACTGCAGGGCATGCCGGATGTCGTCGGCCGGGTCCCAGCGGAGCGTGCTGTTGGGCATCGGATCGGCATAGTCCCACGGCAACAGCAGGGCCCTCCGCAACTGATCGGCCGTTGTTGCCTCGATGAGATTCCTCATCGTGGCCAGGAAATGCTGGTGTCCGCTCCCGCTCAGCGTCCGGAAGGCGGTGTCCTCCACCGCATCCTTCTTCGCCCCGCGGCTCGCCACCACCTCCGAGGCAAATGCCGCGGCGAAATCAGCCCAGGCCCTGTTCCCGCGCTCCGCCGCCGCCGCCGCATCGAGCGCATAGGCACGATACTCGCCGAGCGGCACCCCCAGGTTGTCCCACCGGACAAACGCCTCGGCAGGAATGAGTGCGGCCAGATCCCGTCCCAGATCCTCCAGAAACTGGCCAGTCTCCAGCGGGCCAGCCAACGTGAGCACCGGCCGGTACCCGCCCCGCGCCTGCCGCCAGGTCATGGTAGGGACCCACTCCGGGTGGGTAAGCGTGACCACCCTGAGCACGCCCACCGCGGCCAGGAAGGCGAGCGGATTCCCGCCTTCGAGCCCGGCCAGCAGCAGTTCGGTGCGCCCCGATACCCCCGTCATGGGGCCCCCCGTACCGGACGGCTTCCGGTGGTATTGGATGCGTTTGTGGAACTGGCGCTCCAGTCGGCCAGACGCAGGACCGCCTCCAGCAGCGCGAGGCCCCACCAGCCGTACCGGCGCGTCAGCCGCCAGAACCGATCGCTGATACCACTATCCGCCCGGTGTGCCGGCGGCCGTCCGCGCCGAATGGCGGACGCCAGCCCCTCGGGAGCGCCGGAAAGACCGGACAGGTCCACTCCCTCCGGATCGGGATCGGGAACGACCGGTGCGAAGGGACGGGCGTGCCCATGATGACTGGCGATCAGGTGCAGGAGCAGATCGCGGTCCCCCTCTCCTTCCCGCCACGAGGCACGTTCGGCGATCTGCAGGGACAGCATCTCATGCCGCCAGCCCTCCGGCAGGCCGGACAGTTCCCTGGCCCTCCGCGCAGCGGACCGGGTTCTCGGGACGTCGGGCGACTTGGCCAGCAGCGATTCCGCACCAGCTGCCACGATAGCGTTTCCCCGGTGAAGCATCACCTGAAACCGCCAGTCGGCCTTGCCCAGATCGTGCCACCGGGCCGCCTGCTCCACGACAGCCGCAAGATGTCCCGGCAGGCACCGGGCCCCAGCCACCGCGGCAAATGCCGTAACGTCTTCCAGATGTTCTTCCAGAGACAGGGCTTCGTCAGACCGGAGCACGGGATCGTCCTCCTCCATGGCCGCCGGGTCCTCCCCGGGATTGGCGAGCGGGTCCTCCACCGGCCCGGGCTTTCTGGCCTCGATGATCCATCCCCCTCCGGGGTGGCGAACCGGTCTCCGGCGGTCGCCGGCGTCCCGCAGGTGAGCTGCGACTTTCACCAGCCACCGGGGAAGCGGTTCTCCCGCCGTATCCCGGGCAGAATCAGCCAGCTCCCCGAGGACGTCCGACAGTTCTCCGTCATCCGGCGGATCCCTGTCACCCGCAGCGGAATCGGCCCCATCGGTCCACTGCAGCAGCTTCGCGACAGCAGGGTGCGCCTTCCACGGATCGAGAACCGGTGCGTTCAGCCGAAGGCGGGCCCGTTTCCCGGCTTCCAGGGCCACGGCGTCTGCGATATCCGTGATACGGCCGCCCGGGTCGAGGGTGAGGTCCCCCAATACCGCGGCGGCGGGGATCACCGGAATCACGACCACCTCGTGAGGACGGATCTCGCGCGGTTCGATCACTATCCTGCTGCTGTCCCGCCCCTTCCAAACGAGCACCCGTTGCTTCCGCGCCGTACTCTCCCGTTCCTCCTCCTCCACCCGGGCACCCTCGACGTCCCCCTCTTCCCCTTCCCCTCCCCGCACCCCGCGCATCCACGCCCGCAGGGTACGGAGCGGCACCTGAAGGGCCTCCCCGGAGAGAGGCGGAGCCAGACTCACGATGTCGGGCCACTGCTCCGGGTCCTCCGGCAGATCGGCGCGGACCACGACAGAGACCTCCGGTTCCCCGCGACCCGGACCATGCAGGAATACGGCGGGATCCGGATCGGGCACCGGCGGTGGAGCGGTCTGGACCCAGCAGTCGAGATGCGCCGGCAGCAGCACGGGGGCATCAGGCGCAGGCGCGTTGAGAGGCGCCAGCAGAGCCCTGCGTTCCTCCGCGTCTCCCGGGAGCAGGGCGTCCAGTCCCCGGATCCCGAAGTCCAAGCGCCTGTCCCCACCTTCCTCCTCCTGCTTGGCAACCGCGTTGAGCCAGTTCCAGGTATGGGCGAGCGCATTGCCATAGACCGGATCGTCCAGCTCTCCGCCAGCGTCGAGTTTTTCCAGACGCTCCTCATCGCGGACCTGCGACTTCCGGATCAGAATGACTCCGGGAGCATCTCCGACGGTTCCGAGCCGGTCGAGTCGGCCGAAGCGCTGCCGAAGCGCGTCCAGGCTCGCGCACTCGGTGATCAGCGCATCGAACGAGTAATCGGCTCCCACTTCCAGGGTCTGGGTGGCCACCACGATCACCGGCCGCGGCAACTCAGGCTGATTGGCGGACGCGCCGAGCAAGTCGTTCCACCGCTCGACAATCTCGTCACGGTCACGGGGACGCATGCGGCCGGTCAGCAGCACCACATCCGCGTCGAGTGCGCCGGTTTCCAGGGCTGTTTCGGCACGGAGCTGGCCGGCGATTTCCCGGGCCGTCCGCACGCGGTTGACCATGATGCCGATGCGCCGCCGCCCCTCCGCGGCGAACCGGACGGCGCGGGTGGCGGCGTCGAGCACGAGTTCATCGCTGCTGGCGGGGACGGCCAGCAGTCCGGGGTCCCCGCGCCTCGTGGCACCGGGCCGCGCTGCCACGGCGAGGACGGCGTGCTTAGTGGCATGGAGACGCTTGTCGAGTTCCAGGTGATTGAGCGCCAGCTCCCGATCCGGCGGGGAGGGCCAGACCGTTCGTGCCTCCCGGGGCGGTGTGGCCGACATGACCACGAGCCGGAAGGGAGAGGGGACGGGCTCCTCCGCCCAGGCGGGGTGGCGATACCGGGCAACGGCGGAGGCCGTTTGGTAGAACGGGACCGCACAGTGCGCCTCGTCGAGGAGAATCAGGCTGTCGTTGCCCACGAGCGCGGCGTGCATCGAGGCGGTGTTGAGGCCGGCACCGTAGGCCCGGAACAGCAGCCGCGAGCCGACCTGGTCCACCGTGCCGCTGATGATAGCGGGCTGGGTCGCCGATCGCATCCATCCGTCGTTCCGGGCGATCCCGCCTCGGATCCTGGCCGGTAGCAAGGGAACGGGGCCGTCATGGAGGAGCCGCAGGTGGTCCGCCACGTCCCGCAGCACCCCGCTGGTGGCATCCCGAAGCGCGCGGGCAATCGTCGCGGCCCGCTGCCAGGCGGCATCCACCACGATCCGGCGATCCACGACGAAGAAGATCCGCCGGGCGGCCGTGCGCTCCCCCGGCTCCCTGTCCGCCTGGCAGGCCAGCGCGAAGACCGCGATGTCGAGGCAGGCGGTCTTTCCGCTTCCGGTAGGAAGATCAAGAGCGTCCGGCCATCCGGAGTCGGCCACCTTCTCCGCCAGCTGGCGCTGCCAAGGGAACGGGTCGTCCCTATGCACCGCCCGGAAGAAGGGGGTGAAGTCAGACGCTGTGAGGGTCACGATGCACCTGCCCTCTTCCGGGGAAGCGGCCGACAGACACCGTAGCCCCGGTACCGTCCCGCCCCCAGCACGACCGGCCCGGCGACCGGACGGCCGAAATCGAGATAGACATGCATGTGCCGCCGTTCCGAGCCGTCCTTGCGCCGGAGCCGAGGGACCTCCCGGGCCGGCGGGGCCCCGCGGTGCCACGACACCCCGTCGAGGTCCACGTGGACCGGATCGGGTAGGCCGATCCGGGTACAGGCTGCGAGGACCATCCGGGCCACCTCCTCGCGATAGGCCGTGCGATCCTTTGCCTTGGGGTGCGTGTCGAAGACGACCGGGGTCACCGACGCCCAGACCTCCGCCCCGCGGGACGAGGCCGTCCAGACTTCCGGCCGCAGGGTCGCCGCCGGGATCTCCCCAAGTTCAGGAATCAGGTTCCAGACCCCGAGCCGTCCGAGCGTGAGCTTATCCGTGCGTGCCAGGAGAGTGATGACAGTGCGGTATTCGGCCTCCCGCTCTGGCCAGTACTCTTCGCGCGGGAGCGCGACCCCGATCCCTTTCAGGCTGCCATCGGCGTGCTCGTGTCCCACGAAACCGAGCGGCAGGAAGGCAGCGTGAGGCCGCTCGCTCGGCGTCCCGTCGCGGTGATGCCCCGACAGGACTTCCGGCAGTCGCTCGAGCCCGAGATCCTGATCCACTCTGGCCTGCAGAGCCTTGCGCAGAACGTCCACCACGTACGGAGCCGTGACCAATTCGAGGCCGCGGAACCTGGCATCCTTCGGTTCGAGGCGCAGCACCTGGATGGCGGGGTCGAACACGGAGGCGGGGAGAGGTCCGGTCACCGGACGCCTCCGCGCATAGCTCTGCCAGAGGCCGAGGACCGGGCGCCTGCTTTCGGGCGGGGAGGCGGAGCGGCGCCAGGACACTCCGAAGGTCCGCTCGTACTCCTCCTTGAGTGCCTTCTGTTCCCGGCCCTTTGCCGCGGTGATCGCATCGCTGAGCTGTGCGAATCGTTCGACGGCTTCCCCATTGTACTCCTCGCGGAGATACTCGAGCGTCCCGGCGCCGGTGATGCGAAGACCGGCCCCCTCCTCGCCGGCCTCGGGATCCGGCGTCCAGGCCTGCAGATCGGGAGCCACCCGGTCCGCCACCCACATCTGCACCAGGGAGGACGAGTGCCCGATGCGGGTCACCTTGGCACACAGAGCCTGAAGAGCGGCCCGGTGGCCGGCGGCCGGTTCCACATCCCACTCGAGAAAGGCCTGCTCGTCGTGCAGCCGGACCCGGGGGAAGGCACGTCCAGCACGGTCCCGTGTGAAATCCGGGGCGGACTGCAGGGGTGCCTTCGAGGGGCCCGCGGAATCGTTCACGGGGACGTAATGGGTCACCACCGTGCGGGGATCGGTGGCAGGGACATGCAGAAGAGGCGCCGACAGCGTTTCGAGCCATTCGAGTGCGTCGCGCTCCACCGGATCCTCGCCCGTTTCGAAAAACGCGGCGGCAAGCGCCATGAACACCCGGCCGGGATGCGGCGGCCACTCGGCCGACTCCCGGTCGGCGGGATCGGTGGCCACGGCGTATCCGGTCAGGTATCGAATACCCAGGACGAGAGAGGACATCACGCCTCCTCCTCACCGCCTTGGGAAACAGTGAGTTCCTGGCTCTTCCGAACGAGCTGAACCATCGGCTCCGATGCCGAGAGAGAGACGGTCCCGGCCCAGGTCAGGCCGTGCTTCTGCGCGGCAGCCACGGCCTGCCTGAGCAGGGCGACGGCCTGATCGTGATTCAGCGTGTACCGGGTGGCCGGACTCCCCGGAACATCCAGCAGCTCCCACTCCGCGGGTGCCTCGGGCCAGAGGAGGCACCGCGAACGGAGATCGAGGCCCTTGTCCATGGCGAGCGTCGAGGCGCAGAGCCCGAGAGCGGCAAGCACTGTGCGGGCGGCGGCATCCCGTTCTCCCGTACGCGAGCCCGTCGCGTCCGGGAAGCGGAAACGGCGCAGCCCGGGCAGCGAGAGAACGATAGACTGCTCGGCGTGGGAGATGGTAACACCACCGGCCAGGGGGCGGCCGGTCTCGCGGTCCACCGCGGAGAGACTCGGTGTGATGTTCCCGTGATTCACCTGCGAGGGCTTTCCGTCCTTGATTTTCTCCGGGGCCTTTCCCTTCGTTGCGGCACTCGATTCGTCGAGGGTCCACGGGAGTGGTCCCTTGCCCTCGGCGGTACGATACACCGGTCCGGCCTTGAGCTGGATGCCGAGCGGGTCAATGCGGCTGCTGGTCCTGGTCCCGAAGCTCGCGTTCACGCCGACGATTTCGGACACGAGCACCCGCGCGAACTTGGCGCCCAAGCCGCCGCGGGGGCCCGTCGAGTCCCAGAGGCCGAAGACCAGGGCGGTCGGGCAGTACTCGTAGAGGGCGGTGGCGTGCTGCAGGGTGCAGCGCGAGAGGCGCAGCCCGATCTCGCTCTGGGCGAACGGGACGCCATCGAGGAGGCTGTCGCGGAGAATGGCATCGGCCGAGCGGTGGGGAGCCTGGAGGCTGGTGACGCGGCCCACAGGCTGGAGGAGCTGATCATCGGGAAAGCGGACTTCGAGCAGGGGGAGCGGGATCTCGCCGGCGTCCACGGCATCCTGGAGAGCCTCCTCCATCCGGTTGGCGCTGGACTGCACTGCGTCCAGGAGGACGCAGGGGACCACCTGCTCCTGGCCGCTGGCGTCCCGGACCCGGCGTTCCTCCACGGCGTACACGGCTCCGGCGTATGTTGGGGGAAAGACCTTGTCGCCGGGACCGCCGGCGGGATGGAGGGTGCGCCTGCAGCGGAACGCGGCCGCAGTACCTGACACGGCCCGCTGGAGGGTTTCGAGGGAGAGCGGTTCGGCCATATGGATCTCCTTGAAGTGATGGTGACTCTCGAATCTGGGATGGGGGTGTGACAGGGCGCGGTCAGCGGGAGCCCCAAGGCCATTGAGACGGCTTCGGCCCAGGAAAACTCCGGAGCGCCGCCAGACTCCGTAGCAAGAGGATGGCGCACGGAAGATGTAGACTGTGGAGAGGGCGACCCCCCAGTACTCCAACGAGCTTCAATGGGGCCGTGCGCAATCCAGCCGTCATGAGGGAGTGTCCCGCCTTCTTAGCTGTTTTGGAGCATCGGAACGTGGCCCGGAGCGCTGCTGGTGGATCGCCGGCCTCACGCTCCCAAGGTAGGCCCTACCGCGCCAACCCTGAGCACGGCACCTGGCCACCCTGATAACCTCTCTCTTCTCACTCCTCTCCCCTCACTCCTCCGCCGGCTGGCGGGTCGAATTCCCAGCGCAGGACATGGTCATAGAGTGCCGTTCGGCGCACCTCCGCATTCTCCCTCTCCGGATCGAAGGGGAGGTCCTGGACGACGGGGTATTCGCGCCGCTCCGCCAACCCGAGGCGCTCGAAGAGCTCGAAGACGGCGAGCTTGACGATGTGCCGGAGAAAGGTCTCCCCCATCTGCTCGGCAAACTGCTCCCGGGTCCACGGCGGCATGAGGAGGCCCGCGCACTGAAACGCCGGGCGCCACTCCACCGGGACCCGTCCCAGGGCCCACAGGACGAACGGGGCGATGCGGGGCAGTTCCATCACGCCGTTGGTCTGCGCGTCGAAGGTGGCCGTCATGACGTTGTCCCACCCCCGGCGCCCCAGGATGTACGTCACCAGACGCTGGTAGAGGAGCCCCGCGCGCTCGGGACGGACCACATCGCTGCCCAGAGGGGTGAGACGGAAGACGCCCCCCGCTCAGCTCGATCAGCTCCAGGGCATGCGCGTGAGCCCGGAGCGCCTGGAGGGGGCGGAACTCGTTCTCGTGCACGATCTCCGGAATGCTCTGACGGACCTCCTCCGCTTCCTCTCCCGGCCAGGTCAACTCGCCGAGGAGGGTGTCCACGAACGCCGGGTCCAGGTACCCTGCGCTCGTCGCGGGGACCGTACCCCGGGCACCGATGCCGGCGACCAGGACATGGAGGTCGGCAAAGAGCGGGGAGAGCCGGAGGAGCTCGATCGACACATCCGCCCGCAGGGAGAGGGGACCCGACCCGTTCCAGTCACCGTGGACGAGTGCGCGCGTCTGGGCCGGCGAAAGGCCGAAGAGCTCGGGGCGGGGCGCATGGTCGTGCGCATCCCACCAGTGGTGGGCCCCGCCCCCGGATCGGGGCGGGCCTTCCCGCGCCCGGTCTATCATGGCATCCACTCCGTATCAGGGTCTTCAGGAGAAACAAGGGTCTCGATCAGCACCCACGTCGCGAGGGTCATGACGCCAGCTCTTCTTCGTGGTCGATGTATCTCCGCACGATCAGCTGAGCGTGCGGATCATGCCCCTCGGGTTCGCAGTAGCGGAACCCCATGACGTCGACTCCGTCGCCGGGACGGACGAACATGAGGTCGGGGAGGAGCACTCCCCGCTCCCGCACGACCCGGACACCGTAAGGCCGTGCGGCCTCGCTCAGGAGGCGGAGGACGCGCTGCGGCTCTGTTTCCGCCGGCGGATGGTGGGTCACGCTCGCTCCACGGTGGGCAGGTTTCCGGTCGCCTGCTCCGGCAGATCCCACGGGGACCCGCCGAGTGCAATTCGATTCAACGTGGCGGGTCGGGTTGCGATGGTCAAGTGCGAAGAGAAGTTTGAAGTTCGAAGTTTGAAGGAGGAAAACGAGGCCATTGGCCTGCGGCTCGGGTTGTCTCCGGAGAGAAGCTCGAAGTTCGAGAAAGAGCCCAAGACTTGCCGTATTCACCATTTGGCGATAGCCTGCATTCCATGAAGCGCGCCACCGTGACGATCCCCGACGACATCGCGCCCGCCCTCCGCGCCTACCTAGCCGACCGGCGGCCGACACCCCCGCTCACCGCCGTCGTGCACGATGCCCTCGCGGCCTTCCTCACCGAGCGCGGGTACCTGCCGGGCCGGCTCACGCGTCTCCGGCTGACACCGGCGCGGCGCGGCAGCGGGACCCGCTCCACCAGCACCGGCCACGACGCCGTTCTGGCGGAGTGACCTGCCCTGCGACCCCGGGTCGTCCTGGCTGACGCCGGCCCACTGTACGCCGCCGTGGACCCCGATGATCAGTGCCAAGGTGTGGCAGCCGGACGACTGAGACGCGACCCCGTCACGAGAAGAGAGGGAAGAGGAGTGAGAAGTGAGATCGATCGTCTCTCTCTCTTCACTCCTCTCCCCTCACTCCTCCAGGACCGGTCGGTCCAACCCGAGATCGTCCCAGAGCCATCCCAGGTCAATGGCCGGCCGGCCCTCCCGCCGGTCGCGCTCCATGTGGGATTCGAAATCCTTGAGCAGTGACACCACCTTGGCTCGCTGGGTCTTGAGCCGGACGGCGTGGCGGGGAGTGCGCCCGTCCAGCGCGGGGAGAGGATGGTCGGGCCAGGTGCGGTAGTGCTGCTCCAGGAAGCCCATCATCACCTCCCGTTCCTCCGGCGCAATTTCCACGTCCGCTCTGTTCGCCGGTGGCGGCGGCCGATGGGCCAGAACCTGGTCCAGAGTCTCGATGCGGGACGCCCGATACCGGACCGCATCCCCCAGGGCCTTTTCCAGAAGCTTCCGGCCCCGCTCCGCCCGGGGCTCCGACATGGTCTCCAGAACGAGACGGTTCCCTTCCAGCTCGACCCGGCCCAGCACCCGGCCGATCGGCCCGTCCGATTCGGTCCAGATAAACACGCTCCCGCCCTCTTCCTCGGCCTGAAGCTCGGGGTGCTCCGCCAGCCGCGAAGTCACTCCTGCGGGATCGGGAACGTCGAAGACCGCCTTGGTGAAGACGATCGGATCCCCACCCGCTGCCGTGACGATCACGGGATCGGGCCGCATCACAACGTGGTCGAGCCAGAGGTGATGAAAGCGCGCCCCCAGGAGCTTGGACACGGCCAGGTCATCGGCCCCCGGGTGACTCCGGCGAATCTCCCTCGTGTGCCGGTCGAGGTCGTGCAGAATCTCCTCCCGGGCGCCCTGAGGATAGAGAAAGGAGATGCCCTCCACCACCAACGTCTCCCCGGGCCCGGAAACCACCCGCAGGCCGAGAAGATCCCACCGGGCGACCTGCCGGGTCGCCAGCCGTTCCGTGACCCGGACGGTCCTGTCGGCGGCGAGGTCGCGCAGGGTAAGTCCGCAATCGAGCTCGACCTCCTGAACCTCGTAGAGCCGGACCGCGCTTCCGCTCATCAACTCGAGCCAGGCCCGTTCGCCCGGAGTGATGTCGGCCCCGAGCCAGGTGAGAAACCGGCGGGCAAGAGTCCTCCCACCCTCCTCTCCAGGCTCCACGAAGTCGAAGGCGAGCCAGGTCGTAAAGGCGGCAAGAGACTCGTCCTCCCCCTCGGCGAGCCGGGAGTCCTCCCGCAGCGCGGAGAGGGCCCGCTTCACCCCGAACTGATCCGCGGCACGCCGCCCCCGTTCGCGAAAATGCGGGCGCTCGCCGAATCGAAGAAGCTTGGTCATGGCGCTGATGCGGTCGCCGGGGGAGTACGCGCCGACGAGGGGGATGACGGATGTGGTGCGCAGGCAGCAGTGCTTGTGCTTGCGACCCGAACCACAGGGACAGGGAGCGTTGCGACCGGGGGGGGACATGAGGGGAAGGTACGGCCTGTAGGCGGTAGACGGTAGGCGATGGGCGGTGGGGCGGTGGGGCGAATGTCCTGCGTCCTATGTCCTATAATGTCCTATGTCCTGTGTCCTGTGTCCTGTGTCCAGCATCCTGTGGGAGGAGCCTTGGGCAATGGCCGACTCCAGGCGCCGGCCAGTTCCTCCATCTCCTCCAGGGACTCGATCACGCGGGTCAGAGACTCGGCAGCCCAGCGACGGAGCTGCTCCCGGCGCACACCCTCGAATGTGGTGCCGCTCCAATCCACGCCCGCCAGGTTTTCCGGGAGATGGTTCACGATTCCTCCATCAACATGCGCAGGTGGTAAATGTCCGTGACATCCTGAGGCCGGTTGGCCTCCTCCTTCATCCGTATCAACGCTGGAATCCGCACCACGCGTACCACCCCCGCATCCCGCAACTCCATGTTCACGGCCGCGTCGTACTCCTCCTGGAAGGGGAACGGCTCGCTGACGAAGACATCAAGATTGGTTTCGCGGTGCTGGTCGCTCCAGAACTGCAGAACCTGCATGCCCTTCTGCTCGACCAGCGCCTGTCGCAGGTCCCGGTCGGCAAACTGATCCACCGTGACCGGAACCCGCGGCCGGTATCCCACCGAGGCCAGGGCCTCGAAGGCCGCACGCACGTTGGCGGGATCCAGCCCGATCACCAGGTCGAGATCGGCCGTGAAGCGGCGGTACCCGTGGGCATTGACGGCGACCCCCCCCACGACGAGGAATCGCACCCCCGCCTCATCGAGAGCACGAATGACCACCTGCACGCTTCGGAGCTTCATCCGCGCCACTCCGTGGTGAGAGCGCCCCGACTCGGTTCATCAGCTTGGTCAGTCATCGTGAAATCATCGTGCCATGGCCCGAATTTGGCAAACGAGTATCTGAAGTAATCTGAAGTTCGAAGTTCGAAGTTCGAAGGGCGAAGGTCGCAGCCCCGTTCACTGTTCATTGTTCACTGTTCATTGATACGACCTCGAAGCCCATCGCCCGCGCCACACCCGCCTGCCGCACGTCGTACGTGGCAAGGCGCACCGCGAGTCCCCGGGTCCGCAGAAATACCATTGACGCGAGGTGAAGGGCGTCGAGAGTTCGCACCGGGAGCGGGAAGGGCTCCGTGGCCCGGGCCAGCACCGGCGGCACCAGTTCCACCAGCGCCAGCCGGGAGAGCCACGCGCGCACCGCATCGCCGTGCGTTCCTGCGACCCCCCGTGCGTGAATCCGGGTCCAGCACTCGTACACCAGGAGACGGCTCGCAATGAGGGGCTCCGTCTCCGCCTCCCAGAATGCCGCAGCAGGCTTCCGGTCCTCGGCCAGAAGCTCGGCCAGGAGGACGGAGGTGTCGAGGTAGATCACCGGGCGTCCCGATCGTTCCGTAGTTCCTCGATCAGATCGGCGAGGGGGACCACGGGACGGGTCTCAGGCACCGCAAGGGCCTGCCTGGGAAGGGTCACGACACCCTCTCCCACTAACGCGGCAAGAGGATCGGGGAGAGTCCCGGTCCTGGACCCCGTCACCCCCAAGGCCTCGATTCCGCGACGCAGAATCTCCGACCGGGACACACCCAGCTCCCGAGCCAGCCGATCGAGCTCGGCGCGCTCGCCTCCCGTGAGGTAGGTCTGAATGGGCTCTCGAACCCGGTCTTCCACCATGGTATTATGATAGCAGTTTCTAAATTTGGCAATATGATAGGAAGTTCGAGGTTCGGGTTCTTCTCCAATTTAGGTGCAGGATCGGCCCGGGAACGCCTGCTTGACCCTGGGGGCGAAGTAGTCCGGATGGTGGAATCCGTCCGCTTTGCGCGTGATCGCCTGGATGCGGGTGTTCAC
>JBDIWC010000073.1:0-15972 GCA_039794085.1 Gemmatimonadales bacterium
AGGAGTCGAAGCCTGACAGCGGACGTCACTCCTGAGAGGACTCACGCGAAGACGCGAAGGCGCGAAAGGACAATGGATTCCGGGCATAAACCGAAACGTCATCCCGAGCGAAAGCGAGGGATCTGAGGAGGTCGATGGAGTACTTCCCATCGTCCGGACTTTGATGCTTGCGGAACTGCCTCGCACGAAGACACGAGGGGGAAGTTTGAAGTTTGGAAGTTTGAAAGTTTGAAAGTTTGAAGTTCGAGGTTCGAGGTTCGAGGTTCGAAGTAGGGATGAAATACTTTCGCCCCGGTGGGGGTGCCCCCTCGGGATCCCGAAGGTTGGCTGAGTACTTCCCGTCGTGCGGGCCGCGATCTTTGCGGAACGGCCCCCCACAACAAATGCCGGTCTCGGCGCGCCAGGCGTGGTGCGCCGGACATCACGCGGAGACCCTCTGCGACCTCTGCGACCTCTGTGGTGCCCCTCCCCCAACCCGCTTTGAACCCCGGAGGATGCGGAGGAATTGGGGTTGCGAACGTACACCGGAACGTCAATTCCTTCAAACTTCAAACTTCAAACTTCCAAGCAGGTGGTGCTGCCTTCGGTGGCCACGGAACAGAGTCCCGCGTCCTCCGCCCGGGTCCGCAAGGCCTGCTGCAGGGCACGGCGCCCGCGGTAGAGCCGGGACCGGATGGTGCCGATCGGGAGCCCCAGTTTGGCTGCGGCGTCCGCATAGGGCTCTCCGGCCACATCGATCATCACGAACACTCTCCGGTGCGCGTCGCTCAGCTTGGCGACCTCCGCGTTGATCGCCTCGCCGAGATCGCGTTGCTCGGCTTCGTCCATGACATGGTTGGCCCGGGATGAATCGGCCGCCGCCAGGAGCGATTCCAGAACGGCGTCCTCCGTGGGCACGATGCGCGCACCTCGGCGGCAGGTGGTCAGAAAGGCGTTCCGGCAGATGCCGAAGAGCCACCGCCGCGCCTCGGTGCCCGGCTGGAATGTGTGCCAACCGCGAAGCGCGTTCAGGTACGTGGTCTGGGTGAGGTCGTCGGCATCGGCGCCGCTTCCGGTAAGCCGGTAGGCGTAGGAGCGCACATCCTCGCGCCAGGGTAGCGTTTGCTCGAATCGGTCACAGCGGGTGGCAGCATTGGTCAGGGGTGCGGACATGGTGAACTCCCGGAGTTCCACTGGGTCTGGTGACGTCACCGATCCGTTCGACGACGGGCACGGCATCCTCACGGGCGAATCCTCCGTCCCCTGGCGACGTGCCACAGGAAGGAGATGGTCGCGGTGTCATTGGGAACTCTACCGTCAACCCGGCGCGACGGGAATCGCTCGTTGGTGTGGATTCGGGACTCGCTCGAAAGGACTATCGGGACCCCCGGGACGCCGAGCCGACGTCCGTGGAGGGACCGTGGCGGAGGATCAGGAGGCCGATGAGGAGGACCGCCGGACGGCGCCGGTCACCATCTGTGTGATCGTGGACCAGAGCCGGGGGGCGCCACGCAGGCGATCGACCGACCATCCGGGCACCCGGCCGTCAATGATGCGACGTCCCCATGCCGCGCAGCGAACGACCGCTTCGGCCTCGGTCGGGCATCGCTCCGTGGTGCTGAACGATTGCCGTCGGCCGTGGCGTTCGATTTCCAGGCTCACCGACCAGTGCCCGGTGACCCGGAGCTGGTAGGGTCGGGCGAAGATGCAGAACCCCTTGTACCGAGTGGTCGTCATGATCGAGGCCCCCCGGACGTGACCACCATCCGGTCTGGCACGCCAGGCACTTCCACGAAAACCGGTTTCGTGCTCGTGAACCAGAGCTCCACCAGGAGCCGATCTTCCACCGGAATCATCGCAGGAACCGCTTTGTGCCCGTCCCGGTTATCCCGCACCCGGTCGATGGCTGTCGCCAGTTGATCCAGTCGAAATCCGGTCACACCTTTCGGATCGTAGGCCACTGATGTCATCACATTCCTCGTGTCTGGGTGAACCACTATTCCAGCCCTGGACAGGGTGCTGCCCCCGGGAACCCCTCCCGCTCGATCGAGGCGGGGTGCGGCAGTGGGCCCGCACTTCCCGTCATGAAACGACCCCATGGCAGGGTCACATGCCGGGCAGAACGGGCCCCTCGTGCGATCTCGCTTCGCTCCGACGCTCGATCCACCGTTCCTCGATTTGCGATCCGCTACTGCGACGGCAACGCACCCGGTCAAGGGCGGGAACAACCCACGTGGATTGCCTCCCAGGATGCTGCGCGGAGGGTCCACGTGGACCTTCAATTTCAGGGAATTGAGCCGGAGGGACAATCGGTCGAACGATGGGAAACTGATCTAGTCCGATGGGATGGGTTTCGCGCCACGCCCGGGGGGCGCCGGTCGGCGCGGTGGGCTATCGATCGAGGGCCTTCTGTCGCTTCTCGTTGTGATGGAAGGCGGCCACCTCCAACCGACTGTGCAGTGCCAGCTTCTCGAGCACATTGTGGACGTGGCTCTTGACAGTGTGGACCGCGATGTTCAGCCGCGTCGACAACTCCTTGTTGCTCAGGCCTTCACCGAGGAGGTTGACGATTTCCCGCTCCCGACTGGTCAGGCGAACCGACTCCAGGGCCTGAGCCCTCGTCCCCTCGGAGAGGCCGCGGGTGATCTGGGCAAAGAGGGTATTGGTCAACTGCCGGGGGAGGACCTCCGCCCCGCCCGCCACCGCCCGGATCGTCGCGAAGAACTCCTCGAAGGTGGCGTTCTTCATGGTGAACCCGGAGGCTCCGGCGTGAACGTAGGTGGCCACATCCTCATACAGGGGCAGGAGCCCCATGATGATCACCCGCGTCGAGGGGACCTCCGCGCGGATGGTCGCAGTCAGAGCGAGACTGTCGTGGTCCTCCAATCCGAGGTCGAGGAGGACGATGTCGGGCTTGGCGTCCCGCGCGGTGGTCATGGCCTCGTCGACATCGGCGCAGGCCGCCAGAACGCGATACCCCGGCTGCTCATGGATCATGGTGGCCAGGCCCTCGCGGAACAGGCGGTTGTCGTCGATCAGTACGATGGCGATGGGGGCGGCCTTCTTCACCATGGGGCAGCCGAGGTGCCCGTGCGGACGATCACCGTGTCACCTTTCCAGATCGCGAGCCGGAATTTCGGACGCGAGGAATCGAGACCAAGGAAGAGTTTTCGGGCCGAGTTCGAACGGCGAGCTCAATGATATCGTCCCCCCCCAGTCTCCCACAAGCGACCGGGGTGGGTATCTTCGAGGGAGTGGGGGGAGGGTGTTTGCAGGACGGGACGGGGCGGTTCCGAGAAACCCGAGCGCCACGCGTTGCGTATGGCGTATCTTCCGGGACATGTCTCGGCGGGAGAGGGACTCCAGGCTCACGATGCTCAGGATACCGATTGGCGTGATGATCACTCAGTACTTCCGAACCATGCTTCTTCTCGGCGCCTCCCTGACCGGGGTGGCCTGTGGCGGTGCGGCTCGGAGTCCGGCGGGCCCCGCCCCCGTTCCCGCGCCGAGCAGCATGGAGGCTCTCTACCGGGCCCGCCTCGACAGCGCCCGGACCCGGTTCACGCCCGCCGATGTGCACTTCATGACCGGGATGATCAGTCACCACGCCCAGGCCCTGGTCATGGCCCGGTGGGCCGAGAGCCATGCGGCCAGTCCCGGAGTCCGCACCCTGGCGGCGCGCATCACCAACGCGCAGCGAGATGAGATCACCCTCATGCAGGCCTGGCTCCGGGACCGGGAACAGCCCGTCCCCCAGGTCGAGATCACCGACCGGGGGATGATGATCCACGGCGGGCACGCCATGCGGATGCCGGGGATGCTCACCGACACTCAGATGGCGGAGCTCCAGAAGGCGCGCGGCGCCCAGTTCGACCGGCTCTTTCTCACCTTCATGATCCAGCACCATCAGGGCGCCGTGACCATGGTCCACGAGCTCTTCGCCACCGACGGCGCCGGCCAGGACGAGGCGGTGTTCAAGTTCGCCTCCGATGTGCAGGTGGATCAGGCCACGGAGATAGCCCGGATGGAGATCATGCTGGGACAACTGGGAGATAGGGAATAGTGACAGGGGCGACGCGCAGCGTCGCCCGAGGCCCGGATGTTCCCGGCGCGGTAGGGAACAGGGAACAGGAAACGACAACCTTCAACTTCATCGGAGCAATTGTTCATGCACTCGACCTCTTCCCATCACCGCGGCCTGCGGAGGCCCGCTCCCCTCGCGCTGCTGCTCGGGGTTGCGGCCACCGCCGCCTGTGGTACCTCCACGTCCACGCCGGCTGCCCTCCCGGCCCCGGCGCAGAATGTGTCCGCCGCGCCTCCCTCCCCCGATCCGCGGATCGGTCTCCGTCCCGGGCTGCTGAACGCGGGCGAGGCGATCTGGAATCTCCGGCTCGTCTCGGCCACGCCGGCGCCGAAGGATTTCCTCGGGGTGACCAATTCCGATCTTGCATTCACCGGGAAGTACGCCATCCAGGGGAATTACAACGGTTTCCAGGTCTGGGACATCTCCAATCCGGCCGCTCCGGTTCTCGCGAAGGGGTTCGTCTGCCCGGCTTCCCAGAGCGACGTCTCCGTCTACAAGAACCTTCTGTTCGTCTCGGGAGAGGGATTCGGGGGACGGATCGACTGCGGGAGTCAGGGAGTTCCCACGGCCGTGAGTCAGGACCGGCTCCGCGGCATCCGGATCTTCGACATCAGCGACATCCAGAACCCGAAGTACATTGCCAACGTGCAGACCTGCCGGGGATCCCACACCCACACGGTGCTGGAGCACCCCGGTGACACCGAGAACGTCTACATCTATGTGTCCGGGTCCGCCCCTGTCCGTCCGGCGGCGGAGCTGCCGGGCTGCGTGAGCGCCCCACCGGGCGACGATCCCAACAGCGCCCTGTTCCGGATCGAGGTCATCCGGGTGCCGCTCGCCGATCCCACGAAGGCGGCGATCGTGAGCAGCCCGCGGATCTTCGACGATCTTGTCGCTCCGCCGACTCACGGGCTGGCTCCGGAGGACCGGGCACAGATCGAGCAGGCCCGGGCGCGTGGCGCGTTCATCGCCGAATTCGGTGGACAGCAGTTCGTGTTGCCGAACGGAATGGTCGCCGCTCTGCTCGACAGCGTGGTGAAGGCCCGCGGCGGCAGCGGCGCCCCCACGGCGGCCGACAGCTCGACACTCCGTGCGGGGCTCCCGGCCCTGATTGAGAGAATGACAGGCCAGAGGGGAGGAAATGGTCCTCGCCCCGGACCCACCCAGTGCCACGACATCACCGTCTATCCCGGCATCGGGCTGGCCGGCGGGGCCTGCGAGGGATACGGGCTCCTGCTCGACATCAGCGACCCCGCCAATCCGAAGCGAATCGGGGCGGTGTCGGATTCCAACTTTGCCTACTGGCACTCGGCCACCTTCAACAACGACGGCACGAAGGTGCTCTTCACCGACGAGTGGGGCGGTGGTGGCCAGCCCAAGTGTCGCGCGAGCGACCCCAAGGAGTGGGGTGCCAACGCCATCTTCACGATCGAGAACCGCCAGATGCGGTTCCGGAGCTACTACAAGCTTCCCGCGGCCCAGACCGCGCTGGAGAACTGCGTGGCCCACAATGGGAACCTGATCCCGGTGCCGGGACGCGACATCATGGTGCAGGCGTGGTACCAGGGTGGCATCTCCATCTTTGACTGGACCGACGCGTCGAATCCACGCGAGATCGCCTTCTACGACCGGGGTCCGGTGAACGCGTCGCAGATGGAGATGGGGGGGAGCTGGTCGGTGTACTGGTACAACGGGGTGATCGTGAGTTCCGAGATCGCCCGGGGGCTCGACATCTTCGAGCTGGTGCCGAGCCCACTGCTCAGCCGGAACGAAATCGAGGCGGCGAAGACGGTGCGGCTCGACTACCTGAACGCGCAGGGCCAGCCCAGGTACACCTGGCCCCCCACCTTCTCGCTTTCGCGGGCGTACGTCGACCAGCTCGAACGGTCGAACGGTCTTTCCGCCGCGCGTATCGCCGCGGTGCGCTCGACGCTCGTGAACGCGGAGCGGATCTCGGGGAGCGCACGGCGGACCGCGTTGAGCCAGCTCGCCGGAGAGCTGCACCGGGAGGCCACGGCGTCGAGTGACGCGGCCAAGGTGCATGCGCTGGCGGGGTCGCTGGACCGGCTTGCTGCGGGAAGCTGACGATACAGATCACCAATACGGGGTGACGCCACGTCGGCGCCACCCCGTGTTGGTGATACACTCAGGGCGCAGCTTCGGCAGCCTGGATCAGGCAACTCACGGATCGAGGGTGACGTTGCAGACTCCACGGTGCAGTGTGTATCGTTGATGCATTCCACCGTGAAGAAGCAGCAGTTTGTGCAGCAGAAGCCGCTCTCAGGCGTCGTGCATACGCAGATTCGGCACCTCTGCTCCGCTTGCAAAGGGCTCACCTGCACCGTCGTCAAAAGCACGGCCAAGGCTGCGTTGAGCACAGCCCACGACAAGATTGCGCGTTTCGTCATCTTGGATCACCTCCTCTCCACGAAGAAGGCGGGTATCCCCAACACTGAGGGGCGGATCCCGGTCATTCGAACGGCATCCGTACAAGTCCAATCCTTTCAATGCCATCGGCCTCCTGAAAGACCCCTACGAGAGTATCCCCTCGTATCTGATGCGCTTGGAATCCGGGGGGTACTGCAAAACGTTGTTGCTCACTGTTTGGCGGCGGCTGGATCAAAACCCACACGTTACCGTAACCGATCGGAGAATAACGCGTGTCGAATTCTTGAAGCAATGCGGCGCCGTCCGAGGAGCAGAGCATCGATACCGCACGAGGCGCGACTGTTGCGAACTGTTGTTTTGTCTCGCCGAGCATCTCTTCGATACGTGCCACGAATTGTGCGCGGGCGGCCGGCGATCCCCTTGCCTCCTCCCCCGCCGTGAGTTCCATGAAGCGACGCCGGTCCTCCACCGTGATGGTACGGCGGACCGGGGTCCAAGGACGACTCGACCGGCTATAGTCTATCAGGGACAGCCACACGATTGAATCGCCCACGGCGGACGTGTGAGCGATCAGGCTATCGTTGCACTTCGCCCACAAGGGAACGTCAAGAAAGTATTGTGCTGTTTCCCCGGAAGGCCTGGCACCTGGAAAGGACGCAAGCGTGTCGGCCTTCCCCGATGCCTTCAGGCGGATCAAGTCTGACGAGGCGAGATCCGCCAACCCCATGACAAGTGAGCGTGGAACTAATGCCAAGGGATCGCCATCGGTCGCATATTCGATGTAGCCAGGTCTTCCGTAGAAGCGGCGAGCATACCTGACGAAGACTTGAGTGGCGAGCGCGTCAAGAGTGGGATGAGGGTGTGGGCTGAGATTTGTATCCACACGGATGACCTTGTGCGTGCCGAACTCCAGGACCAGTGGGTTGGAAAAGTCATTGCGTGTGATGAGTTGGGCTGGTGCAAGCATTTCGACCGGGCCCCGACCTTGTTCCACCATGCTCTTGACGTACTGGCCGTCTATGGTCCAGGCGCGAAGGTAGGGAGCTGGTGAAACCAATGCCCACACATAACCTCCGCGGACAGAGATCTCACGATAGAGCTGAACACTGCTGTCGGGTTGGTATCGAAGGATCTCCTCAGCGTGTCTGTGGACTGTGGGTATGGGGGCAGATGGCTGACAAGCCGAAAGACCCAGGATAATGCAGGTGCATGCTCGCTTCATCTCGAAAACGTGGTCACGCGGCATCGCTTGAACGCTCCGAGCCACTGCTGTACAGACCCCCGCTGCGCAGGACATTGAGAAGATCACCCCCGACGCCGGTGGCACGGACCACGCCCAGAGTATCCACCACGTAATACCACGGAGTGCGAGCTGTCAGGGCTCGTTCCGGGCTCGTGGGGGGGAGGTCAGTCGGAATCGAGAACACTCGAAGGTTACGGTTGTGCGGCAACTCCTCCCTCGCGACACCAGGAGAGTCGGCGGTGAGAATGACGAAATCGAGGGATGAATTCTCGCCAAGAATGCTGTCAAGGATCGGCTTGAAGCGTTGGCAACCGTTGCAGGATCTCTCAAACGATACGAGGACCAATGGTCCAAGCCGCCCCGCAGTCAAAGAGAACCTCGTGGGCGTACTGTCATTGGTTAGCAGCGTAAGGGCTTCAAGGTGATCACCCACCTGCGGCAGGCGTGGCGGCACTGCGTCGTTGGCAGTCGATAGACGGGAACCCTAGGTCACCAGTTGCACGATCGCGAGCAGGACCAAGCCCCATCCAACCATCCTGCGGACCTTCCCATGAATGGCCATTTTTTGACCTCGTTGTGTTGCGAGTGTGCCAAGTCCGGGGAGTTGACCCACGTCTTTTCTCGTTCCTGGGGGGCCGAGCTCTGAAAGCAATGTAGTACAGCACTAACTCGTCTATATATATGTATATATAATAAAGTACCACCACTACGATGAGAACCTCAGTCAACCTCAATTTAAGAAGCTTTGAATGGGAGGTCAAGTAGTTAGTGATGCTGTTGACCCATCTTAGGAGGGTCAACAGATCACGGAGGGATTGCATCGAACCAGTTCGTCAACGAGGGTGTGAGAGGGAGGGGGCCCCGGAGTCGGCCAGATTCGGGTCTACCGTACCGGCCGACGCTCCTCACGTTTCAGGTCGCTCACGTCGGACCCCGGAGGCGAAGGTTCTCCACGTCCATCGGCCCTGGGGCCTGCCCGCGGACTCCTTCTTGCGGATCAGCGTGGGGAGGGACACAAGCCTCACGAGGAGAGAGAAAAGAGGAGTGAGAAGTGAGATCGATTGAGAAGTGAGATCGATCCTCTCACGCCTCACTCCTCTCCCCTCACTCCTCCCTACGGCCGACCGCCGCGCCGCCGCCGCTCCCGGTCCCCGCGCTCGAGCAGCCGCTCGATCCACCGCTCCACCGAGCGCTCGATGCGCTCCGCCTCCCGTCCCCACGCCTCGTCGCGGTCGATGTTCCCGAGTCGCTCCCTGAACCAGTCGGCGAGCCGGAAACCCCCGCAATCGCTCTCGGGTGCGGTTCCCTCGAGAAAGAGCTCGCGGGTGCATCCGGTTCCACTCTCCCACCAGTTCGCTCCCTCGCTGTTGCGGACCCACGCGCTCTCGATCCCGTCGGGAACCGGGAAGGAGCCGGACCAGTCATCGGAATCGACGTCGTCGAGGAACCGGGAGACGATCGGGAGTGCCGCTCCCGCTCCGGTGGTGCCCACGGTGCGCCCGTCGTCATACCCGACCCAGACGCCCACCACGAGCTTCGGCGAATAGGCCACGAACCAGGCGTCCCGCCAGTCATCCGACGTTCCCGTCTTCCCGGCCAGGCCACTCCCCTGCCCGTTGACTCGCTGGAGAGCTCTTCCCGTCCCCCGTTGGATGACTCCTTCCAGAGCAGAGGTCACCAGATAGGCCTCGGCAGGATCGGTCACCCTGATCTTTTCCGGCGCGGGAATGGGGGGCAGAGGGTCCCCGGCGGCTGAACGGGACAGCACCGACCGGGTCGCGGCGAGGTCCCCTCCCGCCGCCAGCACACCGTATGCCCTCACCAGCTCCACCAGCGTGACCTCCGAACTGCCGAGCGCCAGACTCGGCACCGGCCGCATGGGACTCGTGATGCCCAGCACCCGGGCGGTGGTGGCGATCTGTTCGGGCCCGACGTCGAGTCCCACGCGCGCGATGGGAACGTTCAGGGATGCCTCCAGGGCCTCCCGCAGGGACACCGCGCCGCGGAACGACCGATCGTAGTTGGCGGGCGCCCAGAGTTTCCCTCCACTCCTCACACTGAACGGCGCGTCCTCGAGCCGCGATGCCAGCGTGAACCGCGGGGTTCCGTCCCGTCCGCGGGAAAGCGCCGCGAGGGCCACGATCGGCTTGAAGGCGCTTCCCGGCTGCCGGCGGGCTGCCACGGCGCGATTGAACTGGGACGTTCCGTAGTCGCGGCCGCCGACCATCGCCAGGATCTCTCCGGTCCGGGGATCGATCGCGACGAGAGCCGCCTGGAGCTCCCGGGCCCGGAGTCGGCCCAAACCATCCTGCACCGCCCGTTCCGCCGCCCTCTGGAGTGCGGGATCGAGCGTGGTATGAATCGCCGCGCCACGACGGGGGAGGTGCATCGGGAGGTCGACCCGGGCGGCGTCGAGGAACCAGCGCGCGTCCACGGTCTGGCTCCGGTGCTCCCGCGCCCCCAACCGGGCGTTCGCCGCGCGCTCCGCGTCCTGCTCGCTGATCCGTCCCTGCTCGGACATCGCGCGCAGGACGGTGCCACGGCGTTCGCGCGCGGCCTCGGGGTTCCGGACCGGGTTGTACCGGTTCGGGGCCTGGATCATCCCCGCCAGGAGGGCGGACTGGGCGAGGGTCAGATCCGCCGCGTCCTTGCCAAAGTAGAACTGCGCGGCGGCGCCCACGCCATGGATGGCCCGGGAGCCGTCCTGCCCGAGGTAGGTCTCATTCAGATAGGCTTCGAGGATCGCATCCTTGGACGATCGCGTCTCCAGCACGGCGGCCATGGCGGCTTCCCGGAGTTTCCGGAGGGGGGTGCGGTCCGAGGTGAGAAAGAGATTCTTGACCAGTTGCTGGGTGACGGTGCTTCCCCCTTGGGATATGCGCCCGGCGCGAAGGTTGGCGACCAGGGCTCCCCCGATTCTCCAGACGTCGAGTCCATGGTGCTGGTAGAACCGCCGGTCCTCGATGGCGAGAACGGCCTGGACCATGTGGGGCGATATCTCATCAAGGGCCACCGGGACCCTGAGCTCCAGGGGGTGGCCATCCACCGAGCCCAGAAGGGCGGGGGAGCTCCGTCGTGCCGACTCGCCCCAGGCCACGGGGCGGGACCAGATGGCCGTCTGCACCCGGGCCTCGGAAGGTGCAATCCGTGCTCTGACAAGCGCTTCTGTGGCGAGGAGCAGGACGCCGAGGCCTCCGATGGCTCCCAGCCCGAGGAGGCCGAACTTCAGGTGATGCCGGGTGATTCCGGATCGGACGGAGCCCCGGATCGAGGCCCAGATGGTGCGACAGCGGATCAGGATGGACTGCCTTGACATGGTACTCTCCCGACGGGTCGTGAGACCCTGACGGATCAAACCTAATGGGTGTTTCACTTTGCATCCTGGGGCGATGGCAACCAGTCCCTTGACGAAGGGATGACCCGCACGAGAGGATCGTCGCGGGCGCCCGGGGGCTGAGCACGACGCGCCAGGCGGCATGGCCGCCGCTGGGCAAGCCGGGATGCGATGGGGCCTTCGCTTCGTCGGCGGGTTGGGTCATGAGCCGGAGGCGAGAGCCACCTTCATCGCGCAGCTGGTGGAGGGTGAGCCGGGAGCGCGGTCGGGTGGAGGTTTGAAACGGGAGGGTCGCAGTGCTCGTCGGGAGGAAAGTCGTGAGTCTCGAGAGATTCTTCTGCAACCGCGCGAGGCCCCGTGGTCACCGTCATTCGACATGCCGTCCAACTTCTGATGGTCGGCACTCTCCTTCCGCTTTCATCACTCCGCGCCCAACACCTGGTTCCCGAGGTACTCATCGAGGGGCGCTTCTCCGGGGCGGAGGGGCTCACCTTCAACGCGGAGGGACGGCTGTTCATGGCAGCAGATCGGGCGGTGTGGGAAGTGTTCCCGGATCACTCGACCCGTCGCCTGGCAGGGTTTTCGTCCAATCTCGGACTGGCGGCATATGGCCCGCGTGACATTCTTATGGCCGATTTCGGCCCCCTGGTGAGACCGCAGGCGGGCCCGAACACCGACGGAGTCGTCTGGCGAATCACTCCGGAGGGGGACACGACGCGGGTGGCGGACGGAGTCGGCGATCCCAACGCGATCGTGGTCCTCCCTGACGGCGACTTTCTCGTTTCCGACGATTTTACGCATGACATCTACCACGTGACCCGCAACGGGGAGGTGAGCCTGTTCACGGATGCAATCCCCTTTCCCAACGGACTGGCACTCGCCCCCGACGGATCGACCCTCTATGTCGCCCGGATCTTCAGCAGGGCGCCGACTGAACCTCCCCCGGTCCGTTTTCAGGACTTCAGTGACGAAGTGTGGCGTCTCCCTCTGCGAAACTTCCGGCCGGCGGGCCCCCCCGAGGTGATCTTCCGGACCGGCGGCGCGACGGGTCCTGATGGGCTCGCCGTGGATGAACAGGGTCGGCTCTATCTGTCGGCGGCCCGGGAGGGGCAGCTGTGGCGCATTGACCCGGCCACGGGCCGCGGAGAGCTCCTGGCGGAAGGGCTCCCCGGACTCGCGAGCCTGGCGTTTGGTCGAGGAGAATTCGATCCCCATTCCCTGTATGCCACTCAGATACGGGGAGGGCGTCTCCTTCGGTTCGTGCTGGGCGCCAGGTGATCGGAGAACCGGTCCTGGAGGGGTGACCCCTCGGAATTCCCGAAGGCAACGGTCCCGTGTGATGGCACCCAGCCGCCGAATAGTGACGACAGCATGTGTGGTCCGGGATGATCGGTTTCATCGCGCAACCGAGGCTGGACGGGCGTGGGTGTCAACAGATGGTGGACCGGTCCCGGAAGAGTCGATCCCGCAGAGGTCACGGCGGTATTGGCTGTGGACGATGAAGGGCGTGCTTCGGCCTGGTGCCGATCATTCGGCGGTCACGCCGGTTCCGGATGGGTGTTCCTGCCGTGGCGCGCGGACCGGGAGCGGGTGCCGGCGCTGATGTGTGTCGCCGAAGCAGGTGTCACCAGGCCACCCGCGCCGGGTTGCCAGGGCTGACAAGGTGAGGGATTGACAACGCTGGGTGATTGAGGTGTGAAGGCGAAACGTGGGACGGACGAATTGAACCGTAAAATCTGGTTCGGAGAACACGATGACAAACGGGAAGAAAAAATGGTTGGACCGTGCCGAGATCGTGCTGACGATCAGCGCCCTGGTGATTGTGGGAGTCGTCCTTGTCGTCTCCCGATTGTTTGGGTCGTAGCCCAGTCCTGGTGGCCTGCTCCGGCTGAGCATACGCGCTGGGTCGCAACGACACAGTGCTGGCGGCTGGATACAGTGCGCGAGGGGTGGGTCACGCGTCGAAGTGCCCCGGGTCGAGGAGCACCGGACCGGCGGGTGCGCCGGATTGGCCCGACGGCACCGGGTGACCCGGGCCCGGACCCTGGACCATGCAGTTTTGCATGCGGTGAGAAACCGGTGACCATTCATTTCATTTCATAGTGCCCTGGCGACCGCGGACACTCCGCAGGTGGTGACACCTATCGTTTTGACGCGTGAGCCAATGGGTGTAGACCATGTCGCTCGCACGAGCGATTGTCCACGCTGCGGGGATTGCTATGTTGCATTACCTGGTTTGTCGGCGCTCCGCCGGCTAGCCACTTTGAATTAAAATTCCCTTTCCCACCAGGCACGAGCTTGGCGGCTGACTGAAGAGAGGAGAAGACCATGAGCACCACCACAGTGATCGTCATCGTCCTGCTGGTCCTGTTCCTGGGCGGTGGCTGGGGCTGGTCGCGCCGTAGGCGCTAGGGCGAAGGTCATGCCCCGTCGGGGCAGGCCATACTTTGACACACCGGGAGGGAAACTCCAATGACAATGACTGGAACCGCAGGGGGACGAGTACTGTCCTCGAGCAGCTTGACAGGTGACACGGTGGTGGATTCAGCGGGCGAAAAGCTGGGCACCATTGACAACCTGATGATCGACACGGACCGAGGCACCATCGCCTATGCGGTGCTGTCCGTCGGCGGCCTCTTCGGCATGGGCGACAAATTGTTCGCCATTCCCTGGCAGGCCCTCCGAGTGGACCACCAAGAGAAGCAGCTCGTCCTGAACGTCAAGAAGGACAAGCTCGAGAAGGCCCCTGGCTTTGCCAAGGACAACTGGCCGGACTTTGCGGACCAGTCGTGGGGGCGGACGGTGCACAGCCACTACGGCACGACACCGTCCTCGAAGTAGCCCCCGCCTTGTCGGTCCGGCGTGCGCCGAGGCGTAGCCGGATCGTGGGCCCCGCCCACCACCGGGACCCGTCCTCCGGATCCCTCCGGTCCATGGACCGAGCTCGGTCCAGGGGTCGAGATCGTGGACTACCACGATTGAGGTGCAGGAGGCAGGGGTGGGGCCCTGTCTGAACCACGGAAGAGCGAGACGCAGAGCTGAGCCCGGCTCGAAGGGAATAACTCCTTCCGTGGTGGGCCAACCCGGATTCTCGACCTTTCGGGCGATACCTGGAGGCGACCGGATCCACGATTGTTCTCGTGATCGGCCGCGTTCGGATCGGATCCGACACGGCATCAGGGAGGTTCCGTGAGTGAAGAATCCGGGTCGGGCAAGCGTCAGAACCGGAAGGTTCGCCACCGTTACAGGATCTCGGACCCGCAGTTCCGGCGCGAGATGTTGGTGCTGCTGGGTCCGTCGCTCACCTCGGGAAACCGTGTCACGGCGCTCCACAATGGCGACGAGATCTTTCCTGCGATGCTGGACGCGATCCGTGGAGCATCCGTCTCGATCACCTTCGAGACGTACATCTACTGGTCCGGGGAGATCGGGCGGGAATGCGCCACAGCGCTCTCGGAGCGCGCGAGGGCCGGACTGCCCGTCCCACATCATCCTCGACGGCGATTGGCATACCAGCCGTGATACCGCGGCGTGACGTGACCCTTGTCGGGGATTTGGTGGTGGAGGGCCGCGGTTCGCTCCTTGGATGGGGGATCGGTGCGTCTGCTCGATGGCCTCGACCCGGTTCCGCGTGGAAAGACCCCGGGTCGCGTGGAGTTGGTACCGCGCTCCGACTCCCTCGGCCCCATCATGGTGCATGGCCAGCACCTACTTCGTCTACATCATGGCGAGCGACACCCGGGTCCTCTACACCGGGCTCACGACCCGCCTCCATTCCCGGGTCGAAGAGCACCGGGCGAGCGGGTGCGCCGGATTTGGCCGGAGGCACCGGGTGTCGAAGCTGGTCTACTTCGAATCGCACGTCTCGCGGCGCATCGCCACTCTCCGCATGCGTCAGATCCGGGCGTGGAACCGGGCCCGCCGAGTGGCCATGGTCACGGCATGGAATCCGGCCTGGACCGACCTCGCGGCGGCGTGGTTCGAGGAACGGGCGGCGTTGGTGTCGGGAGACGGGTGACGCGTACCGGCTTGCCTTGCCGATCGGGGGGGGGAGGCCGCATCTTGGGCCCATGACCGACCGACGCTACAGCGAGGAAGAGGCGGAGGAGATCTTTCGCCTCGCCGCCGAGTCAGAACATGGTGCCTCCCCGGCGCTGACACCGAACGAGGGGATGACCCTGGTCCAGTTGCGGGAGATCGGGCGGGAGGCGGGGCTCCATCCCGATCTGGTGGAGCGGGCGGCCCGCACTCTCGATCGGGTGCCGTCTTCCACCCGGCGGTTTCTCGGGTTCCCGCTCGGCGCGGGCCGGGTCGTGGAGTTGAACCGGGAGCTCACTGACTCCGAGTGGCAGCGACTGGTGGGCGAGTTGCGGGACACCTTCGACGCCCGGGGGGTGATTCGGGAGGACGGCGCCTTTCGGCAGTGGACCAATGGCAACCTGACCGTGGCGGTGGAGCCGACGCCGTCAGGCCACCGGGTCCGATTCCGCACCGTCCGGGGCGGAGCCCGGGAGATGATGCTGATGGGACTCGGCATGGTCGGGGTGGGCCTGGTGCTTCTTCTGGTGACCTCGCTCCCCGGCGGACCGGAGACCTCGTTGCCCGGGGCCGGGTTTCTCTCCCTGATGGGGCTCGGGATGTTCGGCGTAAGCGCCGCCCGGCTTCCCGGATGGGCCCGGCTCCGGCAGCGACAGATGGATGCGCTTGCCGAGCGGCTGGCGCTGCCGTCTGAATCCCTCCGCCCGAGCCAAGCCGACTTCTGAGACCGTTCCGGTGGAGCCCACGGAGGAAGTATATTCGACTAATATTTCGATGATGGCTCTTCCCCTGATCGAGTGGGTAAGTTAGCCTGCATCCATGAGAGATCGAGATCTGTATAGCAGGATTCTGGGCCTCCCCAGCCCGTGGCGCGTGTCCGAGGTGGAGCTGGCGCTGGGCCAAGGG
>JBDIWC010000074.1:0-15707 GCA_039794085.1 Gemmatimonadales bacterium
CCTTCGAAAAAGTGCCGTTGGCACAGGCTTTTTCGGGGTCCCCCCACACTTCGGACACGACCCCCAACCGTAACCAATTGTCACTCTTCGACTTCTAACCGGACAGTAGTGATGTCCTATGTCCTATTCGGTCCCGCCGAGCGCTTCGGCGACATCCGTGGGGATCACGACGCCGTTGGCGCCCAGCATCTTGAAGAGCCGCCATTGCTGCTGGCGCGCGTCGTACACGCGAGGGCCGTTGTACATCAGCGAAAACACCAGCACTCCGTCCGGGGTGCCGAGATAGCCGGCCAGGGTGGCCGCGTTGCCGAGGGTGCCGGTCTTGGCCCGCACCACGCCGGTCTCGGTCATCGGTCCTCCCCGGAGTCGGCGCAGGGTACCGGTGCCGTTGGCGGGCAGGAGCTGGGCAAAGTTCTCGCCGCCGGGCCAGGTCGGCATGGCGGCCAGATAGGAGACGAACGACCAGGGGCTGGCCCGGTCGTCGGAGGAGAGTCCACTCCCATCGACCAGATGCACTCCGGTGTAATCGCCCGTCACCTGCTGCACATGCGCGGTAAGCCGGGCGGCTCCACTGTCTCCCGCCGCCCAGCGCAGCATGAGTTCCGCCCCGATGTTGAGGCTCCGGGCGTTCACTTCCCGGGCTACCGAGTCAAAGGGCAGGGACTGAACCTGTGCCAGGACGATCGGAGTGCCCCCGGGAGTTGCCGCACCGATCGCGTCGGTGGGCACCCACTCGATCCCCGCCGCGCTGACCGCCGAGGCCCACGCCGCTTCGAGGACCGCCCTCGGGTTGTTGGAGATCCCGGTATAGGTCCGGGGGCGCGCGTGCACCCCGATCGATCCGCTCACGACCCAACGCCCCGAGGCCTGTCTCGAGTAGGCGAGACGGTTCCGGCTCCCGGCCACGGTCCGGGCCCGGATGGTGACCAGCGGGCCCAGCCCGTGCGGGCTCGATCCGGCCAGCACCGGTGCGGCCCCCACCCGGGAGCCCGGTGCCACGGTGAGAGAGATGGCGTTCTCGTTGAGGGTCAGGTCGCCCACCATCGGGGCGAAGCTCCGTCCCCAGTGCCGTCGGGCCCACACCGCGGGATATCCGGCGTCGGCCTCGTCCCCATTGGCGCGCTTGACCACGAGCGGACCGGTCAGCCGTTTGACACCATTGGCGGACAGGCGCCGAGCCAGGTCGATCAAGGTCGGTCCCGAGCGGTCTCCCCGTTCCAGCGTGATGTCGCCGTTCATCTCCAGGGCCCAGGTACCGGTCCAGGTGCCGGTGGCGGAATCGAGCGACCCCGATCCCAGGACCCGGGTGAGCTGGCGGGCGTTGGGACCGACCACACTGCGCGCAAAACCGGTCGTGAAGATCTTGACGGTGGAGGCGGGAATCAGCGGCTGCGTCGGGTTGATCCCCCAGAGGAGACGCCCCTCCTGATCGGCGATCGCGATGCCCCACGTTCCCGGCGCGGCCCGCGCGGCGGTCCGGAACCACGTCACCAGCTTGTCCGCCAGATCGTCGGGCGGGAAGGTCCGGGCCACCGGACCCGGTGCTGGAACGTCAGGTGAGCCGACCGCGAGGGTGGCCAGTACCAGCAGGGTGATCATCCGTGGCGCTTCCTGTTCCCGCTACCGGAGCAGCGTCTTGGCAATGGTCTGCAACTGCATGTTGCTCGTGCCTTCATAGATGGTGCCGATCTTCGCGTCGCGATAGAACTTCTCGACGGGATACTCGCGGGAATAACCATAGCCTCCAAACAGTTCGACGCAGAGCGAGGTTATCCGGTTGGCCACCTGCGAACTGAAGAGCTTGGCCATCGCCGCCTCGGTGGCGAAGGGCAGCCCGGTGTCCTTGAGGCGGGCGGCGTTGTAGACCATGAGCCGCGCCGCGGCGAGCTCGGTGGCCGCCTGGGCGATCTGGAACTGCACGCCCTGGAACTCGGAAATCGCCTTGCCGAACTGCTTCCGCTCCTGGATGTACCCGCAGGCCGCATCCAGCGCTCCCTGGGCCACTCCGATCATCTGAGCCCCGATTCCGATCCGGCCCTCGTTCAGGGTCTCGATGGCCACCTTGTACCCCTTGCCCACCGGACCCAGCACGTTCTCTTTCGGCACCCGGCACTGCTCCAGGATGATCTCGGTGGTGCTCGAGGCCCGGATGCCAAGCTTCAGCTCCTTCTTGCCCACGGCGAATCCGGGGAAATCCTTCTCCACCAGGAAGGCGGTGATTCCCTTGTACCCCTGCGAGAAGTCGCCGTTGGCGAAGACGATGAAAAAACCGGCCTCGGCTCCGTTCGTGATCCAGAACTTGGTTCCCGTGAGGGTCCAGTGGTCGTCATGCTCCTCGGCGCGGCACGCCAAGGCAAAGGCATCACTTCCGCTGCCCGGCTCGGAGAGCGCAAATGCGCCCAGAAGGTTGGACGTGAGGCGGGGGAAATAGCGGGCCTTCTGTTCCTCGGTACCCCAGCGGAGCACCGCGTTGTTCACCAGCGTGTTGTGAACATCCACATAGATCGCCGCCGAAGCATCCACCCGGGCGAGTTCCTCGATGGCGAGGGTGGCGAGGAAGATCGAGCCCTCGGCGCCACCCCACGTCTCGGGAACCTCGATGCCCATGAGGCCCATGTCGAAAAATCCCCGGATGAGCTCGGGCCGGAAGGCCGCCGCCTCGTCCATCGCGTGCACATGAGGGTGCACCTCCGTGGTCGCGAAGTCCCGCACCGCCTGCCGGAACATCTGTTCCTCTTCGGAGAGGGTGCTGAGGGCGGGTACCGCCTGCGCCAGTTCGGTCATACGGGTGACACTCCTTCCACGATGGATCCACGCACAAGGCATGTAAGATACCCGGGCGCGGCTCTCCCCCTCAACGTCAGGGGCTCCGAAGCACCTCGAGCGCCACCGGAACCCGGCCCAGCGGGGCCGACACCTGCGCTCCGGCGAGACGATCCCGAACGGCCGCGAGCATCTCCCGCGCGATCAGCACCCCTTCCGCGAGAGCCGTCTCCCGTCCCCCCTTGCTGGCCACCCGCATGCGGTCGAGCACTTCCTCCGGTACGCTCACCCCCGGAACCTCGTTGGCCAGAAATTCCGCATTCCGAAGCGACACCAGAGGCCAGATTCCCCCCACGATCGGGAGGCGGAAGCCCTCCACCTGGTGCAGGAACCGATCGAGCTGGTCCAGGTCGAACACCGGCTGGGTCACCGCGAACTCCGCACCCGCCTCCACCTTCCACGCCAAACGACGCAACTCACGGTCCAGATCGGTGGCCGCGGGGTTCACCCCCACTCCCAAAACGAACCGAGTCGGCAATCCGATTGGATTCTGCCCCGGGTCGAGCCCATGGTTGAGCCGGGAGACCAGGTTGGTGAGGCCAATCGCGTCGATGTCAAAGACCGCGGTGGCATCGGGATACGGCCCCATCTTCGGTGGGTCTCCCGTGATCAGGAGGAGGTTCCGGAGACCCGCCGCCGCCGCCCCCAACAAGTCCGAGAGCATGCCGAGCAGGTTGCGGTCGCGGCAGGCGTAATGCACGACCGTCTCAAGACCCACTTCCCGCTCGATCATGACACCTGAAAGGAGCGCTCCCATCCGGCTCTGGGCTCTCGGCCCATCGGGGATATTGACGGCATCCACCCCCGCCAACTTGAGGGCCCGGACCTGGGCGAACATCGGTTCCGGATCGATCCCCTTCGGGGGGACGATTTCCACCGTGGTGACAAACTCACCGGTGGCGATCTTTCGCCCGAGGGCCGAGCGCTCCGCGAGCGGGACCGGTTCGCACCCGGGGTGGGTCGGAGCTTCACCCGTCAGACCCGTCGGTCCGGCCGCATGACGCACGGAGACACTCTGGACGTAGTTCCGGATGGCGCGGATGTGCGCGGGAGTCGTTCCGCAACATCCTCCCACGAAGCGAGCACCCGCCTCCACCATGCGCCGGGCAAAGCTCGCCATGTACTCGGGGGATGCCATGTAGATCTTCCGGTCCCCCACGGAACGGGGGAGCCCGGCGTTGGGCTGGGCCACGATGGGGATGCCCACAACCTCGGCGAGCTTCTCGACCGCCGTGAGGACCCCGTGAGGGCCGACCGAACAGTTGACGCCGAGGGCGTCGACTCCCATCGCCTCGACGGCGGGACCGAAGGTGGCGGGGCCGGTGCCGTACACGGTGCGCCCATCCGGCCCGATGGTCATGAGGGCGATGACCGGGAGGTCGGAACAGGACCGCACCGCGGCCACGGCGGCCCGGATTTCCTCCACATCGCTGAAGGTCTCGGCCAGGAACCCGTCCACGCCTCCCGCCACCAGACCCCGCACCTGCACCCGGAAGGCATCCACCGCCTCCGCGTGGCTGGTGGGACCAAAGGGCTCCAGGCGAACCCCCAGGGGACCGATGGCGCCGACCACGGCGGCCCGGGATCCCGCCGCCTCGCGGGCCAGGTGAGCTGCGGCGCGGTTCAACGCCTCGGTCTCGGCGGCGAGTCCATACTGGGCCAGCTTGAAGGGGTTGGCGCCGAAGGTGTTGGTCTCCAGAATCTCGGCGCCGGCTGCGACGTACTCACGGTGAATGTCCCGCACGAGATCGGGTTGGCGCACGGCGAGTTCATCGAAGCAGACGTTGAGGAACACGCCGCGATTGTAGAGCTCGGTCCCCATGCCGCCGTCGAAGATGTGGACCCGGCCATCGTCGAGGAGTTCGCGGAGCGTGGGCATCAGGCCGGGGCCTCCGCCGGGGTCCGGCCGGGGGTGTACCCGAGGTGGGGGGCGAGCCACCGTTCCACCGTGGCGATGTCCACTCCGCGGCGCCGGGCATAGTCCTCCACCTGGTCCCGTCCGATCCGTCCCAGGCCGAAGTAGGCGGCCTGGGGATGCCAGAAGTACCAGCCACTGACGGCGGCGGTGGGCACCATGGCGAACGATTCGGTGAGGGTGATGCCGGTGGCCTCGGGTCCGCCGAGGAGCTCCATGAGCATCGGCTTTTCGGAGTGGTCCGGGCAGGAAGGATACCCCGGGGCGGGGCGAATTCCCTGATAGGCCTCCCGGATCAGTTCTTCATTGCCGAGGGCCTCGTCGGGGGCATATCCCCAGTGCTCCCGGCGGACCTGCTCGTGGAGCCGCTCGGCAAAGGCCTCCGCGAGGCGGTCGGCCAGGGCCCGGGCGAGGATCGCGCTGTAGTCGTCGTGGGCCGCCTCGAACCGGGCCACCAGCGCGTCGAGCCCGATTCCGGTGGTGACGGCAAAGCAGCCGACCCAATCGGGGATGCCGGTGTCCCGGGGGGCCACGTAGTCGGCCAGGGCCAGGTCGGGACGGTCTCCACTCTTGGCCATCTGTTGCCGGAGAGTGTGGATCACGGCCCGCGGGGCAGTCCGGGCGTCGTCGGTGTAGATCTCGATGTCATCGCCCCGGCTGTTGGCGGGGAAGAGTCCGATCACGCCGCGCGCGGTGAGGAGGCCCTCGGCGACGATCCGGTCGAGGAGAGCGCGGCCGTCGCGATGGAGATCCCGGGCCGCCTGCCCCACCGTGGGGTCATCGAGAAGGGCGGGCCAGTGACCGGGGAGTTCCCAGGCCTGGAAGAACGGGGTCCAGTCGATCCGGTCCACCAGATCGGCGAGAGGCCAGGCGTCAAAGATCCGGGTGCCGGTCCAGGCCGGTTTCGGGGGCGGGTGCGTGTCCCAGTCGAGGCGGAGCCGGTGCTCCCGCGCATCGGCCAGGGGACGGAGACGGAGGCGATCCTCCCGTCCCTCCCGGTCCCGGCGGATGGCGTCGTACTCCTTGCGCACTTCGGCCATGGCGGCCTCCCGCTGGTCCGCGCTCAGGAGCCGGCTCACCACGCCCACCGCGCGCGAGGCATCGGGCACGTGGATCGTGGCTCCCGAGTAGGCGGGGGCGATCTTGACCGCGGTGTGGACCCGGGACGTCGTGGCGCCGCCGATGAGGAGGGGGACCGTGAATCCCTCGCGCTCCAACTCCCCCGCCACATGCGTCATCTCGCCAAGCGAGGGGGTGATGAGGCCGCTCAATCCGACCACGTCGACCGCATGGTCCCGGGCCGCCTTGAGGATCCGTGCCGCCGGCACCATGACCCCGAGATCGAACACCTCGTAGTTGTTGCACTGGAGGATGACGCCGACGATGTTCTTCCCGATGTCGTGGACGTCGCCCTTGACCGTGGCCATGAGGATGCGGCCGTTGGTCTGGCGATCGGTGGCCACCTTGGCCGCTTCGAGAAAGGGCGTCAGGTACGCCACGGCTCGTTTCATCACGCGGGCGCTCTTCACCACCTGGGGGAGGAACATCTTCCCCGCGCCGAACAGGTCTCCCACCCGGTTCATCCCCGCCATGAGCGGCCCCTCGATCACCTCGAGGGGATGCCCCACCTGCAGGCGCGCCTCTTCGGTGTCCGCCTCGATCCAGTCGGTGATGCCGTCGACCAGGGCGTGGGTGAGGCGCTCGGCGACCGGGGCCTCGCGCCAGGTGAGATCGGCGGTTCCCCCCGCCGCCTGCCCGCGCACCGTGTCCGCCACGGCCAGGAGGCGCTCGGTGGCGTCGGGACGGCGGGCCAGAATCACGTCCTCGATCCGATCCCGAAGGTCGGCGGGGATCTCCTCGTAGATCGGGAGCTGGCCGGCGTTGACGATGCCCATGTCGAGGCCGGCCGTAATCGCGTGATAGAGAAAGACGGCGTGCATCGCCTCGCGAAGCGGCTCATTGCCCCGGAAGGAGAAGGACATGTTGCTCACCCCGCCACTGATGTGCACGCCGGGGCAGGCCTCCTTGATCCGGGGAATGGCCCGGAGATACTCGAGCGCGTAGCTGTTGTGCTCCTCGATCCCCGTGGCGATGGCAAAGATGTTCGGGTCGATGATGACATCCTCGGGCGGGAAGCCGGCCTCGGTGGTCAGGAGCCGGAAGGCGCGCTCGGCGATCGCCACCTTGCGGTCCGCCGTGTCGGCCTGGCCCTGTTCGTCGAAGGCCATCACGATCACCGCGGCCCCGTAGCGCCGGGCCAGGCGCGCCTGGGCCAGAAAGGCCTCCTCACCCTCCTTGAGCGACACCGAGTTGACCACCGGCTTGCCCTGCACCTCCCGGAGTCCGGCTTCGATCACCAGCCAGGACGACGAGTCGATCACCATCGGCACCTTCGCGATCGACGGCTCGGTGGCGATGAGGCGGAGGAAGGTGGTCATGGCGGCGGCGGAATCGAGGAGACCCTCGTCCATGTTGATGTCGAGGAGCTGCGCTCCGGCGTCCACCTGTTGCCGGGCCACCTCCAGCGCCTCCTCGAACCGCTCCTCGCGGATCAGGCGGGCAAACCGGCGGGACCCGGTCACGTTGGTGCGCTCGCCGATGTTCACGAAGAGGGTGTCGGGGCCGATGGTCATCGGTTCGAGGCCCGACAGGCGGAGTCGGACCGGGGGATCGGCCAGGGGACGCGGGGGATGAGGCGTCACCGCCGCGGCGATGGCCCGGATGTGATCGGGCGTGGTCCCGCAACATCCGCCCACCACGTTCACCAGCCCCGACTGGGCAAATTCACCGAGGATGTGAGCCATCGCGTCCGGTGTTTCGAGGTACCCCCCGAACTCGTCGGGGAGGCCGGCATTGGGATGGGTCGAGACCCGGACCGGCGCGAGCCGGGCCAGGTCCTGCAGGTGGGGCCGAAGTGCCGCCGGACCGAGGGCGCAGTTGAGTCCGACGCTGAACGGTTCGGCGTGGGCCACGGAGATCCAGAAGGCCTCCGCCGTCTGGCCGCTCAGGGTCCGGCCGCTCGCGTCGGTGATGGTGCCCGAGATCATCACCGGAACCTCGAGGCCGGTCTCGTCCCGCACCTGGGCAATGGCGAAGAGAGCCGCCTTGGCGTTCAGGGTGTCGAAGATGGTCTCGACCAGGAGCAGGTCGGCCCCCCCGTCGAGGAGGGCGCGGGCCGCATCGAGGTAGGAGGCGACCAGGGCGTCGAAGGTCACGTTCCGGGCCGCGGGGTCGTTCACCTCGGGCGAGATCGAGGCGGTCCGGTTGGTGGGTCCCAGCACGCCGGCCACGTACCGGGGCCGGGAGGGATCGGTGGCTTCCACGCGATCGGCGGCGGCGCGGGCCAGGGCGGCGGCGGCGCGGTTGAGTTCCGGGACCAGGGATTCCAGTCCGTAATCCGACTGGGAGATCGCCGTGGAGTTGAAGGTGTTGGTCTCGACGATGTCGGCGCCGGCCTCGAGGTAGGCGGTGTGGATCGCCTCGATGATGTCGGGCCGGGTGAGGGAAAGCAGGTCGTTGTTGCCACGCAGGTCGCGGGGATGATCGGCAAAGCGCGCCCCGCGATAATCCTGCTCGCCCAGCTCGTAGCCCTGGATCATGGTGCCCATGGCACCGTCGAGCACCAGGATGCGGCGGTCGGCGATCGGGGCGAGGGCCGCGAGGCGCAGGCGGCGGCGTTCCCCGGCGGACAGGTGGGGGTCGGGAGCGGTCAGATGAGTCACGTCGGTGGGCCTCCAAACACGAGCCCCCAGCCAAGACAGCCAGGGGCTGCGTTTTAGCGGATTGTTTTACGTGGCCGCAATCGCGCAAATCGCCACGGTCAGATTGTGGGAGAAAGGTCTCCGTTTCCGGCCCTGCGGGCAAGTCCCCCGCCGCTGCGGTGGCCTCGAAACGGGCTTAGTCGCTGGTGCCAAGACCGAGTGCCACCCGCACTCGGTTCACCGTCACCCCGTCCACCGCCACGACCTTCCGTCGGCTACCCGTGCCTCGGGCCACGCGTATGTTGCTCCGGGGGACGCCGATCTTCTCGGCGAGGAAGCGGATCAGGGCGTCATTGGCGGCCCCGTCCACCGGGGGGGCCGCGAGCCGGATCCGGATTGCCCCATCGTGAATGCCGGTGCACTCGGTGCGGGAGGCCCGGGGTTGCACGTACACGGTGAGTTGCACGCCGGACCCACCGGGTCCGGGGGAGACGGGTCCGGTCACAGAACGGAGAGGACCAGGCCCCGCACCACGATCAGGACGAAATACGCGACCAGAGGACTCAGGTCGAGCATTCCCATCGGCGGGAGGAACCGCCGGATCGGCCCGAGGAGCCACTCGGTCAGGCGCCAGGCGACGCGGCCCACGCGGCTGTAGGGACCGAGTCCGAACCAGGAACCGATCACCCGGACGATCAGGGCCAGGATGAGCAGATCGAAGGTCCAGCCCACCACCAGAGCAACCCAGACCATCGGGCCACTCCGTGCCGCGACCGAGAGCCGCGCCACGAACGCGATGATCCATCGGGTGAGGGTGATGAGGAGCAACCCGATCCCGAGAGCACCCCCGAGAAGCCAGAGGGTCGCCTCCTGGGGGTTCCGACCCCACTGCACCAGGCGGCCCTCGAGGGGTCGGAGGGCCGGGTCGCTGAGGCGCCGGATCCCCATGGCCCACCCGCTGAACGGTTTGAGATGTCCGCGGCGCACCGCCCAGTGGGTTCCCGCCACCACCGCGGCGGTGCCGACGAGCAGGCCGGCGACAATGCGGGCCAGGAGGTCGGCGACGGCGGCGGTGGTCCACAGGTCCATGAGACGGCTCCGGGAGTGAGTCGCCGGGAATGATAGCAGGGGAGGAGGGAGGGGCCGGGAGGATCGGATCGGAGTCGTCTGAGATTGTGAAGTATTTCACAAGCACTGCCCGGACTACTTTTCTTCTCCCCGCGCCACGAGGATCGTGGCCATCCACCCCGTCCGGGAGTTTCCCTGAGAATCTGGATCGATGCCGATGCCACCCCGCGCGACGTGAAGGAACTGGTGTTCCGTGCCGCGACGCGGCTCCACATTGCGACCGTGCTGGTGGCCAACACGCGCCTTCGTCCCCCGGCGGGGCACCCCCTGGTCAGCGCCGTCTGGGTGGACGGTGGCCCTGACGTCGCGGATCAACACATCGTGGCCGAGTCGGAGGAAGGGGACCTGGTGGTGACCCAGGACATCCCCCTGGCGGCACTGCTGGTTCCCCGGGGAGTCGTGGTGCTCGATCCGCGGGGCGAGGAGCACACCGAGGAAACCATCGGGGAGCGACTCTCCGTCCGGAACTTCATGGACCAGCTTCGCGGCTCCGGGACGGCGACGGGAGGGCCTCCCCCGTATGACGCACGAGCCCGGCAGGCCTTTGCCGCCGCCCTGGATCGGACACTGACGCGTTTGCTTCGGTCTCGGTGAGGGACCTCGAGGGCTTCGTTGCGCTCTGGGTTCCGGCTCTGCCGGCTTAGGACAGAGGACATAGAGGACATAGGACATAGGACATAGGACATAGGACATAGGACACAGGACCTACCGCCTACCGCCTATCACCTATCACCTACCACCTACCCTTCCAGGACCAGTTCCCGCTCCATCAGGTACCAGGTGCCCCCGTTCCAGTATCCGTCGCGCCGGAGCCGTCGCTCCCAGCCCAGTGCCGCCAGAAGAGGCTCGGTGCGGAGATCGTCGATCCAGAACTCGGCGAGGTGGGCACCTTCCTCCCGGGCGTGCGCTTCGAAAGCTGTCAGCAGACGGAAGGCATGGCCGCGGCCCCGCTCCGGTTCCACGATCGCGATGTCGGCCAGGTGGGCCACTCCCCCGCGGAGGGTGTACCGAACCCCGCCGACCCAATCCCCGATCTCATTGGTCAGTGCCAGGTGCCGGGTTTCCTGCAAAAGGTCCCCCTCGGGGGTGGACGGCGACCGCTCGATTACCTCGCGCAACCAGGCGGCGAACTCCTCGCCGTCGCTGATTTCGCGGATCGTCAGGTTCCGTTCCGATCCAATCATGGCTCTTCCCCCACGGCCGGTCAGTCTCCCCGCCGGCTCGGGGGCCAGCGGTCCGTCACCGCGTCCGGCACTGCCGGGTGACGGGTACCCGATTGCCACATGCAATTGCATCGTTCATGCCACCGGTCAACGGTCCGCAGGCCGTGGTCTGCGCGGTGGTCGTGGCCTCTTCCTCTGATACGCCGCTGGCGGTCGCGCAGTTCTCCAGTCCGTTGTAGCGCACACATACATCACAGGTTACCGGCTGGGAGCTGAGGGTGCCCCACGCCAGGAAGGCGATGAAACCAAGTATGACGGCGATGGTGATGAGCCGGGATGAAGTCATCTGCGGTGTCCTCAAAAGTGGTCAGTTTCGTGTGGTCCCACTCACCCTGCGGCAGTGAATGCCCCCCAGACGGCAGGGAGTGCCCCCAGCAGCCACACCACGAGGGTGGCCCCCAGCGCCTGGGTTCGGGAGAGTTTGCCCACCTGCTCGAAGCCGAGCAGAATGAGGAAAGATACCCAGAGGGTGATGAGGTCGACCCGTCCCAGAAGGCCCTGGATGGCGGGACCGGTCGTGGCCGGGTCGAGGAAGCGGCCCACCCCCAGCGACACGCTGTAACGGGAGGTGAGGGACTCCTCGGGCAGAACCAGTGCCTGGGCCGCGTTCAGCACGAACTCCACCAACCGCGGGAAAAGGGCGAAGGTGGCGATGGTGATCGCCCGGGCGAAATCGAGACCGGCCCCGAAGATCTTTCCCGTGACCCAGATGGCGAGACCCAGAAGCACGGCGCCGACCCCGATCGCCCCGGCCACCAGGAGTCCGGCCACCTTCTCGCTCATGCCACGGAACCCTTCCATCTGCTCCAGGGTGAGCTGGGGATTGTTCCGCATCGCGGCCGCGGCTCCCCGGCGGAACTCGGCATCGAAGATCGGCGCCATCGCGGTGGCCGTGAGGTAGTAGAGCGCGATGATCCCGATCACCAGGACGAGGAGGGCGATACCGAACTTCGGAGTGATGGCCCGGCGGGCGAAGAGGGTGCCGGGTGACACAAAGATGTCGATGAGATCATCCCACCAGGGGGAGTCGGCAGTTTCGGGGGTTGCGGACATGTGCCTTCACACGGGTGAGAGGTTGCGGGACGCCACGACGGACGGGGGAAAAGATCGTCCGGTTTCACATGTTGCAGAGAGAGACGTTTTATTCTGTTTCCCGGGCGATCCACTCCAGATAGGGGGCGTGCCCGCCGGTCACCGGGAGGATGAGAATCTCGGGCACCTGGTAGGGGTGCAGCTCCCGGAGGCGAGTGACCAGGGCGGCTTGGGAGGTCTCCCGCGTCTTGGCCTCGATCACCCACTCCTCCCCCGTTCGGACCTCACCCTCCCACCGGTATACGCTGGTAATCGGTCCCCCCACCTGAACACAAGCCGCCAGGCGTTCCTCCACCAGGGTGGTGCTGATCCGGACGGCGTCATCTCGGCTCGGAACGGTGGAGCGAATGACCACAGTGCCGGACATGGGCTCAGCGGCGGGGGGGAAGTCCCGCCGTGAGGTCGGGGCCGACCCCATCCTCGATCGGGAGGGACGCCGTTCGCCAGCCGCTGGCAAAGGTGATGGTGAGGCGGACCCCGAGAGTATCGGGGACGACGGTCCGGACATCGGGGAGGCCAAGTGCATACTCGACCGCCGCAGTGACCTGCCGTGCGCGATCGTCCGGGCTCGGTCCGGCATACGCCGCTCCGAGGGCACGGCCGATCGCGATCACCTGGGCCTGTTCCGCGCCGTACTGCGCGGCCTGATCCGCCGGCACGAGTCCGCTCTGGCTGGCGATCGGGGAATAGGCGTCGTATGTGCGACACCCGGCGAGGGAAACCACGAGGGCGGCGACGGCAAGGGCACGCAACATGGGAAGACCTATGGAGACAATGGACAATGAACGATGGACGATGAACAATAATCTCTCTGCTCCCTACTCCCTACTCCCTAAGCCGGCAAAGCCGGAACCAAAGAGGCGTGTCGGGGCGCTCAGTGACTCGAGTTTACCAGACGTGTCCATCCCATTCAGTGTTGGGCTCTTCCGGCTTCGGGATGGGTTCCGGTCCTGCCCGAGTACCTCTCCCCACCCCCAGAGCCAACCACAAGAAGCACAAAAGGCACAGAAATCTCTCTCGCCCCTGGTGGGACCCCATGCGCACCGAGGTGTGCCTCTTGTGACTTCTGTGCTTTTGTGGCCATCCCCCTTGCACGGCGCGGCCGGGCGATCGACGGGCCTGACGGGGGGGGGCGGGGGTCGCCCAAAATATTGTTGCCGTTTTGCGTTCAATCCTGTCCGTAAGGGACTATTCCCCACTCCCCACTGCCTTATCTTGCCTTGTCGACCGCCCGTCTCCCATTCCCCTGACTCCCAATTCTGGACGACCCATGAACGGATCCCCGAACATCCCCCTCCCGGTGAACGAGCCGGTGCTGAATTACGCCCCCGGCACTCCCGAACGCGACTCTCTCAAGGCCGAATTGGCGCGTCAACGGGACACGGTGGTCGACATCCCGGCAGTCGTCGGGGGCCGGGAGGTGCGCTCGGGACGGACCCACGACGTCGTGGCGCCGCACCGGCACCAGCACACGCTCGCGGTGGTCCACGAGGCCGATCCCGCCACGGTCACCTCGGCAATCGCGGCGGCCCGGGATGCCCAGGCGGAGTGGGCGTCGTGGCGGCTCGAGGATCGGGCGGCGGTGTTCCTGCGCGCGGCCGACATGTTGACGGGTCGCTGGCGCCAGGTGATCAACGCCGCGACCATGCTGGGCCAGAGCAAGACGGCCTTCCAGGCCGAGATCGACGCGGCGTGCGAGCTGGCGGATTTCCTGCGCTTCAACGCGCACTACGCCGAGCGGATCATGGCGGAGCAGCCGGCATCCTCACCGGGGGTATGGAACCGGCTCGATCACCGGCCCCTGGAAGGGTTCGTCTACGCCATCACGCCGTTCAACTTCACGGCGATCGGAGGAAACCTCTGTGCCGCTCCCGCCCTGATGGGAAACACGGTGGTCTGGAAACCGGCCGGCACCGCCGCCCTCAGCAACTATCTGGTGTACCGGCTCTTCGAGGAGGCGGGACTCCCCCCGGGCGTGATCAATTTCGTTCCCGGGGACGCCCCCGCCATCAGCGCTCAGGTGCTGGCCGACCGGAGCCTCGCCGGGATCCACTTCACCGGATCCACCGCCGTTTTCCAGCTGCTCTGGAAGGGCGTGGCCGAGCGGCTGGAGCAGTATGCCGGCTATCCCCGGCTGGTCGGTGAAACGGGGGGCAAGGACTTCATCGTGGCCCATCCGAGCGCCGACCCCGAGGCGCTGGCGGTGGCGATGGTTCGGGGGGCCTACGAGTACCAAGGCCAGAAGTGCAGCGCCGCGTCCCGGGCCTATGTCCCCCGCAGTCTCTGGCCCGAGGTGCGCGACCGGGTGCTGGCCATGCTGGCGGACATGCGCATGGGTGACGTGACCGACTTCCGGAACTTTCTGGGCGCTGTGATCGATGCCCGCGCCTTCGGCAAGATTCGCGGCTACATCGAGGGTGCCCGGACCGATGCCGGGGTGACGATCCTCGCCGGGGGCGGATGCGACGACCGCGAGGGCTGGTTCATCGAGCCGACGCTCCTCGAGGTGTCCGATCCCGGGTACCGCACGATGTGCGAGGAGATCTTCGGACCGGTGCTCACCGTCCATCCGTACGCCGATGACACCTGGGAGGAGATGCTGCGACTGGTGGACTCGACGAGCCCGTACGCCCTCACCGGAGCCGTCTTTGCGCGGGATCGCGGCGCGCTCCGTACCGCCGACCGGATCCTCCGCCACGCCGCGGGCAACTACTACATCAACGACAAGCCGACCGGCGCGGTCGTGGGCCAGCAGCCGTTCGGGGGGGGACGGGCAAGCGGGACCAACGACAAGGCGGGATCGATCCTGAATCTGCTCCGCTGGGTGTCGCCCCGGACCATCAAGGAGACCTCCGACGCGCCGCGAACCTGGCAGTACCCGTTCATGAAGGGCGAATGACCTTGCGGAGCGCGCTGCTCCTGGCGCTCCTGACTGGCGCGTCGGGGGGGGGTGACCAGGAACGGATCTCCTGGACCTCTCCTCCTCCCGGGGCTGCGTGCGGCACGTGGCGTGAAACGGCGACGACCACCCTCCGCTCCCAGATCGGAGTGCGCGACCGCGTGGAGGAGGTGCGCCGGGAGGGAGTGCTCCAGGTCCGGACCAGCCCCGACACGGGGGGAGTGCTCCTCGAGGCCTGGTATGACTCGCTGGCGCTCCGGCGTTCCAGCCCCGAAGGGACCCTGGTCCCGGAAACGGATGGATTCCTCGGCGGGCGCTACGGCGGTGTCCTCACCGCCGAAGGGCGATACCACCGGTCGGAGGTGCCGTTTGTCCCCGGCACCGTCAGCGAGGTGACCGATCTCCAGGGGACGCTGGACGACTTTTTCCCCCATCTCCCCTCAGGTTTCCTCACGGAGGGAGAGTTGGATCGGCAGGAAGATCTGGCCATCGAGCGCCTCAGCGACTCGGCGGGCCTGATCCGGTTCCGGTGGAGCCGAACCGGAGAGCCCGACACCGTGGTGGCCGATTCGGGCCAAGTTCGGGCCGTTCAGGAGGTGCGCGAAATCGGGGCGCTCATCTGGCACCGCACCCGGGGGCCGATCGGCTGGACCCGGGCGCTCACGGTCGATGCGGATGTGCGAGGAAGCGCCGCCATCGGGCGGATCCGGACTCGGGCGGAGCAGGAGATCGCGGTGAGCCGGGTGGAGGGATGCGGAGGTAGGGAGTAGGGAGTAGGGAGGCTTGTCCTGATGTCCTGATGTCCTATGTCCTAAGCCGGCAGAGCCGGAACCAAAGAGGCTTACACACTCGGAGCCACAGATACTGCCCGGGTATGCTCGCGGTCTGCGGGGTTCCTACTCCCAAGACCAGATGCGGCCCGACAC
>JBDIWC010000075.1:0-14683 GCA_039794085.1 Gemmatimonadales bacterium
GAAACCCTGAAGAGCCCCAAGTGGGATGCCGTCACAGACGCCGTCACACGCACGGCCGGAGCGGGTGTCCGGGGGGCGCCCCAAATATTGTTGCCGTTTTGTGTTCAATCTTGTCCGTAAGGGACTAAAGACGTGGCGGGCCGGGTCGACGATGCCTACCGTCGAGCCGACCCGCCAGCCTACCCGTACCCGGTATCGGTTCAGGGTCTGAAGCGCATGAAGGCCACCACGGGTTGGTAACGATGCTCGATCTGAGCGTTGTCGAAGATCGCCACGCCAAAGGCATAGTCCCGGGCCAGGTCGTCGAACTGGACGTCGAAGGGGTCTCCGGTCACCAGACGGCGGCGGATCTCGACGATCCATCGACCGGAGTTGTGCAGGCCCTTGGCGTCGATGTCGGCTCGGGCCCCCGTCGGCCCGGAGGTGATCATGTTGGCGATCTCCGTTCCCACCGGGAGCGCATTAAGCTCGGCGTCGGTCAGGGCGACCTTCTGGTTGTCGAAGATATAGTACGGTGGGACGGCCACCGACGGTCCGCGGTACTTGGGCCGCCCGTTGATCGCCGGGTTGCTGCCATAGCCCCCGGAGCCGGGGTCACTGGCGCGTCCGCCATTCCCCGCGTTCGCGGGTCCCGGCTCCCAGAACCGGACATGCTGGTCATCCGCCTTGGCGTGCTGATTGGTCCGGACCAGCTTCCAGTGCCACATGTCGGCGATCTCTCCGGGGACATTGGTGTACTTCTTGGATGCGAGTTCCGGGGTGGTGATGTTGTAGGTGGCCCCCGGCTTGTTTCCCTGGGAGGGGTCGTGGCAGAGGACGGCACAGCCGGCCTTGTTGAAACCGGCAACCTCCGACACGCCATTAGTGTTCCAGATGATCCCGAGCTTGTCCTCGTACGCAAAGCTCGCCCGGTCCTCCTCGTTGGGATGGCCCGCGATGTACTCAAGCCAGGTCATGCCATCAGTTGGGAGAGGCGACTTGGCGGCGACGGTTGCCCACGTGCCGTCGGGACGCTTGATCCACGGTTGACGCCGAATGCTGGCCTTGTCGTCGTCCCAGACGAGGAGCATGTAGAGGTAGGTGTCGTCGTAGGCCGCCTTGACCGACACGAACTCGGCCTCTCCGAAGCCCCCGGTGACTCTCAGGCTCGTTCCCGGGGTGGTGCCCCACACCGCGTCGAAGAATCCATCGATGGAGGGAGGCGGCGTCGGTGTCCCCGCTCCGGTGCGGACCGCCTCCACGGTCATTCCTCCACCCCCCAGGGGCAGCGTGCCGATCCACGCCGCCACAATGCTGCGATGCTCCGCCGTGTAGGCGGGAACCAGGCCACCACCGTGAGGAGTCAGGTTCTGGGGCTTGAGGAGGATGAGGCTGTTTTCCGGATCCGAGGGATCCACGAGTCCTGAAGTGTACAAGGCCGCGGAATCCATCGTGGTGAGAAAGAACCTGCCGGAACCCGCCCCATGACACGAGCCGCAGTCCTGGGTCAGGACCTGGTTCACGGCGAGAAACGACACCTCGTTTTCGTTCGGAGCCGTGTTGCCATCACCCGAACAGGACACGATCAGGCCGTACGGCAGGACGACCGAGACGAAGAGAGCCATCCGCCGGATCTGTGAAGTCATTTGGAACGCCCCTGAGAATGTGCTCATAAACAATGGGGCGGTCCCCCTCATGGAAGCATGAGAGAAGTGGGAAACCTCACTCAGAGGGAATTCACGGTTTCTTCAGGAGTCTTCTTGCGCACAGGAGACATCCCGAGGTTGGATGGCGGCCCTCGACCGTGCTTCAGATGTGACGCTTGCGGGCCAGGGTCAGACCGTCCGCCAGGGGAAGGAGACTCAGGTCCACACGGACATCAGCATGGATAAAGGTGTTGAGCGCGCGGATCGCCTCGATGTCGGGGTCGGACTGGGCCGGGTCCGCCACGGTGCCGCTCCAGAGCACATTGTCGATCGCCATGACGCCACCGGGGCGAAGCAGCGTGAGGCATCGCTCATAATAGGCCCGATAGTTCGGCTTGTCGGCGTCGATGAAGGCAAAGTCGACGGTGCCGGCCTGGCCGTCGGCGAGGAGTGCATCGAGCGTCTCGATGGCAGGCGCAATCCGAAGATCGATCCGGTCCGCAACGCCCGCTTCTTCCCAGTACCGCCGAGCGATGCCAGTGTACTCCTCGCTCACGTCGCAGGCCACGATCCGGCCCTCGGTCGGTAAGGCCAGCGCCATCGCCAACGAGCTGTACCCCGTAAACACCCCGACCTCGAGGATCCGGCGCGCGCCGAGCATCCGAATGAGCAGAGCCATGAACTGCCCCTGCTCCGGAGCGATCTGCATGTTCGCCATCGGGTGCGTGGCGGTCTCCTCCCGCAGGCGGCGGAGAATATCGGGTTCCCGGAGGGACACCCGAAGGAGGTAGTCGTGCAGCCGGTCGTCGAGGGTGAGGGTCTTCCGGCTCATGTCAGAGTCCCTGCCGGTCCACCGAAAGCACCGTCCGCAGAAGCACATTGGCTCCGTTGGCCACGTCCTCGGGATGGGTCAGCTCCTTCGGGGAGTGACTCACCCCGCCCGCACTCGGCACGAAGATCATCCCGATCGGTGCGATCCGGGCCATCTCCTGGGCATCATGTCCCGCCCCGCTCGGCATGGAGCGGTGCGTGAGCCCCAGCCCCTCGGCGGCACGGGCAATCCGCTGTTGGAGACGGGGGTCGGTGAGCGCCGGCTCGTTGGTGCTGGTGGCCTTGAGGGCGAAGGTCGTCCCGGTGTCCCGGGCGATCTGACGGCCGAGGTCCTCGAAACGACTCGTGAATCGCGTGAGAGTCTCGACCGACAGGTCGCGCAGGTCGACCGTGAGCATCACCGATCCCGGCACGATGTTCGTGGTGCCCGGGGTCACGATCATCCGCCCCACCGTGGCGACCTGGCGGCCCGGTTCCGACCGGATCGCCTCGTTGACCCCCACGGTGAAGTGGGCCGCGGCGAGCATCGCATCCTGCCGCTGGTCCATCGGCGTGGTCCCCGCATGGTTGGCGAACCCCGTGAAGGTCACCTCGAACCAGCGGAGGCCCACGATCCCTTCCACCACGCCGATGTCGGTTCCGGTGGCATCGAGAATTCCCCCCTGTTCGATGTGCAGTTCGAGGAAGCAGCGCAGGTCACCGGACTGGCGCCGGGCCTCGGCCAGCCGGGAAAGATCTCCCCCGAGCCGGGGGATGCCGTCTCGAACCGAGATGCCCGACCGCATCACCCGGTCGAACTCCTCGGGCTCGAGTCCGCTGCTCATCAGCTTGCTCCCGACCGTCCCGCCCTCCTCGTTCTGGAAGATGACCACCTCCACCGGATGCCGGGTGGGGAGGTTCCGGTCATGGAGGGTGTGGACCGCTTCGATCGCCGCCATCGAGCCGACGTCACCGTCGTAGTTGCCGCCGTTGGTGACCGAGTCGATATGGGAGCCGATCAGGATCGCCGGAAGGCCGGGTTCGGTCCCCGCGCGGCGGCCGAGGATGTTGCCCGCGGCGTCGATCCGAGGGGAGAGCCCGGCCGCGCGCATCAGGTCCATGGCATAGCGCCGTCCGGCCAGGTCGGCGTCGGAGTAGGCCACGCGCATGGTCCCCTCGGGGGTGGCTCCGAAGGCAGAGAGCTCGGTGAGGTGACGGTTGACCCGCGCGGAGTTCACCCGGGGATCCTCCTGGGACCGGAGACCGGCGGGAATCGGGATCGCCGAGGTCATCGAGAGCGCGGCGACGGTGGAGACGAAATCACGGCGCTGCATGGGGGGGGCCTTTTCGAGGGGATTGGGAAAGTATATGGGGGGAGTAGGGAGTGGGGAATAGAGAGTAGGGGGTAGGTGTAGGGGCGACGCATGCGTCGCCCTTGCCTCTGTCCCATGTCCTCTGTCCTATGTCCTCTGTCCTATGTCCTCTGTCCTATGTCCTCTGTCCTATGTCCTCTGTCCTATGTCCTCTGTCCTCTGTTGTCCTCTGTCCTCTGTCCTGAACTCCGCGATCTCCTCCAGCGATTTCCGCGAGATGTCGGGGACCATGGCATCCGGGGCGGGGTACCCCGTCACCAGCAACAGAAAGGGCCGTTCCGTGGCCGGCCGGTGGAGCAGGGTGTTCAGAAATCCCATCGGGCTCGGGGTGTGGGTCAGGGAGACGAGTCCCGCGTGGTGCAGGGCGGCGATCAGGAATCCGGTGGCGAGTCCCACCGATTCGGTCACGTAGTAGTGCGGCACACGAGTACCATCTGGACGCTCCCCGTGCCGCTTGGCGAACACGGCGATGAGCCACGGAGCAGTTCCCAGGTAGGGCTTGTTCTCGTCGGTGCCCAGATGAGCCAGCGCCTCCAGCCACTCGGGGGGAGCGCGGTGCCGGTAGAACTCCCGCTCCTCGCGTTCCGCCGCCTCGCGAATCTGTCGTTTGACTACCGGGTCGGAGACCGCCACGAAGTGCCACGGCTGGAGGTTGGCCCCGCTCGGTGCGGTCCCCGCCGTCCGAAGGCACACCTCGATCAGCTCACGCGGGACCGGCCGGTCGGAGAAGGCCCGTACTGTCCTTCGGCGCTGCATCTCGTCATGGAAGGCCTTGGCGCGGGCCAGCATCTCGTTCACCGGCCGTTCGGGCCAGGGCAGCGGGAGAAACCGGGGAGGAGACATGGGCGGGCTCGGGGTGGGAGAGAGAGGTGCCGTCGCGCGGGACGGATCTCCTGGACGCGGATTGCGCATCGGTCAGTGTGGTGTCGGGGCTGGCCACGGGAGTGACACCTTCAGCGGCATGACCCGGGCGATCAGCAGAAAATCGCTGGTGTTGTAGGTCAGGATGGTCGCCCCCAGCTCTCGGGCCGTCGCCGCGATGAGCAGATCATTCGCAAAACTGCGCTGCAGCAGACTCCCGGAATACGTGCCGAGTGCCCGGAGTCGGCGGTCTGCCTCCGCCGCCAATTCCCAGGTCGAGAGGGCCGGAGTGTGGATTCGTCCGCGGGTGCGGAAGGGTTCGATCAGGCCCGCCTCAACTTGGCGTCGCCGATCCGGAGCGGTCGCGCCCGCGAGCAGCTCGTGCACTACGACCGCGCTCAACAGGATGCGTGGCAGCAGCAGTCGGTGGAACGATTGGAAGTCAGGAACGTCATCCGGACGGGTGAATGCCCGGATATAGACATTGCTGTCGAGCAGGTACATCTCAGCCTGCAGCAGGCGGGAAGAAGTCTTCAAATCCCCCTCGCCCCAGGAGTTCGGAGAGGCCGGCATTGACCTCGGATCGAAACTGCGCGAGATCGGTCACTGCATCCAGGGCGCGGGTGATGGTTTCCGTCTCGGTGGCAGCGCCAAGCACCTTCTTGGCCCTGTCGATCTTGCCCTGATCCAGGATCAGGTTCTTGCGGCGCAGAACGGGTTTCTTGGCAGAGCGGGTCATGCGGATCTCCTTGCAATATGTATAATAGCATCATTGATCTGTATGGCCAGACCCGTCGGCTGAGTGGCAGCCCCGACCGGTTGACTTACTGTGAAACTGTATTACAGTGAATACATGAAAAATATCACAGTTTCTGTGGACGATGACCTCTACAAACGGTCGCGGGTCTGGGCGGCCCAGGCGGGGTCCACGGTGTCGGCCCTGGTGCGGGCCTTTCTGACCAGGCTCACGGAGGAGGATCCCGAGTTCGACCGGCTCGCTGAGCGGCAGCGCGCGCTGATTCAGCAGATCCGGGCGGAGTACCCCCACTTCTCGGCGGGGGATCGGTTGACCCGGAGTGCGGTTCACGAGCGCGATGCGCTTCGTTGACACCAACATTCTGTTGTACGCACTGAGCTCCCGACCGACCGAGGCTGACAAGGCCGCTCGAGCAGTTGCCATCCTCGCCGAGCCGGCGCTGGCGCTCTCGGTCCAGGTGCTGCAGGAGTTCTACGTACAGGCCACACGTCGCTCTTCCGCCGACCCACTTTCCCATGAGGATGCCGTGGCGTTCATGGCCACGCTGGAACGATTCCCCGTGCAGGCAATGACGGTGGACGTGATGCGCGCCGCACTGGGGGCACGAGTCCGGTGGCAACTGAACTATTGGGATGCCGCGATCGTGGAGGCGGCAAGAGCGCTGGGGTGTCGGGAGCTGTTGTCGGAGGATCTGCAGCACGGACAGAACCTGGACGGTGTCCGCGTCGTCAATCCCTTTCTGACACCTGAATAGCCGACCGCCTGTCGTTGCCACCTGGTGCCCGGGCGAGGCTGGCTCGTCCCCCCGACTCCCGACTCCCTACTCCCGACTCCCTACTCCCACTCCCCCTCCCTCCATTACCCCCCCTACCTCCTTGTCACCCGCACTGACCCGTTGGTTGTGACCGCCCGGATCGTCGGGCCGCCGTTGCCCAGGTCGGTGGAGAGGCTCCTGCCGAGGCGGCCCTGAACCTGGATCGGGAAGTCGACGGTCATTCCGCCGTTGGTGGTTCTCGCTTCGAGGTGGGCATTCACTCCGTCAGGAAGAGCGAGCCGCACGGAGCCGTTGGTGGTGCGAATATCGAGCCCGTCCGGGGAGATCTGGCCGCCCGCCATCGTGATGCGAACCCCGCCGTTGGTGGTACGGGCCGTCACCGCTCCACTCACCCCGTCGAGGGTGATCCCGCCATTGGTCGTCTGCATCTTCAGGCGCCCGGACACGTCCACGACCCGGAGGCCTCCGTTGGTGGATCGGAGGTTCAGTTCCTGGCCGCGGGGCACAAAGACGTCGTAGCTCACCGACCAGCTCTCCCGACCCTCCCGGTTCGGGCCGGTGGCGGAGATCTCGTTTCCCGCCGCGGTGATGCGAACCTCCGAACCGATGCGGGCGGCCGTCTCCGCCGTGCGCGCCTGGGCCTGGATCCGGGCGCGGACCAGCACCTCGTCCCGATCCCAGCCGACCACATTGATCCCGCCGTTCGGTCGGCCGTTGACCTGGAGAACGCCGACCGGGGCGGCCATCCTCTCCTCCCGGACCTCACAGTGGCGCTCAGTCCGTCTCGATTCCTGGGCTCGGCACCGTTCCAGCCACTCGGCGGCGCTGGAGCGCTCTTCCTGGGCGGCGGCCAATGTGAGGGCTCCGCTGAAAAGCATGATCGTGGCTGTCAGGGCGAGAGTCGGGTGTGGCATGGTCCCTCCGGGATGGAAACTGGGCCTGTCTCGGCTGGTGAGACGCCGGGATCGGGGGAAAGGTTGGATCGCGGTGCGTTCCATTTTGTAACAACATGTTTACTGGGACCTGCCCTGTCAAGGGAGGACCAACGGGCTCCGCCGACTGGAGGAGGGGCCAGAGTGTACATCGGAGCGTCACACCCCGGTGAATGCCGGGGTCCACCCATTGGAGGGGACTCACACGAAGGCACGAAGAACACGAAAGGGGGATGATACTCACGCGAAGCCGCGAAGGGCGAGAAGCACACGGGGTGTCAGGGTTCTTCGGGACGTCACCCCGGCGAACCACGTCCCCGCGAAAGCGGGGAGCCGGGGTCCATTCTCACGCTTCACCCTTCACACTTTGAGCTTCCAGAACCCCTCAGGGCCAGTTGCGCGAAGCGCGCTGAGCCCGGCCTTCAGTTGGTCCGGAACAGGTAGCTCATCTTCAGGAAGAACGCATCCTGCACCCGGTGCAGTCCCCGGGGCGTCGCGTCGAGGTTGGGGTCCTCGAGGGTATTTCCATACCCGGCGAAGAATACCGTCCCCGGGCTCGGCAGGATGGACAGGAGGAGGTCGCCGCGGAAGGTCTCCTGGTGGAAGGCAAGGGCACCCTCCCGCTCGAAGAGGCCGGTGGCTGGATTGAGGAGGAGCAGCGGGTCGTCGCTCCGGAAGTCGTCCCGCAGGTCATCCTGCCGGGTGGAGCGGTACTCCCCCACCAGGCGCAGGAAGATGCTCCGGCTGAGCTGATACTCCACCTTGACCCGCGGAATGTCGGTGACGCTCACCGTCGATCCATCGGTGCGGCGTGCGTACCGCTGGTGCACCCAGGTTCCGTCCACCCGGATCTTTCCCGTGGGCCGTAACTGGAGTCCCGCGGTGGCGATGGAGACGTTGGCCGAGGACCATTCGAAGAAGTTCTCGTCCCGTCCCCAGATGTACTGGACGTTGCCCGAGATGCCCCGGATCCGGGGCATGGTGACGCTCACCACGTAGTCGAGATTGGGGAGCCGGGCGGTGGCCTGCGGCACGAAGTCGTTGTAGGGGATGGTGTCCACCTGCGCACCGTTCCGTCGCTCAACAGCAACACCCTGATAGAGCCGGGGATCGTAGCCGAAGGATTCGACCAGCACCGACGCGCCGAGCGACCAGCCGCCGCGGAGGGACACGTTCTGGTTGAAATGGAGCTTCCGGTCCTGGGCCGGGCGTCCGTGCACGAAGTCGTCGTAGACCCAGGTCCCGTCCACCGCCACCTCCATCGAACCCCGCTCGAACAGACTCCCCGGCCGCCCGTAGATGCTGAGTTGGTTCGACACTCGAGCCGTGGCAATTCCCGCCCGGCTGATGAACCCGCTCTGGGCCCGGAAGTCCCGGTGCACGCCGCGCACGTTGACCCGTCCCGCCCAGGTGCGTCCCGCCCGGTTGAGGGTGGCCTGCCAGAGTGGGGCGGACAGGGAGGACGCCGTGCCGCCCCGGTCGGTCCAACTGTTGGCGGCCTGCAATTGAACCGACCAGGGCCCGCCCAGGACAAAGTTCCCGTCGACGCCGGCCACCCGATTGCTTCGGTCCCCATCCACCCGGTCGGTATAGACCATCCCGACCCGGGATTGCCGACCGAGGTCATGCTGCACCCGAAGGAGGTTGAAAACCGGGTTGTCGGATCCAGTGGCGGAGACCCCTTGGTCATCCATCGCCCCGATGTAACCGATCGTGGTGCGTCCGGTCTTTCCGGTCAGCTTCACCGCGCCGAGCGGTTCCAGGATGCGGCGGGTGTAAATGAGCCGGTTCGGGGTGGAAAAGTTCTCCAGGCCGTCGAGGAAGAAGGGGCGCCGTTCGGCGAAGAAGAGGGCGCTCCGGGGGTCAAAAACCACCTGGCCCGCATCCGATTCGACCTCGGCGAAATCAGGTCTCACCGTGCCGTTCAGGTTGAGGTTCGGTGTGATCCCCCATCGCACGTTGGTCCCGAACTCGGGGGAACCCCCCCGGTAGTCCCATTGCCCGGTCTGAGGGTGCGCGGCGCCGCTCCGCTTGGATGTCACCACCGGGGAGACATCGAGCACCAGCCCCCGGTTCAGTCCGTGCAACCCTTCGAGAGTTCCTCCCTGGCCGAGAAAGGTCGGGGCCGAGCGGATGGCGGGCGCCCAACTGTCCTCATGGCCGAGGCTCTGAACCTGGCGGGTGACGGAGATGCCCCAGGTTTGCCGGTCAATGCTTTGGTAGCGCAGACTCTTGAACGGAATCCGGACCTCGATCTCGAATCCGTACTCGGTGAGTCGTCCCTTCGACTGATAGACAAAATCCTGGCTTGCGTCGATCGATTCCCGCCCGATCCGCTGCCCGCTGAATCCACCCCCCGACGTGGACCCGGTCTCGGCCAGGGACCCGTCTCCCTGAACCCCATACGGGTTGACACCGAAGACCAGGGCCTGCCTGCCGTCGTTGAAGGTGCTCAGAAAGAAGAGAAGGTGGTCGTCGGAAAAGATCCGGTCCCGGTCGGCCAGAGTCGCCCGCACCGACCCCGCGCGTGCATGGGCCCGGACTCCGAAGTGGATCGCGCTCGGTGAGTACCAGACCAGGATTTCGGTTCGATTCTCGGCGGGGATTCCGTCGTTCGGCGCGTAGCGGGAGAAGCCGGTGAGCACCGCGGCCCTGGCCCAAGGTGCCTCGTCCAGGATCCCGTCGACCGTGATGGAAGCCTCGATCCGGGGGGGATCCACCGCGAGCTGGCGGTCCACTCCGCTGTAGACGGGTCCGGTGGAGTCGGCGAGCGCCAAGAGGGCGAACAGAAACCCGTGCATGCAGGATGTTCCGCGGTGGCGAGGAGTACTGGATGGTGGTGACGGCAACCAAGGGTGTCAACTGCCTGACGATCGGAATCGCCGACGGGTTTCAGTTCGCTGACAGCCTGTAATGCCACGGTACCTTCACTCACCTTGGAGTCTCCAGTCAATCGTCATGTCCGCCGGAGCCAAAGAGGAGGATCCCTGCCAACCCAAGGCCTGGAGAAGGACAATGGGTTCCCGCGTTCCCGTGAATGACGGGTATTGGCTGTCCGCCAAATGAACGGAGCCTCCTCGATTACCAGAAGGGTGTGTTGCGGTGTCTTCCTGACGCTGACGCGAGAGGGCAAGCAAGATCGGGTGGCGCCGCTCTGGACACGCCACTTCACCGGCCGATTCCGTGCGACACGGTCGGTTCCGGGGGATTCGGAGCGGTTGTCCGGGCTCGGATCCGGTCCTGAAGCGGGGACGATTCGATCAAGGAGCTCGACCCGGCATCCCGACGCGGAGAAGGGCACCCGCGAAGATCATCCGGAGCCCATCACACTCGCCACGCGACGCCGGAGTTCGGGAAGCAACTCCCGCTCGAACCAGGGATGCCGCCGGAGCCAGATGTTGTTCCGCGGGCTGGGGTGAGGCAATGGAATGTGGGTGGGAAGGAAGTCACGCCACGCCGCCACCGTGTCCGTGACGGAACCGGCGGGCTGGAAATGATGGGCCATCGCGTACCGGCCCACCACCAGGGTCAGCCGGACGTGCGCCAGGCGGGGGAGGAGCCGAGGGTGCCACTCGCGGGCGCACTCCGGCCGCGGAGGATTGTCCCCGTTCCGCCCCCGGCCCGGATAGCAGAACCCCATCGGCACCAGCGCCACCCGGGAGGCGGTGTAGAACACGTCGCGGGTGATGCCGAGCCAGTCCCGCAACCGCTCGCCACTTGCATCGTCCCAGGGAACCCCGGTCTGATGGACTCTCAGTCCCGGTGCCTGTCCGACGATGAGGAGTCGCGCCTTCGGGTGTGCCGCGACAATGGGCCTTGGACCGAGCGGCAGATGTGCGGCACAGAGGCGGCACGCGGCGATCGAGTCGAGCAACGCGGCGAAGGAATCGTTGGAGGTCATCGGGCCACGAGGATCCCAGTCATGAGCGGATGATACTCACAGCGATACTCGCCCGGCGAGTCGTCCCTGACTACGAGCGTGAACGACTCTCCGGAGGCGAGGAGTCTGGAATCCCATCGACCCTCAACGCCGGTGACGGTGTGGGGGACGATGTCGCGGTTGGCCCAGGTGACGGTATCCCCCGGAGAGACCTCGAGGCGGGCCGGAGCAAAGGTGAGCTCCTCGATTGCCACCTCACGATGTCGAGGCCCGGGGGTCGCCGAGCCGCGGCAGGCGGACACCGCCACCAGAGCGGCGGCGCCCACCGTGACTCGCCTTGCGGTGGAACGGGTCACCTGCCCGCCACCGACCGTGCCAGCTCCCCCGCGTGCTTTTCATGACCCCGAAAGATGGCCAGCGCTCCCTCGAAGGCCTTCTTCACCTCGGGGTGCTTGAGGGCCGGAAGGAACTGGTTGGCCACGACACCGTTGACGGTCTGGTGGTACGCCAACTCGTTCTGGATGTAGGCCCGGTCGAAGGCCTCACCGCGCAGGCGGCTCAGCTTGTCCTTCTGCGAAGCCGCATCCGAGAGCAGGCTGCGGCTCATGGCGTTGTCCTTGGCGGACACCTTGAGTCGTGCGGCCAGCGCCGCGATCTGCCCATTCACCGCCTCGTGGTCACGGATCATCGTCTCCGCAAAGTTGCGAACGGCCTGATTGGTCGAAAAGGCCAGCGCAAGATGAGCATAGCCAATGTCGATCTGGCTGGCCACCACAGCCACATGGGTCATCTCGAGATCATCAAGCGGGGCCTGGGCCCGGGCCTGAGGAATGCCCACGCTGGTCCCGAGCAGCAGGGCCATGACTGTCCACGTCTTGTTTCCGCGCATTTCACCAGCTCCTTGAAAGAGGGTTGTTCTTCTGTGACGCGGGAATGATGACGCCAATCAAGGACCGGGTCCATTGCTGAACGTCCCCAATAGATGGCCATTCGTTCAGGCTTCGGTTGTATCTGCCACTGCATGAGGTATCTTGGTGACAATGGACACGCTTAGCGACATTCTGTCGACCCTCCGGTTGCAGGGGACCCTCTATTTCCACACGGAGTTCCGGCCGCCGTGGGGACTGCGGGTCCCTCGCTTCCGGCGGGTGGCCCGGTTCCACATGGTGGTGCGCGGAACGTGTTGGGTCCGGGTGATCGGAGGCGGGGATCCCGTTCTGCTCGAGGCGGGTGACCTGATGCTGGTCACGAGCGGATCGGAGCATGTCCTGGCGGACACCCCGGACACCCCGTGCCGGATGGTGGATGACGTGGTGCGGGAGGCCGGCTTCACGGGTCACGGGGCCCTGGTGCTTGGTGCTTCCGATCAGGGAGGTCCGACTCGATTGGTCTGTGGCCACTTCGAATTCGACGACAAGTTCGAGCACCCGTTCCTGGACCAGTTGCCTCCGGCCATCGTGGTCCGGTCCGATGAACATGTGTCGAATCCCGGATTGGAGGAGGCCTTCCACTTCGTGGCGCGGGAGGTCCGGACCGATCGCCCGGGGAACGGGGCGGTGGTGACACGCCTTTCCGAGGTGCTGTTCGTGCAGGCGGTGCGGCATTGGGTGGAGCGGGCGGACAACGAGACGGGAATCGTGGCCGCGCTCCGGGACCCGGGGCTCGGCCAGGCGCTCGCGGCAGTTCACTCCGCGCCCACCACACCGTGGACGCTCGAAGCGCTGGGGCGGATCGCGGCCATGGGGAGGACGGCGTTCGCCACGCGCTTCCGCCAGGTGGTGGGGATGCCCCCCATGGAATACCTCACCGCCTGGAGGATGCAACTTGCCAAGCGCCTGCTGAGAGAGACCCACCTCTCCCTGGACCAGATTGCCGCTCGGGTTGGCTATAACTCGGCGGCGTCGTTTTCCCGGGTGTTCACGCGGCACGTAGGAGACCGCCCGGGTTCCTATCGTCGCCTTCTCCGGAGTGAGTGCTGAAGCCCCCCCGGGGGCGGTCTCCCCCGGGGGCTGTGTTTCGAGCTATCATTGGGGAATCTCTGGTCAATCGTCATCCCCGCGAAGCCTGTTTCCGCGAAAGCGGGGAGCGGGTCCACACCCATCGATCTTCGAACTTCACACTTCAAACTTCTGGAGTCCCCCATGATTCTCTCTCTCGCTCTCGGCTTCTCCCTGGCGGCGTCCCCGGTGCTGATGCAGGACACCGTCCGCTTCACACCCACGATCCAGCAGCCGACCTTCGCCAAACGGGAACCGGTCCTCCGGATCAAGCCCGGCACGGTGCTCATCAGCACCACCCACTTCGGGCCCTACTATACGCCGGAAGGAGGTGCATTCCCCGGTGAGGTCGGCCCATTCTGGATCGAGGGCGCCACGCCCAACGACATGCTGAAGATCGAGGTGATCCGGGTCCACCCCGATCACCGCTACGCCGCCTCCCAGATCTACCCTGATTTCGGCGGGCTCGGCACCGAGAGCAGGGTGCGCTTCCTCAACGAGAAGCTCGAGCCCAGGCGATACCTCTGGGAGATCGACACGGTCCGCAACGTGGCCACGACCCCGATGCCCGACAGCCGGGTGGGGCGCATGGAACTCGATCTTCAGCCGATGCTCGGCCGGCTGGCCGTGGCGCCCCGCGGCGATGAGGCCTTTGCCGGACTCTGGCCCGGCGACTTTGGCGGCAACATGGACGCGCCGGAAGTGAAGCCGGGCACCACGGTGTATCTCCCGGTCTTTCACGAGGGGGCTTACTTCTATTTTGGAGACGGCCACGCACGCCAGGGCCAGGGCGAGGTGAATGGCACCGGCCTCGAAACCAGCATGGACGTGGTGCTCAAGATCGACCTCATCAAGGGAAAGGCGATCGAGTGGCCGCGCCTGGAGGACGCTGAGCACATCATGGTGGCGGGGAGTGCCCGCCCCCTCATCGATGCGTTCCGCCTGGCCCATGTGGAACTGATCGAATGGCTCGTGGAGGAGTACGGCTTCTCGAAGATGGATGCCTACACCCTGCTTGGGCAGGCGGGAGAGAGCACGGTGGCCAACATCGTGGATCCGAACTACACCGTGGTGGCGAAGATCAAGAAGCGCTACATCAGGTAGGGAGTAGGGAGTAGTCCCTTACGGACAAGATTGAACGCAAGACGGCAACAATATTGTGGGCGACTCCCGACCCCCCCCGCCGACCGTTCGGGTCACGGCGATCGCATCGGCCGCGCCGTGCAAGGGGATTGGCCACAAAAAGCACAGAAGTCGCAAGAGGCACACCTCGGTGCGCATGGGGTCCCACCAGGGGCGAGAGAGGTTTCTGTGCCTTTTGTGCTTCTTGTGGTTGGCTCTGGGGGTGGGGAGAGGTACTCGGGCAGGACCGGAACCCATGCCCAAGAAAACCCACGCGCGACCCCGAGGCGCCTCTATGGTTCCGGCTGTGCCGGCTTAGGGAATAGTCCCTTACGGACAGGATTGAACGCAAAACGGCAACAATATTTTGGGCGACGCCCGACCCCCCCGTCAGACCCGTCGATCGCCCCGGCCCCGCCGTGCGAGGGGGATGGCCACAAAAAGCACAGAAGTCACAAGAGGCACAACCTCGGGGCGCACGGGGCCCCCCCAGGGGCGAGAGAGGTTTCTGTGCCTTTTGTGCTTCTTGTGGTTGGCTCTGGGGGCGGGGA
>JBDIWC010000076.1:0-14027 GCA_039794085.1 Gemmatimonadales bacterium
CCAAGTGGGATGCCGTCACAGACGCCGTCACACGCACGGCCGGAGCGGGTGTCCGGGGGGCGCCCAAAATATTGTTGCCGTTTTGTGTTCAATCTTGTCCGTAAGGGACTACTCCCTATTCCCTACTTCCTGCTGTTATTTGTTCATTGTTCATTGTTCATTGTCCATTGTCCATTGGTGCCCCATGCCCCTTCCCATGATGTCCTGGCTCGCCGGCGTCATGCGACGCGACCTCACCGGGTTCCGCCGCACCCTCGATGCCTATCCCGACGATGCCTCACCCTGGACCCCCGTCCCGGGACCCGTCAACGTCACCGGCACCCTGGTGCTGCACGTGGCGGGCAATCTCCAGCACTTCATCGGCACCGTGCTCGGCCACACCGGCTTCGTCCGGGATCGCGACGCGGAGTTTACCACCCGGGGCCTGCCGCGGGCGGAGCTGTACCCGCACCTCGATGCCACGAGTGCGGTCGTCACGGCCATCCTCTCCGCCCTCTCCGAGAGCGACCTCGCGGCACCGTATCCCGTCTCCCTGCGGAACACCCGCGTCTCCACCGGCGATTTTCTCCTCCATCTCGCCTCCCATCTTGGCTACCACCTGGGCCAGGCCGACTACCACCGGCGGGTGGTGACCGGGAGCCCGACCCCCGCCGGCCTGGTGCTGATCGAGGACCTGAGCTCGGCAAGGCGCGACTCTTGCTGAAAGAGAGTCTGATCCAGGTCCCGATCGGACTGGAGCGACTGCTCACAGGAGCCACCCAATGCGCTCGGTATTCCTCATCTCTATCGCCGCCCTCTCGCTCTCGGCCGCGCCATTGCTGGCCCAGGGACGGGGACAGGGTGGAGCCGCCAAGCCGAAACCGGAAGCCGCCCAACCGTCCTCGCGTCGGGTCGCTGACACGGAAATTGCCATCATCCAGGAATATTTCCGGGAACATGGCACGCGGCCCAAACCACTCCCCCCCGGCATCGCGAAAAATCTTGCACGCGGGAAGCCCCTCCCTCCCGGCATCGCCAAGACCCGAATGCCCGTCGACCTCGTCAAGCGGCTTCCCTCCCGGCCAGACCATGAGTGGGTGGTGACGGGCAACGTCGTCGTTCTCATCGACCCGGTCGGCCTGGTGGTCGACATCCTCCGGGAGGTCTTCTGATCCGAGTCGGGGCCTGAATACCCCGACGCCCATACCTGAGCGGGGGTGGCCCATGCCACCCTCGACTGCCAGCGTTTCACTCCCCAATTTCGGAAAACGATCTTGGCTGAATCTCACGCGGAGACGCGGAGATGCGGAGGTCCATATTCGATGATCACTCTCTTCTGACGCTCGACCGAAAGACCTTTCCCGATCAATGTCTTTGCGAGAATCGCCCCATACACGGACTCCAACAGCCCTGGCCCCAGATCCTGGTGCAGCCTCATCGCGTCATCAATGATCGCTCCCGTGATCTCATCCCAGTCCTTCCTCCGCGCCTCCGCGTCTCCGCGTGATATGTAACAATCTCTCCGTCATAACCCAGCCCCACTGTCCGTCATCGCGAGCGTCAGCGAGGAGCCTGCCTTAGAGCCGGAGAGGGATGGGGCGTGAGGTCAGGCGGTCAGGTCATCACGCGGAGACGCGGAGACGCGGAGGTTTGAGCGGAGGGAGGAGGCCTCCGATGGGAAGTTGTTCACGATGCGCCGCAGACCTTCCTTGAGTGTTGCGCCGCCAAAATTGATCAGCAAGCCAACCGGAAGGTTCAGGAGCTTCAGATAGGTCAGTACCTGCTTGCTATGTACCAGCTTCAGCTTTTCAACTGATTTCAGTTCAACCACCACACACCCTTCAACCAGCAGGTCGATTCGCAACCCTTCATCGAACCTCAGCCCGGCATATTCGAAGGTCACTCGCTTCTGACGCTCGACCGAAAGGCCTTTCCCAATCAACATCGTTCCGAGAATCGCCCCATACACGGACTCCAACAACCCCGGCCCAAGATCCCGGTGCAACCTCATCGCGTCATCGATGATCGATCCCGTGATCTCATCCCAATCTATCCTCCGCGCCTCCGCGCCTCCGCGTGACATGTAACATCTCTTCGTCATAACGCGGCTCCCCCAAAATTGTTTCCTGACAGACATCCCGCACGTCAGTCGTTTCAGGGGTGTCAACGCCGGGCCACTACTTTATCTCGGAATCGGAATAGCCGGCGGATCGAATAATCTCGGACAGGAGCTGAATAAACGCGTTCAGGTGCTCCCTCCGCGCCCCCGCGTCTCCGCGTGACAAACCCCTTGTGGTCGTTCCCCCCGCTCACTCCCCCCGGGCCAGCCGCTCCAGACGAACCCGGTCCCGCACCCGGAATCGCCCCCGGCCCGAACGGCCCAGCGTCCCGTCGGCACAGAGGCGCCCCAGCTCCCGCACCACCACCTCCCGCACCGTCCCCAGCTCCTCGGCCAGGTTGGCCTGGCTCTGCCCCAGATCGAAGTCGGAGCCGAGCTGATCAGCGCGGTCGAGCAGGTACCCACCGAGCCGCTGCGCCACGGTGCGCCCCAGCCGTCCATCCATCCGCCCGACCAGATCACGGACTCGGCGGGCCAGACGCTCCAGCAGCCGCCACGCCAGCCGCGGGTCCACCCGGATCACGGCCTCCAAGTCCGCCCGCGAGAGGAGCAGGCACCGGACCGCGCCGGCGGCGCGTGCCATCGCCGGATACCCTCCACCCGCAAAGAGCGGCACCTCGCCGAGTGTCGCTCCGGGACCTTCCCTGTGGATCACGTGCTGGCGACCGGCCGCGCCCCCTCCCCCTCCTCGCAGCAGACGCACTTCTCCCTCCAGGAGCACGACGAGGCCGCGGGACGGATCCCCCACCCGCCAGAGGACCGCACCGGTTCCGAAGCGGCGGGGAATCGCCCGCCGGGACACCTCGGCCAGGGCGGCGTCGCTCAAACCGAAAAAGAGGGAAACGTCGCGCAGGGTATCGGGAGTCACCATGGATGGAACTTAGGTTCCATCGGGAGGTCGTGGTAGCCGCTACGATTGACTCCCTAATCACCTTCGAGCAAGGAGTTCGACCATGGTCCCCCGCATTTCCTCCACGCTTCCGGTGCTCCTCGTCCTGGCACTCCCCGGAGCCCTCCTCGCCCAGGGAGCCGAGCCGCCGCGGCGACTGTCGGACAGCGCCTTCGCCGAACTCCAGGAACGGGGCCGCCGGGCCATGGGGGTGGACCAGTACACCTCCACTCACACCTTCGATGACCTTCCCGACGGCGGCCGCATCGCCCTGCAGCGCAACGCGGACGACTCGGCGGGTACCGCCGTGATTCGCCAGCACCTGCAGGACATCCAGCGGCTCTTCACCACCGGGGACTTCCGGATTCCCGCCATGGTGCATGACATGATCGTGCCGGGAACAGTCGTCATGTCGGAGCGGCGGGAGCACCTCCGCTTCACCTACCGGGGATTGCCCCGCGGCGGCGAGGTACGGATACAGACCACGGATGCCGAGGCGCTGGCGGCGGTCCATGCGTTCCTGGAGTTCCAGCGGATGGATCACCGGGCCCATGGCATGAAGCACAAGCCGTGAATCTCACAGGATGACGGGCAGGAGCCTGGAGTCCTCGAGCGCCGCCAGCCGGTGACCCATCCCGGCGAGATACGCCTCATTCGACGCAAAGGCCAGAAACCGCGCCTGGCTCTGATGCCGTACCAGCATCACCAGGTCCCACCGCTCCTCCGGCGGTCCGATCAGGAAGTGACAGCCGCGCCCCAGAAAGAGGATCTCCCCCTCGGCCTCTTCCAGAAACGGCCGCGTGTGCGCCATGTACTTCTCATACGCCTCGGCGCCGGAGATCGGTGTGGCAGGGGCCAGATCCGGCGTCGCGGAATAGTCGGCAATTGCCCGGAAACGGAGAAGGTTCAGCATCACGATGGGACCCGTGATCGGGGCCGAGAAGTAGCGCTGTCCTGCCTCCGGGGTCACTTCGAGATAAGCATCTCCCATGAATCCGTCGATCCTTGTTCAGGTGTTGACCGTACGATGTCGACCTACGTCCCGAGTTTGCTCCCGCTGAGTGGCACGGTCTCGGTGCGCTGCCCGAAGCCGGTGATGAGAGGCCGACCCCGGGCGATTGCCGCCTGAACCGACGGCAGGGTGATCGAGGCCTGGTGACTCGCCCTGCTGTCCCAGACCTCGGTAATCCACAGGGCATCGGGGTCGGTCGCGTCCTCGGCGATCACATAGCTGAGGCACCCCGGCATGTTCCCTGTTCCCTCCAACAGGATCGCCGCGAGAGCATCACGTTGGCCGGGGACCACGGTCATCTTTCCGATCAGTCCGTACATCGTCGCTCCTTCACGTGGGGAAACTCTGATCACCATCAGGAGATCCTCGCCGCAACCGAAATCCCGGGAGGCCCTGCAGTCCAGATGATCGCCTAAGGGAGATGAGCCCGCCAACCAGCACCCGGTGTCATCGGGGTGCCGGTCATGGCAGGACAACTACCACAGCGCGCAGGATCGATGCGTCACGTCTGGGCCATTCCGTATCCGAGAAAGACCCGGCAATGGGGACACATGAGAATGTGCTTCTGGGAGACTCCTCCCACCCCTTTCGCCTTCACCCAGATCCGGCGGAGTTCCGATTTGCAGCTGGGACAGACCGGCACGGCCTTCTTCGGCGCGTCCTCAAACTCGATTCCGTCAAACCCGAAAATGGGCACTTGGGCTCCTTGGATCGGGAAAGCCCTCCATGACACCACGTCAGGAGGGATGGGTCTCAGCTCTTGATCGCCGACGCGAGCCGGTCCGCAAGATCGAGCGGGATCACCGCGAGCCGCCGAAGGAGATCAAGCAACCGCGATCGAGCCCGCGTCCTCCCTCCCCGCCGGGGAACGGGTGGCGGCGGTGGGGGCGGCGTCAAGGTTCCCACGGCCGTGGGAGGGCCTCGCCGGGGAGGCTCGAGTGAACCGTGAGGATCGGGAAGACGCCGTCGCTCGTTCATGTTGACCTCCGGGTTGTCCCTGCATGCCCGCGTTTACCCTTCACTGTTCATTGATCACTGATCATTGATCATTGTTCTTTACTCCGCCCGCAACACCTCCACCGGCTCCACCCGTGCCGCGCGCCGGGCCGGTCCCACGCTGGCCAGCACGGCAACCACCAGCAGCAGCACCGACACCGCGATCAGCACGGCGGGATCGGTGGGGCTCACATCGTAGAGCACGGACTGAAGAACCCGCGTCCCCAGGAGTGCCACCACCACACCCACGGCCACTCCAACCGCCACCAGTGCGAGCGACTGTCCCACCACGAGCCGAGCCACCTGCGGCACCCGGGCCCCGAGCGCCATCCGGACCCCGATCTCGCTCCGGCGCTGCGCCACCAGGTACGAAATTACACCGTAGATCCCCACCGTGCTGAGCAGCAAGGCCATCCCCCCGGCGATCGACAGCAGCGTCATGACGAACGACGCCCGGGCCATCGACCGCTCCACCGCATCCTGCATCAATTGCGGGTCCACCACCGGAACATCCGGATCGAGTTCGGTGACGATGCGCCGGATGGTGCCCACCAGGGAGACCGGATCGACCTCGGTGGTGCGGATGGCATACACCAGACCGTGAAGGGCGTCCGAGCGGACATCGCCGACCCGCTCGCTCGCAGGATAGAAGACCGCTTCCGTCGGAGGCCGATCCAGACCCTCGGCATGCAGAACCGGAATGACACCGGTGACGCGGTAAAACCCGAGCGGCGAGTCGGGGCCATTGGTGTTGATCCCCTTGCCGATCGGGTCCTCCCCCGGCCAGAGCCGCTCCGCCAGCGCCCGCGTCACGACTGTTGCCCCGCTTCGCGAATCCACATCGCCCCAGGTCGGGGCATCGCCCGCGACGGTGATGCCGAGTGCGGCAAAGAAGCCCGGTGTGGCCCGCTGGGTCGCGACACAGGGCGTCTGCTCGTCCGGGCCATAGGGCAGGCCCTCCCGAAACACGACGGAGCACCCCCCGAAATCGCGGAGCGGGAGCGCCGTGCCGGCGCCGACCTCGATCACACCGGGTAGCGCGGCGATTCGATCGTGCACCTGCCGATGAAACGCGACCCCCGCGTCGAGCGTGGCATATCGTGGAAACGGAACGGAGATCGACACCGTGAGCACGCCAGCCGGATCCAGACCCGGTTCCACCTGCCGGAGCTTCACCACGCTCTTGAGCATCAGCCCCGAGGCCACCAGAAGCACCAGGGCCAACGCCACCTGACCAATCACCAGGGCGCCTCGCGCGCGCCGCGGGCCACCCGAGGTGAGGCCCCGTCCCCCCTCGCGGAGGGCGCGCACATCCACCCGGGTGCGCGCCATCGGCATCAACCCCAGGACCAGGCCGGTGACAATCGAGAGTGCCGCAGCAAAAGCCACGGCTTCCCCGGTCATCGTCACGCCGGCCAGCCGGGGGATGTTGGTCGGAGCGATGACGAGCAGGGCACGAAGACCCATCCAGGCGACAAGGATGCCCATCACTCCGGCCACCCCGGTCAGCAGCATGCTCTCCGACAGGAACAGGGCGAGCATCCGGGAGCGGTCGGCCCCCAGCGCCGTCCGGATCGCCGATTCACGCCGCCGGGCCTCCATCCGCACCAGGAAGAGGTTGGTTACATTCGCGAGAGCGATCGCCAACACCAGTCCCACCGCCCCGAACAGGACCCAGAGCGTCGGCGCGAGCGAAGGGCCGAGAACCTCGTCCCGCAGGGGGATCACCCCGGCCCGGAAGCGGTAGTGCTCCAGGAATCTCTCGGAGTAGGCGCTCGGGAAAAGGGTCGGGAATCCTTCCGTCATCCTCTGAAAATCGGCCTCGGCCATTGCCGCAGTCACCCCCGGCTTGAGGCGGCCGATCCCGGAGTACTGATGGTTATTCTGGGGTCGGGCAGCCGGATCGAGCTGCATCGGCACCCAGAGATCCACACCAAATCCCGCAAGATTGGCCGTGGACCCGAACGGCCCCGGCTTCGGCAGGGTCAGCCCCGGCTCCGCCACCCCGACGATCTCCAGGGGACCGGTGGCGGTCTGCAGCAGTGTCCCCTCCACGTCGCGGTTTCCTCCGAACCGGCGGCGCCAGAACTCGTGACTCAACACCACCACCGGGGCAACACCGGGACGATCATCGTCCGGAAGTATCAGCCGACCGATGGTGGCTCGTGCCTGTAGCGTGGTGAAGATCGAGGCGGTGATCATCCCCGCCCGGACCACCTCGGCACCCCCCTCTCCAGTCACCGTAGTCGACGATGTACGGTAGCCGCCCAGATCAGACAGGGTGGTGTTGTTTTCCCGGAAGTGGAAGTATCCGGCGGCACTCATTCCCCACTTCTGCTCGCCGCTCCCCGGTACCGTCGCGGGGTGGAGTACCGACACCAACTCCCCGCTCTGCCGGTAGGGGAGCGGACGGAGCACCACGGCATCGAGGACCATGTAGATCGCGGTGGTGGCGCCGATGCCGAGTGCCAGGGTCGCGCAGGCCACCAGGGCGAACGTGGGCGAGCGGCGGAGAACCCGGGCGGCATGGGAGATTTCCCGAACCAGACCACGAAGGTGTTCGGAGCGCTGGCGCGTCTGCATGGTGGCCTCATGGATGGCGCGGGTGTGCGCGCGATGGTGGTCATAGTTGCCGAACCGGCGGTGTGCCTCGGACTCGGCTTCCGCGCGGGTCATCCCCAACTCAACGAACTGCTCGATCCGTTCCTCGAGATGAAAGGCAAGCTCCTCGTCTACCTCTCGTTCCGAACGGCACCGGGAAAAGGGAAGGCGGAAGACACGTTTCGCCTCCCGCCATCGGTCGAACGAGTCGGTCATCGGGCTGCTCCTCCCTGGGCGGCAATCACCAGGCCGATCGCTCGCGTGTACCGATCCCAGGTGTGGAGCTCTGCGCTCAGTTGGCGGCGCCCTGCGGACGTGAGCTGGTAGTACTTCGCCTTCCGGCCGCGATCGGTGAACCCCCACTCCGCCTCGAGCCACCCCTTCCTCTCGAGCCGGTGGAGCGCCGGGTAGAGTGCTCCTTCCTCGACCTGGAGTTGTTGATGGGTGACGTCCTCGACCCAGCGCACCACGCCGACCCCGTGGAGGGGGCCCCAGGAGAGGGCCTTGAGAATGACGAGGTCCAGAGTACCGCGGACGAGTTCGAGGCTGGAATCGGGCATGGGTTCCCCGGGTTAAACCTAAGGTTCTTAGGTTTGACGCATTGAGCGGCGAAATGGTTTCGTTCCTCACCCCCGGCCCCTCTCCCGCAGGCCGGGAGAGGGGGGATTGCATATGTGGTCTCACGTGACTACATTCAAGAGATGGCAAGAAGGATCGGAGTACGTTACCTCAAGGCCCATCTCAGCCGGATCCTCAAGGAGGTCCAGGCGGGGGGGGAATCGGTCCTGGTCACCGACCGAGGCCGGGTCGTGGCCCAACTCAGCCGCCCCTCCGCCAAGGTGGTGGACGGATCGGTAGTGGAATCGCTGCGACGTATGGCGACCGCGGGTCACCTGCGCCTGGCGGAGCCGGTGGTGGACCCGTACCCGAGGTCACCCTTGTCTCTGCCGGAGGGAACCGGTGCAAGCTTGCTCGATGAGGAACGTGGCGAGAGGTGATCGTCTATGCCGAGTCGAGCGCGGTGCTCGCCTGGCTCCTGGGTGAGCCGACGGCGGAAGAGGTGCGCACCTGCCTGGTGAACGCCGGCGCAGTCGTCACCTCGTCCTTGACCGCCCTGGAGTGCGCCCGCGGCCTTGCCCGAGCGCGAGTCCTTGGTCGCGTTCATGCCTCCGACGAACTGGCCGCACTCCGCATTCTGGACACCGCCGTCGCCGCCTGGTCTATCCACCACCTCACTGACCGGGTTCTGACCGGGGCTCGGTGCCCGTTTCCCGTCGAGCCTGTCCGGACCCTCGATGCGCTGCACCTCGCGACGGCCACACTCTTTCACGAGGTGCTCGGGTCGTTGACAGTGCTCTCCCTGGACGATCGGGTCCGCGGGAACGCCGCCGCGCTCGGGCTGGCCGTGTGGCCGGGATGATGGGGCGTTGTGGGCGAATGTGATTCGCCCCTACCACCTGCTGCCCTTCGTTGTCACCTGACGCTCGGGCGACGCTGGCGCGTCGCCCCTATTCCCTACTCCCCATTCCCGACTCCCTATCTTCTCACTTCCACCGGAAGATTCGGAGCGCCACCCCGTAGGTCACGACCAGCCACCCGGTGAGGATCAGCAGTTCTCCGCCCACCGCCACCAGGGGCAGCCCGTTCAGGATCACTCCCCGGAGGGCGTCGTTAGCCGCCGTGAGGGGGAGCGCCTGGATCACCGGTTGCATCGCCTCGGGAAACCGTGACGTGGCGAAGAAGACACCGGAGAAGATCCACATCGGCAGCATGATCACGTTCATGAGGCCGGACGCGCCCTCCACCGTCTGGGCCCGTGACGCAGCCAGAAGCCCGATCCCTCCGAAGGTCAGGGCGGCGAGCACCGAGACGGCGGCCAGGGAGAGGAGGGACCCATTGAGAGGCACGTCGAAAACGAGCATGCCGAACACAAGGACCACCCCCACCTCAAGCACCAGGAACGCCAGCCGGGCCAGCAGAAAGCTCCCCAGATACTCGGCGCGGGACATCGGAGTGGCCACGAGACGTTTGAGCAGCTTCCGCCGGCGGGCGTCCACGATGGCATACCCGATGCCCCACACCCCGCTCGACAGCAGGTTCATCCCGATCAGGCCGGGGATCAGGAAGTCGATGTACCGGGAGCCGGTCTCGTCGATGAGATCATCCACCACGCGCACCGGGTCCTCCCGGCCGAACATGCGCTGCAGGCGATCGTTGGCCAGGGCCCGGGCAATCAGGGCGTCGGTTCGGGTCGGGTCGTAGCGGAGGCGGAGATCGCCGGAGTTGTCGGGGATGACCAGCAGCGCGATCGCCCCGGTCCGGAGGAGGTTCTCGCCCTGGGCGCTGTCCACCAGGGCCACCGCCATCTTCTGCGCCCGGGTGAGGGCCTGCGGCAGGCCGGCGGAGTTCGGCAAGTCGATGCGAAGCCCGATCGCCACGATCTCGGGGGGCCGGTTCCGGAACGCGACCCCCAGGCCGCCCGCCATGAGAATGGGGAAGACGATGACCCAGAAGATCGCCTCCGGTTCGCGATAGAACTCCCGGAACCGGACCAGGATCAACTGCCTCAGGGACGCGAAAACCCGGCGGTGCTCAGCCATCGCGCAGGTGCCTCCCGGTCAGGGACACGAACAGATCCTCCAGTGTGGCGGTGTGCACCTGCAGGCTGGTCACCGTGAGACTCTGTCGGGCACACCGTTCGAGAAGGGAAGGGAGCGCGGTCTGCACCGGTTCGGCCTGGGCCGTGAACGCTCCCCCACCCTGCACCGGTCGCACCCCGTGCAGACCCGGCGCGTCCGCCAGCAGGGTCACCAGGGCCTCCGCCCCCGGGTCGGGATCGAGTGTAAACTCGACCACATGTTCCGCCCCCATCGAGGCCACCAGCTCCCGGGGCGTCCCGAGGGCAATGACGCGGCCGTGGTCCACGATGGCCACCCGGTCGCAGAGGTGCTGGGCCTCCTCCATGTAGTGGGTGGTGAGAACGACCGTGCGGCCATCCTTCCGGAACCCGGCCACCAGATCCCAGACCTGGAGACGGGACTGTGGATCGAGCCCGGTCGTGGGCTCATCGAGGAAGAAGAGATCGGGATTGCCCACCAGCGCACAAGCGAGCGCCAGCCGTTGCCGCTGCCCCCCGGAGAGATTCCCCACCCGGGACCGGGTCTTTTCCGTGAGTTCCACAGTCCGGAGGACCTCGTCCACCGGCCGGGAATCGGGATAGAAGCTCCGGAAAAGATCGATCGTCTCCCGGACCGTCAGCTTGTCGCTCAGACGTGTTTCCTGCAGGGAGATCCCGAGCCGCTCCCGAAGCCGCCGGGCATCACTCTTCCAGGTCAGGCCGAGCACGGTGACCTCACCGGCGTCCGCGGCGGTCAACCCCTCGCAGATTTCGATGGTCGTGGTCTTCCCCGCCCCGTTGGGGCCGAGGATTCCGAAACACTCCCCGGCTTCCACGGTGAGGTCGAGACCATCCACCGCCACAACGGGGCCGTAGGATTTCCGAAGCCCCCGGATCTGGAGAGCAGGGGCGTCTGGGGCGACGGGTGATGGCATGGTGCCCGACAAAATAGAATCGGAACCCCGAATTGTCATACCCGGGGCTCGCGCCCCGGGCTCACCTCTCCGCGGGTGTCGACTGCTCCGCGGTCCCGCCTTCCAGCAGGCGCGATCGATGATCGGCAATCAGCCGCTCGGCGAAATCGAGCCGGTTCTCCAGTTCGGCCACTCGGGAGGACAACAGTTCCACCTCCTCGTCCCGGGCCTCCAACTGGTCGGTCAGCCGGTCCATCTGGCGCGACATGTCCCGCGGGATCTTCCCACCCTGCTTGACCATGGGAATGACCACGGCGAAGAGCACAATGAGGACGGCGAGGGACATCACTGGCATCTCCTTTCAATCAGGTCGAAGTTCTCAATCAGACCGAAGTGCCTGATCCGCTCCCGGAATCCCGGAGTGCCCGAATCTCCTCGATGGCACGGTCCAGCACCGCCATCACCTCCCGGGTCACCGGATCCTGGCTCCCTCGCCGCCAGGCCTCCCGGTACACCAGTTTGACCAGCCTGGTCACGCGCTCGTGCACCTCGCGCATCTGTCCCGCCCCCCCGACCATGTCCCGTACCGTCTCCCGGACCCGGTCCAGGATCTCTTCGATGGTGTCGCGGTGCTCATCGAGAAACGCCTCCCCCTCGGCCGTGATGTGGTAGGTTTTCTTTCCGTCGCTCTCCACCACGCGCACATACCCCTCGTCCTCCAGCAGCTGGAGTGTCGGGTACACCGTCCCCGCCGAGGGGGTGTAGCACCCGTTGAAACGCTGCTCCAGCTCCTTGATGATGTCGTACCCGTGACGGGGCCGCTCCCGGATGAGCCGGAGAATCACGAACTTGATGTCCCCCGTTTCGAAAATCGGGCGGCGCCGCTTCCGGCCCGGTCCGAACCCCACCCGGATCCCCGCACCCCAGTCCCCGAGATTCCGGTCGATCTCGTCGAAGATGTCGCCAAACCAGTCGTTGGAACGTGCCATGGTACCCTCTCGAGTGTGAGTCTCGATATATCGTACGATATGTCGGTTGATATGTCAAGATATATCGTACGACTATGGAATGGGGAGTCGGGTATAGTCCCTTAAAAACAAGATTGAACGCAAGACGGCCACAATATTGTGGGCGACTCCCGACCCCCCCCCGCCGACCGTTCGGGTCACGGCGATCGCATCGGCCGCGCCGTGCAAGGGGAATGGCCACAAAAAGCACAGAAGTCACAAGAGGCACACCTCGGTGCGCATGGGGTCCCACCAGGGGCGAAGAGGTTTCTGTGCCTTTTGTGCTTCTTGTGGTTGGCTCTGGGGGTGGGGAGAGGTACTCGGGCAGGACCGGAACCCATGCCGAAGAAACCCCACGCGCGACCCCGAGGCGCCTCTTTGGTTCCGGATGTGCCGGCTTAGGGAATAGGGAATAGGGGGAAAACTTCCTTGCATGGGAAACCGACCACAGGCAGCCCCCGTAGGGCAAGGAGCCCTGATTCCGATGCCTCGATCCGCCGGGCCATGAACCCTCGCTAACCGGACATTCCCATGACCCCGTTCCGCCGCTCCCGGGCAATGGCCTTCCTCCTTGCTGGTGCCGCCGTTGCTCCAGCCTCTCCCGCCCTGGCCCAGATGCCGGGGCCCCCCACGGCGAGTTGCCAGGACACTCCCGCGTTCCACGCGCTCGACTTCTGGCTCGGCGAGTGGACCGTCCGGGTGGGAGCACAGATGGCGGGGACGAATCGGATCGAACGTATCCTGGGGGGGTGCGCCATCTCCGAGACCTGGCGGGATGCCGGCGGGGGAGAGGGCAGGAGCCTCTTCTACTATCTCCCCTCCGAGGAGGAATGGCGTCAGGTGTGGGTCACTCCCAATGCCCTGCGGGTCGGCGGAGTCAAGGAGAAGCGGATGACGGAGAGGGTGGGAGACGGGCTCCGGTTCCAGGGAACGATTGGTCTTCCGGGCGGAGGGAGCTATCTCGACCGCACCACCTTGACCCCGGAACCGGATGGAACGGTGCGTCAGGTCATCGAAATCTCACAGGATGATGGCACCACATGGCGGACCATGTTCGACGGCATCTATCATCGAGTCGATGCGGTCCCACCGACCGGGGCATCGGCACGGGGCGTGACACCGCACTCGCTGGCGTGGCGCCCCGCCGCGCCGGGCGTGGAGCTCGCCCTCGCCGAGGGGACCCCGGGCACCGCGGGCGCGCGGTTCACCATGATGCTCCGGTTCGAGGACGGGAGCTGGATTCCACCCCACTGGCACAACGTGGAGAAGGTGCTCACGGTGATCTCCGGGGAACTCCTCCTGGGAGAGGGAGACCGACTCGACGCCGAGACCACCCGGCGATTCGGTCCGGGGAGCGTCATCGTCATCCCGGCGGAGCGGCGGCACTACGAGGGGGGCGCGGGGAAAACGCTGGTGTCGCTCACCGCCATTGGCCCCCTCCGCACCACGATGGTCTCACCGTGACGCCTCGGTCAGGTCACCGGGGCGGGGCCTGATTCGGTCGGGAGACCGGCATCCACCCAACTACGGATCCCCGCCGAGAGAACCCGCACGTCGGTGTACCCCAGGCCCTTGGCGCGACGGGCGGCCAACGGAGCCTTTCGACACAGCGGATTGGAGCAGTAGAACACGAGCGGTGACGCACGATCTCCTGGCAGCAGGCCCGGGTGGGAGAGGACCGGGTCGAGCGGCAAGGCACCCGGCACCCGCGCCCGTTCCCAACTGGCCCGGGTGTTGACGTCACAAACGGTGACCGCTAATCATCGAGGGTCTTCACCCGATTGAGTGGGTAACCGGCCTCACTTGACACCAGCCGGATAGAGATTCAGGCCACCCAGATGGAAATAGATGGCCGTCTTGAAGCGTTCCTTGTTGCGGAAACCGCGACTGCGG
>JBDIWC010000077.1:0-13979 GCA_039794085.1 Gemmatimonadales bacterium
AACGAGACCGCGGAGGGAGCCACACCGGACCACGAAGGCCAGGTGTCGGGCCGCATCTGGTCTTGGGAGTAGGAACCCCGCAGACCGCGAGCATACCCGGGCAGTATCTGTGGCTCCGAGTGTGTAAACCTCTTTGGTTCCGGCTCTGCCGGCTTAGGAAGTAGGGAGCAGGGAGCAGGGAGCAGGAGATAGCGGCGACGCCCAGCGTCGCCCGAGACCCGGATGTTCACGGTGTGGTCGGCGATAGAACGCAAGCGGTCGGCGGTCGGCGGTAGCAGGCAGTTGGTCGCAGGAGCGTTTTACGGGCCTGAAGAGTCATGTCCTATGTCCTATGTCCTACGTCCTATGTCCTATGTCCTATGTCCTACGTCCCACGTCCCACGTCCCACGTCCTACGTCCTACGTCCTATGTCCTACGTCCTATGTCCTGGGGTGTCTGTCGGGGGCGGCGGGTGGTGCGCTACTGCCACTCGTCCTCGCCGTACTCCTCCCACTCCTCCCCCACCGTAAGTGGGGGAAGGTTGATTCCCTCATAAATGTCCTCCAACGAGAGGGACGCCCCAAGTTCCGGGAGAGGAACCACCTCCTCCCCCGTCAGTTCCCAGCGGGTCCATTCCTCCCCCGGCTTCCGGAGATAGGCCAGCACATGCCGACGCCGCTGGTCCACGATCAGATAGGCGGTGAGGGACGGCAACTGTTGATACGCAACGAGCTTTTCGCGACGATCCGTGCCCCGGGTGCTCGGGGAGGTCACTTCCACCACCAGGAGTGGCTCCTCGACCATCAGGTCCACCTGCGCCGCCCGGCCGCACGCGATCATGATGTCGGGGTAGTAGACGTTGCTGCCCGCCTTGAGCTTGATATCTGAGGCGAAGACCTGGCAGCGAGGAGGACGTGCCATCGGGTGAAGGTGGCGCGCCAGGTTGAGCGTAATCAGGTTGTGGCGCGTGGTGGCCCCCGCCATGACGCAGGCTTCCCCCGCCACGTACTCGTGCTTGAGGGGGCTCCGCTCCTCGAAGGAGAGGTATTCCGCGAGCGTCATCGAACGCCCAGTGGGATGAATCCGGTCCATGGCCGAGCATACGCTCGGCGGGGCCGAGTGCGCAAGGGGGGGGATCGTAGGCGGTAGGCGGTAGGGGCAGGTACTGGCTGTTGGGTACCGGGTACTGGGTGTTGGGGGCCCAACACCCAAAGCCCAGGACCACTACCTGGCAGGGCGGAAAGGAGTTTGGTGTTGGGCGGAAGGCGGTACGCGGTACGAGGGGGTGGAGGGGCACAAAAACGCGGGGAACCTTGGAAGGCTCCGGGCCCGGAGCCTTCCGGGGCTCTAGACACCTCCCGCTTTCTCTCCCCACTCCAGGGCGAGCCCCCGGTGCCGTGGAGCACCTTCAACCGGGCTGAAAAGAGCCCGCAGACGGCTGGCCACACTGCGAATCAGGCGAAGCCCGTGCCGGGCTCGATCGGCTCCTGAGTCATCCCCGTTCGCCCCCACGCCGTTCCCGTCCTCCGACCCCGGTTCCTCCGTTGCGAGAGCGCCGTTCTCGACACCTCCCGGCCCCGGCGGCGCCGTTCCCCTTCCGCGGGAAGACCCAGCGGACCGAAACGTTCCGCACGATCCTGAGGCCAACGCGACCCCCTCGGGGAGACAGGACTGCAGTCGGAGGAGCAACGGAGCCGGGTCATCCTCCCAGTGTTCTCCCTGAGTGAGTTGCCGGAAGGCGATCTCCATCGTGTCCACCAATTCCGTCAAGGCACGGCCCGCGTCGGGGCGAAAAGACACGGACCCGTCGCGCAGCGCAGCAACCACCTCCTCACCGGCGTGGGTGATGCCCACCAATCGCATGAGACCAAGGAAGCTGCTCGCTCCACACACGGTGTGAAGCCAAGTCAGTATCCGTTCAAGGCGCTTTCGGTCACCGTGGTTTCGCCGGAGAGCGGCCAGATCTCTCCTGATGCATGCCACGCCTCCCGTCCCCTCGAAGCCAAACTCCCGCAGCATTTCGTCGTGCCCCATGGTACCGTAGGTGATCATTGGCCCCCACTCCTGTGTGATCCAGTCCCGGCAGCGCCGGACGCCGGGACCGACCGTGATCGGACACCGTCGAGGTATACAGGCCTATCGGTTCACGGGGCCAGAACCTTGAGCCGGGCGTGTTGGGCGGATCGCCCGGGCCTCCCTTCCCCGGTCTTGATGCCCCGGGACAACGCCCAAGGCGAGGGATTACCCAAGGGGTGTGTTTCCTTCCGAGATCTCCGTCGTCTCCAATGTGAGTATGCAGACACCTGCTCCTCACCACGGGGAATTCGCATGCACCACACGCTCGGATTGATGACCCTGGCTCTTGGCTCCGTGCTTCCCGTCTCTTTGTCAGGTCAGCCCCCCCCCGTTCCAGCCGCTGTCCTGGCGTCCCACCCGCGTGCCACCCTGCTCGGAGGCCTGGGCAATGCACTCGGCTGGCTCGGGGTGCAGGGGGAGGCGTACTTCGCCACCGGTAGGCTCTCCACCTTCGCTGGGCTGGGGTACACGCCGGACGTGGAACCGGGCGACCCCAGCGGGCTCACCGGCGCAACAGGGCTACGGGGGTACACCGGTGGCCGACGTCACCGGGCATTCGTGGAACTGGGGATCTCACAGGTGGCCGTCGAGGTGGATCGGGCCTTCCAGCAGAATGGGACCATTCGGGAGGACGGACGTCGGCTCTACGGCCCCGGTCTCCAGCTCGGGTATCAGTATATGGCACACAGGGGGTTCACCGCCATGGTGTCCACGGGCGTGGGCTACATCCTGGCGGAGCCGCCCCAGGCCGCCTCCCGCTGGCAGCCTCTTCTTGGCCTGGGCTTCGGGTACACGTGGCGATAGGCCCCCGGCCGCCGTCTTTCGTCGAGCTGCGGTGCTCCCTCTCGTCGGCCCCTGGAAATGTGAGTAAACCTCCCCTCACCACACGAAGCCCGGATGAGCCCACCACATTTCGTGATGTAACCACGAAAGGCACGAAAAGGCACGAAGAAGCAGGACCGCCCTTTCGTGTCATTCCGTGCATTTCGTGGTCAAAACAAATGTCGCCAGCAGACTCCCTCTTCAGCGTGCACCACGTGGTTCCCGTTTCTTCAGCGTCCCTCGGGGGAATCTGTGGTTCTCCTCTCGTCCGCCCCCTGGCTCCTACTTTTCCGCCTCCAAACCTGCCGCCAGCGCCTTGGCGATCCGTGCCCGGCTCTCGGCCAGGTGAGCCCGGGTGTAGGCGTCAACCGTGTCCTGCCCGACGCGCTCCAGCCGGGCATCAAGTTCCACCAGGTGCCACCGCGCCACGGCCCGGGCGTCGGCCGGGGTTCGCTCCGGGGGATTCACAACCAGCGTCGTCATCCGGTCCAACCAGGCGCGCTGGAGGTCCCGCCGAGTGGCGCTCACATTGCGAGCCGTGGCGGCCCCGATCTCTGTCCAGATCGGCCCCGAGAGCCCCTCGAAGAGGTCGGGGATCGTTACCTGGGTTCCCGTGCCATAGCGGGTTTCCGCATCCCGAATCCGGGCCAGACGGTTCGGCTCGGTGAGCTGGGTGAGAACACCCCTCTGGAACGAGAGGAGTTGCTCATGCCACGGCAAGTCGATCCGGCCATTGAAGGTCCCGTTGCTGCCCCAATGCAGCATCCGGTTGGCCCCCATCCTCTGGAGGACATCCATCGGGACGGTCAGGGCATTCTCCGCGAAGACCCGTTCCTGGATCAACTGGAGCGCCGCCTCCTGTTCCACCTTCGGGATGCTCACGAACGGGAGCCGCCCGTTGGGATCCCCTGCGTGATCCCGATTGATGTAGGCTCCGCCCAGATACTTGATCGCCGGGGCAATCGCCTGGGCGTATTGGTTCATGAGACTCATCCAGGCGCCGGTGACGTTGAAATACCCGGCGTTGTCGGTCAGGACCACATTGGGCAGGTCCTGCATGAAATCCCGGAGGAGTGCGGTGCGCTCCCGTCCCCACGCCAGCGGATCGGCGCCGAGGTCGCGTGTCGAGATGGTCGGATCGAGGGCACCTGGGCCCCCCGACTCCGCGTTGGTGCCGAAGAGGTGCCGGGGATTCGCCACCTCGCGGGCCAACGCCGCAGCCCGTGCGGGATCGGGAGTGTAGGCGAAGGAAATGGCCCACCGATCCCAGGAGCCAACCCCCGGGTTGTAGTAATAGCCCTGGGGTTGTCCCTTGGGCGCGAGGTTCAGCGCGTTGTACTCCATGGCGGAGGAGTAGATGCCGTTCTGCTCTGCCCAGCCCCGGTCATGCAGCTTGTCGTTAGGAGTGCTCGCCGAGGATCGGAAATTGTGTTGGAGACCAAGGGTGTGCCCCACCTCGTGCATCACAACGTCCTTCACCGCCGCGTCGAGGAAGGCGCGGGGCATCGGGTCGCCGGGCGCGAGGTCCCCCCGGGCCACCAGCGCCGTGCGCAGCAACGCCCCCTGCGACATGAACGATTCAGCGAATCCGGCCAGCTCAAGCCGTGGGTCCCCTTCCACCGGAGTGTACTCCCCGACGCCCAGCGCCTGCTCCAGCGCCTCCGCCGCCGTGACGGGAGCGGCGAGAGTCTTCCACGCGTTCCGGTACCCCAGGAACATGTTCGCCTCGAAGAGGATGTCGGCGTCGAGGATCTCACCGGTCCGGGGGTCGACAACCGAGGGTCCGATGGCGCCATACCCCGGTTGGTCGGAGACATTCCAGCGCAGGGTGGCGTACCGCAGATCCTCCGGGTCGGCTCCTTCCGGCAGATCAAGAGCACGAACGGCTCCGACCCATCCGGCGGCCTCGAATGCCGCGTTCCAGGCCTCGACGCCGGCCTTGAAGGCCCCGCGATACTCGGTCGGCACGTTGGGGTCGATGTAGTAGGTGATCGGGGTCCTGGGGCGCCACTTGTCTCCCACGCGCTCTCCCTGCTCCAACCGCCACCGGTTCACGTACCGCACAAAGAACGTCGTGTCCTCCTGGCTGAAATCCTTGTGGACCGTCCAGAAGTTGCCTACACGATCGTCCCCGGTGCGGGTCGCCATCGGTTGGGCGGGGAGCGCCGCCAAGGTGTAGTGGATCGCCACCGGGACATAGCGTCCATCGGGAACGGAGGAGAGGTTGACCGGCTCTGAGGGGCGGAACGTCAGTTTCGCACGGATGTTCACGTTGTTGGGGAATGCCTTGACGTGCTCCAGCCAGCTCCGGCCCCGGTCAAAGGTCACGGTAGCCAGACGACCGCCGGTCCCGAACGCCTGCCGCATGCGCTGGCCGATCCCGGAAAGGTCAGAGACGAACCAGTTGGTGACCTCGATCACTGCGGCGGAATCGTCGCGGAAGGACTCGATCTTCGCGGACTCGAGCACCGACGACCCGAAGGTCAGGTCGACGGCCCGGGCTGCGGCGGCATCCGAGGGTGCCCCGAAGCGGTGGGGACGCTGCACGAGGTACACCTGTGGTCCCTGTCGCAGGAGGGACACCATGCTCCCCTCGAAGATGTTGAGCATCGTCCCGCCGTAGAGACCATTCGCCCCAATGCCCTGGGCGATCTTGGCCTCCATGAGGAAGGGCTGCCCGAAACGGTCCGCGGTGACCGCCAAATAGAGTTTGTCATCCTTGGCGTAGAACTCGAAGAACCCGCTGTGGACGGTGGCCCCCTTGGTCAGCTCGGCGAACTCCTTGAGGGCATTCCCTCCACGGGCTTCGGGCGGGGCTTGAGACGTGAGTGAGACGACGGGAGTTCCAAGGAGGGCGAGCAGTGCCCATGGAGCGGGTCGACGCATGGTTCCTCCGGCTCGTGCCGAGTTGAGGTTCAGGACGATGGAGACGCGTGCTGCGTTTAGTGTCAGTGTGGACCAGGATGGTTGCTGGGCTCCCCAAAAACCCGACGTGGGTTCGGGCCCTGCGGTTTCAGGTTGGGAGACGGGGCATCGCCTCCGGCGGACTCGGCCTGCCACACCGGAGAGAGAACCTCCTCGAAAACCTCGTCCCGGCCTTCCCATGGTTCAAGCGGCCCCCCTCCCGAAATCGAAGCAGTCTCTTCAGGGATCGGCATGGGTTCATGTCCAGCCGAACCACCTCGACCTCCTCGCCTCGCCGCGCCGCCGGGAGATCCTGCGGCTCCCTTGGCGCGCCGAGTGCTCAGGTGCCTTGCACGCCCCCGGCGGGTCCAGCGCCCGCACCCGCACCGAGCGCGGCCGGTTCAGGCAGCGTGATCAGGCTGGTCGCACGCGGACGCACGCCTCCTTGTGGAGGGCCATTCCCGAAAGCGGATCGGACACGGTCGGCCGGAGGGCGGCATCCGAGGTACCTCGACCCATGGCCCTGCGCCCGAGCGCGGTGTGTCCGAATCCGTGCTGGAGACCGACGACCTCCGGATGGATGCGTTTCGAGGTTTCGACCACGGCTCGCACCTGCCCATGCCGGGACTCGATGATGACCTCCTCACCGGTGTGGATGCCGAGGCGTGCAGCCGTCTCGGGGTGAATGATGAGCGGCGCGAACGACCTGAGTTCCAGGAGCCAGGAATTGTTCTGGGTGCGCGTATGGGTGTGGCTTGCTTCTTTCCAGTTGATAAGATAGAGGGGATAATCCCTGTCAGGTTGCCAGTCGCGCGGCCGGTACGCCGGCAACGGATCCACCGGCCGGCCGGCCGCGTCTTCCAACCCGCCCCAGTGCCGCAAGGTGAACTCGACCCTTCGGCTTGGCGTCGAGAAACCGGCCCTGACGACGCCGTTCACCACGACACCGATCGGCACCCCATGATCGGTTCGGGATCCGTCATAGACCACCGTCCCATCCGGGTACTTCCCACCGGGTCCAGGCGGCCGATCGTACCACACCGACACGAGTCGCCCAGCGGGAAGCTCTGCGGCGTACTTCTCGTATTTCGTTCCCTCCCGGTCAACCCACACCGCGCCCGGCAACGCCTTCAGCTCATCCAAGGTAATGCCCGGCGCTCCCTGCACGAGCTCGTTCGAGAGATAATCCTCATACCAGGCGGTGACATCCTCGATCGGGGCCCCTGACAGCGGCCCCACGCGGAAGAAGTCTTTGCCGGCGCTATCCCTCAGGCCCAATCGGCGCCCCAGCTCCGCCACGATCTCGTATTCCGCCGGCTGGCCGAAGAGCGGTCGCACAACCGGTTGGCGCAATCCGAGGGCCGGCCATGTAACCCAGTGCGTATTCAGATCGTAGCGCTCGAAATAGACGGTGCCCGGCAGCACATAATCGGCCAGCATGGCGGTCTCGCTGAGCATGGTGTCGATCACGACCAACTTGTTGAGTTTCGCGAGCCCTGCCGCGACCGTCTCGGATCCCGGCACCGACATCATCGGGTTCTGAAAAACACAGAACATCATCTTGGGACGATAGGGGCCTTGCTCCTGTGCAAGATTGCTGAACATCTGCGTATAGACGCCCGACTTGTGCCCCAAGGGATATCGGGACAGCTCGTCGAAGCGAGGCTGCCGGCCCGTAGCCGCTGACCTCTCCGCGGGCGATACACTGACATGCTTGTTGCCACGCGTGTCGGGAATCATCATGCCACCCGGTTGGTCCCACGTGCCGAGGAGGGTGTTGAGCATGGCGATAGCCCTGCCGCCCTGCACGCCGTTCGAGTGTTGTCCCGGACCGCTCCAGGCATCCACGAGCGCGGGTTTGGTGGTGGCGAGTTCCTTTGCCAGCCGCTCGATCACGGAGGCCGGTACCGTGCTGATGCTTTCCGCCCAGGCCGGGGTGGCCGAGGTCACCAAGTCGGCATATTCCTCGAATCCCACCGTCCAGCGGGCGATAAAATCCTTGTCATACAGGCCGTCTCGAATGATGACATGTCCCATGGCCAGCGCCACAGCGCCGTCGGTGGCCGGCCGCAGGGGCACCCATTCATGCGCCTTGGCGGCCGTATCAGAAAGGTACGGGTCGACGATCACGAGACGGGCCCCGCGCTCCACGGCGCGGGTCAGGATGCGAGGCAGATAGACCCACTTGATGGCGCTGGTCGGATTCCAGCCGAAGAGCAGGATGTATTTCGACTGGATAAAGTCGGCGAGCGGGCGGTCGTGACCCACGACGCTGCGGAAAAATGCCTTGCGGGCGACATCGCACAGGTTGCTGTGCATGCTGTAGTTGGGAGTGCCAAACAGGGTGCAGAAGTCCGCCTGGATGTGGGTAAAGGAATGATCCTCGCTCATCCAGAGAAGCTTGTGGGCCTCTCCCGCATCGCGCAGTGTCCGCAGTTCCGCGGCGATCTCGTCCAGGGCCTGCTCCCAGCTGATCTCCTGCCAGCGGGGATCGCTTCCGGGACTCCGATCCGGATTGGTTCGCTTGAGCGGTTGTTTCACGCGATCCGGATCGTACAGCTGCATGATCCCCGCGTTCCCTTTCGGGCAGAGCGCCCCGCCCTCGGCGCACCCGTATTCCTCGGTATATCCGTCGAAGAAATCCGTCGAGATGTTGCTGTAATTGTTCGGATTCCAGTGATTGGGCTCGATCTTCTGGAGTATGCCATCCACGACGTGGCACAGGATGCCAGACTGTCCGCCGCACATGTTGCAGCAGGATGGGATCCACTCACCGGCCTCGCGTCCGAGGAGCGCTTTCGCCTGGTCGTTGGATGGAAGCGTGTGTTCCTGGGCCCCGAAGGACACTCGCCTGGTTCCGGCGGCACCGGCGACACCGGCTGCCGCGACGCCGGCCGCCACCCTGATAAACCGCCGCCGGCCCGTTTTCGCATCAGGTTCGTAAGCCATTCAGTGCGTCTCCGTTGGTGACCTGGGAAGCAGCGCGTCGCCCAGCCCGAACAGCAGCATGCCCAATCCTGAAATGCCGATCGTCAAGAGCCACTCGGAAAGAGAGGGAAAGTAGGTCGGGGTGATCCGCGGGGTATCCACCGAGGCGGCCAGGCCGTGGATTTCCTCCACGGCGAGGCCCGGAATGACGATGTTCAGACGCAGTCCGAAGATGCCGACCACCACCAGCGCGCAGGCGACGACGATGGCCCAGGGGTTCTTTCGGGTCGGCAGCCCGAACACGAGCAGCGGAACGATCACGCCGAGGAGGAGCTGGCCAAACCAGAAGACTTCCTTGTAGGGCCCCTCAAGCACCAGGAGGAGACCCGCGGTGTGTCCCGGGATGCCACCTCGGAAGGCGACGAGATACTCCGATATCTGGAACAGGACGTCCAGCGCGAGCAGGGCAGCCACCAGTCGGCCGAGATCAAGAATAAGCCCGCGATACCGACGCACTCCATCCTGAAAGACCGCCGCGATCACCGCCAGCAAGGCGCCTCCGCTCACCAGCGCGGACAGCAGAAACAGAATCGGGAAGAGACCGCTATGCCAATGTGGCCGACTGGCGACGGTCCCGAACAGGGCACCCACGCCACCGTGAAACATGATGGCCACCGGCACGCCAATGGTGGCCAGCACCGTGACGACGCGCCGATCCCGCAGGGCTCGGGTAGGCGAATGGTCCGATGCGCCGAACGTCATCAGCCCGTACAGCCAGGACCAGGGGCCATCCCCCTTCGCCAACCGCACCAGATCAACGCGCAGCAGGAACCAGAGTTCGAGGGCGAGGATGATCATGTACAAGGAATACAGGTAGATCATCCAGGCCATCGGCGACTTGAAGTTCGCATAGACCATCACGTGCCAGGCGCGCGTCATATGCCCCAGATCAACCACGATGGACAGCAGCGCCATCAGCAATGTCACCAGGGCCGTGAACAAGGCAACGCGGCCGATCGACTCGAACCGCTCCATCCCAAACACGTAGACCAGCGAGGAGATGAGGAAAGCTCCCGCCGAAAGCCCGATAAAGAAGATGTAGGCCGCAACCCAGAGGCCCCAGACGACGATGTTACCGTATGCCGCATCGGCGTGTCCGTGCGCCAAGCGGCTGTACCAGCCCGCCAGGCCCACGACGAACATCAGTCCTCCGAGTATCCAGAAAACGGTTTTGAGCGGTTCGCCTCGGGTCGGTTCCTTCACAGCGCGCTCCTAAAGCAGGTACAGGACATTCGGTTGGGCGCCGAGTTCATCCTTGCTCCGAACCGGTTGGCGCTCGCGTATCAGACGGGACACATCGCTTTCGGGATCCATGAAGTCCCCAAAATGGATCGCATGTCCGGTGCAGGTCTTGGCGCACGCCGGCCACCGCCCTGCCTTCCGGTCGTATTCGCCGTGTTCATCCTGCAGGTGGAGACAAAACGTGCACTTTCGGACGTTGGCGATCGGTGACGCGTCAGGGACCCGCGGCCGGAACTGGTTGTACTCCGGTGAGGGGGGAAGGTACGGTCCATCGGCGGTTTCGGCGGCATAGTCCTCGCCGAAGTCGAAGAATCGCGCTCCATACGGGCAGGCGGTCTGACAGTACCGGCACCCGATGCAGCGATCGTAGTCCACCACAACGATGCCGTCGCGCTTTCGCTTGAAGGTCGCCGAAACAGGACACACGTCGACGCAGGGCGGTCTCTCACAGTGGAAGCAGGGTTTGGCCGTGAAGAGTGGCTTGTCGTCGGGGCGCTCCCCGAACATGTTCCTGGTCACGACCATGTAGTTCACACCCGGGGGTGTCTTGTTCTCGGCCTTGCACGCAATGACGCAGGCCTCGCACCCCACGCACCGCTTGGTGTCGATCACCATGCCGTAACGGTGCTCCGGCTCCTCCGCGGCCACCGAACTCGAGCAACCAGTCACCGCGATCGCTCCGGTGAGCGCCGCGCCGGCAGCCCGGACGAACTCTCGCCGCGAGGGACCGTCGGTCCCCGCCCTGGACCAGGGCGGAACATTGTCTGTCGTGCGGGTGGAAGGTGTGGGAGCGGTGGCGATCAAGTCGGCACCCTTGCACTGTTCACACAGGCGCAACGCGGCCCGCCCCGCCCCATCCTGGTGGGGCAGTTTTTTCTCGATCTGCCGGACCAGTGGTTCCGGGAGGTGCGGGCGCCCGCATCGGGTGCACGTCGCCAGGGGCGCGAGCGCCAGGAGACGTGGTTCGGCATCTGCCGAAACGACGGACACCAGCGTGATCGCGTTCTCGGGGCATATTCCTGCGCACAGGGTGCAGCCGATGCAGGCGGCCGCGCGGCCAAACAGACTGCCGCCGTCCCGGCTCAGGCCAAGGGCTCCGGTCGGACAGACGAAGGCGCACGCACCACACATGGTACATGCCTGCGTATCGACTGCCACATGGCGCCACGGAACGACACCCTCGAGCGGGCCAGCATGGGGCCGGGGGGAAGAACCGGCCGCCATGGCAGCCAGGAGCGCGGTCCGCCGTTCCGCGCGGGTGCCCGACGGAGCGACATCCGGCGTCCCGCGTGCAGCGCGCGGCGTGCGAGCCCGGTCCAGGCCTCCCGGCCCTGGACGGCTGCCGATCGCGACTCTCGATCCGTCCTGTCCGAAGGACCTGAGGACCGCCGTCGCGGTCGCCACCGCGCGGTGCGGCTGCACGTGCGGCCAGTGCGGGCAGCGCTCATCCGATTCGATGAACACGGCCCCGGCTCCACGCGCGACAGCGAAGAGAAGCAGGTCGTCCGAGATCATCTGCACGCAGGGCAGGCGCAGGCGAAGCGCCTCGGGGCCCACCGCGGCGGACGGGAACGCGTGATCATGTCCGCACGAGAGGATGAGCACCGACGGATTCTGTTCCGCCGCCGCGATCACGTCCGTGAAGAGCTCGGGGTCCGGCAGATACGCGCGCTCGAGCGCACCCGTAGGGCACGCCGCGGCGCAGGCGCCGCATCGCCGACAGGCGTCGGCGTCGATCGCCGGGCCGAGGTCACCGAAGCGGAGCGCCTGATGCGGGCAGACGTCCGCGCAGGCACGGCAACCCTGAACGCCAAAGCGCGAGGCCGCGCAGGCGTCCTGCCGGAAGCGTGGTGGATAAAGGCTCAACGGCTGAGCCATTTTCTGGCTCTCATCAATCATAGATCTCCCAGGCATCGGTCTCCCAAGTCGTCTAACGCCCACGTCTCCGTGGCACTCGACAGTACTCAACTTCGAATTACAGCTTCCGGAGGACAAGTTTTGATGAAGATCCATACAGGATTGCTTCAGGGCTCCGCGTGCCTGGCGTCCTCGGTGCACCGATCAGGCTGACTTCCCGGCCGCATCTGCCGGGATTCGCCTCATGCGCTGGAATCCCTTCGGTTCCCGCAGGCTCGGGATGGAGCCGGGGGAACCAGATACACCCACTCCGCCATGGTTCCGGACACCATCCGGATCTGCGCAAGCGGACCCGACCGGGCCGGCCAGGCCGATCTGCTCCCATGCCGCCCCGAGTTGGGGATATCGCGTGATGACATCGGTGTACGTGCGGGGCGGCGTCGGCATCGGCATCGGACCGATTCCTGATCAGAAGGTGACGGAAAAGGTGGTTCGGAGCATGAGATCCGAACCTGGTTTCGGGGTCGCGTCGTGGTAGAGCACGGCCTCCAGGTTCGGAATCAAATGGAACCGCTTGTCCATCGCCACGTCAATGCCCCCCAGCAGAAGCGTGGATTCGGCGGTATTGTCGACGGGCAGGTACGGGATCTTGCTCCCCTCGGGGTTGGGGTCCAGCATCCGGTCCACCCGCCCCATCAGCTTCACCCTCTCATGGGCTTTGATCACGACGAAGCCCGACGCGACCCGGAGCACGATCGGGCTGTCTCCTTCCACGTTCCGCCGCTGCCGGGCGTACATGGCGCCGATCTTTCCCCAGGCGCCCTCATAGCCGGCGAAGCCCTGCAGCACGTTGCGGTCGTTGTCCCCAGGGCGTCCCTCGTAGTCGGCGTAGACCTCGAACATCAGGCCCTTGACCGGATGGAAGCTGAGGGCGCCGTAGGCCTTCTTGTCCTGGTCCACCTCGTCCTTGGTGCCGGCCCCCTGGCCCAGCATGATGTGGTATCGCACCTTCCCTTTCGCATCGACATACCCCTTGGCGAGCAGTCCGATGTCGCGCGACGAACCCATCCGTTGCAAATCGAGCGGGGTTTTCTCCACGTCCCGTGCCCCCCAGAACGCCTCGATGACGTCCCAGGTCGGACTGCTGGCCATGCCCAGGAAGATCTGGTGGTTGCCCCGAGACCAGCGCACGTAGAGGTCTTTCACGAAAGGGGTCAGGTTGCTGGAGGTCTTGAAATCTCCCGCGGAGTTCATCTCGAACCGGATGCGGAACGCGAGCGCCTTGGCCAACTTGCTGTCCAGGGTGAGATAGACCCGGCGGAACCAGAGGCCGTCGGCGCCCTCGACCTCCTCATTGTGGTTGGCCGCCATCACGTAGACGTCGCCGAACACGACCCCGCTCACCTTGGTGCGCTCCAGCCAGTCGGGCAGCGACTGGGCCGCCAACGGCATGGCGGCCGCGAGCAAGGCGCAGCATGAACCGATACTACGGTATGGCACCATCATTGAGGTCCCCGGCGCATGTGGCATTACACGGTCGATCAGGCCCGGTCGTCCATGACGCTGTGACGCAGCCGCTAACGACGGGCGACATTCATGGTAGCGGGGTCATGTGAAGGGTGTGTGAAGATCGGCACAAGGATTATTGTCCGCCGACGTCGACGACGACACTTCGCGCGTCGAGACAAACGTGCGTCGCCAATCTGGAACGGGCGCCGTAACCTCCAGGGCATGCCTCGGTGGCCTCAGGCCCCGCTCCTCGACCTCCTCGCCTCGCCGCGCCGCCGGGAGATCCTGCGGCTCACTTGGCGCGCCGAGTGCTCGGCCGGGGAGATCCACACCGCGATGCCCGAGGTCACATTCGGCGCGGTCTCCCAGCATCTGGCCCGCCTGCGCAAAGCGGGAGGTCGATGCGTTCGGCGGGCCGGCAACGCTTCTACCGGGCCTGCCCCGACGTCCTGGGACCGGTAGGTCGGATCCTGAAACTAAACCACTACCGGCTGGAAGCCGGTAGGTTCACGGAGTTTCGTGAGCGACGGACTGAAGTCCTTCGCTCACGACGGTGTCACACGAAAGTTCTCGTCCCCGTCCCCAGGTTCCGTACCCTCCT
>JBDIWC010000078.1:0-13890 GCA_039794085.1 Gemmatimonadales bacterium
GCAGAGGGGCGTGCCTCTTGTGACTTCTGTGCTTTTTGTGGCCATTCCCCTCGCCCGCCTGACCATCCGAATCCCCAGGGCGGGTCCCCGGAATCCGGGGCGTCCCCTCGCACCGTGCCGACAACGCGCCCGATCGACGTGTCTCTCACCCACGCGAAACCCTGAAGAGCCCCAAGTGGGATGCCGTCACAGACGCCGTCACACGCACGGCCGGAGCGGGTGTCCGGGGGGCGCCCCAAATATTGTTGCCGTTTTGTGTTCAATCTTGTCCGTAAGGGACTACTCCCTGCTCCCACGTAGCACCAGCAACGTGGTCACCAGTTGCCCCACGTGCCGGGCTGTGTGCTCGGCGGCGTGGAAGAGCAATCCGCGGGAGGTGGAGTGGTCGCCCGCCGACCCGACCCGTCGCTCCATGTCCAGTGTTCCCGGATCCCATGCCCGCAAGACGGCGAGTATGGTGTCGATGCTCCGCAGGGCCAATCGTGTCGCCTCCGAGGTCGATGCGGGTGAGCCCGGTGCTTTTTCGCTCTCCAGTGCGGCGCGTTTCGCGGGGGACAGGGGCACGCCCTGGGCGTAGGAGATGAGCCGGTCGAGCGACCCGGCGATGTGCTTGAGATGAAATCCTGGCGGGGCCGCGCTGCCGGGGCTCTGCCAGAGCAGGGCATCGGGAAGATCGGCGGTGACGCGGCCGATGTCCTCCCGGGCCTGGAGCAGCGCGTGGGCCACCGGCATCAGGTCGGCGGGATAGTCGGCCAGGGGTCCCCGGAGCCAGACCTCCGGAACATCGGGTGCGGTCATCAATTCCTCCGGCGACGAGGGGTGATCCCAGGCACCGGATGGGTGCCGCTGGTCTCCCGCACTGCGTGCATCAAGTGTAGACTCCTGTGGTGGGGCGGTCCACCCGGACCGGATCCGCTCACCCCGGGGGAAGGATTCCGACACCATGATGTCTGATCCGCTGGATCGTTACTCGGCACACGGCGACACCTGTTTCGCTCCCTGGCCGATGAGCACGAGGGCCCGGTTCCTCTGGACGGGTGCCCGGGTCACCGCCCTCGTGGGTCTCCTGGCCCTGGTGACGGGCGCTCTGGTCCAGCCGGGGGCCACGCTCCCGCTCTTCTGGAATGTGGTGCTTCCGCTGGTGCCGGCGTCCTTGCTGGTCAGCCCCGGCCTTTGGCGCGGGGTCTGTCCCGTGGCCACGCTCAGCATGTGGTCGTCCCGTCCCGGCGCCCCGCGCATCGCCGAGCTGCCCTCTCGATCGATTGATGTCGCGGCGGTCGCCCTGCTCTTTGCCATTGTGCCGGCCCGGCATCTCCTCTGGAATCAGAGTGGCATGGCTTTCGTCGGGCTGCTTCTGGTGGTGGGTCTCCTGGCCCTGGGAACCGGTCGTCTCGGCACCATGAAGGCTGGTTTCTGCAACGCCATCTGTCCGGTGCTCCCGGTGGAACGCCTGTACGGCCAGGCACCGCTCTTTCACACGCCCAACGCCCGGTGCGCTCCGTGTACTCTCTGCACGGTGCGGGGATGCATGGACCTCGTCCCCACCAAGGCGGTGGCCCAGGTGCTGGGTCCCGATCGCCGGAACACCCGGTGGCTGGGAACCGGGTTCGGTTTCTTCGCCGCCGCCTTCCCCGGGTTTATTCTCGCCTATGGCCTCACTCCCGACGGCCCCCTGAGCGCGGCGGGAACGGTTTATGGAGTGATGGTGGTCGCGGTGCTGGCCAGTTGGGCGCTGGTGGCCGCCGTCTGCGTGGTGGGCAACGTGCCGGCCCGATCGATGATCCCGGGGCTCGCGGCCGTGTCGCTGGGGCTCTACTACTGGTTCGCTTCGCCGGGATTCATGACCTCACTCGGGATCCCCGAGGGGGGAGTCGTGGTGCTCCGGGTGGGGATCGGGTTGCTGCTTCTCGGGTGGGGGATTCGCCGGTGGAGCGAGAACAGGTCCGTCGGCGTCGCGTGACGCCTCACGGCGGAGGCTTTTCAAGACCCCGTAATGGATCAGCCGGACGAGGTGGCCCGCCCTCCGAGCTCCTCCCAGCAGCGATTCGAACTCCAGAGCGGGAGAGGAGGCCTGGATCTGCTCCAGGGTCTGGCCGCTCCGAATGCCGGCGGAGATCCGGTCACGGATGGTCACGAGCATCCGGCGATGGTCGAGCACCACGGCGCGGGTGATCACGTCGCCGTGGCCCGGGACGATGCGGGTCTGCTCGGTGGAGCGGGCCAGGATCACGTCCGCCGCCGCGATCATTCCGTCCACCGACCCGCCGGCCCACCAGTCGATGAAGGGCGGTCCCCCTGGTTCGACCAGGTCGCCCACGTGGAGAAGGTTCTCCTGGGGAATCCAGACCATGACGTCGCCATCGGTATGGGCTCCCGGCAGGTGCAGAAGCACCACGGTGCGGGTGCCCAGGGACAGCACCATGCTGTCGGTGAAAGTCTGGTCCGGCATGGCCGTGGCGTGTGCCGGGGTTCGGTGCCAACCATCCCAGTCGGCGATGATGGTGTCCTTGGTCATCTGGGAGGGAACGTTCCGGTGGGCGATGGCGGTTGCGCCGAGGGAGCGCCAATGGTCCATCCCGGAGGTGTGGTCCTCATGGTAATGCGTGAAGACAACCTGGGTCACGGGCTTCCTGGTCACGGCGCGAAGGGCCGAATCGGCGAGAGTGACACGCTTCGCGGACTGCGCATCCACCAGGAGCACCCGATCGGGAGCTTCCACCGCGAGGATGTTTCCGTTGGCAAACCCGCTCACGACGTGGAGACCGGGCCCGAGGGAACGCACGGACATGACCATCGGGTCCTGCCAGGCCAGGGCGATCATCAAGACGGCGTACATGAGGATCCCGGGGAAGAGTCAATTGATGGCATGAACCCGGACCGCTTCGGCGGCCGCGGCCTGCAACACGCCAACCAACGCCTCGTCAATCTGAATGGTTGTCGACCCGGCCCTGACGGTTGCGGGGAGCCCCTCGGGGGAGAGGTTCGTCAGCTGCTGGACCATGACCAGAGCGGCGAGGTAGGTGCCTGCGGGGCTCGGATGGAAACCATCCGCGCCGTACAATGGAATGGACGGGTCGACCCGCCACGCCGCGCGCCACGCCTCCCCCGCGGGGAAAAGCATCCCCCCCGCCCCCTCGGCTGCCAGCCGGTGGGAGAGGCTCACGTCGTCGAAGTCGAAGCTCCGTGACGCAGCGGGCCACACCATGTAGAGCGCCACCCGGGTACCGGTGGCTCGGCCCAGGTCAGCAAAGCGGCGCGAATACTCGATGAGGCTCGGGCGTCCCTCGGTCGCCGAGGGGCCCTGCTGGAGAACAACGACATCCCACTCTCCGCTTTCGATGAGCGGCTGCACATCTCCCTCATTCCAGTGATCCTCGAGGCCATAGTTCGGGTTGGTAATCCCCCGGACGGTGACCCGGTGAGTGCCGTCCGATTCGGCGAGTGCCTTGACCACCCCCGGCAGATTGTTGGTGGAGGTCAGGCTGTTGCCCACGAACAGGACCCGGATCTCACCCGGGCCACGGGGGCCCAGGGAATCACTCCCGCCGCACCCGGGCACCGAGCCGAACCCGGCGATGAAGAGAAGTGCCAGCCGGAGGCCGGGCGGGCAGATCAGGAACCAGTTTCGGAGAGGGGTCATGACAGACCCTACGAGACCACCCTGTCGCGAGTGTCAGAGATCCGACTCTGGCGCCCGGGCTGGCCGGGGCGTAGTTTGGAACGGATCCCCCTTCCGGAGAAAACGCCATGCCCCGGTTCTGCTCCGCAGCATTCGCCCTTGCCCTCCTCGCCCCCCTGTCCGGGTGCACCCCATCGAGTGCGTTGACCGCCGGGGAACGGGACACTATCGAGATGGCCCTGGCCCAGATCACCCAGGATTACGCGGCCGCCCTGAACCAGGGAGACGCGGCGGCCATCGCCGCCCTGTACACCGAAGACGGTGTCCTCCTGGATCCCAACCAGCCCGATGCGCGGGGACCGGAGGAGATCCGGCAACGGTACACCGCCCTCTTCGATTCCACCTCCTTCTCCGGCACCATCATCACGAGCAACGGTCCGACCGTCACCCGGGATCACGCGATGGACCACGGGGTCTCGACGGCGACCCTGAGGGCGAGCGGCGATTCGGGAGTCGAGCGGTCGTGGAAGTGGATGAGCATCGTGGAGCGACAGGCCGACGGAACCTGGAAATTGAAGAGGCTCCTCCCGGCACCCGTGGGAGCGACGTGGCCCGCGCCGACCCCCCCCCCGCCTGCCCGGCGGCGGTAGCCCAGGACCCAACACCCACTCCCCACTCCCCGGTGTTGGGTGTTGGGTATTGGGTATTGGGTGTCGGGGGGGGGGGGCAATCCCCAGTCCCCAATCCCCGACACCCAGCCCCCGGTCGTGGGTGCGGCGGGGTCAAAAATCCGTGCGCAGGAACTTCCGCCGGGCGAGCAGGAAAGGGAGCAGGGCCCACACTGTCAGAGCACCGATGGCCACCATCGCCCCGGTGAGTGACCCGAAGAACCGGGCGAAGACTGCTCCGGTGTATCCCATCAGGGCGGCCACGTCGAACTGCATGAGGAGGAGAACCCGGCCCAGGTCGACCGGATTGAGCAGGGTCGCCACGAGCACCGGGCCTTCCAGGGGCCAGGCGGTGAAGAGAGTCATGGCCAGGAGGAGCGCTCCGTCGTACACCACGGTGAATCCGATCCAGAGCAGGATGGCCACGCCGAGTCCGGTGGCCCGATCGGCCACATGCAGGGCCACGAAGAACGCGAGGGCCGTGAACACCAGGGTGAGCAACATGCCGAGCACGAGGAGCATGCCGAGTGCGGTGGGTGCCGAGCCGGCGGTACCTCCATGGAGGAGGAAGGGGATCCCGGTCCCGGCCAGGAATCCCCCGGCAAGCGGAAGAGCCACTCCCCCGAAGAGTCCGGCGAAGAGGGCGCTGCGGCTGACGGGCTGGGTGAGCAGCAGCTCGATGAAGTGACGGGAGTGGTAGAAGTACATCGTGCCGAAAACGAGGCCCACGAGGGGCAGGAGGATGAGCACCACGTTGAGGAGGCTCAGCACCACCCGCTCGCCGCTTCCCCCGAACCGGAAGAGCAGTTCCGTGGCGGCCAGAAGGAGGAGGGTGTATCCGATCACCCACCGGCTCCGGAACACGTCGCGCAGCTGATAGCGGAGGATCTTGAGGGCGGTCATCCCATCACCCGTGCCCGCATGAGCCGCGCCACCGCCCGTTCGAGTCGCTGCTCGCCCGTCTTCCGCCAGAGGTCCTCCAGGGTGCCCTCGAACCGGGGGAGCCCGTCCACGAAGTAGACGATGGTGCGGGCCAGTTCCTCGATCTCGGCCATGATGTGCGAGGTCAGAAGGACGGTGGTGCCCTCCTCCGGGGCCCGCAGGATCTTGTCCTTCAGGATGCCGCTGGCCAGCGGATCGAGGCCGGCCGTTGGCTCGTCGAGGATGAGGAGTCCGGGTCGGTAACGGAAGGCCACGACCGCACTGAGCTTCTGTCGCGTCCCGCCCGAGAGCGTGCGGATCGGCTTGCCGAGTTCCGGACCGAGGTGAAAGGCATCAAGGAGGTCATCATCCCGCTCGGCCCGGTGGCCCCGCAGGTCGTCGAGGAGTGCCAGGACCTCGGTGCCGGTGAGGTTGCCGGGGAAGCTCGCCGCTTGGGGCATGTACCCGATGCCGCTGCGGAGGGACCAGTCGGAGCCCACGGCGTGACCGTTGATGGCGATGATTCCGGCGTCGGGACGAACCAGGCCGAGCAGGCACTTGATCAGGGTTGACTTGCCGGCGGCATTGGGACCCACGATGGCGGTGACGGTGGCGGGTTCGAGGGTGAGGTCCACACCTGCCAGGACCTGCAGGGTGCCGAAGCGCTTGGTCACGCCGCGGATGGTCACTGTCGTGGCGGGGGTCATGCGCCGGGTCGCCTCATCAGCGGGCGCTCGTCCACGAGGGTGAGCGGTGTCAGGATCGGGAGCACCCGCTCCGCCGCATCGAGCAGCTCCAGGAAGAAGCTTCGCAGCAGGATGGTGGCGGGGGCATGCTCGGCCACAAGGACGGCGGAGAGCCGCACCGGGCGGAAGGGGACATCGCCGATTCCGTTCCGGTCGAGATCGTACCCGCGGTACGCGTCCCAGTAGTTCTCCTCGAACAGGCTGGGCGTGGCCCGTCCGTTGGACACCACGTCGAAGGTGTTTCCGAGAAAGATGTTGCGGCGGAACTGACCATCGGTGGCGTTGGCCAGCACGCGGATGGCCGACCCGTTCCGCTGAAAGGTGTTGCTGGTCACCCGCAGCCGGTTGGACCCTTCGGCCACGATCCCGACGGAATTGGAGAGAAAGACGTTGTCCTCGATCCGGGCATCGGTGATGTCCTTGAGCAGGAGTCCGTAACTGGCGGCCCCCCAGTTGTGCTCGAACCGGTTGTTCATCATCATGACGGACCGGGTGTACATCACGGCCACCCCGGCGCCGTTGTCGTGCAGGTGATTTCCGGTGTAGGACGAGCTGTCGGAGAACATGAAGTGCAGTCCGTAGCGGAGATTGCCGGTGCTCTCGTTCCGGTCCACGGTGGAGTGGCGGGCAAACTCCAGATAGACCCCGTCCCGGTGGCCGGTGGCCCGGTTGTCCTCCACCGTCATGTGGCGGGAATTCCAGAGATGGATGGCGTTGCCCGACCGGGTCTGCGAGCGATGGGGGCCGTCGAAGCGGTTGCCGGCAATCCGGCACCGCTCCGCGCGGGCCGCGTAAAGGCCGAAAAAGGTGTCCCGGAAAACATTGTTCTCGATCCGGCAGTCGGTGGCCGTCTCAAGCAGGAGTGCGGCCCGGTCGTCCACGAAGCTGGTGGCCACGTTCCGGAAAACCAGGTGCGCCACCGTCACGCCGGATTCGGTGACGGTCAGGATGGCGTTCCCGTCACCGTCCAGAACGGCCTCCTCCCCCGGGGATTCCGGTCCGAGAAGAGTGATCCCCCGCCCCACCCGGAGTCCGTGCTCGTGGTAGATGCCGGCCGGCACCCGGATCGTGTCTCCCGGCCGGGCCCTCTCCAGGGCGGCACCGATCGTGGGTGTCGCTCCCGGGCTGACGATCAGAACCTGGAGCAGGAGAGTGGCGGAGACGATGCCCATGTCAGGTTTACCGTCCCGCCGCCACGACCCGCAGCACCTCGGGCCAGGTCATCAGCTTTCCTCCGAGAACCTGGCGGAGACTGTCGGCGGCCGGTCCGGGCCGGACGGCCAGCACTCCGTGATTCATAGGGGTGCGCACCGAGTCGCTGTGGAGGAAGATGGCGTCCTCCACCGGGAGGAACTCCTCGGGGTGCAGATAGTCCATGACCCACCGGGAGTGCACCTGGTCCTCGGTCACGCGGTCGCCCATCGAGAACTCGGCGAGGCATCCGATGTCATCAAAACGCATCACCTTGCCGGTCCGGGTCAGGAGTTCGGCGGCAAAGCGGGGGTCGGTGATCGTCATGTGGCAGTGTTCGCACGCATCCTCTCCCCAGGCGATCGGGACCGGAGCGGGCTCCCGGCACGCCAGGAGGCATGCCGCGGTCGCCAGGAGGCCCCAGCGCATCAGCGGGAAGATACCGGAACGGGATCGGGGCCCGGTGCCGGCTTCGGGGCGGCGGTGTGTCCCGCGAGACGACGGCCCCGGCGGAACTCACGGAGACAGAGCCCCACCGTGCCTCCCAGCGCGAGGAAGGCGATCCATCCGCCGAGGGCGGGCCAGGACACCGCCTTGAAGTTGAGCAGGTTCTTGCTCCCGATCAGCGGAGGCTGGTAGCTCATTCCGGGGACCTTGATGGCGGCCATGGGGTTGAGGTCATGCCCGTAATCGTATCCCCAGAGAAAGAAATCCACGAGTCCCACCAGGCCGGCGACGAGGAAGAGGCCGGTCCAGATGTAGAGCAGCGACCGGCGGCCCGCCGCGGCCACCCCGAGGCCGGTGAGCGTGAGTCCGACGATGACCCACGGCATGAGGCGCAGCTCGGGGATCGCCTCGGGACGGATCTCCTTCATGCCGATGTAGTGGTTCAGGCCATTGATGGAGTTCAGGTCGTTCGGCTTCTGGCCGGTGATCTGGTCGGCCCAGATGTACATGCCCAGGCCTTCGGGGTACTGCGGCGCGATCAACTCGATGTGCCAGAGTGGCGTGCGCAGGACGGCCAGCAGCGCGAGGGCGAGCACCGCGAGACCAAGGCGGGTTGTGCGGGTCATGGTCGGTCTGTCCTTTCCACCCAGCCGGCCGGAGCCGGCCGGAAGCTCCTCGGGGGAGTTCCCGGCCGGCCCCGGACGGTTCTTACGGCTTGTTAAAGCTGATCGGCACGGCGGATCCGCGCGCGGAGACACGAACATACCCCTGCATCTCCTGGTGCAGCGCCGAGCAGAAGTCGGTGCAGTAGAAGGGAAGCACCCCGACCCGTTCCGGAATCCACAGCATGGTGCGGGTCTGTCCCGGCATGATCAGCAGTTCGCTGGTCCGGGCCCCGGTGATGGCGAAGCCGTGGGGAACGTCCCAGTCCTGCTCGAGGTTCGTCACGTGGAAGAACACCGAGTCTCCCACCTGGATCCCCTCGATCTTGTCGGGCATGAAGTGGCTCCGGATCGACGTCATCTTCACGTGCACGGTCCGCCCCTCGCGGGTCACGTTCACGTCCCGTTCGGCCGTGGTGGCCCAGGGGTCGGTGTTCTCGCCCAGGGGATAGACCTGCACCTGCTTCCCTTCGATGAGCGAGGCGGGAATCGCCTGGGCATAGTGCGGCTCGCCGATCGTGGGGAAGTCGAGGAGGAGGCGCATCTTGTCGCCGGTGATGTCGATGAGCTGGGCCGCGTGGGCGAGCTCAGGGCCGGTGGGGAGAAACCGGTCCTTGGTGATCTTGTTCAACGCCACCGCGTACTTGCCCCAGGGCTGGCGCGAATCACCACCGGGGATCATCAGATGGCCGATCGAGTAGTAGGTCGGGATCCGATCCACCACCTCGAAGGTCGTGAGGCTCCACTTGGTGATTTCGGAGGACAGGAACATCGAGGTGTAGGCGAAACCCTTCCCGTCGAACTCGGTATGGAGCGGGCCGAGGCCCGCGTTCTGCACCTCACCCACCATGGTGGATTCGTAGCGGAGGACGGGAATGTCATCGATGGTGGCGATGAAGTCCTTGGCCTCGATCGCCGCCAGCATCTTGCTGAACGAGTGCACCGGAATCACCGAGGCAAGCTTGCCCCCCGCCGCGATGAACTCACCGGTCGGGTCGACATCGACTCCGTGGGGCGACTTGGGAGTGGGGAGAAAGTAGACCATCCCCTCGCAGTCCCCCGGCTCCAGAACACTCGTGCCGGAGAGGGTTTCCGAGCGGGCAATGTGGTCGCGACCCAGGACGTTGTGCACATACCGCCCCGGCACCGACTTGGCCTTCCCTTCCGCGAGACAGACCTCGGCCCGCTTCCAGTTGATCGCCGCGATGTAGTCCTTGTCGTTCTGGGAGGCGTTCACCTCGAGAAGGGTGTTGGCCTCCTCGCTGTTGTAGGAGGTGAAGAAGCTCCATCCATGCGAGGGACCCTTGCCCGAGTGCGAGAGGTCATAGTTGTACCCCGGCATCCGGATCTGGAATGCGAGGGTCATCCGTCCCGACTCCGGGTCCACCTTCACGAACGAGAGCAGGCCGGCGAACTTCTCCTTGTACTGCTCGATGGAAACGTCCTCCTGGGGCGTCGGTACGCTGAAGCGGGTTCCCGCCACGGTGTATTCCGTGTTCTCGGTGACGAAGGGCGAAGCATGATTCCCGGCCGAGTTGGGGAGCTCCAGGATCTCCGCGGTTTCCATCGTCGTGAGGTCGATCCGGGCGATCCGGGGGGTGTTGTTCTCGTTGATGAAGAGCCAGCGCCCGTCCGGGATGCCATTGGTCTGGGACACCTCGGGATGGTGGGCATCCCCCCACGGTACCATGCCGTAGCTGGTGTTGAGCATCGCCTTGGACTGCTCGTTGTACCCGTACCCCTTCTCCGGGTCCTGGGAGAAGACCGGGATCACCCGGAAGAGCCGCCCCGAGGGGAGTCCGTAGATCGACACCTGTCCGCTGAATCCGCCAGACATGAAGGAGTAGAACTCGTCATACTCCCCGGGGGGAACGTACACCTTGCTCGCGGCATCACCCGCGCCGCCGACCGCGGATCCCGCCGGGCCGCACCCGGCCACGAGCAGCGCGGCACAACAGGTTGCCAGTCCGACTTTCCGACCTGCGTTCAGCATAGCAGCTTCCTCCATTCGCGTGTGATGCCGGGACGGCGAATGCCGCCCGGCCGTGGGGACCGGATCTCAGGGCGTGGCCTGGGTCCGGAGGTACTCCAGAATCGCGCGGGCGTCTCCCGGCGAGACGTTCTGGTTGGCCATGAAGCTCATCGTCTCCGCGACGAGTTGCTTCACCACCGGATGCCGCTCGATCATCTCCTGGGGGTTCAGGATCATGTTCATGATGAAGGCGGGGCTCCGGCGCGTGGTGACATCGCCCAAGGCGGGGCCCACATACTTCTCCGCCATCTTGTGGCAGGCGGAGCACTTCTCGACGAACACCGCCTCTCCGCGGGCCGCCATGCCGGCATCGATGGCGCCCAGTTCGACGGGGGCGGTGATGGGGCCGATTCCGTGTTCCAACTGGAACGGGGTGAGGTCGGAGCCGACGGCCGCAGCCGGAGCACCCGAATCTCCGCTGGCGCCCCCCTGTTCTCCGCCGCCACCACCACAGGCGGTGGCCAGGACGAGCGTCGCCGAGATTAACGCATTGCGCATGTACATATCATGTTTCCTTTGGACCCTTCGGTCCCCTCGATGTGGTACCTTCACCCTGATTGGAGGATGAAGGTAGAATGTGGAGATTGGGATCGTAGTGAAGTGACCCTGAAGGAGTCTTCATGAGAACGCATCTCCGGTGGATCCTTATTCTAGTGGTATTGGTGGGTGGTGTCTCCTGCAGGGATGGCGGGTCCGCCTCCCTGATCGAGGCCGATTTTGAGGCACCGTCCGGGAGCCGCACGCCGAGTCTGACCCGGGCGTCGGACGGGTCCCCGGTGTTGAGCTGGTTTCAACTGGGAGCGGACACGACGCTCGTCACCGCCCTCCGGCGCGGGGGAGTCTGGTCCGAGCCGCGGCCGGTGGCCACCCGGAGCACCTTCTTCGTCAACTGGGCCGATTTTCCTGGGGTGACGGTGGCCTCGGACGGGCGGTGGCTGGTGCACTGGCTCGAGCGGACCGCCTCCTCGCCCTATGCCTATCACATCATGGTCAGCAGCTCGGGGGACGAGGGCCGTACCTGGTCGAACCCGGTGGTGCTGCACGATGATCGCTCCGATACCGAGCATGGGTTCGTCGCCACCGCCGCGGGCGACAGCGGGGCCATTCACCTCGCCTGGCTCGACGGCCGGTTCACCGGGGGCACCCCTCCGGGGATGATGACAGCACGATTCGCCACGGTGATGCCCGATGGCCGGATCACCGGTGAACGGGAGCTCGATGGCAGCACCTGCGACTGCTGCCCCGTCTCCATGACCGCCACCTCCGGCGGGGGCCTCGTCGTCGGCTATCGCAACCGGACCGCCGAGGAGGTCAGGGACATTTACGTGACACGGAGAACACCCGAGGGATGGAGCGAACCGGTGGCGGTGTCGAACGACGGGTGGATTCACCGAGCCTGTCCGGTGAATGGTCCCGCCCTCGCCGCCGCTGGCGATCGCGTCACGGTGGCCTGGTACACGGCTGCCGGCGATTCCGCCCGGATGTACCTGGCGATGAGCGAGGATGGGGGTGCCACGTGGAGTGACCGAACCCGCCTGGACGACGGGGATCCCGTGGGCCGGGTGTCGGCCACCTCGCTCGGAGACGGTGCGACCCTGGTCGTGTGGCTCGAGGGACGGGGTGAGGAAGCGGCGTGGGTGGCTCGGCGTGTTTCTCCGGAGGGGGTGCCGGGGCCGGTCCTGACACTGGCGGAGTCGAGTCGTGCGAGGGCCGTGGGATTTCCGAGAATCCTCGAAGCGGGAAAGGAGGTGTTCGTCACCTGGACCGCGCGGGATAAGGGCGGGGAGCATGTGGAGGTGTGGCGCCTGCCGTAGGGGCGGGCCTCGTGTCCGCTCGTTCGTTGATCGCTTGACTGACGGGCTCACACGAAGACACGAAGGCACGAAGGGGCTTCGGCCATGGAATGGGGAGACAACGTTAGCCGTGTTCCTGTGTTGGCCGTGGTCTCGATCGATGTGCGCCGTCGGTCCACCGCCCGGGTGCCGTGTGGGGAGGGGCGATCGGGCTTGTGACGGGAGTCGCCTACGGTCTGCTGATCGGGGAGATCGCGGCCCCTCCCATTCCTTTGATGGAGAGGAAACCCGTACCGACGATGGATGGAAAACCAGCCCGAACACTCTACTCTTGAGATGAGGTCGCGACGCGACCCACCACCTGCTCCTGGGGAGGCATCTCATGCACATGCCCATTCGGTTTCTTTCCCTGACGGCCCTTCTTCTGGCGGGCTGTGCTACCAAGACCCAGACGGGCGCCGTGGTCGGCGCGGCCGGAGGCGCCGTGGCCGGTGGGGTGATCGGCAAGGTGGCGGGATCCACCGCCAAGGGTGCGATCATCGGCGCCGTGGTCGGCGGGGCGGCCGGCGCCATCATCGGGTCCCAGATGGACAAACAGGCCCAGGAGTTAGAGCAGAACATCAAGGGGGCGACGGTGGAGCGGGTGGGTGAGGGGATCCAGGTCACCTTCGCTTCGGGCCTTCTCTTCGATTTCGATTCCGATGTGGTTCGCCCCGAGGCCCAAACCAACCTGCGGGAGCTCGCGCTCAGTCTTGAGAAATATTCCGGATCCAACCTGCTGATCATCGGTCACACCGATCAGCTCGGGTCCGAGGACTACAACCAGAGGTTGTCGGAACGCCGGGCCAACGCGGCGGCCACCTACCTGATCTCGCAGGGCGTGAGCGGGTCGCGCCTGGCCACCCGCGGACTGGGAGAGACGGAGCCCATCGCGACCAATGAGACCGAGGCCGGGCGTCAGACCAACCGACGGGTCGAGGTGGCGATCTTTGCGAGCGAGCAGGCGCGCGCCGCCGCCGCGAAACGCGTGACTCCATGAGCCACAGGGCCCTCGCCACGCTTGGCCTGGTGCTCCTGACGGCATGTCCCGGGGCCAAGCCAATCACCGAGCTTCTCGACGATCCCGGTCGCTACGATGGGGAAACGGTCCGGATCGCGGGGGAGGTGACCGAGTCGGTCGGAGCCGTGGGGGTTGGCGTCTACCAGATTGACGATGGAACCGGAACCCTCACCGTGGTGACCAAGGCCGGAAGCGGGACTCCCCGGGTCGGCGCCAAGGTGGGTGTGGAGGGGGAGTTCCGGTCGGCCTTCACTCTCGGAACCCGGACGGTGGCGGTGCTGATCGAGGAAAAACGGAGGTCGTGATGGACCTGCTCACGTTGCTGATCGTTGGTCTGGTCGCCGGGCTCCTGGCCAGCCTTGTGGTGGGCGGGGTCGGCTACGGACTCCTGGGCGACATCGTGCTGGGGATCATCGGCGCCTTTCTGGGGAGTTGGATCTTCCGATCGCTGGCGATCCAGGTACCGTTCAGGGGCCTCGGCGGCACCATCTTCGTCGCGTTCATCGGGGCCGTGGTGCTGCTCCTGGTGCTGCGCATCGTCCATGGGGGCCGACGCGCCTAGAGTAGTGCCGCCTTCGCCCTCGTGGGTGCCTCCTCGGGATCCCGAGGGGGCACCAGAACGTTATCCCGAGCGAAAGCGAGGGATCTGAGAAGGTCGGCTGAGTTACTTCCCATCGTCCGGACTTTGATGCTTGCGGAACTGCCTCGCACGAAGACACGAAGACACGAAGGAGTCGAAGCCTGACAGCGG
>JBDIWC010000079.1:0-13027 GCA_039794085.1 Gemmatimonadales bacterium
TCCCCAGCGCACGCTCAACCGGGTCGCCGACGAACTCAACGGCCGACCCCGGAAGACACTGGGGTTTCTCACCCCGGCGGAAGTCTTTCACCAAGCTGTTGCATCGATCCCCTGAACCCGCAACTTCAAACTTCAAACTTCCCTTCGCGTCTTCGCGGCTTCGCGTGAACCCATTCGCCAGGCCTCGCGTTGAGAAGGGCGAATGTGATTCGCCCCTACGATTTCACCTCCTCCTTCAAACTTCACGCGTCCCACCTTCCCACTTCATCTGTTGCGCCCTCGCGGGACGACACTGTCCTCCACGTGATTATCATGCGGGGTGGACCTGACTCATGCCCGGGAGACCCGATGGACACCTCCGCGCCTGTTCTCCATGATCTCGACCGGAACCAGTTCACACTTTCCTGCGGCAGCGACACCGCCATCCTGCAATACAACGTGGTCCGTCCCGGGCTGGTGGACTTTCAGAGCACGTGGGTACCTCCCAGCCACCGGGGCCGAGGGTCGGGAGCCCGGCTGGTGCGACACGCCCTCGATTGGGCGCGAGCGGAGGGATTCCGGGTCATCCCCTCCTGCTGGTTCGTGGCCGAGTTCCTCAGTCGGCAACCGGAATACCGGGACCTGGACGGGAGGAGGTGATGGGGGATGGGTGTCGGGTGATGGGTATTGGGTGATGGGTATTGGGTGTTGGGTAACAGGTATTGGGTAACGGGTATTGGGTATTGGGGTCCGTAGGTACCGGCGCTGTCATCGCGAGGCGGAGGCTGTCAAAACCGCGACCGCATCAACGGCACATCCGCTCCCGCCCACGCCGCGCGGGCCCGGAACGCGATCTCCTCGGTCGGCTTCCCCTGCATGCGGTAACTCTCCGTGAGCCCCGCCAGGGCCCACCCGTTTTCCGGATTCCGCTCCAGATCCTCCTGGTACACCACCTCCGCCTCGGCAGGCCGGTTGGCCTCCAGCAGCGCCGCGCCGAGGAAGTGCCGCACCGGCTGATGCCAGAATGGGGGCTCGTTGTAGAGGAGCCCGTCCTCCACGACCACCGCATCCCGATAGGCCGCGATCGCCTCGGTCATCCGCCCGGCGCGCTCGTGGATGTCTCCGGTCAGCACCAGCAGCCCGACCCGAGCCGTCTCCCGAAAGACCCCCTCGGGAATGGTGGACAGCCGGTCCCGGATCGCAGTGGCGGTCTCTTCCGCCTCTGCCGTGTGTCCCGTCGCGCTGAAGGCCATCCCCCGGGCATACATCGCGAGCGCCGACGCGAGGGGGAGGTCGTCGGGCACCGGCGGAAGCGCCAGGATGTCGTCCCATTTCCCGAAGGTCTGCATCACCAGATGGGCATAGGGCACCATCGGTTCGGTCCACGGCACCTCGCGCGCCGTTTCCGGGGTGATCGCGCTGGCGACGGCGCGGGCCGCACTGATCGCCTCGCCGCTCATGCCCGCGAAGGTGGCGGCGTGGGCCAGAAAATGGAAATTGTGGGGGACGTACGCCGCCGCGTAGATCCCCTCGGGACGCCGGTCACCCAGCCATTCGGCGTCGGCGTGGGTGGCGTGACGATTCGCCTCCACCGCCTCGTGATAGCGCCCCACCCGCACGTAGATGTGGGCTGGCATGTGCACCAGATGGCCCGCCCCCGGCATCATCGACGCGAGCCGCTCCGCGCACCACACCGCGCGCTCCGGTGCCACCGCCTCCACGGCATGAATGTAGAGATGGCAGACGCCGGGATGATCGGGCGCGCCGTTCACCAGGGAGTCGAGCCGCGCCAGGAACACTGCGGTGCCCGGCGCGGGTGTCCGGTCGGGGTTCCAGTAGTCCCAGGGCCGCAGGTTCATCGCCGCGTCGACGCTCAGGAGCCGGGCATTGTCGTCATCGGGGAAGAAACGGATCACCGGATCGAGCGCCCGGACCCAGGCGCTGTCCCGAACGGCCCGGTCCACCCCCGCGGGAGTGCCGTAGCGCTGGGCCAGTGCCTCGACCAGCAGGCGCTCCACCGGCGGAGTGGTGGAATCGATGACCGACGCCGCATGACCGATCGCCTCCACCGCCCGGACCTCGGCGGCGGAATCCATGGGGGCATTGAGGTTGGGCCCCAGGGCAAACGCGATGCCCCAGGCGCACATCACGCAACTGGAGTCGCGCCGCAGGGCCTCCTCGAAGGAGAGGATGGCATCGGGGTGGTTGAAGGCCCAGGTGAGGCGCATCCCCTGGTTGTAATAGGCCTGGGCCGTGGAGTCTCGGGTGTGGACGGGCCAGGTGTAGCTGCCCAGATCGTCATGCAGGACAATCAAGGGAGGTTCCGGGGTGGCGCATCCCAGTGCCACCAGGGCGCCGAGCGTCAGGTTCCAGGTTCGTCTCGTCAATCGCATGATCTCCACCGTGCTGGACTCGGGCGACGCTGGGCATCGCCCTTGGGTGCATAATCCACCCCCTATCACCTATCGCCTATCGCCTACGAACTCGCCCTCACCCCTGACCCCTCTCCCGCATGGCGGGAGAGGGGAACCGGCATCCGGAGTGTCGCCGTGCTTGGACGGCCTCGCCCTGTCCCGAGGGGCGACCCTCCTCCCTGCTCCCTATTCTCATTGTTCTCCCGATTCCCTATTCCCTATTCCCGATTCCCTATTCCCTACTCCCTACTCCCTATTCCCTATTCCCTACGTAGATCTCGCCGCCGCGTTCCCGGAACTCGGCGCTCTTCTCCTCCATCCCCCGCGCCCGTTCCGCTTCCGCCGCCGCGTAATCCCGCACGTCCTGCGTGATCTTCATCGAGCAGAACTTGGGGCCGCACATCGAGCAGAAATGGGCCACCTTGGCGCCATCGGCCGGGAGGGTCTCGTCATGATAGGCCCGCGCGGTCACCGGATCGAGGGCCAGGTTGAACTGGTCCTCCCAGCGGAAGTCGAAGCGCGCCTTGCTCAGGGCGTCGTCCCACTCCCGGGCCCGGGGGTGACCCTTGGCGAGATCGGCGGCATGGGCCGCGATCTTGTAAGCGATCACCCCCGCCTTCACGTCGTCGCGGTTGGGGAGACCGAGGTGCTCCTTCGGCGTCACGTAGCAGAGCATCGCTGTGCCGTACCACCCGATCATCGCGGCGCCGATGGCGCTCGTGATGTGGTCGTACCCGGGAGCGATGTCGGTGGTGAGGGGTCCCAAGGTGTAGAACGGCGCCTCGCCGCACCACTCGAGCTGCTTCTCCATGTTCTCCTTGATGAGGTGCATCGGGATGTGACCCGGCCCCTCGTTCATCACCTGCACGTCGTGCTCCCAGGCGATTGTGTTCAACTCACCCTGGGTCTTCAACTCCGCGAACTGCGCCTCATCGTTCGCGTCGGCGATGCTCCCGGGGCGGAGTCCGTCTCCCAGGGAGAAGGAGACGTCGTAGGCCGCCATGATCTCGCAGATTTCGCGGAACCGGGTGTAGAGAAAGCTCTCCTTGTGGTGCGCGAGACACCACTTGGCCATGATCGATCCGCCGCGCGACACGATCCCGGTGAGCCGGTTGGCGGTCATCGGCACGTAGCGGAGCAGCACCCCGGCATGCACCGTGAAGTAATCCACCCCCTGTTCCGCCTGCTCGATCAGGGTGTCGCGGTAGATCTCCCAGGTCAGGTCCTCGGGCACGCCGTCCACCTTTTCCAGCGCCTGGTAGATCGGCACCGTTCCGATCGGCACCGCCGAATTGCGAAGGATCCACTGGCGGGTCTCGTGGATCTGCTTGCCCGTCGAGAGATCCATCACCGTGTCGGCGCCCCACAACGTGGCCCAGCGGAGCTTCTCCACCTCCTCGTCGATGGAACTGGAGACGATTGAATTGCCGATGTTCGCGTTGATCTTCACCTGGAAGCCGCGGCCGATGATCATCGGCTCGACCTCCGGGTGATTGATGTTGGCGGGGATGATGGCCCGGCCCCGCGCCACTTCGCTCCGGACGAACTCGGCCTCCATCCCTTCCCGGATCGCGATGAACTCCATCTCGGGGGTGATTTCGCCGCGACGGGCGTAGTGGAGCTGGGTGACGGGTCCCCGGCCCCGCAGCACCCGGCGCCGGAGGCCCCCCGGCATCGGGAGGCCCAGGGTCTGGTCCCGGCCGGGCACTTCGGTCACGTCCCGCTCGAGGATCCACGGCAGCCGGAGCGGCGGGAGTCCCTCGCGCACGTCGACACCCTGGGGACCGCTGGGATCGTACACCCGCAGGGCGGGCTCGCCGCCGGAGAGGGCTATTTCGCGCATCGGGACGCGCACGCCGTGGCGGCCCTCGACATGGACCTTGCGGGAGTTGGGGAACGCGTCGGTGAAGGACGTTGCGGACATCGGAGAAACGGAGGTGGACATGGGTGCTCCTCGGAGGCGTCGAGGGGCGGCCACCCCGGGGTGTCGGGGTCACCGCGCTCCCTTCGCCGGTATCAGCCGGATCAGGTTCCAAGGGTGCGTCTCAATCCCCGGCAAAACCCCGAGAGATGCCCCTGGCGGTCTCTGAAGGGTACCGGCGGGAGGGGAACGGGTCAACCCGGCGCACCCCCCACGAAATCAACCACGGAGACACAGAGAACACAGAGGGTGCATCGCGCCGACCAGGGCTCCACGATCCGATCCCGCCCAGAGAAGGGTGGGGAGGCCCCTCCCCATCGCCCCGTCAGGCAAACCGAAGCCCTTCGCCTGCGCCGCACTCTCTGTGACCTCCGTGTCTCCGTGGTGAACTCCACTCCCCCTCCCGCCGTGCACCTGCGGGGAGGGGCCCAATACCCAACACCCAACACCCAGAACCCCAGGGGAGGGCCAGGGGGTGGGCCGGGGGTCAGGACCAATATCTCCCTATATTCCAGCACCCCAAACCGGCCAACTCGATGACCCTCTCCTTCCATTCCGCCTCGGTATCCACCCTGGCTCTCGCCTCGCTCGTCGCATGCGGCAGCCCCGGCTCGCCGATCGCGGGGGCATGGCAGGTGGTGGAGCGGCAGTACACCCGGGGCGACTCCTCCTGGACCGAATCGGACCCCCAGCCGAGCTCCTGGCTGTTCACTCCGGACGGCCACTATGGAGTGCAGGAGATCCGGGAGAGCGGTCCTCGGCCCCTCTTCACCGACTGGACCACCGAGCTCGAACGGCTCGCCGCCTTCGACGTGTTCCACGCCCACAGCGGCACCTGGTCCGTCGAGGGAGACACGCTCTGGATCACGCTTCAACTGGCCAAGAGCCCCAACACGATGACAGGGGAGACGGTGGGATACGCGGTCTCGTGGATCGGACCCGACCTCGTGCTGGCTCGGCGATCCGACGCCACCGGAGAACACCGGATCACCCGACTGCGACGGTTCGCCGACGCGAGGTGAAGACGGTATTGACCCACTCTCCACTCCCCTTGATCTGACCGCCAGGACGACGCTGAACGGTACCCCGGCCGCGGGACCACATCCTGTCAATCCTGTGCATCCATGTTCTCACACCCAATACCCCGGTGTGCGTCGGCCGCGATGGTCAGGCGTGCAGGTAGACGCTGTCCATGGACCGCTATGGTCCTGCGGGCACTCCTCGCCCTGTAACACCGAACGTCCCACAATGAAACCTGCCGGATGGTCCACCCGTATACCTGCCATGCCATCACTCCTCTCCCTTGCCGATCTCCGGCATTCGATCCGGCTCCTCGCCCGGACCCCCGCCTTCTCCCTTCTGGTCGTCACCGTTCTCTCCGGCGGCCTGGCGGTCAGCATCTTCACCTTTGGCTTTCTGCATCGAGCCATGGTGGCGCCGCTCCCGCTCGACGAGGGAGAGCGCATCGTCCGGATTTCCGGCGCGGGCGACGGAGGGCGATCCGTCTCGCTCGACGCGCGCACCCTGGCCCTCATCCGTCCAACCGTCAGCACGCTGACGGACATCGGAATCTTCGTGGAGCGCGGAGCCACTCTGGGCAGCGGGAACAGCGTGCGCCCGATCGCCGTCACGGCCACGGAGCCCGCCCTGTTCACCCTCGCGCGGACTCCGGCGCGGCTCGGGCGCGTTTTCGTCGCAGAGGACATGGCGCCCGGGGCCGAACCGGTGATCGTCCTGAGTCATGCCCTCTGGCAGGGGGCACTGGGAGGAGACTCCTCCATCGTCGGACGCACGATCGAGGTTGGCGGCGCCCCGACCCGGGTGATCGGAGTGATGCCCCCGGGCTTCGGGTTTCCCGTGGCCTCCGAGTCGTGGGTACCGGCCGAGGGTCACCTGCTCGATCCGGTGGCGGCAGACATCACTCCGGTCGGCGCATTCGGTCGGGTGGCTTCCGGCGTGACCCGCGCCCAGTCCGAGGTCGAGCTCAGTGTGCAGGTCCGCCGGGTGCGAGCGGAAAGCCCGCCACGCGCGGGCGACGATCCCCTGGCGGACGGGGTTCTGCTCCGCAGCTTCCCGATGGCGCAGATGGGTGAGGAGGGGCCGCTGGTGTTCGTGGTGCTGAACCTGCTTGCGGGCTTGATCCTCCTCCTGGCCTGTGTCAACGCGGGGAACCTGCTCCTTGCCCGGGCCGATGAACGGAGCCGGGAGATGGCGATCAGGCAGGCGCTCGGCGCCCCACGCGGTCGCTTGGCGATGCAGGGCATCTGGGACATCGTGGTGTTGTGCCTGGTGAGCGGACTGCTCGCCGCGCTCCTCTCCACCGCGGGTCTTCGGATGGTCGATGGCTGGGCCCTGTCCAATCTCACCGGCAATCTCGCCTTCTGGTGGCGCTGGGGATTTGACCGCACGGTGCTCCTGGCCACCGCGGGCTTCGTCGGTGGCGCAATTCTCCTGGTGGGCGGCCTCCTCTCCCTGCGGGCGGGGCGCGAACGGATTCTCGACACGCTGCGCGAGGGGGGGAACGGCTCGGTCGGCCAGTCCGGAGGCCACCTGGCCCGGACCCTCGTGCTCGCCCAGGTGGTGATCGTTTCTCTGGTCATGTTCGCCGGCGGGCTGGCGGGAATCGTCGGTCAGCGCGTGCTGACGGTCGACCTCGGGTTCGATCCGGCGCACTTGCTGGGAGCGGGGGTCTCCCTTCCTCAATCGCGGTTCCCCGAGGAGGGACTCTACGCGACCCACCTGTTGCTCGCCACCCGGCTGGAAGAGGAGCCGGGGATTGACGGCGTCATCATCCGTTCCACTCTGGCGGATCGTTCCGGCCCGGAGGGAGCCGTGGAGGTGGCGGGTCGTCCCGCCGAGACGGTGGCCCTCCCGCGTGCTCATGTGCAGGCCGTGTTGCGTCCGCTTGGACTCGTGGGCGCGTCACTGAGGGAGGGACGGGATCTCCTCCCCGGTGACGACCGGACCAGTGCCCCGGTGGCAGTGGTGAGCCAGGCGATGGCGCGGGAACAGTGGGGCGACGCCTCCCCGATCGGGCGGCAGCTCCGGCTCACTGGCATCGAGGGGCCCAACGCGCCCTGGCGCACGATCGTCGGCGTGGTGGGCGATGTCCCGCTGGGCAACCCCTTGAGCCGGGACCGGAGTCCGCTGGCAGTCTATGTACCGTTGGGCCAGTTTCCCTCCCGCGGGGTGGACGTGGTGACTCGGCATGCGGGCGGTGAATCCGCCGGTCGCGCCGCCATTCTGCGGGCCCTGGCCTCGGTGGATCCGTCACTCCTTCCGAGTTCCGTCTCCAGCATGGGCGAAATCCTGCGGAAGAGCTCCCTCATCGCCACCTCCACCGCCCGGATGTTTGCCGGTTGTTTCGTCTTTGCTCTGCTGTTGTCCATCAGCGGCACCTACGGATTGATGGCCCGAACGGTGGTGCGCCGCACCCGCGAAATCGGCGTGCGCCGCGCCCTCGGCGCCACCGATGCGATGGTGGTCCGGATGCTGGTGTGGCAGGGAGGGAGGCACCTCGGCGTCGGTGCGGTGATCGCTCTCCCCCTCACCGTGCTGGCGGGCGTGGCGTTCGGCCAGGTGTTCCCGATCGGCACCGGGGTCGCGATCGCGACCGCGGGCGTCGTGGCGATCGTGGTCGGGGCGACGGTGCTGCTGGCGAGTTGGCTGCCGAGCCGCCGGGCCTTGCGGATTGCGCCAGTCGAGGTCCTGCGCGGGGAGTGATTCGGTCAGGGCAACACCGATTCACCCGGCCACGACCGCCCGGCGACGCGGGGAATCAACATGGATGGACAGGATGAACAGGATGCCGATCAACCCGCACACCGTGCTCGTCCCGCGCCCGCAACCTCCTCAGATCCCCTCGCGGGCTCGGGGCAGGCTCCTCGCTTTTGCTCGGGATGACGATCGAAATGACGACACGCGCGAATCCTGTTCATCCTGTTTATCCATGTTCCTGTTTATCCATGTTCTCATTTCCTGGCCTCTCGCCCACGGATCCGGTACAAGCGGACCTGTTGTACGTCGAGTTCATCGCGAGAGAGTCCGAGGATGTAGTCCCCGCCGATGTCTGTGATCTCGAGTGAGGCGGGGGTGGACACCACACCCTGCAAGACTCCGTTTCGATCGAAGACAAGCCATTCCTGCACCCCGCCGTATCCCGCCCATGTACGAACCCAGAGTTCCCCCTCTGTGTCCACCACGATTCGATCGAAGTAGGGGTGCGTGTCGCGGCTGGCTGGCTCGGCCTCTTCACTCTGGTCTGCCGGACCCCCGATCTGGGCCAGGAGCGCACGCCGCCGTTCTTGACGCGCGCGGGCCTGCTCCCGAACCCACTTCCGGTCGGCGGTGCTGACCGCACGCGGCTTCGCGGCCCAGCGAACGATCCGCTGAAGGCGGCCGTCGGCCGACCACACCTGCACTTCCGGCAGATCACTCGGGCCCCCGTAAAGCGCGTTCTCCGCGGCGAAGACATGGCTGTCATTCCCGTAAAGGACGGGTCCGATGCTGACGGTGTTGCCATGCCGGCTTACGACTTCTTCCCGCCCAGGAAGCACCGTGAGGGTATCTGCCGTGCCGTCTCGCGTTGCCCGCATCCAGGTCACCGGCTCCCGGCGGTCGCCGGGCAGGGCATTTCTCGTTCCCGCCACCGAGAGGCCGGGCGTGATCAGGACAGATCCGTCTGCAAACCAGCCATGGTCGGCAACCACGAGGCCGGGAACGTCCCGCACCACTGTCACCCCGGAGAAGTCACCCCGCGGATCGAAGATGGTGATCCGCCGACTCCTGGCGTCCCACGCCGCGATGGAATCACCGCGAATCCGACCCACTGATCCCAACATGCGGAATTCGGCGGGGCCATCGCCCCCACCACCGATGTCGCGGAGATGCGAACCGGTTCTGTCGTAGATCCGGACCCGGTTCGATCCGCCGTCGGCCACGGCGATCGTGCCGTTCCCAAGCCGGACCGCGTTTTGAACCTCGTTCAGCTGGTACTCTTCGGCGCCTCCCACCGTCCCGATGGTCACTTCGGGATCCGCCGCCACGGTCCAAGGTGTCTGGCCGCCCCACTCTGGACCTGCGTTTTCGCTTATGGTGATCCCTGCACTGTCGCGGATTCCGGTGGCTACGTGCACGACCGGTTCCCCGCCATCGGCGCACGCTGTAGCCAGCAGCAGGAGTGCGGTTGGCAGGTCAAGCCGTACCCCCCTATTTCCCCACCTGGGGTGCTGGCGGCTCGAGTTATCTTGCCTGACCCGCCGATCGAAACGCAGCTTCAACTTCGCCTCCTCCAAAAAAGATTCCTCCAGGCGTAACGAAAGTCGGTGTACCGCGTACACCCAGCGCATCCGCCAAGCGGCGGTCGTCCTTCAGCCGCCGTTCTGTGGATTCAGACATCAAACAACTTGCAAAGACCTCTACGTCATGGATGCCTGCGCTGAGAGCGACCGCCACCCAATCTGGAGGGCGAGACCAGTCCGAGAGGGTAATGAGCTTCTGATGCATCGACTCGAACTTCCCCTCATCCTCCGCGCATATCGCTGCCCGAGCAGCGGGCTCCGCGTAATCGTGGATGCTGAGGGGAAAATGTCGTATGACCACTCCACGGCGAGCATCCCCTGCAGCGGCCTCAACCTGTGGCGCCACAGATTTGCATCCCGGGCACTGGTAATCGATAAACTCGACCACCGGCGCGATCTCCGAATCGACAAACCGGAGGAGGCTTGGCCCCTCCGCAAGCACATCCCATACCAACGCGATCCTGCGCTGTGACTCATGTGTTTGTTTCCGCTCGGCGACCCAAGCTCCAATAGGACCATTGGGACGCAGAAGCATAACTGCGAGCGTTGCCAGGATGGCGAGGTTAGCCAAGGCGTTTAGACGGTCACGCATCGGGCCAGCTCCTCTATCAACTGATTATAGCGCAGAGTTTGGTCATTCCAACCCGGCCACCCCAGCAGGGCGAAGGGTGCAGTGCTCTTGGAGCACCGCACCCCGATCGCACCTTGGGTTGACTCTCAGGGTTCAAGACAGGTCGAAGTGGTTTCCCCGTTGCAGATGGTAATGATGCACGACGTTTCCGCGTCCCAACACGAGAAGCAGCCTTTCACGCCGACGCACTTGTCGCCCTCATCTGCGGCCTCTGCGGGAGAGTGGGAGCCAGCGACGAGCATGATCGCGACGATCCCAATCGTTCTTGCCAGCAGACCTTTCATTGTTGTCCTCCGGGTGGGTGTGTGAATGACCTACATATCCGCTGAGTAATACTACCAACTGAACGCTGCGAGGAAACGTTTCGGCAGAATGTACCCGCCGAGTGTAGCCATCTGACGTCTTCCCTTCTGCAAGCCACTCCATCCCTTGTCCTCCTTGTCCCAATAGAACGATTGACCGTGCGATTCTCCTTCACCGAGTCGGATTCCACCTGTCCTTCGCTGGAAAGCCGAGGATCATCGGACCGCCGAGCGCCGCCGGTAGTCGCAGTGGATCCAGTCCCGCGTTCCGGACGTTGTCTTCCAAGGAGCGCATCTGGTGGGGGCGGAATTTGCAGCCCGTACCATAACAACCGGACGCTGGCATCCTGTTATCCTGAAAAGCTTTCGCGTCGCGGGCTATCACCTGTTGTGCAAGCGCCGACAATGTCTGTCAGGTGACATGCCGACCGCCTTCGAGCCGTCTGGCGGTTCGCCGCGACCCGTAGCAGGAAGCAGCGGTTTGCCAGTTGTGCAATTGGCGGAGTGTGAGTCGTCCACGGAAGAATGATCTACAAAAGGAGGGGGACAGATGAGAGCGAACGAGGGTGAGAGGGGTTCTTCCGGCGAGGAGGTGGACGAGGGGACACTCCTGGAGTGCCTCTACCGGCTGCACTACAACGCGCTGGTGCGTCATGCCCTGACGTTCGTTCCGGATCCCCAGTCCGCCGAGGACGCCTGCCACACTGTCTTCCTCCGGCTCCTCCAGCGCGAGGACCGTCCGGCGGAGATCACCCTCAGCTACCTCAAGGTCGCCGTGCGGCACGCCTGTTTCGACCACCGGAAACGTGGCAGTCGACTGACATCCCTCCCGTCCGGCTGGGACCATCCGGCCCCCCTGCTGGACGACCTCGACGAGGCTGCCGCTGTCCACGAACTCGTGGCACGGCTGCTCGACCTCCTCCCCGAGAAGGCCCGGGACGTCATGGAGCTCCGGCTGGACGAGCTGTCGTACCGGGATATCGCCGGGAAGCTCGGCATCCCCTCCAAGACCGTCGACACCATCCTCACTCGTGCCCGGGAGCTGCTTCGCCTCTACCTGATGGCCGAGAGAGAGAGAGAGAGAGAGAGAGAGAGAGAGAGAGAGGAAAACGCCCCGATAGCGGACGGGCTCCGGAGTGCCTTCGTGGCTTCGTGCCTTCGTGTGAGCCCCACTCACAAGGTCCAGGAGCGTCCTGCCCCTCGTTCTTCACACTTCGACCTTCACACTTCCAACCTCTCCCATGGACCCCGGCGTGCGCCGGGGTGACGCTCCTTGGACACTCCGGATGACGGTTCCGTGGTCATTGATCATTGTTCAACGGACCCTCGCGATAACGTGATCACCGGGTCTCAGCATCCCGGAACGCGCTCGATGCCGGGAATCCCGTCGAAGTGACGGTCAAAGCTCATGATCCGCGACACGCCGTGCCGCTCCATGACCGCGGCATGCACAGCATCCCGCGCCGAGACCGGCCGGCTCAGGACGATCGACTTGGCCCGCTCGACATCTTCCGCGTCGACGGGAAAGACGACGTCCACGATGCCCGTGATGACATCGAACGCGGGCTGGATGGCGTCTCGACGTGCGATCGCCACGTAGCGGTGGAGGATCTCCTGCAGCACCTCGGCGCTGGTGACCAGGCGCTCCTGGCGGGCCACCGCCTCCTCGACCAATCGGCGCGCGGCGGCCTGGTGGTGAACAGAGTCGCCCACCAGGTACATCGGGATGTTCGAATCCACAAAGATCACGCGGGATCCTCGAGGTAGCCCCGCTCGATCTCGGCCACCATCTGCTCTATCTCCCCGGCCGGAAAGCGATGCCGCACCGCTTCCCGGACCGCACGGAGCTTCCGCTCGGCGGGCCAGGCCGGCTCCGCCTCCCGCGCAGCTCGCAACGCGCGCCGGACCCATTCCGCGACCGTCACCCGCTGAACCCGGGCCACACGCTTGATCTCGCGGAACTCCGCCTCGTCCAGCAGGACCTGAAGACGCTTACTCATGTACATGAGTATAGAATACTCATTTAAATGAGTCAATATCCTCCAGAGTGGTTGTCCCCCGGCGGGAGAGCAGCTACTCGGAAAGACGCCCCCATAGTGGACGGGCTCCAAGTGCTTGTGCCTTCGTGTGACCCATCCCTCTACAAGACGCGACCCAGAGTCGCTCACGAGGGCGTAAGTCTCTGCCTGCTCGACCATGGACCCCGGCATGCGCCGGGGTGACGTTCCGATGTACGCTCGGGACCCGGCTCTTCTTCGCACCTTCGCGTCTTCGCGTGAGTTCCCTGCACAATCCCGAGCGCTCTCCTACGCCTCAGTCTTTCACACTTCGAACTTCGCACTTCAAACTTCTTATGGACCCCGGCGTGCGCCGGGGTGACGTTCCGATGTACGCTCGGGACCCGGCTCCTCTTCGCGCCTTCGCGTCTTCGCGTGAGTTCCCTGCACAATCCCTGAGCGTTCTCCTGGGCCCCCAGTCTT
>JBDIWC010000080.1:0-12935 GCA_039794085.1 Gemmatimonadales bacterium
GGGTCAGGAGGGTACGGAACCTGGGGACGGGGACGAGAACTTTCGTGTGACACCGTCGTGAGCGAAGGACTTCAGTCCGTCGCTCACGAAACTCCGTGAACCTACCGGCTTCCAGCCGGTAGTGGTTCATTTGCCCGGGTACCCGCGACCATCTCCCCCATCAGCGTCGTGAAGGCCTCGGTGGCGTTCGGGGCCAGGGTCAGCTCGAGGAGCCAGGAGACTTCGGTGGAGGATGGCACAAGGAACCTTTCGTGTGACGAAGGAGAAGCTAGGGGGTCACCGGACGCCGGACAACGCGGGTACCATCCGCCGCAAACCCATCGGTGGAACCCGACCGATCCCGGAGACGACGCAGGAACCAGGTCACGGAGTCTTCTCCGTACAGCGGAACCACAATCCGGGTATGCTTGGGATACACCTTCCCCGGCCGGAGACCGACTGCCCTGGCGAGTCGTGCCGCCGAGCGCGCCGCCGTCCGACTCTCCAGTACCAACCGGACTTCGGAGCCCTTCTTGTAGGTGGCGGAATCGCCATTGCGATCCTCCGCCGGACGTCGAATGTAGCCGCTCGCCCGAAACAGGGCCATCAGGGCTGTCTCGGCGGACCGGCGCGATTTCGGGTCGGGCATGGCGGAACTCTCCCGGTGGTTCAGGAACGAGCGGCTTCGAGCACAGGACACTTGAACTTCTCACCACTAGATGATTGAGGCAAGGTGTCGGGGTGGGGAGCGGGGAACAGGCGGTAGGCGGTAGGGGAGCAGCGAGCGTCTTGGCGCACCCGCTTCGATAGATTCCTCGCCTCGGGATGGCTCCGGTGGAACGCATCATTCCCCAAGACCCCACCGGCAGGGCGACGCAAGCGTCGCCCCTACACCCCACACCCTACTCCCTGCTCCCTCGTGGTTAGATTCCGCGCCATGAATGTCTCCAAATACCTCCCCGAGGCGGTCGAGGCGAAGTGGCAGGCCCGCTGGGCCCACGACGGAACCAACGAGGTCGATCTCAACGACGCCTCCCGTCCCTTTTACAACCTGATGATGTTCCCCTACCCCTCGGCGGAGGGGCTGCACGTGGGGAATCTCTTCGCCTTTACCGGGGCTGATGTGTACGGGCGGTTCCAGCGTCTGCGCGGGTATCAGGTGTTCGAGCCGATCGGTTTCGATGCGTTCGGGATCCATTCCGAAAACTTCGCCCTCAAGGTGGGTGCCCACCCGGCCGACCTGATTCCGCGGAACATTGCCAATTTCCGGCGCCAGCTAAAGCGGTTCGGAGGGATGTTCGACTGGCGGCACGAGCTCTCCACGACCGACCCCGCCTACTACCGGTGGACCCAGTGGCTCTTCCTGCAGCTGTACCGGGCCGGGCTCGCCTACCGGAAGAAGGCCGCCGTCAACTGGTGCCCCTCCTGCAAAACGGTGCTTGCCAACGAGCAGGTGGAAGGGGGGGTATGCGAGCGGTGCAAGTCCCCGGTGGAACAGCGCGCCTTGGAGCAGTGGTTCTTCCGGATCACCGACTACGCGGAACGGCTCCTCGCCAACCTCGACGATTCAACCAAGATGGATTGGTCGGACACGACCACGACGGCCCAGCGGAACTGGATTGGACGGAGCGAGGGGGCGGAGGTCATCTTCCGGGTGGAGAACCACGACGTCCCCGTTTTCACGACCCGGCCCGACACCCTCTTCGGAGCCACCTTTCTGGTGCTCGCACCGGAGCACCCTCTGGTGGATGTCATCGCGACCGATGCGCAGCGGGACGCCGTTCACGCCTACCGCCAGGCCGCAGCGGCCCAGGACCTGGTGACCCGGAAGGTGGGCGGGCGGGACAAGACCGGTGTTTTCACCGGAGCGATGGCGCGGAACCCCGGCACGGGGGAGAAGGTTCCGGTCTGGGTCGCGGATTACGTGCTGATGGAGTACGGGACCGGCGCCATCATGGCGGTGCCGGGGCACGACGAGCGCGACCTGGCGTTTGCCCGGGCCTTTGATCTTCCGGTGGTCCGCGTTCTCGCAGCCCCGGAGGATGATGCCGCCACTCCGATCACCGACGCCGACATGGACACCGCTGATCGCCGACTGGTCAACTCGGGCTCGTACGACGGCATGTCCCCGGGGGATGGGGCGGCGGCGATCTCACGTGATCTCGCCGCTCGGGGGGAGGGCCGGTCCGTCGTGCAGTACCGTCTTCACGACTGGTGCATCTCACGGCAGCGCTATTGGGGCCCCCCGATCCCCATCATCCACTGCGACACCTGCGGTCCGGTGCCGGTGCCGGAGGAGGACCTCCCGGTGCTTCTCCCCCGCATCGACGACTTCACGCCGGATGATTCGGGCATCTCGCCCCTCGCCCGGCACGAGGAGTGGTATTTCGCTCCCTGTCCCTCCTGCGGCGCGCCGAGCCGTCGGGAAACGGACGTCTCCGACACCTTTCTCGACTCGGCCTGGTACTATCTGCGCTACACCAGCACCGATTGCGACGACCGCGCCTTCGATGCGGACCGCGTGTCCCGCTGGCTTCCGGTGGCCAGCTACATCGGCGGGAATGAGCATGCGGTGCTCCATCTTCTGTACAGTCGTTTCGTGGCGATGGTGCTGCACGACCAGGGTCTCCTCCCCTTCGAGGAGCCCTTCCGGCGTTTCCGCGCGCACGGCCTGATCGTCAAGGATGGCGCCAAGATGTCGAAGTCGCGGGGGAACGTGGTCATCCCCGATGAGTACATCGCCACCTGGGGGGCCGACACCTTCCGGCTCTATCTGATGTTCCTCGGCCCCTTCCAGGCGGGCGGGGATTTCCGGGACAGCGGAATCAGCGGACCTCGGCGTTTCCTCGACAAGGTGTGGGAGCTCGTCGATCGATCGATCCGGGAGGATGCGGACGGGGAGATCGAGAAGGCGGGACTGGCCCGCTGGCACCGGACGGTGAAGAAGGTGACGGACGACTACGAGTCGCTCAACTACAACACGGCGATCGCGGCGATGATGGAGATGCTGAACGTGCTCCGCGAGTCCAACTGTTGCGAACGCCGCCTGGTGGAGGATTTCGTGGTGATGCTGGCTCCCCTCGCGCCGCACTTCGCCGAGGAGTGCTGGGAGCGGCTGGGGCACGGGACCTCGGTGTTCGAGGCCTCCTGGCCCGCGTACGATGCCCGCCTGCTGGTGGAGGACGTGGTGGAGGTCGTGGTGCAGGTGAACGGAAAGACCCGCGGAAAGGTGACCGTGGTGCGCGACGCCCCGGAATCTGTGGTGGTGGCCCTGGCGCGGGAGGAGGAAGGTGTGGCGAGAAACCTCGGCGCCCGGGAGATCCGGAAGGTGGTCCACGTACCGAACCGGCTGGTGAACCTGGTGGTGGGGTAGGGTCCCCCCCCTTCTCCCCGCACCGGGTATTGGGGACTGGGTGTTGGGGACTGGGGAGGGGGTGTTGGGTAGGGTTGGCCTCCGACTCCCGGCTCCCCCCTTCCCACTTCAAACTTCACACTTCAAACTTCCTCCTCCCTATATTGCGTCGGTTCCCCAATCCCCAAGGCGCCATGGCCGCTCGAACCATCTCCCTGAGTCAAAGGATCAACCTGACCGGAGTGGCGCTCATCGCGCTCCAGAGCCTGCTCATCATCTGGTTGACCTCGGACAGCGCGGCCCGGGAGCACAATGGAAGCACCGATGCACAGCTCACCGCGCTGGTGAGGTCCGCGGCGGCTCTGGCGGTGTCCGATCCGGCTGATAGCGCGCGAATCGTGGGACCTGTGGGGGTCATGAACCTGGAACGCCTGACCTATGGAGAGACCGGGCGAACCGGTGCACCCCTTCGGGAGAGGATGGTCCTCATGGTGGTGGACGGATCGGGGGGACTCCTCTGGGCCTCCGATTCTTCCCGGGCCAACCCCGGCCTCCTGGGGGAGGAGCGGGATCGGCCCGCGGCGGGCGAGGTCGAAACCCGGAGGTTGGTGGGTCTCCGGATCGCCGCCACCCGGATCCGCGGTACCGACCGGTACGTGGTGGCCTCGGCACCGGACACGGCGTTGCGGTTCGACAGCACCGTCCTCCGCTTCGTGGCGGTCTTTTCCGCCGTGGGGCTCGGTCTCTTCCTCTTCGCCGCAGTCTGGATCAACCGCAACATTATCAAGCCCCTGGGTGCCACCCAGGCAATCCTGACCCACGTCGCCTCGGCCGACCTCCGGGTGACCCAGGGGGAGATCGATGCAGTCGGCGGAGGGCCGGTCACCGAGGCGCTCCGCGGCATGATCCGGCATCTCCACGGACTGGTCACCACCATTCGGAACTCCTCCACCGACTCGGCGGCGCTCGCGGAGGAGATCTCCGCCGCGACCGAGGAGATGACCGCCTCGACCGAGGAGGTGGCCGGCACCACGGCCGACCTGACCGAGCGGGCCTCCGCCCAGGCCGGCGTGACCCGGGTGCTGGCGGACGATGCCTCACGGATCCTGGCCATCGGGCAGGAACTGGCGGCGGGAGCCCAGCAGGCGGCGAGCCGGAACGAGGCCCTCACGGCCCTGGTTCGCCGCCACCAGGAAGGATTGGAACGGAGCACCCGGGATCTCGAGATCCTGGCGGAGGAGGTGGCCGCCGGAACCCGGGAGGCGGAGGAACTGGAGGAATCGGCCGGAGCCATCGAGGCGTTCGTCCAGCAGACCCAGGCGATCGCCAAGCAGACCCACATGCTCGCCTTGAATGCGGCCATCGAGGCGGAACGCGCCGGGGAGGAGGGCCGAGGATTCACCGTGGTGGCGGACGAAGTGCGGAAACTCGCCACCCGGGCCCAGGATGCCGCGGCGGTGACCCGGGCGACGGTCGCGGAGACGGTCAAACGAGTGCATGCCGCCCGGGAGCGGCTGCTGCGGCTCGGGGCGGGAGGGCTCAAGGCACGGGATGCCGCCCGGGCCGCCACCGAGGGGCTGCAGCAGGTCACCGCCGAAGCGGAGGAAACGGATGCCTGGGCCAAGGGGATCTCCCGGTCCGCACACGATGTGCGCGAATTGATCGAGGGGGCGCACAACCGGATCAAGGAGATCTCCGCGCAGGCCGAGGACTATGCGGCGGCGGCCGAGGAGATCGCCGCGGCGTCGGAAGAGATGAACGCGTCCACCGAGGAGGTGGCGGCCTCCGCCGGCCAGCTGGCCGAGGCGTCGAACCGGCTGATGGCGGCGATCCAGCAGTTCAAGATCTGAAGCGGAGGACGCATCATGGCGCACACGGGGATCACCGTGACGGCGGCGGCACGCGCCGTGGTCCTTTCGGCAGCCGGTATCGTGGTCGGGCTCATCTGGGACATCTCCTGGCACCGGACCATCGGCCGGGACACGCTGTTCAGTCCACCGCACGTGCTCGAGTACATTGCCGCGAGCGTGGCGGGGGTGTCCTGCGGGTGGCTCATCCTCCAGACCACCTTCGATGGCCGGCGCTCGGCCGATCGGGCGTCCGCCGTGGCCTTCTGGGGGTTCCAGGGTCCGCTCGGCGCCTGGATGACCGTCTGGGGCACCTTTGCGATGCTCGCTTCGGCGCCCTTCGACGACTGGTGGCACAACGCCTATGGCCTCGACGTGGAGATCCTCAGCCCGCCTCACGTGATCCTGCTTTTCGGCATGCTGGCGGTGGTGCTCGGGGCCGTGCTCATGGCGGTGGCGGTTCAGAACCGCGAGGGAGAATCAAGTCGGCGGTTCACTCTCCTGTACGCCTTTGCATCGGCGATGCTGCTGCTGATTCTCACCACGGCGGCCTTCGCCTACACCGCGTTTCCCAACACCTTTCGGGGCCCGTCGTTCTACCTCGTGTCCGCCATGGCCTATGTGCTGCCCCTGGTGGTGGTGGCCCGGTCGGCCCGGCGCCGGTGGCCCGCCACGACGGCGGCTCTGCTCTACCTCGGAGTGTCCCTCGGGCTGAGCTGGATCCTGCAGGCGTTTCCCGCCGTGCCGAAACTCGCGCCGATCTACCGGGAGATCACCCACATGGTTCCCCCGCCGTTCCCCCTCCTGCTGGTGGTGCCCGCGCTGGTGATCGACCTGCTGGTGCGGCGGGACCAGCGTCGCGGCTGGCCCGACTGGGGACGCGCCCTCGTGACCGGGCCCCTGGCCCTGGTCGCCTTCTTCGGCGTGAACTGGTTCTGGGGCGACTTCCTCCTCTCCGAATCGGCTCGCAACGCTCTGTTTGCCATGGATCAATGGGAGTACTTCAGCCGTCCCGGGTCGTGGCAGTACGAGTATTGGGGCCTGTCCCGGAGGGCGCCCCCGGGAAGCTTCGACTGGGCCTCCTTCGCCGGCCCCTTCGGCATCGCCGGTCTCCTGGGGATCGCCAGCGGCCGGATCGGGCTCTGGCTCGGAAACTGGCTCGGGAGAGTCACACGGTGACGCGGGCCCTGCGACGCCTGGGGGTTCCAGTGTTCCTTGCTGGAGTGGTGGTCGCGCTCAGTGGGCATGTCGGGAGTCCCGACACCTGGTTCGAGGGGATGGCGGGGCCCTATCGCGTACAGGTGGTTGTGCGGGCACCTGGAGTGGTGCCCGGTCTGGCCCAGATCACGATCCGGACATTCGATGACCGCGTGACCGGTGTGTTGGTGACGCCGGTGGTCTGGAATGCCGCGGAGGGAGGTGCGCCCCCGCCCGATCGGGGGAAGCCGGTGCCGGGCGCTCCGGGCACCTGGTCGGCGGAGCTCTGGTTCATGTCGCCCACCACCTACAACCTCCGGCTGGTGGTCGAGGGAGACGAGGGGGAAGGCACGGCCGTGATCCCGGTGACCGCCGTTGCGACCCGGATCCTCCCGATGACCCGCGGGTTCGGACTCATGCTGGCGGGGCTCGGTCTTTTTCTCGGGGTGGGACTGCTCACCATTCTCCGGGCCGCGGCGCGGGAGAGCGTCCTCGCCCCGGGGGAATCGCCCACCCCGCGCGACAGGCGGCGAGGGTGGATCGTTCTGGCTCTCGGAGCGCCCGCTCTGGCCGGTCTCGTGTGGGGGGGATTGGTGTGGTGGCAGAGGGAGGAGGAGGCGTATCGCCGGGGGCTGTACCAGCCGCTGGACGTCGAGGCGCGAGTGGACACGAGTGGCAGCGGACTCGTCCTGGCGCTGGAGGTGACCGACCAGGCGTGGAAGGCCCGGAACTGGACACCCCTCCTTCCGGATCATGGCAAGCTCATGCACCTCTTTGCCGTGGCGGTGGAGGGAGACGGGTTCGCGCATCTGCATCCGGTCTCCGCCGACACGACCACGTTCACGACCCCCCTTCCCGAGCTCCCCTCCGGCCGGTACCGCCTCTTTGCCGACGTGGTGCACGAGAGCGGATTCCCCCGCACCTTCGTGACGGAGGTGGAGATCCCCGCTGGCGAACCGGGTCCTGAGGGAGACCCCGACGATGCCTGGACCTCGGCGCCTCCGGCTGATTCGGTGTTCACCCATCCCGATGGCGCCACGGTCCGGTGGTTGCGGAGCGGGAACCCCGTCGTGGGAGAGGAGGCGGGACTCCGGTTTCAGGTGATGGATTCCTTGGGAACGCCGGTGGCTCTGGAGCCCTACATGAGCATGCGCGGCCATGCGATGGTGGCCCGGGAGGACGGCGGCGTGTTCGTGCATCTCCATCCGAGTGGCACCATCTCCGCCGTGGCGCAGCAGGCGCTCACCGTCCGCCTGCCGACCGATACCGTGTTTGGCTCGGTATCGCGGCGTCTCGACTCCCTGGCCCTGCCGATGCCCCACCCGATGGAGCCCATCGGTGAGCTGGCCTTCCCCTGGGCCTTTCCCGAGCCGGGACGCTACCGGGTCTGGGTCCAGACCCGGTGGGGCGGGGAGGTACCGACGGCGGTGTTCCAAGTGGTGGTGGAAGATAGACGATAGGCGGTTGGGGGCGAATTACATTCGCCCTAGCCCGGGGCTTTCGCCCCGGGCTCGGTGGTGCGGCCGTTCACACGGCCGGGTGCTTACCCGGATTCCCGCAGTGCGGTCCACCACCCCTCACGGCCGCCCCTCGAACTTCACCCTTCGAGCTTCACACTTCTCTCAGGGCTTTCGCCCCGGCTCGGCGGTGCGCCCGTTCGCACGGCCGGGACTCTCCCGCTGCCACCCTACTTTCCCTGCGCCCCCGTGGGTGCGCTGCTTGCGGCGCTGGCCAAAATAGCCTCACCGAACCACGATGGTCATCAAACCGAAGACTTCCTCCATACTCGTGATCCGGGCGAAGATTCCGACCGTTCCGACCGCGACGCCGCGAACCCACGCGCTGGTGTCCGAGTCGGGGGAGAGCACGACCGCACTGTCGGGGCGGGCCTCCCATCGGATCACGAACGGCACCCCCGACAGGCAGGAGGTGAATGCTTGAGTTGGGCGTGCCGCTACGTGGACGGAGTCACCCACAGACACGGTGTCTCTCTGGGGCGTCAGTCCCACAGGGGAGCCGAGACATGTATCGTTGGGGGGAGGGGGAAACTCAACCGGGTTTCCCCCGCAGGCTGTCAGGAGCCCCGCGACGGCGAGTACTTGCCGCACTGCGGCGGCCAAGCTTGGCGGGGGCCTCTGACACGACACGGAATCAGCCGCATTCGCGCTCCGGTGGAGCGACAACATCAGAGACCCCCTTGGTTGTAGAGATTGAAGAGCCAGAGTTGGCGGAAGTAGGCCTTGTCCCAGGTCGGTGGTAGCGTGGCGGACACCGTGATCTGGTTGTACAGCCGGCCGGTTGCGAAGTACCGCTGCTGAGTCGTAGGGTTGATCGCGGTCTGTGGATCAAATGGCGGGGAGAGGTCAGGTGTGTCGAGGCAGTAGATGAACTGGTCGATCCCACCCAGTTTCGTGTCCCAGATTCCTGTGGAGGCGTCCCTCAGGGCACATGACTGGAACACCTGAACTATTAAGTTGCCCGGCCATGTTACCTGGTCATCATCTGTCCCACTCTCGTTCTGCGGACCGTTTGGATCGGAAGGCCCATCCACCAGGTCGTAGAGAAATCCCGACACGGCGCCCTCTACGATCGAACCGTTCCCGACCATTCTGTCGGGATTATCCTCAGCCCTGAAGTCCGAGTACCTTTGATTCTGGAAGATCTTGCTACCCCCGACCCACGCCGAGAAAAAATCCGCGAATCCCTCCGTAAGCGCACAGGTCAGTGTTGTCTCCGTACCCGGGAAATGTGGATTCGGACAACCTGTCGGAAGCTGCCACTTTTCGATGCCTTCATACTGATAGCCATGTCCGTACTCATGCATCACCACAAAGACCCCATCCTCCCCGAACGCTCCCGGGTTCTTCATCAGAACAACCTCAGTGAAGCACCCGAAGTCCGGGTGGCAATAGCTGATATCAACGTCCGGGTCGTCATAAATGTCAGATGCCCAGATCAGCATGCTGCTGCGGGAGTGCCCGAACTTGGTGAATGCCTGTGGGACAAACTCCTCCATGATGGAGAATGAGCTGCCCGCTACATCGTTGTTCACCAAGAGGAGGTTCCCCGCCGTGCCAGTAAAGGCGGCGAGAAATGACCCGACGGATGCCCCATTCTTCCCCTTCCCGACTGACACCAGGCCCTGCATTGTGTACTCCCCCTCGGCATACTCGAACCCGTCAGGACAAACCACTGTGAAGTCCCCATTGCTGGATACGGTACTGACACTCGGCCCCTCGAAGAGGTCCCACTCCAGCACCTCGGGACTGCTTCGGCCGAAACAGACTACCGACAACTGACCCCCGCGAATCCCGACATTCTGATTGAGCAAGAAATCGTGATACTTGACGGAGCCCTGCACCGTCGCCTGGGACCCCATCGCCAGCCCCTCCACCGTTCCTGCAGGCCGAGGCCTGGGCCGGGGAAACCTTACCCCGTAGGCGCCGTACTCAAACCGGAAGGCGGGATCCACCACCGTGCTGTCCCAGCCGTTGGTGAGGCGCCCTCCTTCCGGGGTCACCAGCAGCCAGAGTACCCGGCTCGCGCTGTTCAGAACGGTTGTTCCATCCGGGAGCCTCTCCACCGGGGCCGCGGTGGCGGTGGCGAGCACCCGGTAGTACCCCGGCGCGTCGTATGTGATGGAGGATTCAAGACTCGTGCTCGCCGCCACTCCCAGGCCTCCCTGCCAGTTCCGCAGGGTCGCATGGCTCCGGCCCTGATTCGCCGCGCGACTCGCGGCGGGAAGGTCGAGCCGCTCCAGGGTGAACCGGACATCGGTGGCGGACACCCGTCCCGCCAGGCGAGCGGTGACCACGATCGGAACTCCCGGTCTCAGGCTCCCGGCGGCAAAAATCTCGACATCGGCAAAGGGGATGGTGGGGTGCTCGGTGATCACTTCCCCGGCGCTGCCCCCAGCCACCACAGCCTGTTGAGGAAGGGTGCCTCCGGGGGCGGTCGCATCCGGTGCACACCCGAACAGGGCCACCAGGCCGATGAAGACAATACCACGGAAGCTCAGGTATGGAAACGACTTATGACGGCCCAGTGGCCCTGCGGCTCTGGGGCTCTTGGGCTCTGCGAAAACCAGCAATTCACACCTCAATTGTGGAAGGATTACTCAAAAGTAGTGAGCAATCAGAGCCACGTCAAGTGCCACGTTCCTGGTTGATGTCAACAATTCGAACATTCTTCTGCCACTCTGATCCTGATATATAGTGTCCAAGGGTGAGGTGACCCTCAGGGTAGCAACAACCTTCCGTCGATTCAAGCATACTGTCCAAGTCGCCGGCTCTCCGTGCGCCAGCTCACAATGTCTCAGTCTCTGTTTTCGGTGTTCAGCGTCGGCGCTCGATGTGCCCGGTGATTCCGATGAGGCGAGATCCGGGTGAGCACCCGGCCGTGTGAACGGCCGCACCGCCGAACCCGGGGCGAGAGCCCCGGGTAAAACGGCTGGTGCCCGGATCATCTCCAGACCCCGCCATTGCAGCGGGCTGCGGTCGACGCGACCGGCGGGAAGTGCACCAACCCGTCTCCACAGATCCCTCGCCTGTGGCTCGGGATGACTCCGCGCATTGAACGGAAAACTGCCGCCCACCTGCAGAAGTTATGGGAGATGTTACGAGGAACAGCTCACCGACAGATGCCGGGCCCAGGCCGGCGGTGACTCGGCGTACTCCGCGAAGCCCTCCCGCTCGACATGGGGCGTCCGGAGGAGGACCCGGAGCCGCTCGATCTCTCCGAAATCCCTGTGGTCCACGGCGTTCCGGATGGCCCGCTCGGCGAGCCAGTTGCGGAGCACATACGCGGGGTTCACGCCATTCATGCGGACCTTCCGTTCGGCATCGATGCTTCCCCCCCCCTCGCGCCGGAGCCGCTCCGCGTACTGACCCAGCCACTCGTCGAAGGCTGCCGCTTCCTGGAAGAACCGCCGGAGAGATGCTGCCGCGAGGGGTTGGTCCACCTCCATGTCGCCGAGGGCGCGGAAGAAGCGGGTGTAGTCCACCGCGTGTTCCTGAAGCAGCGCCAGCAGCCGGGCCAGCAGATCTCCGTCTCCCTCCTCTTCCGTGGCGAGCCCCGCCTTCCGTCGCAACAGGTGGAGCATGCGATCCTCGAATACCGGCCGGTACCGATCGAGCGCCGCGACCGCCTCCGGCTCGTTCAGGATGCCGAGCATTGATTCAGCGAGACGGGTGACATTCCAGAGCCCGATGCCCGGTTGGTTGCCGAAGGAGTAGCGGCCGTCGTGGTCGGAATGGTTGCAGATGAAGCCGCCGTCGTAGGCGTCGAGGAAGCCATAGGGGCCGTAATCGAGCGTGAGACCGAGGATCGACATGTTGTCGGTGTTCATCACGCCGTGCGCGAAACCCACCGCGGCCCACTCCGCCATCAGTGCCGCCGTGCGCTCCACCGCCTCCTGTAGCAGCCGCAGGTGCCGGTCGGGAAGTCCGGTCCAGTCCGGGAAGTGATTGGCGATGACATGGTCGGCCAGTTGTGTCACCAGGTCGTGCTGGCTCCTGCTCGCGAAGAACTGGAAGGATCCGAAGCGGACATGGGTCGGGGCGAGCCGGAGCAGGGTCGCCGCCGTTTCCACCGTCTCCCGTTCGACCGGCAGGTCGCTTCCGGCGATCCCGAGGGCCCGGGTGGTCGGGATGCCGAGTCCCGCCATCGCCTCGCTGCAGAGGAACTCCCGGATGGAGGAGCGGAGGACGGCGCGTCCGTCGCCGAAGCGGCTGTAGCGGGTCTTCCCGGCGCCCTTGAGGTGGAGGTCCCATCGCGCCCCCGCTTCCGTCAGGACCTCGCCCAGGAGGATGGCGCGACCGTCGCCAAGCTGCGGAACCCAGACGCCGAACTGGTGACCGGCGTAGACCATGGCGACGGGGTCGGCGCCGGGGGGAACCTCGTGGCCGCTGAGCAGGGGGAGAAGCGATGTGGGGTCGAGGCCTGGGTCGAGGCCCAGGAGCTGGGCGGCGTCGGGACTGAAGGCCACCAGGTGGGGATCCGGGATCGGCGTGGGACGGATCCGCTCATGGAACGCCTCGGGGAGGCGCGCATAGCTGTTGTCGAAGCGGAAGAGCATGTGGAAGTATAGCCCGCGAGGTCCCTCCAGGCGCTCGGCATTGTGCAAGGCCGTTCCGAGCGGAATCTCAGGATCGGTCAGCGCACAATGCAACGCGCCTTCCGGGACCTCGCGGGTTCGGGTGCTTCAAGGGCGACCCATGCGTCGCCCCTACACCCTACACCCCAAGCCGGCCGAGCCGGAACCAAAGAGGCGCGTCGGGGTCGCGTGGGTTCCCCGGGGCCTTCGCCCAGGGGAACGCCAACCGCTTGGCCACGGAGCAAGTTGACTCGGGTTCACCAGACGTGTCCATCCACTTCAGGGTTGGGCTCTTCCAGCTTCGGCATGGGTTCCTGTCCCTCCGGAGCCCTCTCCCCGCCCCCAGAGCCAACCACAAGAAGCACAAAAGGCACAAAACCTCTCCCCCCCTGGCAGAGGGGCGTGCCTCTTGTGACTTCTGTGCTTTTTGTGGCCATTCCCCTCGCCCGCCTGACCATCCGAATCC
>JBDIWC010000081.1:0-12448 GCA_039794085.1 Gemmatimonadales bacterium
GCAAGCGGCGCACCCACAGGAGCAAGCGGCGCACCCACAGGAGCAAGCGGCGCACCCACAGGAGCAAGCGGCGCACCCACAGGAGCAAGCGGCGCACCCACAGCAGCCCCTCAGGTGCCTCACTGGACCTTGAGGCGGTGCTCCTTGAGCCACCGGTACACGGTCGAACGATGCACGCCGGAATCCGTGGCGATCATGGCGACGCTCCATCGCAACGCAATACAGTTCCGGAGGTACGCGTCCCGCTTGACCCACGCCGGATCGTGTGACGGTGGGACAGCACTGGGAAAGGTGGCCCCAAGTGAGAGCGCTGTCCGCAGGGTTGTATTCGTGATTACCCCCGCCGAGGCCAGCGAGCATGCCCGGGCCATGACGCTCACGAGTTCCCGGATGTTTCCAGGCCAGGGCTGGTTGCGCAACATGGGCTCACAGCCGGGGGCCAGGGTGGCGTGGTGCTCCCGGGCATAGTACTCGGCAATGAGCTCGGCGTCTCCTGCTCGCTCCCGCAGAGGCGGAAGGGTCACGACCACGCCGCGCAGCCGGTGCAGCAGATCTTCTCGGAGCGTGAAACCCTGGTCGTTGAGGAGGAGGGCGTGGCCCGCTGCGACGAGACGGAATGGCACTTTCCGGTTTACCGTATCCCCAAGGCGGCGAACCTCGCCGGATTCCAGGACACGAAGGAGCTTGGCCTGGGCCGCGCGTGGGAGGCTGCCGATCTCATCCAGGAAGAGGGTTCCGTTCCGGGCGGCCTCGATCAGGCCCCCACGGTCATCGCGGGCTCCGGTAAACGCACCCCGGCGGTGACCGAAGAGTTCCCCTTCCACGAGATCTCCCGGGAGAGCTCCACAGTTGATGTCGACCAGGTTGCCGGAGCGGCCGCTCCAGTGGTGCACCGCACGGGCGGCCACCTCCTTCCCGGTGCCGGTTTCCCCAAGAATCAGGACGGGCATATCCGTGGTGGAGAATTGTTTGAGCAAGGACACCGCATAGCGAAGTCCCGGCGAATTGCCGATGAATCCGGCGCTGATCATGTCGGCCGTGTTCAGGGGCTCGAGGGTTGCGGGTCCGTCATGAGGTGGACTGGGTGGTGATTGTGACGACTCCATCGTGCCCCTCCCGTGGGTGGTCTACGAACGGGTGATGCTGTTGGCGGGAGATCAGTGGCCGCCCCATGCCCTTCGCGCTGGTGGCGCAGCAAGCCAACGTACGGAGCCGAGGATCTTCTGACGGGTCCGACGTGGCAGAGAGGGACGATCAGTGATGCCCTGATCTATGAGTATAACTTTTCCGAAAGGTGCGCAACTGCGAATAGTTAGTCAGTGATCGAGTCCTTGACGCTGCAACAACACTGCACTGCAAAACTCTGCCGACCAACCTGGCGGGTGTCAGAATGCTGACGAAACCGGGGTTTCCTCACGGCCAGGGCATCGGCCCGAAGTGCTGGGTCTGCTCAAGACACTGCGTGGCGGCCATGTCTGGTGAGGTGATCGCCATCATGGCGGTGCCGGGGCGGCTCGCGAAGCGGAACCATTGCAACCGGCGCTCCGCCTCCGCAGTTCGGCCCGAGTACCACGCAAAGATCGCGTCATCATCGGTGCCATCGGCAGGCAGCATTTCGATGGCCCGGTGCCAGACGTAGACCGAATCCTCCACGGCCCGCACCGCCCTGGCCGAGTCTGGTTCGGTGGAGCAGAGCCGCTCATGGAGTTCGTGTGCCAGGGACATGGCGCGGGCCGAGCGATCGAGAAGGCCGGTGATGCGGACCGAGCGGGTCTCCTGGACCATGGCCAGCACCCGTTCCGCGAGCCGGGCACAGGGGGCACAGGAGCTCCGGCGCCACGACTCCATCTCCTCGCGCCACGTGCGACGGGTCTCGGGGGTGGCCCCCGGGCCGAGGACCGCGAGCCTCTCCACCTTCCCCAGGAGGAAGGAGGTGAGGGCATGTCGTTCGGTCCGCAGGAGGCGCGGGAACGTGGTCGCCGTGTCGGGACCGAGCTGGCTCCAGAGGGCCTCCATTCCGTCGAGCATCGTGGCCACGCGCTCGAGGGGTAGCTGTGCCGGGGTGGAGTCACGCAGGGTGGCGAGGGCGCTGCGGGCAAGATCCACCTGCGCGATGAGCGAGCCGCCCCCGGTGCGGCGGATCTCGGCGTGGCAGTTCCGCAGCGCCGTCTCTCGCTGCTCTCCCCAGCCGCGGAGCCACGGTTGAATCGTGGTCAGCCGGGGGGGCTCGAGACCGGCGTACACGGAGAGGAAGGTATCCCGCTGCCCCACCAGTCGGCCCAGGTCGGCCAGCCGGTCCAGCCAACTGGAGACATCCCGCTCCAGGGCATACTGGGAGGGGGAGAGGAGCGCTGCTCCCTTCTCGTCGAGAAGGGTTCGGACCGCGACGGAGCGCTGCGCCAGCGCAGCACGGTCCTCCTCGCTGCCACAGGCGAGGAATCCATTTCCGGCGAGAAGGGTGATGTCGTCGCGGACGCCGCGGACCCGGGATTCAGCGATAAGCCAGGGGAAATCGGTGAACGGCCGGTCGCCTCGCCGCAGTGTCGGTGGACCCCCGTCTGGCGGGATATGGACAGTGAGGGCCCCTTGCGTGGTGGCTTCCGCTGCGGCGTTCCTCCCGGCTGGGACGATGATCCAGGCGGCATGGCTGGTGCGCGTCGTGGCAGAGACCGGAACCAACGTGCCGAGGAGGTCGCCTCGGAGCGACACCGACTCCGATCCGAAGAGAGTGTGCAGCGCGATTCGTGCCGAATCGAGGAGTCCCGAGGGAGAGAAGCGTGAGCCGGAGAGTGGGGTGAGCGCCTGGAAGGCCCGGGAAACCTTGTCCAGGGTCGCGTCGAAGGCCGATTCATCACTGGCCACGACAGACAGCACCAGGAGCGACGTGTCGGCGAGGCGCGCGGTGGAGGGGCCGAGGAGTATGGTGGAGGGCTGCACCGTCAGCGTGGGTGGAGAAGTGGTGAGGTCGAGCCCGAAGGGGAGCGCCGGAGGAGTGTTGGTTTCGGCCGTGGGAAGCACCGTGGCGGTGACGACAAACTGCCGGAATCGCCGGAGGTTTTCTTGCAGCGGCGCGGTCCAGGGACCGGTCTCGCTGGTGCTGAAGAGCCGGATGCTCAGGTACCGTTCCGCCGGCGGGATCGAAACTGCGGCAGCATCGGGAGCCGCATCGGATAATGGTGCCGGGAGGCGGTGGGGAGTATAGAACGTGGTGCCGCAGGCCATGACGGCGACGGAGATGGCGGGTCCGAACGCTGCCCACCACGAGATCGCTGCCCGGCGGAGGACAGGTGGTGGGATGGGAGGCGAGGGGGTATCGGCGCTGCGTTCCATGGGAGGCTCCGGGATGGGGGTCCGGAGGACAAGGGGCAAGGCGTGTGCCGCGACACAGGGAGAGGAAAGTGGCGGAGCACCGGGATTCGTGTAGTCTCGGGAGGCACGGTGTCGCGCGACTGTCGCGCGACAGTCGCGCGACAACCCTCCTTGGGAAGCGTGAAGTTGGAAGTGTGAAGTTCGAAGGAAGGGGCCCGGGAGGAGAGAGAGGATTGATCTCTGTTCTCACTCCCCTCCCTCTCTCCTCGCGTGGAAAATCCCGAAGCGCTTCCGTGGTGTGAGTCGGCGACATCCTAGCCGAAGAGTCGGCGGACCACCTCGGCACGATCGAGTTGGAAGTGGTTGGCGACCTCCGCGAGGATGGCGGCCAGGGTTCCTACTCGCAGGTTTGGATGGTCGGGAATCGTCAGGTTGTGTTCACCGTGAACCGCAGTTGTCAGTCGGAGATGGCTTCCGACCTGCCGAGTGACCGAGTAGCCGAAGTCCTCAAGCCGGCGGGCGACGGCGCGCCCCGAGAGATCCCGGGGCAACTTCACGCGGTGATGACTTCATCGTGTACGAGGTGAAGACGGAGGACCTTGGGGAGGTCGTCGGGCTCGAAGTGGCAGCGGACGGCTTCGCGGATCGCCTGACGCAGGTCGGGCAGATCATCGGCTTCCGTGATGATCGAGGTGCCCAACGCCCGGGCGACGTATCCGCCTTCGGGGGCTTCCTCGACGAGAAAGACGAGTTCGGACATCACATCAGGGCTCCTTGGGCATGAAGTAACGTAACTGCGGGGGTCCGGCCCCGAAAGGCGTGGACGAGGAACGCAACCCCGTTGGGATTGTGATGAATGTGTGCGGCGGTCACCCCGGGTACCGCCCCGCGGCGCAACCCGGGGCTGTTGAGGACGATGCCCCTTCGTGGCATGGCACGGGCGTGGGGTGGAGTCAGTGTGAATCCCGAACGGAATCTGCGATGCCGCTCCCTGCTTGTGAATTCTATCGCAAGGACACGTGGGATCCCGGGTTGCGGGGAGGGATCTGAGGAGTGAGTGGAGAGTGGAGAGCAGTGAGGAGAGAGAGGGATGCTCTCACTTCTCACTGCTCTTCCCTCTCTCCTCCCGTGGAGAATCCCGAAGGGATTCCGTGGTCAAGAGCCCAGGGTTGGCGCGGCAGCGGCCGGGGGCTGAAGCCCCGGCTCGGCGCCTGCGGCGACAGGTCCTGAAGGACCAGAGAGCCCGATCAATACGCGGAGTCATTCCGGGCGACGCGAGGGGAGAATCCCGAAGGGATTCCGTGGTCATCCGGGGCTGAAGCCCCGGCTCGGCGCCTACGGCGATAGATCCTGAAGGACCAGAAAGCCCGATCAATACGCGGAGTCATCCCGGGCGACGCGAGGGGAGAATCCTGAAGGGATTCCGTGGTCAAGAGCCCAGGGTTGGCGCGGAGCGCCTACCCTGGGTGGGGGCGTGTTCTTGATATCCCCAACCCCAACGGGGTTGCGTGCAAGCGCCACAGGGGGCACAGCGAGAGCAGCTCGCATGGCCATCGGTGATGGTCGGCACACCCGGTGGCGTGAGCCACCTCAATGGGCCGAGCAAGGGGCGTCAGCCCCGGGAAATCCGCCACTGGGCGTCATGCGTCAACGTGCGCGGAGGTTCCGGCGCACGGCCTGCGCCTCCTCGGTCAGCGCGATCACGTTGCCTGGCTCGGCGGCATGCGCAGTACATGATCCCGGTTGTCCCGGTGTGCGGGGAGTCCAACTCTCCCCCGCGGCTCCAACCCGTCACAATTGCCCGGGCTGGTGCCGTATCCCGGCGCCGCCCACGGGAACCGGCCCGGCACCAAGGGCCGACGGCCCGCCCCATATCAGCCCGGGGCAACGCCCCAGGGGGCCATCAGGTGAAGAACCCATCGGGCTGAAGGCCCGAGCCATCCTCTCATCCCCATACGAAGCGTTCGTCGAAGGGCACCTCGTGTTTCCCCAGGAGCTCTCGATACTCCTCCTCGAAGGTCCGAATCCGGTGGTGCTCATCCTGCCGCTCGATGTACCGACAGAGTCGCTCTCGCTCCGAGGCCCGGACGGAAAAGGGGCACCTTCAGGGTCTCGACCAGGCCAGCGACCATCCGCGTGCGGGCCAGGTTGAGCGCACCCGGCGGCGCGGGACACGACGGCCAGATACGCATGCAGCGCCGGCCGGAGCGACGGGTTCAGCAAGGGTCGCCGATCCTTCGTGCTGAACACCAGGTGGATGAGGACCAAGGAGAGGGATTGTGGCATTACCCGGGCTCGATGGGTCGGGCTTTCAGCCCTTCGGGTCGTCTGCACCTTCCATTCCCGGGGCGTTGCCCCGGGCTGGTATGCTCCGGGCCTTCAGCCCGGAGAAAGCATTGCGGGTCCTCCCGTCCCCGCAGTGTGACCAGACCTCAGACTGCCTGGTCGGGGAAGGACCCGGAGGGCGACGCATGCCCAGAGTATCGCGTGATCTCTTGCGATCGGGTAACCGGATCCCGGCAGGGCGGAGCCCGGAAACGCGAGACGTGCGCCAACGGTTCCAGGTTGACGGAAGAGTGAGTCTGGCGACGAGGGAGCGGTGCGTGTCAGGGCCGGACCGGGATTGATCCCGCCCTGGAGCCCGATCGGATCCTCGCTCAGGAAGCGCCCGGTGGCCGGCTCGTACCACCGGTTCCGCATGTAATAGATATCGAGCTCGGGCCCCAGCCAGAGCGCCCCCTTCCACCGCGCCCGGTCGGCGTTCGGCGCCGAGAGCGTCCCGCCGGTCCCGGCGTCGTTGCCCCAGTCGTTATAGGCATAGACGCGGCGCACTGCCTGCACCTCATCCGTCAACGCGATCACGTTGCCGAGTCCATCTGCATGCGCGTACAACCTCTCATTGTTGATCACCACCGCGTGCAGGTTGTCGAGCCCCGGATAATAACTGTATTCGGCCCGCTTGACCGTCGCCGTCCCGTCCAACTCCGCCAGGAGGTTGTCCCCCTGCCAGAGGAAAGTCGCCTGGACCACCCCGTTCACCCGCTTCACCACGAGCCGCCCCCCCGCATCGTAGAGATATTTGACCCCGGTCGTCCCGGTGTGCAAGGAGTCCAGCTCCCCCTCGGCGGACCAGAAAAACTGCGCCCCGGCTCCGCACCCGCCGCCGCTCCGGCTGGTGACGTTCCCGTCCAGATCGGTGGTATAGCTGCACCCGTTGAACTGAGTGATGCGATTCCCCGTCGTGTACACGCCCCCCTGGTCCAGCCGGTTCCCCACGGCGTCGAAGCTGTAGACCGCGGGTGTGCCCACCACGGAGTACGCCGCGGTTGGCTCGGAGGGCACCGACCCGTCGGCACAGAGAATCGCATTCGGATCCTCGGGGCACCCAACCTGCCCCCCGCTTGGCGGCCGCTGCATGTCCTTCCCCTCGATCAACCGGCCCAGGGGGTCGAACTGGAAGAACCGCCCGAGGTCGGCATTGGGATAATTCAGGTGCGCCGTGATCCGGCCCGCCTTGTCGAGGCCCAGCCACCGCTCCACCGTCTCGACGTAGGGAGCGGTGGTGGTGATCCGGATCGGGGCCTGGATCACCCCGCGCAGGATCTGCTGGGTGTCCCCCGCGGGGAAGGTGATCCCGGTGGGGTTGGCGTTCCCGTCGGTGGCGAACTGGGTCAGGGCCCCGCCGAGGCGGATCCCGGTCAGGATCCCCTGGGCCTCGTCATACAGGTACCTCCTCCCCTGGAAAGCCATCCCCCCCGGGCCCGTCACCGTCACCGTATCCAACAAGCCGGCCGCGGTGTAGCCAAAGCGCTGGACAAAGGTCTGGCCCTGGAGCACGGTGCGCACCGAGTCGGCCTGGCCCCGGAGGTTCAGGAAGCTCGTCTGGGTGCTCGCGGCACTCGTCCCCGTCACCACGAACCCGTTGTTGGCATAGCTGAAACTCCGCGCATTGCTCCCGGTCTGCGTCAACGGCCGGTGCAGCGCGTCGTAGGTCACGGTGACGGTCTGGCCTCGGCGGCTGGTGGTCTGACGGAGGTCTCCGTCCACGCTGTAGGCGTGGCTCGTGACCCCGCCCGCGGGGTCGGTCTCGCTGGTGATCCAGCCCAGCGCGTTGTAGGCGGTCTGGTAGACCTGTCCCTTGGGATCGGTGGTACTGACGGGGAAGAGGTTGTTGTAGCCGATCTTCGTCACGGTGGCGGGACTCGTGGCCACGACCACCGAATCGACCCGGTTGAGGACGCTGTAGAAGGTGGTCTGCACCGGAAGGGTCGGGGCACTCAGCGTGGTCCGGCGCCCGAAGGTGTCGTGGCCAAAGGTGGTGACCCGGCTCCCCGGCGCCGTGGACTGGCTCAGGTTCCGGTGGGTGCCGGTGGCCGGATAGGTGTTCGTCACCGCGGTCACGCCGACCCCGTCGGTCACGGTGAGCACTCGGCCGAAGCTGTCATAGGTGAAGCTCTGGCGGAGCTGGGACCCCACTGTCACACTCGTCACCCGTCCGTTGGCGCCGAGCGCAAGGGTCAGGGAATCCTGGCCGGGGCCGGTGTACACTCGACGCACACCCTGCGCCTCATCGGTCGAGGCGATCACGTTGCCGATGAGGAGCGCAATGCAATTGTCGTGTCCAGCTCCTTCAGGCAGGTTGTCCACCCTCGGAGGAGGATACCTCGCACAACAGCGAAAGTAGGTCCCGGGCTGGTTGGCATCGATCCCTCCCCGCAGCGACCAGGTTTTGATGAATGTCGTATGGCCGTGCCCTGCTCAGAGAACCTCCTTTGGGCAACCCGATATGTGCCTGCCGCTGGATTCCCCACAGATGTCGCAGTCGCGGCTGGTGCGTGGCCTGCGAGGGCTCTCCTCCGGGGGACTCCAGATAATTACCGCGTATGGTCCTGAGACTATCAGGGACCAGACCACAGTGGACATTGCCATCAGTCGAACGGGCCAGTCCGGTCTAAATATCATGTAGATTGCGACCGCTACCGGGATTCCGACTACAACCCCTGCGACGTAGGCGCGGAGGCGTGTGATCGCCCACGGACGCGCCACGGTCACGAAGAGCGCAACAAGTAGACCGCCACCTAGGTATAGGCTGACGATCACCCACAGGGGCCTCCCGAAATATTTGAGATTCTCTCCCCGGGTAAGGAAGGTTGCGACCACCGCCCATATCACGTAGAACTTCACAAACCTCATCGACTCACTAAGAGTGCTTGAGAATCTCTCGAGGAAGGGCGAAGTTGGGCGCATCTTTCTAGGACTCCTGGGAAGTCAAGCAGGCGATGACTTGGCCAACGCCAATGGCGCCGGAAACAAGGCCGCCTACACCCGGCACAAAGCCCGCGAAAAACCCGACAGCATCCGGGAGATCACTGATCGTGATGGCACTGAAAACTGCCCCTATGCGAAGGACTCCTTGGGCTTGAGTAGCTGCATGGCGCGATTCGGCGAATTGGGCCGCGCCCAGACCCCGCCGGACGGTCCCACGTCCCGGTGGCAGCTTCCCCGCGAGCGTAAACCAGCGCACGCCGCCCTCGAACAACGTCTTGGACCGCTTGATCAGTCCGGCACCGGCCAAGTCGAACGCGACGCTGATCGCGGTTTCTACGGCCCTTTCCGTGCAGGATGGCCCCTGCTGGGATGTAGGTGTCCCTTGGGTCGGGTCCCGCGGTGAGTTGCACTCGGGGCACGGAGGGTCGGGGAACTTCACCGGATCCACCGGCGCGGGCGGGGGGGCGGTTACGTCAATGCCGGGCAAGGGGAAAGCTCCGTCCTCGCATCCCAGACGTCCGCCCCGAACCGCTACGCGCATCCCCAGCGCCAGGCACTCCTGGGGATCATCAGTCAGCCGGAAATCGAGCCCGGCCGCGTCGCGACGGTTCACCGGATCGGCCCCGCCGAACATCAGGGGATTTATCCCGCCCTGAAGCCCGATCGGGTCCTCGCTCAGGAACCGCCCCGTGGCCGGCTCGTACCACCGGTTCCGCATGTAGTAGATGTCCAGCTCCGGCCCCATCCAGAGGGCCCCCTTCCACCGGGCCCGGTCGGCGTTCGGCGCCGCCAGGAACCCGCCGGTCCCGGCATCGTTCCCCTTTCAGGCAGAGGTCACCAGAAGCACACCTGACCCCCGTGTCTCGTAACGACAACAAGGACCACCCAGCCCAGGCTCCAGAGCTGGAGTAGCAAGTACCATTTCCAACCACCAGGACCATACGCAGAGCGTTTAAGCAGGTCGAAGTGAAAAGATGTCCACTTTCTCAATGACCGGTGGTGCCTCATCAGGGAAAAGCCAATCCCTAGCCCGATCAATCCGTACGCCAGCAATAACGTATGAAATTGCACACACATGAAATACCCCCAATGAGTGAATCACAAAGCCTTGTGTTGTCCACGAGGCACATCGCATCTTTCCGTACCGGCCAGCCTCCCATGCTTCACTTGCCAACTCACTAGGTACAGCCTCCGTTGCAGCATCCGGGAACTCAAGCAGACGGGCAGACGAGCGCCAACCAGCAACAACGAGAATCAGGTCCGCCCGTCGCCTTGCTCATTCGCATCGTCTTGATATGACGGACGTGTTCGATATTCCGACCCGGGCGCTGACGGGAAGACCAACGCCGATGGCTCCACTGAGCGCACCGCCGTCAACGCCTCCCAAAGAAGCTGGTCCAGCTCCGACCTGTATCTCGACCGCGTTCCCAGCGAAAGTCCCGGCCGGAGACTGGCCAAATTCCAGCGCGCCACCTATGTCCAAGCCGATGCCGGAGCCGATCCGAAAATAGAGCCCTTCACGACCACCTCCCTCAAATCGGCCGAATGCGAAAGTTACCCCACCACCCGCCACCACATCCAGACTGAACCCCGCAAAGATCACGTCCCCGGAACATCGTGGAGCTGGAGCAGGATTCGCCGGACTCCCGCCAGGACGCCCGGGGGCACCAGCCCGCGATGGATCGCGGGGTTTTCCGCAGCCTGGGCATGTCGGATCCGGAAACGTCACGGGAACCGTGGGTACTTGGGGGAGCCCTCCGGGTTTGGGGCAGATCACCGTGATCTCGGGGAGCTGTCCCTCGACTTCCACCGTCACCGTGATGCACTCCTGCTCCGTTCCATCCGGATCGCGTAAGTCCACGGGGTCTCCCCCCGCAAAAACGATGGGGTTGATGCCGCCTCGGAGCCCGATTGGGTCCTCGCTCAGGAACCGCCCCGTGGCCGGCTCGTACCACCGGTTCCGCATGTAATACAGGTCGAGCTCGGGGCCCATCCAGAGCGCACCCTTCCACCGGGCCCGGTCGGCATTCGGTGCCGCCAGGGTCCCGCCGGTCCCGGCATCGTTCCCCCAGTCGTCATAGGCGTACACCCGGCGCACGGTCTGCGACTCGTCGGTCAGCGCAATCACGTTCCCCAACCCGTCGGCATGCGCATACAACCTCTCATTGTTGATCACCACCGCGTGCAGGTTGTCGAGCCCCGGATAATAACTGTACTCGGCCCGCTTCACCGTCGCCGTCCCGTCGAGTTCGGCCAAGAGATTATCCCCCTGCCAGAGGAACACCGCCTGGACCACCCCGTTCACCCGCTTCACCACGAGCCGCCCCCCCGCATCATAGAGATATTTCACCCCGGTCGTTCCGGTGTGCAAGGAGTCGATCTCCCCCTCGGCCGACCAGAAAAACTCCGCTCCCGCCCCGCATCCCCCGCCGCTCCGGCTGGTCACATTCCCATCCAGGTCGGTGACGTAGGTGCAGCCGTTGAACTGGGTGATGCGATTCCCTGTGGTATACACGCCCCCCTGGTCGAGCCGGTTCCCCACCGCGTCGAAGCTGTAGGCGGCCGGGGTCCCCACCACCGAGTACTCCGCGGTCGGCTCCGAGGGCACCGAGCCGTCCTCACAGATGATCGCATTCGGATCCTCCGGGCACCCGGTCTGCCCCCCGCTCGGCGGGCGCTGCATGTCCTTCCCCTCGATCAGCCTGCCCAGCGGATCGAACTGGAAGAACCGCCCGAGGTCGGCATCGGGATAGGTCAAGTGAGCCGTGATCCGGCCCGCCTTGTCCAGCCCGAGCCACCGCTCCACCGTCTCGACGTAGGGGGCGTTGGTGGTGAGGCGGATCGGGGCCTGGATCACCCCGCGCTGGATCTGCTGATCGTCCCCCGCGGGGAAGGTGATCCCGGTGGGGTTGGCGTTCCCGTCGGTGGCGAACTGGGTCAGGGCCCCGCCGAGGCGGATTCCGGTCAGGAGACCCTGGGCCTCGTCATACAGATACTTCCGGCCCTGGAAGGCCATGCCCCCCGGGCCCGTCACCGTCACCGTATCCAACAGGCCCGCCGCGGTGTATCCGAAGCGCTGGACAAAGGTCTGGCCCTGGAGCACGGTGCGTACCGAGTCGGCCTGGCCCCTCAAGTTCAGGAAGCTCGTCTGAGTGCTCGCGGCACTCGTTCCCGTCACCACGAACCCGTTGTTGGCATAACTGAAACTCCGCGCATTGCTCCCGGTCTGCGTCAACGGCCGGTGCAGCGCGTCGTACGTCACACTCACGGTCTGGCCTCGGCGAGTGGTGGTCTGCCGCAGGTCCCCGTCCACGCTGTACGCGTGGCTCGTGACCCCACCCGCGGGATCGGTTTCGCTGGTGACCCAGCCGAGCGCGTTGTAGGCGGTCTGGTAGACCTGGCCCTTGGGATCGGTGGTGCTGATGGGGAAGAGGGCGTTGTACCCGATCCGGGTGACGGTGGCGGGGCTCGTGGCCACGACCACCGAATCGACCCGGTTGAGGACGCTGTAGAAGGTGGTCTGCAGCGGCAGGGTGGGGGCGCTCACCGTGGTCCGGCGCCCGAAGGTGTCGTGGCCAAAGGTGGTGACCCGGTTCCCGGGTGCCGTGGACTGGGTCAGGTTCCGGTGGGTGCCGGTGGCGGGATAGGTGTTCGTCACCGCGGTCACGCCGACTCCGTCGGTCACGGTGAGCACCCGGCCAAAGCTGTCGTAGGTGAAGCTCTGCCGGAGCTGCGATCCCACTCTCACACTCGTCACCCGGCCGTTGGCACCGAGCGCAAGGGTCAGGGAATCCTGTCCCGGCCCAAAAACACTCACCGGCTGGGCCCAGCCGCCGTAGAGGATGGTGGTTGGGGTGCCCGCCGCGGCCTT
>JBDIWC010000082.1:0-12370 GCA_039794085.1 Gemmatimonadales bacterium
AAACCCTGAAGAGCCCCAAGTGGGATGCCGTCACAGACGCCGTCACACGCACGGCCGGAGCGGGTGTCCGGGGGGCGCCCAAAATATTGTTGCCGTTTTGTGTTCAATCTTGTCCGTAAGGGACTACCCCCCCCCCCCCCTGCCATTCCGGCAGGATTCTCCGGTACAAGCGTTGCCCCCCTTTTCAGCCGATCCTGCGTACCCCATGAGGAGATCTCCGCTCGATTCGGCGGGATCTCACGATTTCCTCATGGCCGGTGCGTTATTGTGACAGTGGCCCACGCCACGGAGGAACCATGATTCGTCCGGAACGACTGACCATCAAGGGCCAGGAGGCCTTTCGCGATGCGGCGGAGCTGGCCCGCGCGCGCGGAAATCCTGTGGTCAACGACGCCCACCTCTTTCTGGCCCTGCTCAACCAGGAGGAGGGGTTGGTGCTCCCGCTCCTGCAGAAGGCCGGGGTCAATGTGACGGGGCTCCGTCATCAGGTGGAGGAGGAGATCGCCAGGTTCCCGGTGCAGGAGGGGGCGGGGGGGGCGGAGCCGAGCTTCAGCCGGGAGCTGAACCGGGTCTTTGACCGGGCCGAAACGGAGGCGAAGGCCCTGGAGGACGCCTACGTCTCCGTGGAGCATCTCCTCGTGGCTCTGGCCGAAGAGAAGGGGACCACGGCCCGGGCCCTCCTGAGCGCGCAGAGTCTCTCGGCGAAGGAACTCCGGTCCGCCCTGGCCGGGGTGCGGGGATCCCATCGCGTCACCGATCAGAGCCCCGAGGAGAAGTATCAGGCTCTCACACGCTATACCCGCAACCTGACCGACCAGGCCCGGGCCGGGAAGCTCGATCCCGTCATCGGCCGGGATGAGGAGGTGCGGCGGGTGATGCAGGTGCTGAGCCGGCGGACCAAGAACAACCCGGTCCTGATCGGGGAACCGGGCGTGGGCAAGACCGCCATCGTGGAGGGCCTGGCCCAGCGCATCGTCGATGGCGACGTGCCCGAGTCGCTCCGGCATCGGGACATCGTGGCCCTCGACATCGGATTGCTCCTGGCCGGGGCCAAGTTCCGTGGGGAATTCGAGGAGCGGCTGAAGGCGGTGGTGAAGGAGTTGACCGAGGCCGAGGGCCGCTACGTCGTGTTCATCGATGAGATGCACACGCTCGTGGGTGCCGGCGCGGCGGAGGGGGCGGTGGACGCCAGCAACCTGCTCAAGCCGGCCCTCGCCCGGGGAGAGCTGCACGTGGTGGGGGCCACGACCCTGGATGAATACCGGAAGCACGTGGAGAAGGACCCCGCGCTGGAACGGCGCTTCCAGCCGGTCATGGTGGCGCCGCCCTCGCTGGAGGACACGGTCGCCATCCTGCGGGGCCTCAAGGAGAAGTACGAGGTGCACCACGGCGTGCGCATTCGCGACAATGCGCTGGTGGCGGCGGCCACGCTCAGCGATCGGTACATCGGGGACCGTTTCCTCCCCGACAAAGCGATCGATCTCGTGGACGAGGCCGCGAGCCGCCTCCGTATCGAGATCGACTCGCTTCCTCAGGAAATTGACGAGGTGGAACGCCGGATCGTCCAGCTTGAGATCCAGCGTCAGGCTCTTCTCAATGAGAAGGACCGCGCGGGGGTCGAGCGACGCGAGGAGGTGGAGAAGGAGATCGCCAAGCTCCGGGAGGAGAGCATGCGGATGAAGACCCAGTGGCAGTCCGAAAAGGACGCCATTCAGCACATCCGCACCATGAAAGCGGAGGTCGAGTCCCACCGGCAGGAGGCCGAGCTGGCGACCCGCCGCGGCGACCTTCAGCGGGCCGCCGAGCTCCGCTATGGAAAGCTCCCCGCTCTGGAAGCGGCGATCACGAAGGAAGAGGGGCGCCTGCATGAGGTCCAGGCCACGGCCCAGTACCTCAAGGAGGAGGTCGACGCCGAGGACATCGCGGAGATCGTCGCCAAGTGGACCGGGATCCCCGTGTCCAAGATGCTCGAGTCCGACCGGGAGCGTCTCACCCGGCTGGAGGCGGAACTCCGCGAGAGGGTCGTGGGGCAGGACGAGGCCCTCGCCGCCGTGGCGAACGCGGTCCGCCGGAGCCGGGCCGGTCTGCAGGATCCGAACCGGCCCACCGGCTCCTTCATCTTTCTCGGTCCAACCGGCGTGGGCAAGACGGAAACGGCCCGCGCCCTGGCCGAGTTCCTCTTCGACGACGAACGGGCGATGGTGCGGCTCGACATGTCGGAGTACATGGAGAAGCACTCGGTGGCCCGAATGATTGGGGCGCCCCCCGGCTACATCGGTCACGAGGAGGGGGGACAGCTCACCGAGGCGGTGCGTCGTCGTCCCTATTGCGTGCTCCTGTTCGACGAGATCGAAAAGGCCCACCCCGACGTCTTCAACGTCCTCCTGCAGATCCTCGACGACGGGCGGCTGACCGACAGTCAGGGCCGCCGGGTCGACTTCCGCAACACCGTCATCATCATGACCTCGAACATCGGAAGCGGCTTCATCGTCGAGGCCGGCGAAACCGATGCCGTGCGGTGGAGCACCGTGGAGGAACAGGTGCGGGGAGCGCTGCGCCAGCATTTCCGGCCGGAGTTCCTGAACCGGGTCGACGACGTGGTGGTCTTCCGGCCGCTCGGCCACGAGGAGATCCGCCAGATCGTGCGGCTCCAGCTCGGCCACCTGGCCACCCTGATGGCGGCCCGCGGGCTCACTCTGGACGTCGCCGAGGAGGCGGCCGATCTTCTCGCCGAGCAGGGGTACGATCCGGTGTATGGGGCCCGACCACTCAAGCGGGTCATCCAGCGGACCCTGCAGAACCCGATCGCCCTGGAGCTGCTCGAAGGTGAGTACGTCGAGGGCGACACGGTCCACGTGGCGCGGGACGGATCGTCCCTCCGGCTGGAGCGCTACGAGACCCCGGTTCCGGTACCGGAGCCGGAGACGGAAACGACCCCATTTTGACCCCGGACGCCCGGAGAACTGCCATGGGGGCGAGCCCGCACGCGGGAGGCGTCTGCTTCCGTGTCTGGGCACCCCATGCACAGCGGGTCTCGGTCATCGGGTCCTTCAACGGATGGGACGGATCCGCCCACCCCCTGCACGCCGAGGAAAACGGGTGCTGGTCTGCGGAGGTGGCGGAGGCGCGCGTGGGGGACCAGTACAAGTTTCTGTTGTCCACCGAGCACGGGGAGTTGCACCGGGTCGACCCCTATGCCCGGGCGGTGACCAGTTCGGTCGGCAACGCCATCGTGCACGACACCGCGTTCGACTGGGAGGATGACGCCTTCCAACTCCCGCCGTGGAACGAGCTGGTCATCTACGAACTCCATGTCGGCACCTTCCACGACCGGGAGGATGTTCCGCACCCGGGGCAATTCCCCTCCGTGAGCGCCCAGCTGGCCCACCTGAGGCGGATCGGTATCAATGCCATCCAGATCATGCCGGTGGCCTCGTTCGCCGGCGACAGGTCCTGGGGGTACAACCCCTCCCACATCTTTTCGGTGGAAACGACCTACGGCGGACCGCTGGCCTTGAAGCAGTTCGTGAAGCGTGCCCACCGGGCGGGCATCGCGGTGATCCTGGACGTGGTGTACAACCACCTGGGTCCGAGTGACCTCGATCTCTGGCAGTTTGACGGCTGGAGCGAAAACGGCCGGGGCGGCATCTACTTCTACAACGATGACCGGGCGCATACGCCGTGGGGAGAGACCCGGCCCGACTACCGGCGCGAGGAGGTCCGGCGCTACATCCTGGACAACGTGACGATGTGGCTCGGCGAGTATCATCTCGACGGGCTCCGCTTCGACTCCACCCACTTTGTGCGTTCCGTCCGGGGGATCGGCGTCCACAACCTCCCGGAGGGGTGGAGCCTGCTCCAAACGATCAACGACCGGGTGGCCACGCTCTTCCCCGGGAAGGTCACCATCGCGGAGGACCTGCAGAACAACGAGTGGATCACCAGGGGAACCAGCGCCGGTGGGGCCGGCTTTGGCGCCCAGTGGGATCCCACCTTCGTCCACCCGATTCGCATCGCGGTCACGACACCGGAGGATGCGGACCGGTCGCTCGACGACGTCCGGGATGCCTTGTGTCATCGCTTTGACGAGGACGTCTTCGATCGGGTCATCTACAGTGAGTCGCATGACGAAGTGTCGAACAAGCGGGCCCGCGTGCCCCAGGAGATCAGTCCGGACGATCCCAAGGGCTGGGATGCCCGGAAACGCTCGACGCTCGCCGCCGCGATGGTCTTCACCGCGCCCGGGATCCCGATGCTGTTCCAGGGCCAGGAATTCCTGGAGGGCGGGACCTTCCGCGACACCGTGCCCGTCGATTGGGACCAGCGGGACGAGTTCCATGGCATCGTCCGGCTGTATCGCGACCTCATCCGGCTGCGACTGAACCGGGCGGGTGGCACACGGGGTCTATGCGGGCAACACATCGAGGTCCATCATCTGCACCACGAGCGCAAGATTCTCGGCTTTCACCGCTGGGACCAGGGGGGGGGGGGACCGGGAGACGACGTGGTGGTCGTCGCCAACTTTTCCCGTGATGCGAGGAGCGAGCATCGCATCGGATTTCCCGCGGCAGGTCCCTGGAGGCTCCGCTTCAACAGCGATTGGCAGGGCTACAGCGACGACTTCGGGAACCATCCGAGCACCGACGTCGTCGCCGAACCCGGTCCCTGTGACGGGCTTCCCGGGCAGGCGGCGATCAGCATCGGGCCCTACAGCGTGTTGATTTACTCCCAATGAGGCGGTGAGGCGACCCGAGCGGGATCTGAGCCCGAGCGAGGCGGCGATCCCGCGGGACTCCCGTGCGGCACGAAGGAGGTATCTTCCAGAGACTCAGCCACTCCACCTCCGGGAGTTGCCCCCATGCGTCGCCTCCTGTTCGCAATCGCCGCTGTGGTCATTGCCCTGTTCGTGGGAGCGTGGGCCTATAGGGCCTGGAAGAGCCCCGAGAGGCTCACTCTCGATGCCGCCGCCCGGGTGGCGGGCCCGGGGCAGTTCATGGTCCTCTCTCCCGGAACGACCCACTATGAGATCACCGGTCCCGACTCGGGACGCGTGGTCGTTCTGGTGCACGGGTTCTCCGTCCCCTATTACATCTGGGACTCGACCGTCGCCGGGGTGACCGCCGCGGGACATCGGGTGCTCCGATATGATCTGTATGGCCGCGGCTGGTCGGATCGGCCCGACGTCGACTACGATGGCGCGCTCTACGACGCTCAGCTCGGCGAGCTTCTCGATTCGTTGAGGATCACCGGGCCGGCGGACCTGGTCGGCCTCTCCTTTGGAGGATTCGTCACCGCCCATTTCACGGCGAATCACCCCGACCGGGTGCGGACCCTGACCCTGGTCGACCCGATGGCGGAGCGACCGGTGCTGCCCTGGGCCCTGCGCCTTCCCCTGGTCGGTCCCTGGATCTGGAAGGTGATGCATGTACCGGGCATGGCGGAGAATCAGTTGAGCGACTTTCTCCACCCCGAGCATTATCCCACGTGGCCCGATCAATACCGTCCCCAGATGCGCTACCAGGGGTTCGGGCGGTCGCTGCTCTCGACCTTGGGCCTCGCGTCACGCGTGGATTTCGACACCCTGTACGCCCGGGCCGGTCGCACCGGGGTTCCGGCGCTGCTCATCTGGGGCAAGCAGGACCAGACGGTCCTCTTGTCGCTGTCGGAGGTGGTGCGCCGCGGCATTCCGTCGGTGGAGTTTGTTCCGGTCGATTCGGCGGGACACCTGCCGCACATCGAGCAGGCGCAGGTGGTGAATGCTCGGCTGCTGGACTTCTGGGCGACCCACTGAGAAGGCTGGGGGCAGGTCTTGCTTTCGATTCCTGATGCCAGGGAGACTCTGATCAATTGGACGGCGCGCCAATGCCCGTCATCCCGAGCGAGAGCGAGGGATCTGAGAAGGTTGCCGGTGTACTTCCTGTCGCCTGGATTGCCCCGCTGGCCTCCCGCCAAAAACAGATCAACGCAAAGGCGCCAAGGCGCAGGAATGCACGGAGCCGGAGAAGGGACCTTTCCCAGCGCGTTCGCAGTGTTCCACAGGGTGGTGCTCGCTTGTTTTCGTGGAGGTGACAATGGTACGATTTGATTCGAGAGGTCCCGTGAAGCAAGACCTGATACCTAAGCCGGCAGAGGCGGAACCAAAGAGTTCACGAACCTGGGTCACTGCTCCGCTGGGACTCTCCCCATTCGTGAACGACCCTTGGGCCAATCTGCCAACGTGTACGGGCCGTTCGCGAACGGCCTGTACACTGCCTTCCCTGCCAACCCGCGGCGGCCCGCGGGCCGCCGGTGTGGGTTTCAGGCCGTCGCCAACAATGTTGTTGCCGTTTGTGTTCAAACTGTGTCCTCGTGCCCCCAGCGGTTCAACTCGGGTTGGGGGAGGGGCACCACAGTGAACACGGAGGTCGAAATCGTCCGCTTCTTGCCGTCCCTGCGCCCTCGCGACTTTGAGTGGAGGCAGTTTCAGGAGCTTCGTGCCCTTCTCCAGGAGCTTCGTGCCCTTCGTGTCTTCGTGTCTTCGTGTGTGTCCGTTGCAATGGACCCCGGCGTTCGCCGGAGTGGCGTGCGGGTGGCAAAATGGGTCCGAGGGCCCATTGATCAGAGATCCCCTGAACAGGAACGCGACCATTTGTCACGGTTGTGAATCGGAAGGAGAGGTCGGGAACCCATCACAGGAATGGAGAGCACAATGACGCGCCTGAAGGCCTGTGTTGTCTTGTCAGTCCTGGTGGCGTGTCGGCCCACCGACAGCGCCCGAACCTCGTTTCACGTCTCCATCGACTCCTCCGGATCCTATCCGATCATCGAATCGATTGGCGACGCTCCGGTCTGGAACGCCACGCTGCTCCATGAGATCGGGGCGACGGGGTCGGCCTTTGAGTTCGGGACGATCCGGTCGGTGCTCCTCGATCGAAGGGGCCAGGTCTACGTGGTCGACCCTTCCAACCGCACCATCCCGGTGTTCGATTCGATGGGAGTATTCCTCCGCCAGGTGGGTAGGGATGGATCGGGGCCCGGAGAGTATCGTACTCCCTATTCGATCGCGTGGCTCGATGACCAACTCGCGCTGCTCGATCCGGGGAACGGCCGCATCGGTCTCTTCGACTCCGCGGGTGCCTGGGTCACCTCCTGGCCCGCGCCCCTGATCACCGGCGGCAATGTCGTTCGGCTTCACCGGACTCCCCCCCTGTTCTGGAGCCTGGCGCTGCGATCGAGTGAAGGCCGCTCGGCTCCCGTCTTCGTCCGATACTCGCAGGCTGGACCGGTCGATACGATGGCCGTTGTCCAGGTTGCACCAACGGAGACGCGCCCGCGGATGTGCGCGAGGCCGGATGGTGCGATGAGCTACTTCGCCACCCCCTTTGGAGCGAGCTTTATTGCCATCCCGACACCGGCCGGTGCCCAGGCGGTAGCTCTGACCTCCCGGTATCAGGTCACGTTCGTGGATGCAGAGGGGGATACTCTCCGGGTCCTCGAGCGAAGCGTCGCCCCCACGCCCATCACCGACGCCGAGTGGGACAGTGCCAATGGGGAGTGGAACCGGTTCCGGCGCGAGTGGCCCACGGCGGATTGTGATCGCGGGGACTTTGCCCGTCCCGCTGTCAAACCTCCCGTGGTGTCGATGTTTCACGACGAGGTCGGACGCCTCTGGGTCGAACTCGTGACCCCGGACGGGCCGCGCTACGAGGTGTTCGACGCGGAGGGTCGTCTGGAAGCCACCGTGGTTGGGTTGCCGCCGAGCGGGGGGATCGATCCGGGTGTGGCGGGAAACCGGATCGCGATCCCGGGACTGGACTCTCTGGGTACTCCGATCGTGAGGGTCTATCGAGTCTCCCGGTAGTGTGAGCGGGAATCTCGACTACTTTCCCGCCATGTCAGATTCCGCCTCGCCACCGGTCCGCAACCAGGACCGCTCGATGATGCTCCTCGCCCTGGAGGAGGCCCGCGCCGCCGCCGCCGAGGGGGAGGTTCCGGTCGGGGCCGTCATCACCGGGACCGAGGGGGTGGTGCTCGCCCGCAGCCACAACCGGATGCGTGCCATGTCCGATCCCACAGCGCACGCCGAGGCGCTGGCCATTCGTGAGGTGCTGCGAGCGACAGGGGCGGACCGGCTCCCCGACGCGACCCTGTACGTGACCCTGGAGCCGTGTGCCCAGTGCGCCGGCGCCATCATCCTCGCCAAGGTCGGGCGGGTGGTGTTCGGTGCCTGGGACCCGAAGAGCGGCATGGCCGGTTCGGTGGAGGATCTCCTCCGGCACCCTCGGCTCAATCATCGGGTCGAGGTGATCGGCGGAGTGGAGGCCGAGGCCGCAGGCGACCTCCTGCGCGAGTTCTTCCGGGAGCGACGAGCGTGAATCCCATTACTTTGCAGTGAGTGGGGAGCGAACCCGACCCTGCCAAACGGAAAAAATCTTTCGCCCAACTCTGGAGTGCCCGCCGATGACACGATGGCCCAACACCCGAACGCTCGCATGCTGGATCGCAGTTGGACTCCTGAGTCCGGTCGGCCTGCACTCCCAGACGGGTGGCAGCACTCCCTACCGTGATCACGCGGCCCTGCTCTCCGCGGTGGATGGCCTGCGCCGGGCCCATCCCCGCCTGATCGAGGTCTCCACCATCGCCACCTCGCCCGGCGGACGCGCCGTCCCCGCCATCCGGCTCGGGGCCGGGGCCACGGTGGATTCCCGGCCGGCCCTCCTGATCGTGGCCAACGCCCACGGTCCGCATCTCCTCGGGTCGGCCATCGCCCTCGGTGCCCTGGAGCATCTCGCATCCGGCTACGGGAGCGACACCGCCATCACCGCGCTTCTCGACCGGACCACGCTCTACGTGGTGCCTCGTCTCAATCCCGACGCCGCCGAGGCCTTGTTCGGAACCCCGCGCTGGGAGCGCAGGACCAACGGCGCACCCGACGACGCCGACCACGACGGCGCCACCGACGAGGACGGTCCCCTCGACCTCAACGGCGACGGATTCATCACCGTCATGCGCATCGCTGATCCCGCGGGCGAGTGGCGGCCCGATTCCCTGGAGCCACGCCTCATGCGCCGGGCCGATGCGGCGAAGGGGGAGACCGGAGGATGGAGCGTGCGGACCGAATCGCGGGACCAGGATGGAGACGGGGTGGCCCTGGAAGACGGGCCTGGGGGCACCGACATCAATCTGAACTTTCCGCATGACTATCCCTGGTTCCGCGCCGGGGCCGGTCTCCATCCGGTTTCTTCACCCGAGGCCCGGGGCCTCGCGGAGTTCGTGGTGGCCCATCCGAACATTGCCGCGGCCTATGTGCTGGGGCCGCAGGACAATCTGATGTCGCCCTGGAAGCACCGCGCCGGTTCCGGCGGCGGAGCCCCCGAGGGGACCTCGCAGGGAGGACCCTACACCAGCGTCCTCTCCGCCGACGAGGCCTGGTTCGGTGAGGTGTCGACCCGGTTCAAGAGGATCACCGGACTCACCGGCACACCGCCCGCGGAGGCCCTCGGCGGTGACGTCCTCACCTGGCTCTACTATCACATGGGACGATTCGCCTTCGGGTCCCGCGGCTGGTGGATTCCCGATACCCCCCCCCCCTCCGACAGCACGGCCCGCGGGGCAGGGGCTGCCCGCGCCGCGGGGGGAGTGGGGGGAGCGGGGGGAGCCGGCGGAGCGGGGGGAACTCCGAGCCCCGATCCGATGATCCAGGAACGGAAGACCGTGGCGTGGCTCGATGCTCACGACCCCACGGCTGTTCTGCCGAAGACCCCGATTCAGCACCCCGACTTCCCCGGTCAACTCGTGGAAGTCGGCGGGATGCGCCCCGGGGCCACGCTCAACCCGCCCGCGCCCTTTGCCGACAGTGCCGTCACTCAGCATACCCGCTTCATCACGGAACTCGCCGGGATGCTGCCGCAGGTGGCGTGGCGCGACGCCAGGGCCGAGTCGCTGGGCCGGAACGCCTGGCGGATCACGGCGCAGGTGGCCAACACCGGGTTCCTCCCCACCCGCGCCGCGATCGGTGAGCGCGCCCGCTGGCCGCGGCAGATCAAGGTCTCCCTCACCGGGAATGGCCTGGAAGTGGCCGGAGGCCGCGCGATTCAACTGCTCGGAACGATCCCCGGGAGCGGGCGAAGTGAGGAACTCTCCTGGGTGGTGACCGGGGCCTCGGGGACCACTGTCACGTTGCGCGCGGAGAGCCCCGTCGCGGGCACCGCCGTCACCACTCTCACCCTTCGCTAGAGGAACCGGATCATGCGTCTGCACTCCCTGACCGGGTCCTGGATGACCCTCGGCATCGTGGCTCTGCTCGCGGTGCCCCCCGTGACGGCCCAGCAGCCCCTTGGCAACCTGGCCGCCGTGGGCGCACCGAAGGATCCCAAGGTGCCGGTGATGTGGGATCGGTACTATGACCACGCGGCGATCGGCGAGATCGGTCGCCGGCTCCAGGAGGCCCACCCGAACCGGTGCCGTCTCGGCTCGATCGGGAAGAGCACCGAGGGGCGGGAGCTCTGGCTCATCACCGTCTCCAACTTCACCGTGGGCGATCCCGACCGGAAGCCCGCGATGTACATCGACGGCAACATCCACTCCAACGAGATCCAGGGGACCGAGACCTCGCTCTATACCGCCTGGTACCTCTGCGAGATGGCGGATCAGGTGCCGGCCCTCGACTCCCTGCTCAACGATCGCACCTTCTACATCATCCCCAGCATCAACCCCGATGGCCGGGAGGACTTCCTCAAACGGCCGAACTCTCCGCACTCACCGCGGGCCGGAATGGCGCCGCGGGACAATGATGGAGACGGGCTCATCGACGAGGACGGGTTCGAGGATCTGAATGGAGACGGGCACATCACCCTGATGCGGCGGCGGAATCCGAACGGCCGGATGATCACCTCCCCCGAGGATCCCCGGCTCATGGTGCCCGCGCTTCCCGATCAGCCCGGCGAGTGGGAGATCCTCGGCTTCGAGGGAATCGATCGGGATGGAGACGGGCGCGTCGGCGAGGATGGGCCGGCGGGCTCCTACGATCCCAACCGGAACTGGCCCTGGCGCTGGATGCCGCAGTATGTGCAGGGCGGCGCGGATCTCTATCCGACGTCTCTCGCCGAGACCCGTGCGGTCATCGACTTCGTCACCCGCCATCCCAACATTGCGGGAGCGCAGACCTATCACAACTTTGGTGGAATGATCCTGCGCGGACCCGGAATGCGGCAGGACGAGTTCCGCCCCGCCGACGTCCGGGTGTTCGACCGGCTCGGCGAGGTGGGAGAGACCATTCTCCCCGGCTACAAGTACATGGTGGTATGGAAGGATCTCTACACCGTCTGGGGCGGGGAACTCGACTGGTTCTACGGGGCCCGGGGGATCCTCACCTTTTCCAACGAGCTCTGGACTCCCTTCAAGTACTTCGAGCGCCCGCCGGAGAACAACCGGTACGATTCACCCGAATATGCCTTCGACCGGCTGCTCCTGTTCGGGGAGGCGATCGTGCCGTGGACCCGGGTGCAGCACCCCCAGTTCGGGGAGGTCGAGGTCGGCGGGGTGAAGAAGCAGTACACCCGTGCCGTCCCGGGATTCCTCCTCCAGGCGGAAAATCACCGGAACATGGCCTTCACCCTCTACCAGGCGAGCCAGATGCCCCTGGTGCGGGTCGACTCGGTGGCGGTCCGCTCCCTGGGGCAGGGGTTGACCGAGGTGACGGCCATGGTGGGGAACAAGCGGCTCGCCCCGACCCACACCCAGCAGGACGTGGAGAACAAGATCAGCCGGCCCGACTGGATCTCGATCACCGGGGGTGAGGTGGTGGCCGGATTCGTGGTGGAAGGAGCCCCCCTGGGAACGGCCGTGGAGCAAAAGGCCCGACCGGAACGCCTCAAGGTGGCCAATATCCCCGGCATGAGCTCGGTGACGGTACGATGGGTGGTCCGGGGAAATGGGCCCTGGACCGTCACGGCCGACAGCCCGAAAGGTGGGATGGATAGCCGCCCGGTGCGCCGCTAGGGTCGAATCTGGAAAGGGGGGTTGCGCTCCGGGGGGGTGATGTGGTACATTGCTTGCTTGAGAGTGAGCAGCAAACAACTATAGCCTTCGGGCCCCGGAGCATCTTCGCAGTCCGGGTGATGAATTCTGCGATGAGCCTGCGTCCCGGTCGGTGCAATGCACCCGACCGGGCGTCGTGTTTCCGGCCCCCTTCAACACCTCACACCAGGTATTGGGTTCTGGGTATTGGGTATTGGGGTCCCAGCCTCCAACACCCGGTAACCCACATCACTACTGTCCGGTTAGAAGTCGAAGAGTGACAATTGGTTACGGTTGGGGGTCGTGTCCGAAGTGTGGGGGGACCCCGAAAAAGCCTGTGCCAACGGCACTTTTTCGAAGGCGCAGACGCTGA
>JBDIWC010000083.1:0-12159 GCA_039794085.1 Gemmatimonadales bacterium
CGCAGGGGCCGTCGCTTTCGTCGGAGCCGGTGCCGGGGCCGCGGGGGCGGGCTCCGGCGACGGTGCGGGCGTCGGAGCGGCGGGAGCCTCCGCGCTCACCGCGGCCCCGGCCTCGGTTTCGATCCGGGCCACCACCGTCTGCACTGCCACAGTCTCCCCTTCCTTCACCAGCACTTCGGCCAGGACACCTGCCCCGGGGGACGGAATCTCCGCATCCACCTTGTCCGTGGAAATCTCGAAGATCGGTTCGTCGCGCTTGACCGTCTCCCCGACCTGTTTCAGCCAGCGCGAGAGGGTTCCTTCGGCAATCGATTCCCCCATCTGGGGCATGATGACGTCAATCCGGGCCATGATCTCCTTCTCCTGCGGGACTCCGCCTCGGCGGGGGCCGCATCGGTCAGTAGGCGGCGAGCCAGCGCGCGGCGCGCACCAGGTCGTCCGTGTGGGGCAACACATAGTCCTCGAGCGTCGGCGCGTAGGGGAGCGGCACATCCAGCGCCGCCACCCGGCGTACCGGGGCATCGAGAAACTCGAAACACCGTTCGTTGATCCGGGCCGTGATCTCACCGGCCACGCCCCCGGTCTTCGTGTCCTCATGGGCGATCAGGACCCGGTTCGTCTTGCGCACCGTCGCCTCGATCGCCGCATCATCCATCGGCAGGAGGGTGCGCAGATCGAGCACCTCCACCGACACGCCCTCCCGTTCCAGCACCTCCGCGGCCTCCAAGGCGCGGAACACCATGGCGGACCAGGTGATGATGCTCAGATCCCGGCCCTCCCGGGCCAGGCGGGCCGTGCCGATCGGGGTCACGACCTCCTCGCCCTCCGGCAGGTCCTCCTTCACCCGTCGGTAAAGATACTTGTGTTCGAAGAAGAGCACCGGATCCTCGTCACGGATGGCGCTTGTGATCAGTCCCTTGGCGTCCCTCGCCGTCGCCGGGCAGACGATCTTGAGCCCGGGAGTATGCAGGTACGCGGCCTCCGGCATCTGGGAATGGAAGGGTCCCCCGCGCACATACCCTCCGCAGGGGCCGCGGATCACCATCGGAGTGGGAAGGCCTCCGGCCCGGTACCGCGCGGTGGCCACATAGTTGGTGAGAATCGAATAGGCGCAGGAGAGGAAGTCGATGAACTGCATCTCGCACACCGGCCGGAGCCCCATGTGGGCCGCCCCTGCCGCCGCGCCGACGATGGCCGTTTCCGAAATCGGGGTGTCGATGACACGGTTGGCACCAAAACGGGCAAGGAACCCTTCGGTCACCTTGAAGGCCCCCCCGTAGGCCCCGATGTCCTGGCCGAGGAGAAAGACCCGGTCGTCCCGGGCCATCTCCTCGGAGAGGCCCTGGCGGATCGCCTCCAGATAGGTGATCTCAGCCATCGAGTCTCCGGTACCATTCCGGCTCGAGGCATGGCGGGTTGGCATACACGCCGTCAAGTGCGCTTTCGGGGTCGGGCATCGGCTCATTCTCGCAGGCGGCCACGGCCACATCGAGTTGGGCCTCGACCCGGGCGTCGAGGGCCTGGAGTTCGTCGGCGGTGGCCCACCCCGCCTCGGTGAACCGCTGGAGGGCCCGGGCGATGGGATCGTTGGCTTCCCAGTGCCGCAGTTCCTCGGCGGAGACGTAGGACTGGTTGTCGTGCTCGGCGTGTCCTTTCCGGCGGTAGGTCAACAGTTCGATCAGGGTCACTCCCTCTCCGGCCCGGGCCCGGTCCACAGCGGCCCGGGTCACCTCGTACACCGCCAGGACATCGTTGCCATCCGCCTGCACGCCGGGAATTCCGTAGCCGGCGGCCTTCTCGACCAAGGACGACACGGCGGTCTGCCGGTGCAGTGGCGTGGAGAAGGCGTACCCGTTGTTCTCCACGATCACCACCAGGGGGAGTCGCTGCACGGCGGCGAAGTTCAGCCCTTCATGGAACGAGCCGGTGCTCGTGGCCCCGTCGCCCGCATACACGAGCCCCACGCGGTCCTGCCGCAGGATCCGGAAGGAGAGGGCGACACCCGCCATCACCGCCACCATGTCGCCCAGGTGGGAGATCTGTCCGAGAAACCCCCGCTGGAGGTCGTTGAAGTGGATGTTCAGTTCCCGGCCCCGGGTCGGGCTTTCCGCCTTGGCCATGTACTGCCGCAACACTTCGATGGGGAGGGCGCCCTGCACCAGCATCGAGCCGAGGTTGCGAATGAGCGGGGAGAGGATGTCGCCCCGGGAGCGGTCCAGCGCGTAGGCACTGCCGACGGCGTCGGCCTCCTGGCCCAGGGACCGGAAGAGCCCGCCAATGACCCGGGTCTGGCGGTAGAGGTTGACCAGTCGCTCCTCGAGCGACCGGGTCAACCTCATGTAATAGTAGAGCTCGTGTATCTGGGCACGCGTCAGCCCCGCCGGCGGAGCCGGGGCGGAGGGATCCGGAGCCGCCCTCGCCGACACGGGGCGGGTCAGTACGCGCCGCGCAACACGTGCGACGGCTCCGCCGCGGTGTGCACCACGCCCAGGAAGCGCTTCACCAGCTTGTCCACTTCGCTTTCGCCCGGCTGGTTCGTTTCCGCGGTGACGAGGGTGTAGTGGCCCCCCTCGGCCTGCACCGTGAGGGTGACCTGCCCGATGGCGCCGGAAAATCGGCGGCGCCGGGCTCCCTCCTCCACCGGGGTGAGCCGGGCGCCTAAATAAGAGGCCGCCCGGGCCACCACGTCATCGGGGGATACACTGGTACGGTGAAAGTACTTCATGGCCGGGTCCCGGTTCAGGCGTCCGTCGACTCGTAGTACTCCACCCCCAGGTGCGTGATCTGCTCCTCCCCCACCATGTAGCGCAACGTGTTCTTGAGCTTGGTGAGCTGAATGAACAGGTCGTGCTCCGGGTAGAGCCCCGGCGCGGTCTGCGGGCTCTTGAAGTAGAAGGAAAGCCACTCCTGAATCCCATGCATCCCGGCGCGCTGGGCCAGATCGAAGAAGAGGGCCAGATCGAGCACCAGCGGGGCGGCCAGGATCGAGTCGCGGCAGAGGAAATCGACCTTGATCTGCATCGGATAGCCAAGCCACCCGAAGATGTCGATGTTGTCCCACCCTTCCTTGTTGTCGCCGCGCGGAGGGTAGTAGTTGATCCGGACCTTGTGGAAAATGTTCTCGTACAACTGCGGATAGAGCTTCGGCTGGAGGATGTACTCGAGCACCCCGAGCTTGGACTCCTCCTTGGTCTTGAAGCTCTCCGGATCGTCGAGGATCTCGCCGTCCCGATTGCCCAGGATGTTCGTGGAGTACCAGCCGGCCACGCCGAGCATGCGCGCCTTGAACATCGGGGCGAGCACGGTCTTGACCATCGTCTGGCCGGTCTTGAAGTCCTTCCCGCCGATCGCCACCTGCTTGGCGGCGGCGAGTTCCACCATGGCCCCCATGTCACAGGAGAGATTGGGCGCCCCATTGGCGTAGGGCACCCCCTCCATCAACGCGGCCCAGGCGTAGAGCATCGACGGGGCGATCGCCGGATCATTGGCGTCCATCGCCGCTTCGAACGCCGCCAGGGTGGCATGCTGCGGGCCCGGGGCGATAAACACCTCGGTGGAGGCGCACCAGACCACCACCAGGCGGGAGCAGCCGTGTTTCGCCTTGAAGTCGCGGATGTCCTGGCGGATGGCCTCGGCGAGTTCCCGCCGGGTGCCCTTCTTGACGTTGGTGCCGGTGAGGCGCTTGACGTAGTGCTGGTCGAAGGCCGCCGGCATCGGGGTCACCGTCTTCAGGAAGTCGGCGATCGGCTCGACATGCTCGTGCTTGTCAAGCACTCCACAGACCAACGCCGACCGGTAGGCATTGTCCGGCACCGGATCCCAGGCCCCAAACACGATGTCGTCGAGCGACGCGAGGGGGACAAAGTCCTTGATGAGGGGTGTCCGGTGATCGGTGCGCTTGCCGAGCCTGATCGTTCCCATCTGGGTCAGGGCCCCGAAAGCGGTGGCCTTGCCCCGGCGAACATTTTCCACCCCGGCGATGAACGTGGTGGCGACGGCCCCCAGGCCAACACAGAGGATACCGAGTTTTCCCGTGGCCGGCGCAATGGGCCGGGCAGTACGATCAGGCACGCGCATTCCTTTCCGTTGAGAAGCGTCCCGGATCACGTCGCGGGCCGGCCCATGCCGGCATCCCGGGTGATCTGGTGGACATAGACAAAACGTTGGACGACTGTAATCGTCGAACCGAGGGCCAGCAGAGCCACCAGGACATGCAACAGGAGCCCCTGGGGACCGCCCCCGAAAAACAGCACCGGGACCCCGATCCCGATCAGCCGTTCGGCCCGTTGCACCAGGCCGACCTTGCATTCCAGCCCCAGGCCCTCGGCACGGGCCCGAGCATACGACACCAGCGTGCTCGCGAGAATCGCCGCCATGCACATCAGGGCGCCCAGCACCGGCGCGATGACCTCGGGGGTGGTGAGAAACCAGGCCCCGATCCCCATAAACGTCACCCCGTCCCCCAGCCGATCCAGCGTGGAGTCGTAAAAGGCCCCGAAGACCGAGGCGCGACCCGTCTCCCTCGCCACCTGCCCGTCCAGCGTGTCAACCACCCCGCTGAACAGAAGGAGGCCGGCGCCGGTGCGGAGCATCCCGAATCCCGTCGCCACGGCGGACGCCACCACCACGGCGGCACCCACCGTCGTGATGTCGTTGGGACGAACCCCCCGGCGGATCAGCCAGGACGTGACCGGCCTGGTCGTCGCGAAGAACGCACCTTCGAGGGATGCCGTGACCAACTTCATGAACGTGCATCCTCCCAGAGAGATGCCATGCCCCGTTCACCCCGCCGGGGCCAAAGTAGCCCTGAAAAATAACCTCCCCACCGACCCAGGGGCAATCGTGCACCCTCTCCCTCCCGCCGCGCCGGTCGCGCGGATCACCGGCCCGCCCCGGGGGAGATCCCCAACACCTCCGCCCGGTGCCTCCGGAACGCATCCAGCGCACCGGGCCAGGCCGAGACGATTTCCGCCGCCGGAACCCCGCGCGCGAGCGCGAGGCGCAACTGATCGGTTCCGGCGAGTCGATCGAAGTGGGCCGGGATGAATCCGATCTGTTCGCCGTGAATCGCGACGATCGCCTCGAGGAGCTGCACGGCGGTGCGGGTGGGGTCGTAGAGGACCCGGTCTGTAACCTGAAGCTGGATGCCCACCGAGAGGGTGTCGGTGAGCTTTCCATCACCCGGAGTTCTGGGGAGGAAGGTGACACCCTGGAAGCGCACCCCCGGAAGCGCCGCCGCCCTCACCCGCGCCAGCACCCGGGTGGTGTCGAGCCAGGGAGCACCGATCCGGGTGAAGGGTTCGTCCGTCCCGCGGCCCACCGAGAGGGCGGTTCCCTCGAAGAGACAGAGGCCGGGATAATGGTACAGCGCCTCCATGCTCCGCAGATTCGGGCTGGGAGGGCGAAACGGGAGACCGGTTTCGTCAAGGGGAAGGTCCCGAGACCACCCGGTCACCGGCACCACCCGCAGGTCCACGTCGATGCCGAGGTCGTGCCGAGCCAGCCGCACCAGTTCCCCGAAGGTCATCCCGTGTCGCATCGGGAGGGCAAGGCGGCCGACCGGACTCTGGAAGGCGGGATCCAGCACATTCCCCTGGACCGCCTCCCCAATGGGGTTGGGGCGGTCGAGAACCACCACCGGCACGCCGGCCGCCCCGGCCACCCGCATCACGTCCACCGCCAGATGGAGCCAGGTGAAGTACCGGGATCCCACGTCCTGCAGATCGATCAGCAGCACGTCCGCGTCGGCCACGCGCGCCAGATTGCCCGCTGCTTCGGAGCCGTAGAGACTGTAGATTGGGAGACCGGTGGTGCTGTCCACGGTCGAGGTCACCTCCTCACCGGGCGCCGCCATCCCACGAAAGCCATGCTCGGGAGAGAAGATGGCCACCAGATTCACGCCGTGATCCCGCAGAACCTCCACCCCATGCCGCCCGTGGCGGTCCACCCCGGCCTGGTTGGTGAGCAGTCCCACCCTCCGGCCCGTCACCAGATGGACGCTGTCCTCCACCAGCACCTCGAGGCCGGGACGTACCCGGGTCGCGACGGGAGAGGTCTCGCCCCCCCCACAGGCCCCTGCCGCGAGCAGGGCGGTGCCCGCCAGGCGCCAGGCCGTGGTCATCGCCCGCTCCTCGGCGCCCTGGTGATTCTGCTCGCCGCGTGCGGATCGGGGCCGGGGACGGACCCTGTCCCACGGCCCTCCTCCGCCGATCTCGAGGAGATCCTCGCGGGACTGTCGCCCCGGGACCAGGTGGCACAACTCATCATGCCGTTCACACCCGGAAGTTACAGCGGTTACGACGCGGAAGCATTGGACCGGCTCCGGCTCTGGGTGGACGAGCTGCATGTGGGGGGGATCATCGCGTCCATCGGTTCCCCCCTCGACATCGCCGCCCGGCTCAATCACCTGCAGTCGCTGTCCACCCTTCCCCTTCTGGTGGCCAGTGATCTGGAAGGGGGAAGCGCCTCCCGGTTCACGGGAGGGACCGCCTTTCCCACCAACATGGGGGTCGCGGCCACGGGACGGCTGGAGGACGCCTGGGCCATGGGCCGGATCACGGCCCGGGAGGCCCGGGCCGTCGGGATCCACATGGCCTTCGCCCCGGTGGCGGACGTCAACAGCAACCCGGCCAACCCGATCATCAACACCCGCTCCTTCGGCTCCGATCCAACCCGGGTGGGACGCCTCGTGGCGGAGACGGTTCGCGGCATGGAGGAGAACGGACTCTTCGCGACGGTGAAGCACTTCCCCGGCCACGGGGACACCGACACCGATTCCCACCTCGGCCTCCCCGAGGTGAACGCTCCCTGGTCCCGGCTCTCCCGGGTAGAGCTTCCTCCCTTCGAGGCGGCGATCCGGGCCGGCGTCACGGGAGTGATGTCGGGACACATTGCGCTCCCCGCCCTCGATCCCGCACGGCGGCCGGCCACCCTCGTCCCCGGCATCCTCACCGGGATTCTCCGCGACAGTCTCGGGTTCGGGGGCGTCATCGTGACGGATGCGCTCGACATGGGCGCGCTCCAGGGGCCCCGAAGCCCCGGGGAAGTGGCGATCCAGGCCTTCCTCGCCGGCGCCGACATCCTGCTGATGCCGACCGACCCCGCCGTGGTGATCGACGCGATGGTGGACGCGGTGGAGAGGGGACGGATCCCGCATCGCCGTCTCGAGGCGTCGGTGCGCCGGATCCTCGCGCTCAAGCACCGGGCGGGGCTCTTCCGAACCCGCATGGTCTCACTCGACGCGATCCCCGAGGTGGTGGGCTCCCGAGCCCACCTCGCGGTGGCCGACAGCGTGGCCGGCCGCTCCCTGGTCCTGCTCCGCAACCGCGATGGAGTCCTGGACGAGATGCGGTCCCCCACAGGCGATGTGGCCATCATCACCTGGAGCGATGGACCGGAGGCGGCCACGCTCGGCACCACCCTGCACCGAGCCCTGGTGGAGCGGAGTGTCCCCCTCCGTCCCATCACGCGGCTCTCCCCCACCAGCACCCCGCAGGAGTGGGCCGCGGCGGAAGCCACCGCCGGCCTCGCCACGCACACGATCTGGCTGGTGGCCAGCCGCCGGGGTACCGCCCCAACCGACTCGACCCTTCCCGAGCCGCTCCGCCGGCATCTCCACCAGAGCGGGGTCACTCCCCGGAGCTCGCTCATGGTGGTGATGGGAAGCCCCTATGTGCTGGGGAGGGCATTCGGGTTCCGGGGCGTCATGCTGGCGTGGGCCCCCACTCCGGTGCAGGAGCGCGCGGTCGCTCGAGTTCTGGAAGGGGCCCCGGTGACGGGACGTTCTCCCGTGACGATCCCGGAGATGGCCACTGTCGGACTCGGTCTCGACCTTCCGGCCCACTCCTGGGCCCCGCTCGACGCCCTCGTCGACTCGGCGATCGCGAGCGGAGTCGCTCCGGGCGCGGTGCTCGGCGTTTCAGTGCATGGGAATCGCCACCTCCACGGTACCGGGCGCCTCGGCCTCGGGATGTCGCAGCGTCCCGACGGGAACACCGTGTACGACCTCGCCTCGCTCACCAAGGTCGTGGCTCTCACCACCGCGGCGCTGTTTCAGGTGCAGCAGGGACGTCTCCTTCTCGGCGCGCCGGTCCAGCAGTACCTCCCCGAGTTCACCGGACCGGGAAAGGACCAGGTTCTGGTGAGGCACCTCTTCACCCATGAGAGCGGACTCCCGGCGGGCCGGCCCCTCTATCGTGAAACCACCTCCCGGGACTCGGCCCTCGCCCTCGCCAACCGGACACCCCTCGACACCACACCGGGCACCCGGTTCCGGTACTCCGATCTGGGCGCCATCGTGGCCACCCAGGTGGTCGAGCGGGTCGGCGGCGCCCCGCTCCCGGAGTTGCTGCGCCACGGGGTCTTCCAGTGGCTGCGGATGACCTCGACCACCTGGAATCCACCCGCCGAATGGCGTTCCCGCATCGCCCCCACCGAGGATGACCCGTGGCGCGGGAGAATCATCCATGGAGAGGTGCATGACGAGAACGCCGCCCGCCTCGACGGCGTGTCGGGGCATGCGGGTCTCTTCAGTTCCACCAACGACCTTCTCACCTTCGGGGAGTGGTTGCTCCGTGGCTTCCGCGGCCTGGAGTATCCGGATTGTCCCCCCTCGCGCCCGTCGTGCGGCGCCCCCCCGCCTCCTCCCCTCGTTCACATGTTCTGGCAGCGCCAGGGATCGGCCCCGGGGTCTAGCCGCGCATTCGGGTGGGACACGCCGTCCGGAACCAACAGTGCCGGCACCCTGATGTCCGATGTGGCCTTTGGGCATACCGGCTTCACCGGCACCTCGCTCTGGATCGATCCGGGCCTCGGCCTCGTCCTCGTCCTGTTGACCAACCGGGTCCACCCCTCACGCTCCGGTACCGGGATCGCGGCCCTCCGCCGGGCCGTGGCGGACCGAGCCGTCCTGCTGATCCGGACCTACGGCCTGGCCCCCCGCCCCGATCCTCTTCTGCGCGGACGCTGAGGACTTGTCGGTCGCCGGAAATTGACACCTCCCCTCCGCTTCCTTAAGTTCATGAGCAGTCATTTGGCGCACCGGCAGGAGCCGATCACAAGGAGAAAGCCACATGGACACCACTCAGGACACGGCACAGAACGGGGTGCAGGTCACCCTGACCGACGCCGCCGCCGCGGAGGTGCGCAAGTTCATCGAAGCCGAGCAGGTGTCGCTGGACACGGCGGGGCTCCGAGTGGCGGTGCTGCCCGGGGGATGCAGTGGCTTCAAGTACAGCCTGAACATCGAGGAACGCCCGCTGGAGGACGACGTGGTCCTGGCCTTGAACGACATCCGGGTCTTCGTCGACGCGTTCAGCCTCCAGTACCTGAACGGGGTCACGATCAATTATGTCACTTCGATGCAGGGCTCCGGATTCACCTTCGAGAACCCCAATGCCACCGGCGGATGCGGGTGCGGAAGCAGCTTCACCGCCTGAACCGGTGATCTGACCGACCGGTGCTTCTCTCGCGCGATCACGTTGTGGTCGCGCGTTTTCTTTCGGCCGCAGGTCCCCCTTTGCCGGGCGGAGCGATTCTGTCCACACCCGACCTTGTCGTCCTCGTCCTCTACTTTGTGGTCACCCTCGGACTGGGTGTCCGCGCCTCGCGCCGCCAGACGACATCGTCGGATTATTTCCTCGGAGCCCGCGACCTCCCCGCCTGGATGGTTCTCCTCTCCATCGTGGCGACGGAAACCTCGGCGCTCACGGTGATCTCGGTTCCGGGCATCGGCGCCCGGGGCGACCTCACCTTTCTGCAACTGGCCTTCGGATACCTGCTGGGGCGGATCGGGGTGGCACTCTGGCTCCTGCCGGGGTACTTCGCCGGTACCCAGGAGACGGCCTACACCCGCCTCGAGAACCGGTTCGGGGGTGGCACCCGGCGGCTGGTGTCCGCCACGTTCATGGTCACCCGGTTTCTGGGAGACGGGGTCCGCATCTTTGCCGGCGCCATTCCCCTGACTGTGGTCACGGGGTGGAGGGTCCCGGTGTCCATCGTGGTGATGGGTTCGGTGACGCTGGTCTACACCTGGTTCGGGGGGCTCCGCGCCGTGGTCTGGGCCGACGTGCTGCAACTCACGGTCTACGTGACCGGAGGAGTCATCGCGCTGGGTGTCGCCTGGAGCCTGGCTGGTGGCCCCGCCGCCTCCTTTTTCGCCGCGGAGGAAGCCGCCAAGCTTCGGATAATCGTGCCCACCCTCTCCTGGACCACCCCGTACACCCTCATCGCCGGCCTCCTGGGCGGGGCACTCCTCAGTGCCGCCTCGCATGGCACCGACCACCTCATCGTGCAGCGCCTCCTCGCCACCCGGTCCCTCCGGGATGCGCGCATCGCTCTCGTGGGATCCGGGGTCGTGGTGATTCTGCAATTCACCCTCTTTCTCCTGCTGGGAGTGGCGATCTGGAGTGCGGGAGCCGCGCCGGACGGGCTCGGATCGGACGCGATCTTTCCCCGTTTCATCCTCGATCATCTCCCGGCGGGCGTGTCGGGTCTTCTGATCGCGGGCATTCTCGCCGCGGCGATGAGCACGATCAGTTCCTCCATCAATGCCCTCGCGGGCGCGGTCACCCACGACTTCTACGCTCCCCTGACCGGGGAGCGGGATCCCGCCATCCTGCTTCGGGTGGGACGCCGAGTCTCCCTGGTGTGGGGGGCGGGGCTGGTCGGGGCAGCCCTGGGGTTCTTCGGCATGTCCCGGGGACTCGACACTCCCGTGGTGGTCCTGGCTCTCAGCATCGCCTCCGTCACCTACGGCGCCCTGCTCGGCACCTATCTGCTGGCGGCCCGCTGGCCCCGGGCCCGGGGTCGGGATGTGGTCGCGGCCACGCTGGTGTCGGTCGTGGTCATGCTGGTCGTGGTGTTTGCCACGAGACTCTCCGCCTGGCCCCCGTTCTCCTGGCTCGAACCGGTGGGCCGCCTGGCGTGGCCCTGGTACGTGCCCCTCGGCACCGCTCTCACTCTCGCGGTCGGCGCGGGTTCGAGCCTCTTCCCCCTCCGTCCCCGCGTGGGTGCCGTGGTGACCGGGGAGGGCCGCACGTGAGCAATCCTGCCCGCGGGGCACCCTGGCTCGCCGGAGCCGATGTCGGAGGGTCGCGCATTCGCATTGTCGTGGCCCGGGGCGATGTGGAGGTCACCCGGTGTGAGGCCCCGCGCGCGGCGCCGAACCTGTCCCCCCGGACCGCCACCCTGCTGGCCAACGAGATCGCCACCGTACTCCATCAGGCCGCCCGGGAGGCCGGGACGGAGAGAATCGATCACCTCGTGGTGGGTGCGGCCGGCGCGGGCCGCGAACCGGAGCGCGAGGCACTGCACCGCGAACTGGTGGCGTGGGACTCCGCCGGAACCGTGCGGGTGACCACCGACCTGGAGATTGCCCTGGTGTCGGCGTTCGGGGTGGAGGACCCGGGAATGCTCCTGGTGGCGGGCACGGGCAGCGCCGGAGTGGCCCGGGTCGGCGGAAGGCGCCTCGTGCGGGTGGGTGGCCTCGGGTGGCGGATGGGAGACGAGGGGGGAGGATATGCCATCGGATGCGCAGCACTCCGGGCGGTGGGCCAAGCCATGGACGGGCGCGGAACGCCGACTCGTCTCTCGCAGCAGATCCCCCTCTCCCTGGGTCTGGACGGGGAGAAGCTGGTGCGCTGGGCGGGCAATGCCCGGGTCCGGGAGGTGGCGGCGCTGGCCCCGCTCGTGGTCGCCGCGGCCGATCACGACCCCGTGGCCCGGACCATCGTGGCCCAAGCCGCCCGCGACCTTGCCCATGTCGTGACCGCTCTCGGGGAGCGCACCGGAGGAGGACTGGCCCTCGCGCTCACCGGGGGACTCCTGCACGAGGAGACCGCCTTGGGGCGGGAACTCTCCGGTCGGCTGGCGCGGGATGTGCCGGGACTCCGCATCCTCGGGACGGTGGACCCGCTGCTGGGGGCGCTGCGGCTGGCCAATGACCAATGAGCAATGACCAATGACCAATGACCAATGACCAATGACCAATGACCAATGAACCCGGCACCTCCACCAGGGCATCGCCTCAGTTTCCTACTACCATGAGAAGGTCTTTCGTCAAGGGGCACCTTGGTGCCCTTTCGCTCCCTCTCTGCCAAGGGTGGGGACAGACTCCCTCCTCCCTGGACGGTGCCCAGGTCCTCGGATGCTTCTCCTGTC
>JBDIWC010000084.1:0-12028 GCA_039794085.1 Gemmatimonadales bacterium
AGGCCAGGTGTCGGGCCGCATCTGGTCTTGGGAGTAGGAACCCCGCAGACCGCGAGCATACCCGGGCAGTATCTGTGGCTCCGAGTGTGTAAGCCTCTTTGGTTCCGGCTCTGCCGGCTTAGGGAATGGGGAGTCGGGGGTAGGGGACTCGATGCCGTCATTGCCAGGAGGTGGGGATCCGTTCTTGAGGATTCCCGCGCACGCGGGAATGACGGGACGTGGGCTCCCCTCTGGCGAAAGAACAAGACGACCGAGACTCGCATCCCGCCACCGAACGCGACACATCCCGCCGGGGCTCGCAGTCGCCGACGGGATGCATCGTGGAGGCGAGGGTTCGTCCGTCCTCGCGTCGGGTCCTAAGGCGGGTTCCCGCTCCGCTCAATTGCCTCCGACACCCGACCGAGTCCGGCCGTCCCCCCGGAGCCGACTCACGCGGCCAGCACCGCACCTGCCGCGCGGCGTTCCTGCCCTTGACCCGTTGGGGCGCCCACCCGGAACCGCGACACCATGCCTTCGAGTTCCACCGCGATCCGCGAGAGTTCCAGCGCGGCCCGTTCCGTGTCCGACGCCCCCGACGTCGTCGTGCTGGCGGCCTGAGCCAGGTCGCCGATGGTCTGGGCGATCTCCCCCGATCCCTGGGCCGCTTCGCTCACATGCTGCTGGATCACCCGCGTGGTGGCGGTCTGTTCCTCCACGGCCGCGGCGATCGTCGTCTGCAGCTGGTTGATCCGGCTGATGATGCCGCTGATTTCCTGAATGGCCGACACGGCACTCCCGGTATCGGTCTGGATGGCCTGGATCTTCTGTCCGATCTCCTCCGTGGCGGTGGCGGTGGCCTTGGCCAGTTCCTTGACCTCGTTCGCCACCACCGCAAATCCCTTCCCCATTTCGCCGGCCCGTGCCGCTTCGATCGTGGCATTCAGGGCGAGCAGGTTGGTCTGCTGGGCAATCGAGGTGATCACCTTGATCACCTCACCGATTTCCGCGCCCGACTGTCCGAGTTTCCGGATGGTGGCGTCGGTCGCGTCGGCCATTTCGACGGCCCGGGCAGCGACCTGGGCCGCCTCACTCGCCGTCCCGGCGATTTCCCGGATGCTGCTCCCCATCTCCTCGGTGCCCGTGGCCACAGTCTGCACGTTCCGGCTGACCTGATCCGAGGCCGCAGCCGCGGCGTGGGTCTGGCTCGCCGATTCCTCCGCCGTTGCCGTCATCGACCGGCTGGTCCCCGTCATCTCCTCCGAGGCGGCGGCCAGTGTCTGGGCCGTCTGACCGATGTTCGCCATGCTCCCCCGAAGATCCGTGAGAAACCGGTCCAACCCCTCACCGAGTCGCCCGATCGCGTCGGTCCCCGCCACGGTCACGGGGCGGGTCAGGTCTCCGCTGGTGGCGGCGGTGACCACCTCGAGGATCTGGTCCACCTTGTTCCTCAACTCACTCGCCTCCCGTTCCTGCTCCGCCGCCCGCGCGAGTTCCCGCCGATGCTGTTCCTCCACCACCTCCCGCTGGCGCCCCACATCCGCCCAGTCCACCACATCCACCGCCAGCGCCTGCTGGATACCCTGAATGGTTCGATTCAGCGCATTTCCCATCCGACCCACTTCGTCGTCCGAGTCCACCTCCAGTCGCTCCCCAAGGTTGCCACTCGCGACGGCGTCGAGCACCGCCGCGGTCCGGTGCAGCGGCCGGAGGATCCCCCGGCTGATCGCGATACCGGACAGCAGGATGAGTCCGATCGCGAGCGCCCCCCCCCCAATCAAGAGCAGGGTGCGACTGCGTGCCGCGGCCCGTGCGCTCGCCGCCACAGCCTCCCCGTAGGCCGTCACCAGTTTCGTCAGGTTCTCCGCGGCCGCCTTCTGTTCCTCGAAACGCTGGGTGAGGACACCGCGGGCCAGGTCGTAGGCCGGCTCCCGATCGTCCACCAGCAACGCGGGGATGTACTGTTCATCCATGACACGGAAGAAGTCCAGCGCCGGCGCGGAGGCCACCTCGAAGGAGGCGCGCACATCCGGAAGGTCCTGGATGCGACTCTTCCACTCGTCATGTCGCGCGAGGTAGTCGGCATGAAGAGCGTTGTAGCGGTCCACCAGCACCGACAGGGCGGCCTGGTCGGTCTCCCCGGCCATCCGCAGCATCACCACGTACGGCTCGGTGATGTAGAGCGCCGGAGGCGACACGGCGGCGAGGAGTTCCTTCCCCTCGACGATGCCCCTGTGATAGGGACCGCTGATGCCGATCCGGCCGAACGTATCGTAGGCCACCACGCCGAATCCCGTGAACCCCACCACGGCCACCGATACGAGCAATGCGAGCTTGTGCTTGATCCCCCAATGACTGAAACCGAACATGGGCCGTCTCCCGGAGTTGTTCCGAACGTTTCCTCCGAGGCGTGACACACCGGAGGGCGAACCATCACATGTTGGACTTGATCAGATCAGCCACGGCCGATCCCAGTGCCTCCAGGGGCTGCCCGTCACCCTGAGTGAGCTTCACTTCCACGGGGGCTCCGAGCCCCCGAACCTCCGCCGTCACGGCGTACCCCCCGCTGGCGGTCGGGTCAAGTACGGTCACGATGGTGATTCCCGCCTTCACCTGGGCGGCCAGATTCGAGACCACGGACGGGGGGAGAACATCATCGTCCTTGTACCCGAAATGCTTGAGGGCCGCGTTCATCAGGTTTCGGGAAATCACCGTGTACTTGGAACCCAGGTGCGAGCTGATCCGGTCCCGCAGCCCATTGCCAACCTTCACGGCATCGGCGGGGTCACGCCCTTCCAGAAAGGGGGTCGCCACCAGAACGCGGGACGTGGCGTCAACTTCCGTCTTCGCCTTCCGGCCGAGAGGGATCTGGGCCTCGGCACTGACGGTGCAGAGGGACAGAAGGAGAAAGAGTATTGCCTGGCGTGGTGTCACGGAGCCTCCATGATGCCTGAGTTCTTGTGAAGGGGGATCTTCCCCGGCACAGTGATTCTCGGGCGCTTCCTCCAGAACTTGAGGTGCCGAAAAAGGGTGGACGGCGGGGTAGGCCCTCCGGAGGAGGTCCCGGAGGGATCAGGAGGGGAGAGAGCCGTCGAGAAGGATTGGAAGGCCTCATCGGGAAGCCAGAGTGTTGAACACTTGACTTCCCTTCACATCTTGGACTTGATCAGGTCAGCCACGGCCGCCCCAACCACCTCCAGAGGCTCCCCGGCAACCTGGGTCAGGCTCACCTCGACCGGGGTCGCGAGCCCTCGCACCTGCGCCGTCACGGCGTACCTGCCGTCGCCGGTTGGGGCCAGCACCGTCACGATCATGATTCCCGCTTCCGCCCGCGCCGCCAGGTCCGGCAGCACCGACTCGGGGAGTAGCTCGTCATCCTTGTACCCGAAGTGCTTGAGAGCCAGATTCGTCTGGTTTCGGGAAATCACGGTGTAGCTCGCGCCGAGATGGGTGCTGATCCGGTCCCGCAGTCCGTTGCAGACCTTGACGGCATGCGAGGCGTCCATCCCTTCGCGAAAGGGGGCAACCACGAGAACACGGGAGGCGGCGTCCACCTTGGCCTTTTCGACCGGGGGCTTCCGGAGGGTAATCTGGGCTTCAGCCCCGACGGCGCTGAGGATCAGAACCAGGATGGACAGCGTGGCCAGTCGCGCTGCCTCGGAGCCTCCGGGGGAAAAGAATGCATGGCGTGATCGCATGGAAAGCCTCCTGTGGAGTGTGACAGGGCACGGGCACGGGGGCCGGTTCGCTCTCCCCCGTATGACCAACACGAAAAAACCCCGCTCCGGGGATCATGAGCCCGGCTCTCCGGCGTCGGCCGGTTCACGTTGCCCCTGGGGCGTTCCGGAACCGTTCCTGATTCTCGTGGTGCTCACGCAACGGCGAGGGAAACGACTGCGGCCTCCTCGTGGCCGCCGTTCGGGAGTGAGATCCAGAGAGCGATGGGGTTTCCGACGTCCTGATGTTGGTCCCGATCAGGACCAGGCGGGCGAGGACCACGGCTGATCTGGTGGATGTCCCGGAGGCCGTCCCCCTGGGTGTGGGAGAGGATGGGAACTTCAAACTTCAGGAGACGCGGCGGGTCCTGACCCAGAGAAGGAGGCTGTACCCGAGGATCACCACAGCCACGACCACGTAGGCGGCCACCATGTACTCGCCGTTCTGGGGAGGGCCGCTAGCCTGCATCGTGTGCCTCCCGGGCGGCCTCGTCCGTGGCCAGTTGCAGACCGTAGCGGACCATGACAAACCCCAGATAGAGGAGGGTGAAGACGCCGAAGGAAATCAGCAGGGTCCGCAGCATCTCCGGGGGCATCGAGGGCGCGCTGGGCTTGACCAGCACCGGCTGGGGGTGGAGGGTCCGGAAGAGATAGACGCTCAGATGCACGAAAGGCACCAGCACCAGGCCCAGTAGCCCGACCACCGCGGCAAAGCGACCCCGCTCCCCGGGATCCTCCAGGGCGGCCCGCAGGGCGAGATACCCCACAAAGAGGAAGAACAGAAAGAGGGTGAGCGTGAGCCGGGCATCCCAGGTCCACCACGTCCCCCACACCGGCTTTCCCCAGATGGGCCCAGTGGTCAGCATGATGACGCTGAACACGAGCCCCACCTCCGCCGAACTGGCGGCAAAGCGGTCCAACCGTTCATCCCGGAGCCAGAGATAGAGCCCGCTCACGGTCCCCACCAGGCTGAACGCCATCAGGGCCGCCCACGCCGCGGGAGCGTGAACATAGAAGATCTTCTGGGCGAGACCCTGCCTCACTTCGGTCGGGGTGTAGACCAGGGCCAGGATGTACACGGCCACCAGACCGAGAAGCCCCAGGACGGTGAGGACACCGCCGCGGCGGATGATGCGGAGCGCTTTGGTCATTCGTCGAGGATCGCCGGGAAAACGAGAGCGCCAAGGGTCAGGAACACGATGTCGTAGATCAGGAGGAATCTAAGCCATCCGGCGATTTCACTCAACGGACGGGCCGCCAGCAGGCGAACCGTGGCCTGGACCGCCACCATGAGCGGGGGAACGAGAAAGGGGAGAAGGAGGATCAGGAGCATCAGATCGGCAAACCGGGTCCGGATGGCCATGGCCCCGAAGACCGTTCCCACGGCCACGAATCCCACGGTGGCCAGCACCAGGGTGCCGAGAATTCCCGGCCATGCCGAGCCGAACGTCGTATTGAAGAAGAGAAGGAAGAGGGGGACGGCCACGACCTCCACCGTGAAGACGAACGCGAGGTTCGCGAGGTACTTCCCCGTGAACAGGGCCCCGGGCGTCACCGGGGAGAGCCGCAGCCCGTCAATCGCTCCTTGGTCGAGCTCGAGGGCAAAGGCCCGGGTAAAGGTCAGGGTGGAGGCGAGCGTCACCGTGATCCAGAGGACACTGGGGGCGAGAGCGGAGGTCGGAACCGTGGCCGGATCACGGGCAAAGACGAAAATGACCAGTACCAGGGACGCGAACACCACCGCCGACAGGAGCGCCGTCCGGCTTCGCCATTCGATCCGGAGGTCCTTCCCCGCCAGCAACATCACCTGCCGTAGCCAGGAGATCACGCGTTGCCTCCCGGGCCCGACCGGATCATCCGTTCGATGGAATCCACGCCCTCGGTGGCGGGTCCGTCGTGAACCCATCGTCCCCCCTGCAGGACCAGCGCCCGGGTGGCCAGGGGCCACACCTCGGCGAGGTGGTGCGTCACCACCAGGAGGGTGGTGCCGGCCTGCTGACGCTCCGCCAGGAGGGCCCGCACCCGGTCGGCCGCGTCCACATCGAGGCCGGTCATCGGCTCGTCGAGGAGAAGGAGGACCGGTCGGTGCTGGAGCGCCCGGGCAATGGCCACCCGTTGCGCGGTGCCACGGCTCAACCGTCGCGCCTCGGTGCGCTCCACGCGTTCCAGGCCGAGACTGGCCACACTCTCCCGCACCACGCTCCGCGGGAGCTCAAACAGTGCCGCGGCGAGCTCGAGATTCTCCCGGACCGTCAACTGGCCATAGAGCTGCGACTGGTGGCCCACCATCCCGAACCGGCTCCGGACACCCGGGTTGCCGCGCAAGGGAGTCCCCTCGAGACGCACCTCTCCCCGGCTCGGGCGCACCAGGCCGGCCAGCACCCGAAGAAGGGTGGTTTTCCCCGCCCCGTTGGCGCCGGCGATGACGCTGAAGGTCCCGGCCTCCACGGTCAGGTCGACCCCCGCCAGGACGGCACGGCCGGCATACCGCTGCTCGAGGCGGGAGGCCGTCAGAAGAGGATCGGTCACGGGCTCCCCTCCTCGGCAGGAGAAGGGTGTGCCGCAGGCGGAAGTGGGGTCAACAATCCGGGGATCACGCGCGGGAATATAAGCCGCCCGGTGTTATCCGGCTCCGGCCCACACCGGGGTCCGGGCAGCGTCAGGCTCGCTCGATCTCGAAAAGATCGTCCAGCTTCGTCAGGGTGAGGAGGTACCGAAGTTCCTCGCTGGGTCCCGCCAGAACAACCGCCTGTCGGCGCTCGGACGCATACCGCTGGACCAGCATGAGGGCTCCGAGACCAGCCGAATCCACCGACCGGGTTCCGGTCAGATCGATCCGGAGCCGGCCGGATCCCTCGGGCAGTTGGTCCAGGAGGGCCATGGCCTCGGTGCGAAAGGCGGTACGGGTGTCGAGCCCCAGCGTGGCCGGAGCGGTCCAGGTTCCATCGGACAGGTGCGTGGTCGCCATGTCAGCCTCCCACGCCCGACAAAAAGGGGGTTCCTCCATTCCTGCAGTTCCCACCTTCGGCAGCCGAGCCATCTCGCGTCGGACGAAAGTTCCTTCCGGACGAGACCTCTGGATTTGCGGCCCCGGATCGCTCCGGGTGTGCTCTTATCGGGCGAGTCAATTGTGATCCTGCACTCAGGCCATTCGGCCGCGAGGACAGATTTGCGAAACCGGTGCCAACCGGGGCAACCTCTTTCTCCGACGCCACTTGCACCTATCCCCTCCGATCGTCGCGCAAGCTTTGTCACGGCACTCCGCGCCCCCTCCGTGAGAACTGCGAGAGCACCCCACCCCCTTGCGCCACCGGCGCCGTGCCGGTAGACGTTAGCGGATCGTGTGCCGGATACCAGTGCGGCACGATCCCCACACCTTGACCTTGTCCCCGGATGCCGATGAACAACCAGATCGCCACTCTCCTGTCCGAACAAAGAGCCTTCCCTCCCTCCCCCGCCTTCGCGGAGGCCGCCATCGGCACCCAGGCCCTTTACGACGCCGCCCACGCGGACCGTGAGGCGTTCTGGGCCTCGGAGGCCGCCCGCCTCGACTGGATTCGTCCCTGGGACAAGGTCCTGGAATGGACGCTCCCCCACGCCAAGTGGTTCACCGGCGGACAGCTGAATGTCTCGGCCAACTGCCTCGACCGCCACCTGGAGGGCCCTCGGAGAAACAAGGCCGCGATCATCTGGGAGGGGGAACCGGGAGACCGCCGGGTCTACACCTATTGGGACCTGGCCCGGGAGGTCCGCCGTGCGGCCAGCGCCCTCAAGGGGCTTGGCGTCAAGCGAGGCGACCGGGTGGCCATCTATCTCCCGATGATCCCCGAGGCGGCCATCGCCATGCTCGCGTGCGCGCGGATCGGGGCCGTACACTCGGTGGTGTTCGGCGGGTTTTCGGCGGAATCCCTCCGGGACCGGATCAACGACGCGGAAGCGGTGGCCCTGATCACGGCGGACGGCGGATACCGCCGAGGTCAGGTGGTGCCCCTCAAGAGGTTCGCGGACGAAGCCGTCTCCGGCTGCCCCTCCATCCGGCACGTGGTCGTGGTCCGGCGGGTCGGGGGCGGTGTGGCCGGTGCGAGTGAGACGTTTGCGACGATGGAAGAGGGCCGTGACCATTGGTGGCACCGGCTCATGGAACATGCGGACACCAACTGTCCCCCCGAGCCGATGGAGGCGGAGGACCTCCTCTTCATCCTCTACACCAGCGGCACCACCGGCAAGCCGAAGGGAATCGTTCACACCACCGGCGGCTATCTCACCCAGGCCGCCACGACCACACGGTACGTGTTCGACCTCAAGGATGAGGATGTGTTCTGGTGCACCGCCGATGTGGGGTGGGTCACCGGGCACAGCTATGTGGTTTACGGACCGCTCGCCATCGGCGCCACCGTCCTGATGTACGAAGGCGCCCCGGACTGGCCCGACCGGGACAGATTCTGGGCGATGGTCGCCCGGTACGGCGTGACGGTCTTCTACACCGCTCCCACCGCCATCCGCGCCTTCATGAAATGGGGCACGGCCTTTCCCTCCCGGCACGACCTGTCCACCCTCCGCCTCCTCGGCACCGTGGGAGAGCCGATCAACCCGGAGGCGTGGATGTGGTACCATGAGCACATCGGCCACGGTCAGTGCCCCATTGTCGATACCTGGTGGCAAACGGAGACGGGAGGAATCATGATCACCCCGCTCCCCGGGGTGGTCACCACCAAGCCGGGATCCGCCACCATCCCCTTCCCCGGCATCAGCGTGGACTTGGTCGACACGAAGGGCACATCGCTCACCTCGGGGGGTGGCTTCCTCACCATCACCGAGCCGTGGCCTGGAATGCTCCGCACCATCTGGGGCGACGACGCCCGCTATCGCGACACCTACTGGAGCCGGTTCCCGGGACGATACTTTGCCGGGGATGGAGCCAAGCTGGACGACGATGGGTACTGGTGGATTCTGGGACGGGTGGACGACGTGATGAACGTGGCGGGGCACCGCATCGGGTCGATGGAAGTGGAGAGCGCCCTGGTGGATCACCCCTCGGTCGCCGAAGCCGCCGTGGTGGGGAAGGCCCACGACCTCAAGGGTCAGGCCCTCGCCGCCTTCGTGACCCTGAAGGACGGGGTGACCGCCTCGCCGTCGCTTCGTGATGACCTCCGGGAGCATGTGGGCACCAAAATCGGCGCCATCGCCAAGCCCGACGACATCTTCTTCACCGCCGACCTTCCCAAGACCCGGAGCGGCAAGATCATGCGGCGGCTCCTCAAGGACATCGCCGAGGGAAGGACCTTGGGCGACACGACCACCCTGGCGGACCCCGCAGTGGTGAACCGGCTGAAGGAGATGTATGAGGAGGGGGAGTAGGGAGTCGGGAGTAGGGAGTAGGGACTGGGTGTTGGGTGTTGGTGTTGGGTGTTGGGGAACTGCGGGGGCGGGGCCCAAGACCCACGACCCAAAACCCGGCGGAGGGTGAAGGGTGTCGGGTGTTGGGGCGGTAGGCGGTGGGCGGTAGGGAAAGGGGAACAGGGAGTAGGGGGTAGCGAATAGGGACTGGGTGTTGAGTATTGGTGTTTGGTGTTAGGGGCTTGGGATTGCGTCGAGGTTCGACGACGCTGTCATTGCGAGGGCCCGCAGGACTCGTGGCAATCTCGTGAGAGGCTGAGAGGCTGTCGAAGCGGCCGTTCTCGACCGGCCCATCCCCATCGGTTGACATCAACACACATCGTTAATACATGTTGATGTATGAAACGGACCACATTGAAGATCGATGAGAGCGTGCTCCGCGAACTCAAGCAGAGAGCTGCCGTCGAGGGCAGCGGCATGCAGGAGGTGGCAAACCGCCTCTTGAGAAGGGGACTCGCCGCCCGGCCGACGGAGTCGTGGACCCTGTGCCTGACCGGGTGGAAGGCCGAGCCGCAGCCCGAAGTCGACCTCCTCGATCGGGGGACCCTGTTCGATGTGATGAACGGGCGCTGACGGATGCTCGCTCTGGACACCAGAGCATCCTGGTCTACACCGAGATCGGCAACGCCCCGGAGCACCGCCAGGCGGAACGCATCCTTCGAGAACTTTCCGAAGGTCCCGAGACCTGGGCCATCCCCTGGCCCTGCCTCTACGAGTTCCTCCGGGTGGTCACCCACCCACGGGTGTACCATCCGCCGGTTCCTCACTCCATCGCGGTAAAGGACATCCAGGCCATCCTCTCCTCTCCCTCTCTCCTGCTGCTCTCGGAAACCGACCGTCACGCCCAGGTCATGGAGCGGATGATCCTGGCCTCCGGGGCCACCGGCAACCTGATGCACGACGCCCATGTCGCGTCGCTCTGCCTCGAGCACGGTGTGACGGAGTTGATCACCGGGGATCGGGACTTTCATCGTTTCCCCGGCATCCGGGTGCGAAATTTCTTCTCCCAGGAGGAACCGTAGCGGGTGTCGGGTGACGGGTGTTGGGTGTTGGGGCGGTAGGCGGTAGGCGGCAGGGCGAATGTCCTATGTCCTATGTCCTATGTCCTATGTCCCTATGTTCTATGTTCTGGGCCCTGGGTGTTGGGTACTGGGTGTTGGGAACTGCGGGGATGGGCCCAATACCCAAAAGCCAATACCCCGTGTTGGGGTGTTGGGTGGGGTACTACCGGGCCACCCCATTCCCGTACCGAAGCCAGATCACCATGAACTTGCCGCAGCTTCGTTTGATCAGCAGATCCTCCTGAAACTCGAAGGGGATGTCGGCCCCCGGTCCGTAGACCTCCATCGCCTCGATCTGCTGGGGATCGAAGTCGTTGACGGCCCACCCCACCTGCGGCTTGGCCCCGTTGATCGAGATGACGGGAGGGCAATCGACCCCGCGCCGCCCGGCCCCCTTCGCCGCGGCCTTGTTCAGCGGGCCGAGTCCGTAGCTGACGTCCTTGTAGCGGGGCGGAAGCCCGAGATTCGGTTCCGAGAAGGTGTCGGGGTGAACCGCAGGAAGAAGCGTACCGACAAAGTCGCCGAGCACCACCGGAGCCGCTGCCATGATGTCATCGCGGGTGACAAAGGTCCCGAGATAGGCATGGGCCCGGCGGGTGGCCCGAACCACGTTGAACAGCATCCCCTCCACCACGATGTCGGGCAGGTCGAAGGGCCGGGCGTTCAGCATGAACCGGAAGTTGCGCGGTTCCTTCTCCTCCACCGTGACGGACATCTGCACCGGAAGGAAGCCGATGCGACGCACCGTCAGGAAATACCTGCCCGGCCCCAGTTCGGGAAAGGCGAACCGGCCCTCGGTTCGCGTCTCCGTGGTCCAAGGCCCACGGGTCTTTGGCGAGGCCCCCCCGAGGATCAGCTCGGCGCCGGGAATCGGGGCGCCACCGCTGTCCACCACCGTGCCGAACAAAAGGGGGCCATCCCGTGCGGCCTCTCCGGCGGGAACCTCAGCCACGATATCGGCGAGGATCTGGGCCCGGGGAACCAACTCGAACTCCAGGGTCACCGGGGTTCCGGCCGGCAGATCCACCGCCACCTGCACGGGCACATAGCCGATGCGACGCACCGTGAGGTTGTACTGTCCCGGTGCCAGCGACGGGAAGGTGAACCGTCCGGTCGGGCCCGCCCGCGCCCGATGGGGCCCCCGGATCTCGTCGGTCTCCCCCACGGCGATGATTTCAGCCAGGGAAAGCGGAGCGCCCAGGGTGTCGGTCACGACGCCGCTCAGAGGAGGACCTGGCGTCTGGGCACCGACACTCCCTGTCAGGGCAAGGCCAACGGGGAGTAGAACCCGCCCCATCCCCGAGGGGCTCACCGCGAAGATGTGCATGTCGCAGTCTACGGCTATCTCGCAGCACCGTCAACCGGGTAAATGAATTCGTCCCCGACGCCTGATCGCGACCGCCCCCGGTCGAGAGAAATGCCCCGAAGGGGCATCGTCCTCATAGCCCCGCGCCGCGCCACGCGCGTTCCTCGGGGATGGGCCGTCAGCAATCCATCTTGCCTCTTGCGCGCCCAAGGGATCCTTTGTAATTTCGCATTTGAGGTTTTGAGCCTTAAGCCAACTTCGAATTGATCATCGAGATTGGAATGATGCCGAGAACCCTCCGCCAGTTCTACCTCCTCGGAATGGGCACGGTTGTTGTGGGGGGGTAAAGCCGAACGCTTGAGAGGCTGCACTGGTCTACTCGAACGCCACCTCGCCTTCTCGTTCCTTGTTGTTGGGGCCAACGCCTGTCAAGCCCAGAATCCTTCCTCCGGTAAATGTCAAGATAGTTGTCGCATGAGCCTTCATGCGGCCGCTTCGGGAGTGGCCGCGTGGGTTGATTCCTGCTTGGGTGGATTGAGGGCTACCGCGTCCACCGGGGTCCAGCCTCGCGT
>JBDIWC010000085.1:0-11808 GCA_039794085.1 Gemmatimonadales bacterium
GCACAAAAGGCACAAAACCTCTCCCCCCCCTGGTGGCAGAGGGGCGTGCCTCTTGTGACTTCTGTGCTTTTTGTGGCCATTCCCCTCGCCCGCCTGACCACCCGAATCCCCAGGGCGGGTCCCCGGAATCCGGGGCGTCCCCTCGCACCGTGCGCACAACGCCCGATCGACGTGTCTCTCACCCACGCGAAACCCTGAAGAGCCCCAAGTAGGATGCCGTCACAGACGCCGTCAAACACACGGCCGGAGCGGGTTTCCGGGGGGCGCCAAAAATATTGTTGCCGTTTTGTGTTCAATCTTGTCCGTAAGGGACTATTCCCCAAGCCGGCCGAGCCGGAACCACAGAGGCGCGTCGGGGTCGCGTGGGTTCCCCGGGGCCTTCGCCCAGGGGAATGCCAACCGCTTGGCCACGGAGCAAGTTGACTCGGGTTCACCAGACGGGTCCATCCACTTCAGGGTTCGGCTCTTCCGGCTTCGGCATGGGTTCCTGTCCCTCCGGAGCCCTCTCCCCGCCCCCAGAGCCAACCACAAGAAGCACAAAAGGCACAGAAACCTCTCTCGCCCCCTGGGGGCCCCGTGCGCCCCGAGGTTGTGCCTCTTGTGACTTCTGTGCTTTTTGTGGCCATCCCCCTTGCACGGCGCGGCCGGGGCGATCCACGGGTCTGACGGGGGGGGGGCGGGCGTCGCCCAAAATATGGTTGCCGTTTTGCGTTCAATCCTGTCCGTAAGGGACTACTCCCCACTCCCGACTCCCCGGAGGGCGGAAGGGAGAGGGGTTCAAGAGTGCCGCGACACCGCCGCCATCGGCACTTCCATGCGGGTCCGTTCCACCTGGACATCGTGCACCCGGGACAGCGTGAGGAGACTCACCAGGCACCCGGACAGCGCGAGGAACATGTCCCACTGCGTGTCCCACACGTCGCCCTGGGTGCCGAGAAACGCCTCGGCGGCGCTCCCCGTCATCATCGCCACCATCCATTCCATCAGCTCATAGCTCGCGCTGAAGGCCAGCACGAACGCAATCACCACCGGCGCCAGCCACCGCGAGTCATGGAGCGGCGAGCGGCGGAGAAGAATTTCGCGGATCACGAGGGCCGGAACGAACCCCTGGGCAAAGTGGCCCAGCCGGTCGTAGTGGTTGCGCGCCAGGCCCAGCAGATCCTGCACCCAGAAACCCAGGGGGACCTCGGCGTAGGTGTACTTCCCGCCGACCATCAGGATCACCGCATGCACCCCAAGAAGCGTGAGCACCAGCGGGGTGAACCGGAACCGGCTCCGGAGCAGCACGAGAACGGGGAGGCCGATCAGAACCGGAGCCACCTCGAGCACCCAGGTGAACCGGTCATGCGGCTCGAGCCCCGACCAGACCAGCACCGCGAGCACCACGACCACGATGCCCACCTCGGCGGGCCGCACCGCAGTCATGTCCCACCTCCCCTCTCCCGCCCTGACTCCCTGCTCCCCGGGGGGGCTGAAGGGGGAGGACCGGGGGGAGCACCGGGGGTGAGGGCATCCGGGAACGGTACATCCACAACCATCCCGTCCCGCGCGATCCGGGTGGATGGAAATACCGACTGTGCTTCGGCAAGAAGATCGGGCGCCTCCCGGGTGTACCGCGCCGAGATGTGGGTCAGCACCAGGTTCCGCACCCCGGCTTCCTGCGCCACCTGGGCCGCCTGCCGGGCGGTGGCGTGCCCCGTTTCGGCGGCGCGCGCCGTCTCGTCATCGCCGAAGGTGGCCTCATGAATCAGGAGCTCGGCGCCCCGGGCCACTTCGACCACGCCCGGAATCGGCCGGGTGTCCCCGGTGTAGACCACGGTACGGCCCGGCCGCGCGGGGCCCACGAGTTCGGCCGGCTCGATGCGCCGTCCATCGGCGAGCGTCACCGATTCTCCCTTGTGGATCTTCCCCCAGAGCGGCCCCTCGGGGATGCCGAGTTCGCGCGCGCGATCGGGATCGAACCGGCCGAGCCGGTCGTGCTCCACCAGCGCGTAGCCCACCGTGTCGGCCCGGTGATCGGTGGGGAACACGGCGAGGTCATACTCCTTGCGCCGGATCCGGTCCCCCGGAGCCACCTCGATGATCTCCAGGGGGAACTTGGTTCGCTCCACTCCGACCGACAACAGCCCCCCCAGGATCCGCTTGGCCCCCCGGGGTCCATGGAGTGTCATCGGCTCCTGGCGGTCCTGGAGCCCCAGAGTTCGCACCAGCCCGACGATGCCGAGGATGTGGTCGGAGTGATAGTGGGTGAAGAACACCTCGCGGAAGGTGAATCCGGCTCCGTACCGCATCATCTGGCGCTGGGTGCCCTCGCCGCAGTCGAAGAGGAGCATCTCCCCTTCGCGGTGGATGGCGAGGGAGGAGACGTTGCGGTCCACCGTGGGGCAGGCGGCACCGGTGCCGAGAAAGGTGACGGTCAACAAGGCCGGGAGTAGGGAGTAGGGGGTGGGGAGTAGGTCAGAAAAGCTTCACCTGGACCGTGATCTTTCCCGGGTTCCGCGTCAGTTCATCGAGGAGTTTCCGGAGCGACCTGGTCGTCTCCGTCATCTCGACATACAGCGTCGTGTCGTTGGCCATTCGGCCCAGGGTTCCCTCCCCCGCGTTGGTCTTCGAGAGGAGGGTGTCGAGGCGGGCCGCGGTCCCGGTGAACCGGGTTGCCAGGTCGGCGAAGCGGGCGGTGGCCGAGTCGGCGTGGGCCAGGAACCGTTCGATGTCGGGATTGGCGAGGGTGGAGTCGAGCCGTCCGCTGAGCTGCTGGAGGGACCGCATGGTCGTCTGCATCTCGGCCGCAGGGCCCCGGGTGGTGTCGGAATAGGTGTTCATCATCCGCTGCATCGCTTTGAGCGTTTCGTGGAGATCGTCGGCCAGGCGCTTGCTGGCCAGCTCCTCGAACCCGCTCAGGACCACCTTCGCCTGTTCGCCGAGCTCGCCGCCCAGGGCCATGAGGCCCTTGTCCTGAGTGCCGATGATGATCTGATCCCGTGGGAGGGGCTCGGCGGCGGTTCCGGGGTTCAACTCGATCTGCATGTCCCCCACCAGTCCGATGCTGGTGAGCTTGGCGCTGGCGTCGGCCTTCGGGACAATACGGTCGGACAGGGAGATTCCCACCAGCACCCGGCCGAACTCCTCGAAGGTGATGTTCTCGACCGCCCCCATGGTCACGCCGCTCACCTTCACCGGATTCCCGCGCTTCAAGGTCCCGGCATCGGTCACCTGGATGGTGACCCGGTCCCCACCCGATCGAAAGGAGCGGCCGCTGAGCCACATCGTTCCCGCGATGAACAGCGCCAGGGACACCAGCACGAGTGCGCCGACGCTGGCTTCCTGTCTGTAGTGGAGATCCATGGACGTGCTCCGTCAGGCGGCGTAGGAAGGGTTTTCGAAGTCGCGTTCCAGGAACGCCCGGACCTTCGGATCGGTGGAGGCGTGAAAATCCTCCTGGGTGCCCTGGAGGATGATGCAGCCATCGGTCAGGAGGGCCAACCGGTTGGCCACCCGGAAGGCACCGCGCACATCGTGCGTCACCATCACGCTGGTGACGCCGAGTTCGTTGTCGAGCCGGATCACGAGATCGTCGATGATGTCGGCGTTGACCGGGTCGAGTCCGGAGGTGGGCTCGTCATAGAGCAGATATTTCGGGCTCCCCGCGATGGCCCGGGCGATCCCCACCCGTTTCCGCATCCCGCCCGACAGTTCGGCCGGGAGCTTCTTTCCCACATCGATGGCGAGATTGACCAGACCGAGGCACTGCTCGACCCGGGAGCGGCAGTAGGCGGCGTCCTTGTAGAGCGCCTCGTCGCTGATCCCCAGACGGACGTTCTCGTACACCGACATGGAGTCGAACAGGGCCCCGTTCTGGAACACATATCCGATCCGGCTCCGGAGCTTGGAGAGCTCCCGGCGCGACACGTGGCAGATGTCCACGTCGTCCACCAGGATGGTGCCCGCATCGGGCCGGATGAGTCCGATGATGTGTTTGAGGAGGACACTCTTTCCGGTGCCGCTGGGGCCCAGCAAGGCCACCGTTTCCCCCTCGGCCACGGTGAAATCGACTCCGTCGAGCACGACCAGCTCGCCGAACCTCTTGTGCACCCCGCGCAGCTCAATCATCAGTTCAGCAGGATCTTGGCGAGGAGAGTGTCGAGCAGCAGAATGACCACGGAGCTGCTCACCACCGCCGCCGTGGTGGACTTGCCGACGCCCGCCGCGCCATGCTGGGTGTTGAATCCCATGTAGCAGGGGATGAGGGTGATCGCCCCGGCAAAGAAGAAGGCCTTGATGATCGAGTAGTACCCGTCGAAGGCGCGATAGAAGGCCTTGGCTCCGTAGGCAAAATCGGCATCGGTGATGGGAAGCACCTGCTTGACCGCAATCCACCCCGAGGCGACGCCCACCACGTCGGCGATGACCACGAGGGCCGGCACCATCACGAAGCCCGCCAGCACTCGCGGCAGGATCAGGTGCGACGAGGGTGACCGCCCCAGACTCTCCAGCGCATCGATCTGCTCGGTGACCCGCATGGTGCCGAGCTCCGCGGCATACCGGGCCCCGATCCGCCCGGCCAGGATGAGGCCGGCCAGCACCGGACCCAACTCCAGGATGATGGTGGAAACCACGAGAGTTCCCAGCACATAGAGCGGGAGATTGGTTTGCCACTGGTACCCCGACTGGAAGGCGGTCACCCCACCGGCAAAGGCCGCCGTAAGGACCACGATGAAGAGGCTCCCGATTCCAATGGCCCGGGCCTCGATCACGGTCCGAGGCAACCAGATCCGCCACTCGGGGAGCCCCCGGAACAGTTCGATCACCAGCGCGCTGAAGCGTCCCAGATGGGCGAGCGACTCCAGTACCAGGCGACCCAGAAAACGCAATAATCCCATGCCGTCCATTCCTTGGGGTCGCGTGTATCTTGCCCTGCCATGAGCCCCAAGTCCACCCCTTCACCCGATCGGCTGGTCCGGTTCCGACGGATCATCCTCCGCTGGTTCCGGCGCCACGGCCGCGACCTGCCCTGGCGACGGACCCGGGACCCCTGGGCCATCCTCGTCTCGGAAACGATGCTGCAGCAGACACCGGTTTCCCGGGTGACCGGCCATTACCAGCGGTTCCTTGACAGGTGTCCGACACTCCCGTCGCTCGCCGCCTCCCCACCGGCCCGGGTCCGGGAACTCTGGGACGGTCTCGGATACTACCGGCGCGCCGCGAATCTCCACGCCCTCGCCGTCCAGGTGGTGCGGGACCATCAGGGCACCCTCCCCACCGATCCGGTCCTCCTGCAGCAACTTCCCGGAATCGGACGCTACACGGCGGGTGCGGTGGCGAGCTTCGCCCACGAGCAGGCGGTCCCCGCCGTGGACACGAATGTGGCTCGGGTGATCCGGCGCGCCTTCCACCCCCGGACCGGCCACGATGCCCGCGGGGTGGAACGGATCTGGGCCACCGCGGAAGCGCTCCTCCCCCGGGGGGGGACGGCGGCCTGGACCTTCAATCAGGGCATCATGGAACTGGGCGCCCGGGTCTGTACCGCCCGCCGGACGCCCTGCGAATCCTGCCCGGTCCGGTCGGTGTGCAGCACCGGCCAGCGACGGCTCAGCGGAGCAGGGTCCCGCCGAGCAGCGCGAGAAGACCGAGAATGCCGGTGATGAACCCGGTCACCCGCATCCGCTTCCGAAGACCATCGAAGACGACGGCATCCTGCACCGGATCGAGACGGGCCACCTTGGAGGCGGTGGGCACGGAGACGACGAGTACCAGGAGGGCGGCGAGGATTCCCGTGGCCTGCATCATCATGAGGGCGTGGGGAAGTCCCCCGACACTCATCGCGGTGCCGTAGAGTCGCAGCGTGAGGATGAGGCCCGAGATCGTGGTCACGATGGCGCCGGGACCGATCAGGGCCCGGTAGATCGATGCGAGCAGTCGCGCGCCGGACGCGTACGACTCCCGCGATTCCCGCTTCATGGCGATGCCCACCGCCATTGCGGCGGCTGCGCCGCCGAGCCACAGGGTGAACCCGAGGAGATGGGCGAAGAGCCAGAAGTGCCTCATGACAGGACCTCACTGAAGGGTTGATCGATCGGTTGGCGGCCGCCGAAGCCGGCATCCACCTCGTGCCAGTGGGTGATCCGCTCCTCGCCGGCGCACCAGCAGAGGAGCACCACCCGGTCGTCGCGGAGGGAGTGGAAGTCGACGGTGCCGGTGTCGAACCCCTTGAGCATGCACCCGATCATGTCCAGCTCTCGGAGACAGCCCGAGATGACCTCGGCCCGGGCCGCCACCTCCTCCCGCAGGCGGATGATCTCGGGTGGCTCTCCCCACTCCGCCCGGATACCACCCGCCGCCAGCTCGTACTGGCGCATCACCCGGCACCAATGGCCATACTCCTCCTGGATGTCGGCCACGATGCGCCGCACCAGGGGAAGCGTGCGCTCGGCTTCGGCGCGCGTGAACAGACGGACCTGCCGCATCAGGCCTCCGTGGTCTCAGGGGATGAACCTCGGAAAAGATAGTAACGTTTCAGTTTTCGGTGTTCAGGTTTCAGTGTTCAGTGCTCATCGTGCGGAGTCATCCCGAGTGAAACGAGGGATCTGAGACCGCCGCGGGTGCACTTCCCGTCGTCGGGATCTGGATGCCAGTCACCCTGATGCACCTTCCGTCTTGTTCATTATTCATAGCCAACCAATACGCCTACCCAACAGATCCCTCGCTGCACGCTCGGGATGACACCCCGATGGCGGCACAGCTCCCGACTTCCTCCGCGCCTCCGCGTCTCCGCGTGAATCTCTTCAAACTTCAAACTTCGAACTTCACACTTCCCTCAGATCGCCTCCCGCATCGCCCTTCTCCCCTCGGCCACGAACTCACTGAACGACTCGAGGTCGAAGGTGGCTCCGGACCCCACGGCGGGGCGCACATACCGGAGCGGAGGGAGATCGGACCGGGACCGCCACCAGGCGAGTTCGAGCTCGGAAAGGCCCGCCATCATGATGCGTGATGAATCGTTGTGCACATGGAGCAGTGGCGGCACCCGGTGGGCCCGCTGCGCCGCCGGGCTGTCGAACCCCGGTCCCACATCGACGGCGATCACCACGCCAGCCGGAAAGCGGGCCGCCACTCGCAGGGGCACCGCACCCCGCAATCCTCCGTCCGCCAGTCGTCGTCCATCGATGTGACCCGGAGGGTACCAGACCGGGAGCGCGCACGCGGCGTAGAGGACATCGGCGAGAGGCGCATCGGCTCCCCCGTCTCCAAACACCACCTGCTCCCCGGTGTCGAGATCGGTCGTGGTCACCGACAGTGGGACGCGCAACTCGGAGAACCGCACGGCCGGAACCAGCCGCTCGATGGTCCGATGCAGCGGATCACCCCGAAGCAGAGCCCGGGCCAGCCAACCGCGCACCACCGAGACGGCCGACACCTGAGCCACATCGCTCCGGATCACCCCACCGAGCCGGCGGATCGCCTCCTCGGGCGAGAGCCCGGCGGCAAGCACCGCCGCCATCACGGCACCCATCGAGGTGGCCACATAGCGGTCGGGAGCAAGCCCTCGCGCCATGAGCACATCGACCGCCCCGAGATGAGCCGCCGCCTTGGCCCCCCCTCCGCTCAACACGGCGGTCACCGGACCGTGGATCATCGATCCCTGTGCGCTTCGCGCCACGCTCGGGCTCGCTCATGCCGGGCCCGTTCCTCGTCCGTTTCCGGAACGAGACGCGGCACCCGGACCGGCTTCCGGCTTCGGTCGATCGCCACGAACACGGCATGGGCCACGTGCGTGTGGGTTCGCTCCCCGGTCCGGACATCCTCGGCATACACGTTGACGGTGATGTCCATGGAGGAGTTCCCCACGTAGTCCACGCTGCTGTAGCAGGTGACGAGTGCTCCCACCGGAATGGGGTGCCGGAAGTCCACCCGGTCGATGCTGGCCGTCACCGCGGCACAACCGGCGTGCCGGATCGCCGCGACGGCCGCGGCCTGGTCCACCAGCGCCATGAGGTGCCCGCCGAAGAGGTCGCCGAGGATGTTCTGCATGTGCGGCATCACGAAGGTGGTGATCTCGCCGCGGGAATAGGACATCGGCCGGGATTCGGGAATCATCGCGTCTCTCTGGGCGGGGTCAGTAGTCCACCGGGCGGAGATAGTACTCCCCAATGGCCGTGGAACTCACCATCGCCACGGTGGGAAGTCGCCGCTTCCAGTGCGTGCTGTCGAGCCGGTGACGCACCAGCTCCACCTCCGCCTCCTCGAATCCGAGTGCCACGATCGACGCGGGCGCGTGTCCGGAGAGGAGCCAGTGGAGGATGCGGTCGGCTCGCGGATAGGTGATGCCGATGTCGGCCTCGTCGGTCTGCCCCACCACCAGATCGGCGGTGGCCGGCTTGTCGACGATCACCGCGGGCACGCCGAGGTGACGGGCCAGGTTCCACACCTGGGTCTTGAAGAGGTCTCCAATGGGATTGACCGGCGGCGCGTCGTCGGCGTGCCAGGTGAAATATCCGAAGAGTCTCTCGGTCTTGTTCCCGGTGCCAAGCGGGAGCGCCGCGTGGGCGGCGGACCGATCGAAAAGGGTGACCATGCGGATCCGTGCCATGATGTTGCCGAGCCGCGTGGCATCGGGCGCTTCGGGAAGCCGGCCGGCCAGACCATCCACCGCCTCGCTGATGTCGACCACCTCGGTGCCGACGCCGGTCGACTCCACCACAAGCCGGGCATGGGCCAGGCTCTCGGGGCTCGACGTCCGGTACGGCATGCACACCGCCGTTACCTGCTCCGGTCCGAGCGCCTCGGCGGCGAGGAAGGTGACGAGCGCGCTGTCCACCCCTCCCGAGAGCCCGATCACCGCGTGGGAAAACCCGCGCCGCCGCTGCACCTCATCCTGAATGAACGCCACGAGCCAGCGGCGGGCCAGCTCGGGATCGATGGCCAGCGGGTCTCGTCCCGCCTGCTCGCCGAGCCGCACGGCCTGCGGGGCAAGGGCCGGCGAGGGATGAAGGCGGAGCGGCGTGGGTGACGTGTGTGCTGGTGGAGCATGTGGGGAGACGCCATCGAGCGCCTCGACCAGATGGGGGAGCCGCATCTCCAGGTCGGACAGCAACGGAGCATCGGCCCGGGCCCGGTCGATCTCCCCGAGGTCCACCTCGACGCGCAGCACATCCTCCTCGAACACCGCCCCTCGCGCCAGCACCTCTCCCGAGGGGCCCACCACGAGCGATCCCCCCGGGAACCCCTTCCCCCCTTCGAACCCGACCAGCTGGGCCAGCACGACGTAGACCCCGTGCTCTGCGGCGATGCTCCGGACCACCCGCTCCCATCTCTCCATACTCCCCGGACGGCCGGTGCCGCATTCGTCCTGGGCCAGGCCCCGGGCGGGGCTCGCGCTCGGAATCGCGATCAGCTTGGCCCCGCGGAGTGCCGCGATGGTCGGCACCAGGGAGTGCCACGCATCCTCGCAGACGATCGCCGCGGTGCGACCGAGGGCGAGATCGAAGGCCTCGACCCGAAGCCCCGGCTCCACGAACCGCTCCTCATCGAAGACCCCATAGGTCGGGAGGAAGATCTTCCGGTGAACGTGGCGGATCCCCGCGTCGGGTCCGCCAAGCCGGACCGCGAGGGCGGAATTGTAGAGGCGGGTCTGCCAGAGTTCGTAGAAACCGAGGATCAGATCGAAGGGTGGAGCACCACTTCGGGTGTGCACCGCGGCGAGGTCGTGGAAGAGCTGTTCGGCGCTCCGGGCCAGTTCCCGTACGCCTCCCTCCAGGAAATACCCGGTGAGACAGGCCTCGGGAAGAACGACCAGATCGGGCGGGGAATCATCCCCGGCCAGAGTCTCGACGATCTGGCCCAGGCGCGCCAGGTTCTCGGCGATGGCACCCTTGCGGGGGCGGAACTGGATGACGGCGATTCGCAGCATCGGGAGAATAGTAAGGGGGTAGGGTGTAGGGAGTAGGGTGTAGGGGGCAACGAAAGGCGGTGGGCGGTGGGCGGTGGGGCTGACATCCCATGTCCCAAGCCGGCAGAGCCGGAACCACAGAGGCGCGTCGGGGTTTCACGTGGGTCTTCGGGCATGGGTTCCGGTCCTGCCCGAGTACCTCTCCACAGCCCCAGAGCCCACCACAAGAAGCACAAAAGGCACAAATGTCTCGCGTTCTTGGGAGGGCCTCTCCGCACAGAGGGTGTGCCTCTTGTGACTTCTGCGCTTCTTGTGGCCATTTGGCGCGGCCGATGCGATCAACGTGTCTCTCACCCACCCGACACGGTGAAGAGCCTCCCAATGGCCAGCCGTCACGAACGCCGTGACCCCCACACGCCCGACGGGGGGGTCGGGAGTCGCCCCAAATGTTGTTGCCGTTTTGTGTTCACCTTTGTCCGTAAGGGACTATGTCCCATGTCCTGCGTCCCGGGAAGTCGCGTGTCGGATTGGTATGGAAGCGGTAGGCGGTAGGCGGTCGTAGGGACGAATCACATCTGCCCGAATACCATTGGCCCTGAATGATCAGGCTCCTCAGGCATCGGCATGGGTTCGTGTCCAGCCGGAGTGCCTGACCTCCCGCAGAGCCAGCCACAAGAAGCACCAGAGCAGAACGCGGATCTGGAACGGCCTTCCGTACGGTGGCGACGACGGTGATTCGGCGGGGAGACAAACTGGAACCACGAAATACACGAAAACACACGAAAGAAAGCCCCCCTCCATCCCCGTTCGTGTCCTTTCGCGTCTTTTCGTGGTTGACTCTTCCCCTCCACGGCTCCGCGCCTCCGCGTGACCCGCTGTCCTCTCGCGGGCCACGCCAGGCCCGACCCACGCACACCCGGAGGAGCCAATAATCATTTGCCCTCGTCAGACCGACATTATCTTCAGAACGACACCACCACCTGCCCTTTTCTCAGGACGCAGCCATGCCAACCAAGCCCATCGACGCCCTCGCCGGTGTCCCGAATGCCTGTCAGGTCCTTCCCCACGTGGTGACCGGGGGCCAGCCGTCCGCCGAGCAGTTCGCCGCCCTGCGAGAGGCCGGCGTGGAGGTCGTCATCGACCTCCGGGATCCGATGGAACCACGTCCCTGCGATCAGCCGGAGCTGATGCGGGAACTCGGGTTTGAATACATCAACATCCCCATCACACCCGCCACGATGACCCCGGAGAATCTCGACCGGGTGCTCACCGCAGTGCGGGCGGTTGGTACCCGGCCCATGCTGGTGCACTGCGCGAGCGGCAACCGGGTCGGCGGCGCCCTCTACCCCTGGCTGGTGCTCGATCACGGGTTCAGCGAGGAGGACGCCACCACTGCGGCGATGCGAATGGGGCTCCGGAGCGTGGAGGTGCTGGAGTGGGGGAAGGGGGGAGTAGGGAGTAGGGAGTAGGGAGTGGGGGATGCCGTCATTGCGAGGAGACGCAGCCGACGACGCAATCTCCGTGAGCAGATGCCCGATCGACGGGAAGACAGGCCGGCCTTCATGCCGACGCCCCGCAGAACAAGGCTACGTGTTGGACGACCGTTTCCCTTCGAGGGGTGATCAACCGGCCACCACACACAATTCCTGATGCCCCCGACGCCCCCGACACCCCCGGCGCCCGCCGGAATCCAGTGTCATTCCCGACATCCGGCAAGATAGACCCCGGCGTTCGCCGGGGTGACGATCCGAGCCCGTTCGAGCTCCCTCTCCCTATTCCCCTCTCCCTATTCCCGACTCCCTATTCCCTAAGCCGGCAGAGCCGGAACCAAAGAGGCTTACACACTCGGAGCCACAGATACTGCCCGGGTATGCTCGCGGTCTGCGGGGTTCCTACTCCCAAGACCAGATGCGGCCCGACAC
>JBDIWC010000086.1:0-11543 GCA_039794085.1 Gemmatimonadales bacterium
AATGAGGAGTGGAGGATGCCCGGAGTCGAAGCCGGGCTCAAGTCGGTGACAGGCGACAAATCGCCTAAACTGCCGGAAACAGCATACTTACAAGGCCGTCTCCGCAAGTTAACCGGACACTAGTGATGTCCTATGTCCTATGTCCTATGTCCTATGTCCTATGTCCTATGCCCTATGTCCTATGTCCTATGTCCGATGTTCCATGCCCTATGCTTGACGTCCTACTCCACCTTGCACGAAGGGTCCGATCCCGCCAGGGACCGGACCCTTCGTCACACCCGGGACCAGGGGGAATGAATCAGCCCCGGGTGCGCCTCCGCCGCCACCAGCTGGAGGCGCCGACCCCGGCCAGTCCGGTGGCCAACAGGAAGATGGTGGACGGTTCCGGCACCGGGGTGCTCGGGAGCTCGAAGTTGGCATGCACGGCGAAGTCCTCGTCGCCGGCAAATCCCAGTTGGACATTGTCCGCAAAGCCCTGAAACCGATCGGGCCAGTTGCTCCCGACTCCCACGCTCAGCCCCCAGACCTGGGCGCCACTCAGGGAGCAGTTCGGATCCGTTGCCCATCCCCCCACAGTGGCCGTCTTGAGGGGATTCGGGAAGAACGGGTCGACATTGCTGCAGTCGTTGATGGTGTAGCCACCGGTGGATCCCTGGACAAAACGCCAGAAGAACTGATCGGTGATGCTCTCGGTGACCCATTGGTCGGTCACGGCCGGCGTGGGGTCGGTGTAGAACTGTTCCCAGACCAGTTCGCTGAAGAGGGGGGAGCCCCCGATGTCCTGCCGGAGAAAGAGCCGGAGCACCGGCGTCTGGGCCTGCCACGGGACATCGTTCACCGTCTGATTGGCAAGCGAAGCACGGAACCAGTCAAACTGGAGGTGGTTGACGTTGTCGATGAGCCCCCAGCTCGAGGTGAGCGAATCGACGCCGGCAACCGTCCGGAAGAAGGCCCAGTCGGTGAGTGCCCCTGTAGTCAGCAGCTCCAGGGAGCCGTTCCCGAGCCGTGGGTTGGTTCCGGTGATCGCGGCGGTACCGAGTCCCCGGTCGTCGGTCTGCCAGGAGGGATCCCCCGGAAAAACCACGTTCTGGGCCTCAAGAGTTCCGGCTGTCGGGATCCCGAAGAGTCCCAGCGCCAGTAGGCCGATGACAACGCCCTGCAAGCTGAATCGCATACCAGTTACCGCACCTGTGTGAGAAAGACTTCCACCATCCATGAGAGTGCAATCGGCATACCGATGGGGATTCTCAACCGCTCTGACTCCAGCAGAGGGCGATGCCGACGAGTAAAAGCATGCCAATACGTTGTACCACATGTAGTTACGGATTCAAGGCCCGGTCGCATCTCCGCCCTTTCCGCCCTACAATGAGGCCTGAAAAGGGCGGGATTGCATCCTTGCCACAGTTCCCTTGTGGTGGGGATCCGACGGTTTCATGTCGTTCCACTGACACCGGCGTTCACCTGGCCAAAGACAACCACACCGGGGGCCAGGGTTACCAGAGGGGCCACGACCGTGGTTTCCCGTCCCGGCCCTCCCACCATTGTTCCCTCGCCGAGCAGAATCTCGTCCTCTGCAATCACCGGCCCCCCGATCGCCACGTCTCCCGCAGTCTTAATCGTGGTCCGGGAGACCACGCTTCCCGTGATCGTTCCTCCGCGCCCGACCTGAATGCTCCGATGCGCCTTGACGCTCCCCTCGACTCGAGCTTCCGCCCCGATCGTGAGGGTGCCGGCCACCACGAGATCGCCCCGGTGCTCCGTGCCGGCGGGCAGTTCCGCGTCTCCATCCACATGCAGATGGTCGCCGACCGTGCGGGCCCTCTCGGGGGGAATCCACGCGGTGCGTTCCACCGCTTCAGGGGTCCCCCGGGGATGAGCGGGACCGACCTCGATTCGCGGTGCACCGATCCGTTCGAACCGCACCCCGGTCCCGAGCCGGATCGCGGAGGCCGAGGATGCCCGGCCGAAAAGCAGCGAGCCATCCTCCACCAGGAGGACTCCTTCGGAGTGGACCCACCGGGTCACGGTCGACCGGGAGCCGAGCCGAACGTCCGCGGTTCCATACAGGGCGCGCAGGGTGGTTTCGGGTCCCCCGGTCCAGGGTGCCGTGGCATACACTTCGAGCAGGAAGGTTTCCCGGCCGACCAGCGTCACCGGGGCCTCGGTCACGATCACGCGGTCGTGGGCTCCGTCGGGACGGGGACCCCGGGAAAGGACCTCGGGCAGGTTCCGCACCCGGACAAAGCCGGTTCCGGAGGGCAAACGTCCGTAATAATCCCCTTCGGGAATCTCCAGCGGGAGCCCGGCGAGCTGGGCGGTGATCCAGAGCCGGAAGCGATCGGCAAAGTAGGCGAGGTTGGCGGCGTCCCGTTCGACCACGGAGAGTGGCGTGGTGTCGGTGGGCCGGAGCAGCTCCCGGAGCGCCGGGAGGAGGGGGAGCAGGAACCAGGCGAGGGTGACGGCCAGGACCGCGAGGAAGGGGAGGAGGGTCATGAGGGTGACGTCTCCCGGTAGCGCTCGGTCTTGTCCCACGAGACGTGGTTCCCCTGGATCCAGGACGTGCGCGAGAGGGTGGCCCGGGTGACCGCCACCAGGTTCACCAGGAACCCGAAGGCGAGGAAGGGGAGGAGGCGGACCCGGCGGCCGCTGCCGTCGAGCCGCGTGGCGGTGCCGACCTCGAAGAACGCGGCGAAATTGCCGAGGGTGCCGAAGGTGGCCACGCTGAGCACCGCGATGGGCCCTTCGAGCAGGGAAGCGCCGAGGAAATAGAGCGCCAGGGCAAAGGTCCAGCCGGCCAGGAGGACGGGGCCCACGGCAAAGACGCCGAGCAGGAGAAACCCGTCCACCCCCCGGCGCCAGCGCACGGGGCGTGGAAAGCGGAGGAGGGCCGGGCCGTGGCGCGCCAGCGATTGATTGTGGCCCTTGGCCCAGCGCATGACCTGGCGGATGCGAGTGGGCCACGTCTCGGGCACTTCCTCGTAGCATTCCGAGCGGTTCTGGTAGACCACCTCCCACCCCTGGAGCACGAGACGGAAGGTCATGTCGGTGTCCTCGGCCAGGGTGTCGGCCCGCCACCCGCCAACCGACTCGAGCGCGGTGCGTCGCACTCCGCCCACCGTGCCGCCGTACTGCGGAACCAGCCGCAGGTTCATGCGGGCCTGCTGATCCACCTGGTATCCCCCGGCCCGTTCCAGGTCGAGGAGCCGGGTGAGGAGAGAGCGATTCAGGTTGTGGGGCACGACCCGCCCCATAACCGCGCCGACCTCGGGGTCGAAGAAGGGGGCCACGAGCTGTTTGAGGAGACCGGGACCGGGGAGATAATCGGCGTCGAACACGAGGTGGATCTCGTCGCCGAACCGGGTGCTGGCATCGGCCAGGGCCGCGGCCTTGCCGGGTGGCCCCTCGGAGCGATGAAAGGGGGTGACCCGGGTCGGGAACCGGCGAGCGTAGTCGTCCACCAGGGCGGCGGTGCCATCGGTGGAGCGGTCGTTGATCGGCACGATGCGCAACCGGTCGGCCGGGTACTCGGCTGCGAGGAGGGCGTCGAGCATTCCGCCGATGACCTTCTCCTCGTTGTGCGCCGGAACGAATACGACCGTCTCCGGCCAGTCCGCGATGCCAATGTCGAGATAGGGTTGCCGGTGGCGCCCGATCAACCGGTTGATCGTGAAGAGATAGTGCCGAATCGTGTAGACGACGAGGATGGTCACCACGATCCCGAGCCCTAATTCCAAGAGGGTGACGATCATCGCCGGAGCTCCGGAATTCCCTGGGCCGGCCAGCTCATGCCCCATCCATAGAACGCCACGAGGACGAGGATCTCCACCAGCAGGCCGAACACGAGGAAGAGCACCGGCTGGAGCAGCAGGGAGCCCTGGTGGATGAGCCAGACATGGACCAGCACCTGTAAGGGGAGCAACACGATCAGGTGGCCGATCAGCAGGCCCGTGAGGAGGAGCTTGCGGAGGAGGGAGACGTCGATGATGTAGAAGGTGAAGCCGAGGATGGCGGGGAGCGACGTGATGAGGATCGCTCCGGCGGCGAGGAGCCCGGCGGCATAGCGCGGCGTGGGATAGGGGAAGGGCGGGGTGGCCAGGGCAAACCAGGCCAGGGACACTCCCTGGATGAGCACGAGGGCCCTCAGAAAATAGGCCAGGGGGAGGAATCGCGACGAAAGCGCGAAGGACAACAGGAGGACGACCAGGGCGATGGTGCCGATGGTCACGAAGTGCCCCAGGGCGGGCCACGGCGCCTCCAATCCCGGGAAGGGAAGGTCCATTCCCAGGGGAAGTCCCGGTGCCACCAGTGGTCTCGTCTCCACCGGTCCGCCCACGCCGAGAAAGGGGAGCAGGAGTGCGAACATCCCCTTCCACAGGATGCCTATCGGTCGCAGGGCCGCGAGCATGACCGCCGTTCCCGCGAGGGCAAGAACCAGGGCGCCCAGGAGCCGGCCCCGGCCCACCCGAAGCCCGGCCATGGCACGATGGGCGGGGATGATCCCTCCGCGGATCCCCCGCTGGCGGAGATCTCCTATCGCTGTGTGGCTCGCGATTCTACCAGGACGCGAAGAGGCCAAGGCTTCCTCCCGCGCGGGTGTAGAACGGGTTGTCGTAGAGGTCTCCCTGAAGGCGCACTCCGAATCCGCTCCCGAGCCACTGGCGCCAGGTCACGTTTCCTTCGTAGCTGGTGAAGCGTCGCAGGGTGGCGGCGGTCCCGGTGAGCACGTAGCCCTCGGTTCCGACGCTTCCGCGCACCGTGACCCAGGAACGGCCATCCGCCCCGGCGGTCAGGGAGGCGAATCCGCGACCCGAGGTGACCGATCCCGGGAGACTCCGGTTCCAGCGGCCCCCGGCCTCGAGCACCGTGCCGCCCACATACGCGGCGAGGCTTCCGCTCAGGGAGAGATCCTCGAACCCCTGCTTGGCATCGACCCAGGTGGCACCCGCCGTCACGATCAGGCGACGGCTGGGGAGGAGGATCCGGCTGAGGGTGCCGTCGAGCCGGACGTCGGGAAAGAAGAAGTCTCCGCTGCCGCCTCCGACCCCCAGGGTGGTGTACCAGTTCCGGGACAGGTTGATGCGGGCTCCGATCGAGCCGAATGCTCCCTCGTCTCCGAAGGCCTCCTGGCCGAGACCCTCCAGATACCAGATCGTGGAGCCAATCGGGATCTGGGCCCGAACGCCTCCCCCTTTCCAGTCTCCAAAATCATTCCCGACATGTTGGTAGAGTCCGAAGGCATCCACCCATCCGGCCGCCCGCTGCGCCGCGGCGGGGGACGGAACGAGCGCCAGAGAGAGCACAAAAAGGGGCGCCAGGCGAGGACGCATCATGACGTGGCTCGCATCTCGTGTACCACCGCGCCGGGCAACCGGCCGAAACGCTCCGCCAGGATTCTCGCGATCCGTTCCGCGGCGTGGCCATCTCCGAAGGGGTTGGTTCCACGGGTCATCGCGGCGTGGGCCGCGGGATCGTCGAGAAGCACCGAGGCGGCCTGGACCAGGGCATCCCGGTCGGTTCCGACGAGCTGGCCGAAACCTTCGTCCACCACTTCGGGCCGTTCCGTGACGGTGCGCACGATGAGGACCGGTTTGCGCATGGCGGGCGCCTCTTCCTGGATTCCGCCGCTGTCGGTGATGAAGAAGAACGCTCGGCGCTCCACCTCGAGGAGGTCGCGGTAGCCGAGAGGGTCGACCAGGGTGACGCGGGGAACGTTCTGGAGCACCTCGAACACGACGGAACGCACCGCGGGGTTGAGGTGGACCGGGAAGACGATCTCCACGTCGGGGTGGCTCACCGTGAGGTCGTGCAGAGCGCCGCAGATCTGCCGCAGGTCCTCGCCGAGGTTTTCCCGGCGATGCACGGTGGCGAGAAGGACCCGGTGGTTCTGCCATCCCACCGATTCGAGGGCACGATTCTCGAACCGGGCCACCCGGGGGAGGGACTGCAGGGCGTCGACCACCGTGTTGCCGGTCACAAAGATGTCGCGCGCGGGGAGCCCCTCATGGAGCAGGTTCTGGCGGGCCCTCTCGGTCGGGGCAAAGTGCAGGTCGGTGGCGACACTGGCGATCCGCCGGTTGGCCTCCTCGGGGAAGGGACGCCGCATGTCGCCGGAGCGGAGCCCCGCCTCGATGTGGCCCACGGTGATGCCCTGGTAGAAGGCCGCCAGGACCGCGCTGACCACCGTGCTGGTGTCCCCCTGCACGAGGAGAAGATCGGGACGGAGCGTGGCGAAGGTGTCGGTGAGGGCCATCAGAGCGCTTGATGTGAACTCGGCCAGGGTATGATTGTGGTGGGTCAGGCCGAGGTCGAGCGCAGGGGTCAGGTCGAAGGCGGCGAGCGCCTGGGCCAGCATTTCGCGATGTTGGGCCGTGGTGATCAACATGGGCGAGAAGATCTCCGGCCTCCGCTCCAGGGCTCGGAACACCGGGGCCATCTTGATGACCTCCGGGCGGGTCCCCACGACGAGACAGACTCGGATCGGTGCCGGGGTCATGTGGTGGTGCCGTATCTTTCCGGGTTGTGCACGATGAGTCCCTCGGCTGCGGATCCGATGCTACTGTCTAAAAATCGGTCAAATATATACGTCAGGTGCAATATCTGGGCCTGACCCACTCCGTGAGGTCCCCATGATCCCCGCCCTCCAGACGCGCCGTGTTTCGCCGCATTCACCCCGTGGCCGGATCCTGGCTTCCGGGATCGCCATCGCCCTGGGCCTTTTCTCCGGACTCGCCCCGCGACTTCCCGCGCAGGATGCCGGAGAGGCCGCGAGGCCCCGGTCCCGGGACCTCGGCGTGGCGCCCGGTGTCTTCGTCCCGGGGACCTGGAATGCCATCACGGACGTGCCCGGGGTGCGGGTGGGTCACGCGACGGTGACGGAGGGAGATTCGGTCCGCACCGGGATCACCGCGATCCTTCCCCATGGGGGGAACGCTTACCTCGACCGGGTTCCGGCGGCGGTGGTGACCGGGAACGGGTTCGGCAAGCTTCTCGGCTCGACCCAGGTCAACGAGCTGGGCGAACTGGAAACGCCGATCCTCCTCACCTGCACCCTGTGCGTGTGGCGCGCCGCCGATGCCCTGGTGGCCTGGATGCTCGACCAGCCGGGGATGGAAGGGGTGCGGTCGCTCAATCCGCTGGTGGCGGAAACCAACGATGGCGGTCTCAACGCGATCCGGTCCCGGCCCATTTCCGCCGCCACGGTGCGCGAGGCGATCGGTGCGGCCGCGGAGGGTCCGGTAGGGGAAGGATCCGTGGGGGCGGGGACCGGTACACAGGCGTTTGGATGGAAGGGCGGGATAGGAACCTCCTCCCGGCATCTGCCGGAGTCCCTGGGGGGGTGGACCGTGGGGGTGCTGGTCCAGTCGAACTTCGGCGGGGTGCTGCAGGTGATGGGGGCTCCGGTGGGCCGAGCCCTGGGCCGGTACGCCTTCCGGAACGTGGTGGACCGGGATGGGGGCGACGGGTCGATCATCATCGTGGTGGCCACCGATGCGCCCCTGTCGGACCGGAACCTGAGGCGCCTCGCCTCCCGGGCGCTGCTTGGCCTGGGCCGCACCGGCTCCTCGGCATCGAACGGATCGGGGGACTATGTGGTGGCGTTCTCGACGGCCCCGGAGGTGCGTCGCGCCCCGGGTGATGCGCCGCGGGGAGGAGAGACGGTGGGCAACGACAGGATGTCGGGGCTCTTTCAGGCGGTGGTGGAGGCGACGGAGGAGGCGATCTACAACTCCCTGTTCCGGGCCACGACGGTCACCAGCCGCTTCGGCACGGCGGAGGCGCTGCCGATCGACCGGGTGCGGGAGATCCTGCGGTCGTCAGGAGTGGGGAGTAGGGAGTAGGGTGTAGGGGCGACGCATGCGTCGCCCGAGCACCGGCTGGAAACAACAGACCGTAGGGGCGAATCACATTCGCCCTCGAATCGCTCACACGAAGACACGAAGACACGAAGGAATCGGCCTCCCCAACGCCCACCGCTTACCGCCGATTACGGTCTAGCGCGTCCGCCGTCGACGCCGGGAGTTTTCCCGGAGCCATGCGCCCAGTTCCTCCTCGCTGAGTGTCCCCTCCGCGAGCGCGAGCATGGTTGTCACGGCGTCCGGTTCCGTCGCAAGCAGTTCGATCCCGTTCAGACCCAGGAACGTATACATCGCCTGGAAGGCAGTTCTCTTGTTGCCGTCAACGAATCCGTGGTTCTTGGCAATGCCGAAGCCGTACGCCGCCGCGCAGGAGAACAGGTCGGCGGCGGCCTCGTAGTCCCATCGATGGCGAGGACGGGCGAGTGCCGCCAGCACGAGCCCCTCGTCCCGCACGCCGACGAGCCCACCATGCTGACCCAGGAGGTCCTCGTGGATCGCCACGACGAGGGATGGGGTGAGCCACCGGGGCTCCTCAGGTCGGTCGGTCATGATCGTGGCCTATTACCGCTTCGAGAGTTCCCGCATGGCGTTTCTGTACTTCTTGGCGCCTTCCCGGTAGATGGTCATGCCCTCTTCGAAGAGTTGGTCGTAGGGGGTGATCAGGATCCCATCCGCCGTTTCCTGGATGGAGACCTTGTCCCCCTTGGCGAGGGAAAAGGTGTCGAGCATCGCCTTGGGGATGGTGACGCCGGCCGAGTTGCCGAACGGGCGGATGATGGTCTCCTTGACGCGCATGGGGGGGCTCCGGTTGATGTTATAACAAATATAATACCCTGAGCAGGGAGGAGGGAGGAGGGAGGAGGGGGGGATCCCGGATCTCGCGAGGGCAATGATTGATCCAAGATTGCTGGGAAGCCGGAAGAGGAAGAATTTCCGAGGGGACGTCACCCGGGTGACTCGGGCGACCGATCGGAACGGGAGGTGGGCGCCAGGACGCGGGAAATCCCGTGTGCCTTCGCGTCCCTGCGCCCTTGCGTTGACCTTGCCGCGGGATTGTTCGAGGGAGATGCGCCAGGGAGTGGGGAGTGTGGGAAACGGCCGGGTATCTGCAGGCTTCCCTGGTTATGTTGAGTGTGACAGCACACGGTTTGCAGAGCACTCAGGCGAAGGAGAGATCTCGATGGCCACAGCACTGTTCGGGGCGGGGTGTTTCTGGGGGGTCGAGGCGGCATTCCGCCAGGTCGAGGGGGTTCGGGAGACGGCGGTGGGGTACGCCGGCGGGACGGTGGACCACCCCACGTACCGGCAGGTCTGTTCCGATCGGACCGGCCATGCCGAGGTGGTTCAGGTCACCTTCGATCCCGCGACCGTGAGCTACGACCGACTGCTCGACGTGTTCTGGAACTCCCACGATCCCACCCAGTTGAACCGCCAGGGACCGGACGTGGGCAGTCAGTACCGGTCGGTCATCTTCGTGGCCGACGAGGAGCAGGCGGTCGCGGCCGCCGCATCCGTGGAGAGGCTTCGTGCCTCGGGTGTCCATGTCCGCCCGGTCGTCACAACGATCGAACCGGCCCCCCGGTTCTGGCCGGCCGAGGAGTACCATCAGCAGTATCTCGAAAAGCGCGGGCTCTCCCAGTGCCATGTCCCGGGGCAGGGGTGACTAGGAACGGATCATGCGACTGACCGGACACCGCGTCCTCATCACCGGAGGGACCAGCGGCATCGGGCTGGGCCTGGCCCGGGCCCTTCATGCCCGGGGCAACCAGGTGGCCGTGGCCGGCCGGAGCGCCGAGCGACTGGCTCATGCGGCGGAGCAGCTGCCCGGTCTGGTGACGGTGCAGGCCGATCTGGCCGTGCCGGGAGAGGCGGAGAGTCTTCTGGAGGATGCCGTGACCCTCCTGGGCGGCCTCACGATTCTGGTGAACAACGCTGGAATTCAGTGTCGCCACGAGTATCTGACGGACGATCCGGTGGACATCCTGCGGGAGGTGCGCTCGGAACTCGCCGTCAACATCGAGGCCCTGGTGACCCTCTCCATTCAGGCTCTCCCGCTGCTGCGCGCCGCCGAAGAATCCGCCATCGTCAACATCTCTTCCATCCTGGCCTTTGCGCCCAAGCGGTCGGCGCCGGTGTACTGTGCGAGCAAGGCGGCGGTGCACTCCTTCACGCGCGCCCTTCGTTATCAGGTGCAGGACGAAGCGCCGCACCTCCGCATTGTCGACGTGCAGCCTCCGGCGGTGGACACCCCGATGACCGCGGGCCGGGGTCGCCCGGGGGACAAGTTGACGGTGGAACAGGTGACGGAGGGGATCCTCGCGGGTCTGGCCCGGGATGCCGAGGAGATTCCTCTGGGCCGGACCCGCTCCGCCCGGTGGTTGCTGCGGGTGGCACCCCGATGGGTCTACCGCCGGTTTCGGGATGCCTGATCGGCCCGTCGGGCCGGTGGCGATGGCATGGAGCGGTGGAAAGGACAGCGCCATGGCGTTGGGTCGGCTCCGCGCGCAGGGGGTTCCGGTTGCCTTTCTGCTCACCACCGTCTCCCGCGAGTTTAACCGGGTGAGCATCCACGGGGTTCGCCGCAGCCTGCTGCATGCGCAGGCGCGATCCCTTGCTGTGCCCCTCCAGGAAGTGGTGCTTCCCCGGACGCCGTCGAACGAGGTGTACGAGGCGGCGATGGCCTCGGTGCTGTCCGCGCGGGGTGGGGAAATCTCCGGTGTCGCCTTCGGGGATCTCTTTCTCGAGGAGATTCGCGCCTACCGGGAACGCCAGATGCGGGCTCTCGATCTGGCGGTCCACTTTCCGCTCTGGGGGGAGGAGACGACCCGACTGGCCGACGAATGGATCGAGGGAGGGCACCAAGCCACGGTCGTGGTGGTGGACACAACGGTGCTCGACGGATCCTTCGCCGGCCGTCCCTATGATCGCGGTTTTCTGCGGGAGTTACCGGCCGGGGTGGACCCCTGTGGCGAACGGGGTGAGTTCCATACCTTTGTCCATGCGGGCCCCGGTTTTGCCACGCCGCTGCGGGTGCGCACGGGGGAGAGGGTCCTGCGGGAGGACCACTTCCTGTTCTGTGACCTGATCGAGGAGGAAACATGACGGACCGGATCACCAGGAGCGATGAGGAGTGGGCGGCGCAACTCACCCCCGAACAGTTCCGGGTGGCGCGGCGCCAGGGAACGGAGCGCGCCTTCACGGGTGCCTACTGGGACGAGCATGCGGAGGGAACTTACCGGTGCATCTGCTGCGACGCCCCGTTGTTTTCCTCCGCAACCAAGTTCGATTCGGGGACCGGATGGCCGAGCTTCTGGGCCCCGGCTGCCGGGGAGGGAGTGGAGGAGAGTGTGGACACGAGCCACGGCATGAGGCGTGTGGAGGTGCATTGTCGCCGGTGCGGTGCGCACCTGGGGCACCTCTTTCCCGATGGGCCGGCTCCCACGGGGCAGCGGTATTGCGTCAACAGCGCATCCCTCCGGTTTGACCGAAACGCCGACACGTAGTGATAGGGAGAAGGGATCGAATGCCGGGGCGGGCACCCACAAGTGGTGCCCCGACCGCCTACTCCCTACTCCCTAAGCCGGCAGAGCCGGAACCAAAGAGGCTTACACACTCGGAGCCACAGATACTGCCCGGGTATGCTCGCGGTCTGCGGGGTTCCTACTCCCAAGACCAGATGCGGCCCGA
>JBDIWC010000087.1:0-11469 GCA_039794085.1 Gemmatimonadales bacterium
TCTGCGGTGATCCCTTCCCCCAACCCAAGTTGAACCACGGAGAGCACGGAGGACACAGAGGGTGGACGGCTCCCACGACAGGTCCCCGATCTCGGATGGCGGGCATCGGCAGGATGGGGGCCCTTCCACCCCCCAACAACAAGATCCGGGTCTCCGCGCGCAAGGCGGGGAGCGACGGGAATCACTCGGAGACCCTCCGTGTCCTCCGCGGCCTCTGTGGTGATGAATCCCTCAGGCCACCGGCAGCGCCTCGAGGGCGGCCCGAAGCTCGCCCATCGGCAGAGCCCCGTTCGGATTGGCACCCGCATGGACGAACCTCACGACGTGGTGCGCATCGGTGAAGATGGTGCCCGATTCCTGAATCAGACCGAGCTTCCGGGCAAAACCAACTCCCTGGAAGATCACCCGCTCTTCGTCACCCAGAATCGGGAAGGGGCTCGTGAGAAGACGAGTCACCCGCTCGGCGGCCGATGTTGATCCGGGACCCGCCGCCACGACCCGAATCCCGGCCGCCGCGAATTCCGCGTGTGCCCGCCCCAACTGGGCGGCGTGCCAGAGGCACTGCGCTCAGGTGAAGGCCCGGAGCAGGAAGAGCACGAGCCCGCGGCCCGCCGGTTGGCCCTCGGGAACGGCCAGCGGGCCACCCGCCGCGAAGAGGACGTGGGGAAGGGTGTCACCCACGGCGATGCGGGTCGTACGAGAGGTATCCATGGGAGTCCTAGTGTGAGTTTCGGTTTACAGTTCCCCGGTACTTCCCTCCGTTGGATCGGGGCAGGTTGCCGCGCAGCCATCGTGGTCCCGACGACGGGAAGTACGCCCGCCACCGTCTCAGATCCCTCGCCTGCGGCTCGGGATGACTCCTCCTTCGAACTTCAAACTTCGAACTTCGAACTTCAAACTTCCACGGCGCTCCGTTCCGCAAAATCGTTCCAGAACTTTTCGGTGAAGAGACGAGCCGCCCCGCCCAGCATCTCCGGGCCGAGGCGGGCCAGCGGGCCGCGAATCTCGGTCGTGGCCTCCCAGCGGAGGAGAACACTCCCGGGCCCCGTCTCCTCCAATTCCACCGTGGAGCGGACGTCGATCTCGGATCCCTGCACGGTGCCCCGCAGCAGAAGGCCCGCCCGATGCGGTGCCACCGGATCGATGATCTCGGCGTCGAGTACCAGACGCAGGGCCAGGATCCCGAGGCCCACCGATGAGTGAATCCGGAACCGGCCCTCCGCGATGCGCTCCACCGACTCCATCCCCGGAGTCGATTGCGCCACGACATCGGGATCCATCAGCCGGTCCCAGACCTGAAGCCGAGTGGCGGAGATGGTGGGCGTGCCGTGGAAGGAAAGGCGCATGGGTTTCGATTGCGAGAGGAACGATTTAGGGTTCATGCCATGAACAATTCTCCCGGAATGGTAATGCCCCCCCGCCAGCCCTCCTACCATCGTGGAAGCGACCGACTCGGCAGACCCGGAACGAGCGTGACGCCGTGACGCGAACCCTGCACGCCGAACTCGCCCAGTTGCTGCCGCCCGCGGTGCAACTTGCCCTCGACTACGTTGCGGCCCTCGACGATCCGGCCACCCCGGTGGTCGACCATCGGCCCCCCGACGCCCTGCGGGAGGCGCTCTGTCTGTCCCTTGACACTCAGGGTCGCCCGCCTGAGGCCGTGCTGGCCCAGGCGAGGGCGGTGCTCGAGCACAGCGTCCGCACCGGTCACCCCCGCTTCTTCAACCAACTATACGGCGGCGTCGACCCCGCCGGCATTCTCGGCGAATGGGTGACGGCCCTGGCGAACACCTCGATGTACACCTTCGAGGCGGCACCTGTGGGCACGCTCATGGAAATTGAGCTGATGGCGAGGATGACCCGACTGGCGGGTTTCACCGCGGGCGAGGGGATCTTCGCTCCGGGAGGAAGCATCGCCAATCTCATGGCGGTTCTCGCCGCTCGGCACCGGGCCTTTCCCGAGTCGAAGCGCCGGGGTGTGTCAGGGCTCGCGGATCCGGTCATTTTCCTGTCCGCCGAGGCGCACTACTCGACCCCGCGGGCCATGAGCATCGCGGGATTCGGTTCGGAATCGGCCATTCCTGTGCCGGTCGATGCCGTGGGCCGCATGAAGCCTGACGCCTTGGAGGTAGCCATCCTCTCCGCGCGCGCGGAGGGCCGGATGCCCTTCCTGGTGGTGGCAACCTCGGGGACCACCGTGCCCGGCGTCTTTGATCCGATCGACGCCATCGCCGACATCACCGAGCGGCAGGGGCTCTGGCTCCATGTGGATGCCTCCTACGGCGGCGGTGTGCTCTTCTCCTCCAGGCACAAGCACCTCATGGCCGGATCCCACCGGGCCGACTCGATCACCTGGAACCCGCACAAGATGATGGGGCTCCCCCTCGCCTGCGCCACGATCCTGACCCGGGAGCGCGGGGTGCTCGAGGCCACCAACGGCATGCATGCCGACTATCTCTTCCATGACTCCGGGGGCCCCACCTGCGATCTCGGCGATCTGAGTCTCCAGTGCGGGCGCCGGGTGGACGCCTTCAAGCTCTGGCTTTCCTGGATGGCACTCGGCGACGACGGCTACGCCCGCCGCGTGGACCGGCTCTTTGAACTGGCGGGGAAGTTCCGTGACATGGTGGCGGATCGGGAGGGATTCCACCTGGTGCGGGAACCGGAAGGGACCAACGTCTGCTTTCGCTACCTCCCCCCGCGGGAGACGCTCACCGGCGAGGCCCGCGTGCGCCGGGAGCATGAGCACACCGTGGCCATCCGCCGCCGGTTGCTGGAGAGCGGCCGGTTCATGATCAACTACGCGACGCTGGACGGAGCGGCCACCTTCCGGATCGTGATGAACAACCCCCGCGCCACCGAGGCCGACCTGATGGCCCTGCTCGATGCGATCGTGGAGTTCAGCGCGGCGACGGGTCGGGACTCTCCATGAGATGGAGCAGGTGGGCCGGGTCCGCAAACCAGTGATCCGGGGTGGTCGCCTCCAGCACGGCACGGCTGAACGGTCCCCAGAGGGCGGCTCCGGTGGCGGTGCCGGCCGCCCGTCCCGCCAGCATGTCGTGCGGGCTGTCTCCCACGAACAAGGTGTCGCGGGCGTCGATGCCGGTGGCGGCCAGCGCGGCCAGCACCGGCTCCGGGTCGGGTTTGTGACGGGAGACGGAGTCGGCCCCGATGATGATCTCCATCGCATCCTCCAAGCCCACGAGCCGAAGCCCCCGTAGCGCGCCTGAGCGATTCTTGCTTGTGACGATGCCGAGCCGGGTTCCGGAGGCCTGCAGCGACCGGACCACCTCGACGATGCCGGGGTACACGGTAACCCGGGAGTCGTGATGCTCCAGATTGTACTCCCGATAGGTCGCGATCAGCTCGGCCATGCGAGCCTCATCCTCCGCCCAGGCGCTGAACTGCGCCCGGAGTGGCGTGCCGAGACCTTCCAGCCACTCGGCGTCGGTCCGAGCGGGAAGACCGTGCACCGCCATGGTGTGGTGATAACTGTCGAGAATGAGGCGGACTGAATCGATCAGGGTGCCGTCGAGATCGAAGAGGACGGAGCTGTATCGTGACATGCCCGAACCTAGCGGATCTCCCGTCGGCGGAACAGGACCGGTGGTTCATCCGGGTTTCGTGTGGGTGAGGGAACTTCAACCGGCCGTTTCCAGGGGCTCTTCAGGCCTTCCGGCGGTTGGATTTCGGGGTGAGGTGAGGGGCTCCGGTGGCCAGGCGGGTGGGGGAATGGCCACAAGAGGCACAAAAGGCACAAGAAGCCACGGGACCCTGCGGAGGGGTGACGAACCGGGCGGATGTCTACGCTGTGCCTTTTTGTGTTTCTTGTGCTTTTTGTGGTTGACCCTCGAGTGAGACGGAGTGGTCCGCCGGTCAAGCGGGTGGGGCAATGGCCACAAGAGGCACGGAGGGCGCAAGGGGCACGCGATCCCGCGGAGGGGCGACGAACCAGCTGAGCCTGAACCCATGCCAAAGCCTGAAGAAACGGACCGGTTTGCAGGAACCGGCCCCGCCGGTTGATATTGCGCCGATGCCGTCCTTTGCCCCCCTCCCCGAACTCCTGATCGAACCGGTGGTCCGTGCTGCCCTCCTGGAGGATCTGGGACGCACCGGCGATCTCACCACCTCCTGCCTCATCCCCCCGGATATCCCGGCACGGGGCGCCATCGTGGCCCGCGAGGCCGGGGTGATCGCGGGTGTCGGGGTGGCCGCCCTGACGTTCCGCCTGCTCGATCCCACGGTCGAGTTCGAGCCCGTCGTGCCCGACGGAGGGTCGGTATCCGCGGGGCAACCGGTGGTTCGCCTGCGCGGCCCCGCCGGCTCCATCCTCACGGGGGAGCGGGTGGCGCTCAACTTCCTCGGGCGTCTCTCCGGGGTCGCCACCGCCACTCGGCGCCTGGTCGACGCCGTCCGCGGCACCGAGGCGCGGATCGTCTGCACCCGGAAAACCACTCCCGGACTCCGGTCCCTGGAGAAGTACGCCGTCCGCGCCGGGGGCGGCCGGAACCATCGCTTCGGCCTCGACGATGGGATTCTGATCAAGGACAACCACATCGCCGTGGTCGGCTCGGTGCTGCGGGCGGTGGAACGGGCCCGCGAGCGCGCGGGGCACATGGTGCGGATCCAGGTCGAGGTCGACTCGATCGAACAGTTGCACGAGGCCCTCGCGGCGGGCGCGGACGCCGTGCTGCTCGACAACATGACGGTGTCGCAGCTGGCCGAGGCGGTGACCCTGATTGCGCGCCGAGCCGTGACCGAGGCCTCGGGCGGGGTCACCCTCGATCGGGTGGCCGCCATCGCCGCCACGGGGGTGAACCTGATCTCCAGCGGGGCCATTACTCATAGCGCGCCGTGGCTTGATGTTGGGTTGGACCTCAATGAAGTTTGAAGGAGAGGGGGGTATGAACCGCGCGTACATCCCGGGGGTGCCCCCTAACGAGTGGTGGCAAACATTCCGGATCTCCAGGTGCCGTTCCCCTCTCCCACTGTGTGGGAGAGGGGACAGGGGTGAGGGCTAACGGTCCCAGGTCTCCGGATCTCGTCGTTGCGGAGAGTTGCAGTGGACGCAGCCGACGGGAAGTACACCGACCCGTCTCCACAGATTCCTCGCCTGCGGCTCGGAATGACCCAGCGGATGTAGGGGTCGTTCGCGAACGCCTCCTTCACACTTCGAACTTCAATCTTCCAAACGCCACCACTCCCACCACCTCCACCCGGGGCGTGATCACGACCTCGCGCTCCGGGAGAGTGGCTGTCCACGCCGGCAGCCGCGACGCGGGAAGCGCCAGCAGTTCCGTGAGCCACGGCTCCTCTCCCGCCGTGTGACCCCGCCGCACGAAACTCACGGCGGATCCGATCGCGGCCACCATGCGGTGATCCCGGGCCCGGGCCGCCTGCTGGCCGAGTCGGAAGAGCCGGGAGAGAAGAACCCCCCGCGCGCCGTCTCGCGCCAGCGGCCAGTGACGGGCATGCATCTCGCGCGTCGTCCGGGCCACCGGATCCGCCACCAGGCGCGCCACCGTTCTCATGAGCGCCGGGGAGGGCATCGGTGCGGCTGGACGATCCGCCCGGGTGAGAGCATCCGAGACGGCGCGCACCCCCTCGGTCCATCGTCCCTCGGACCACCACCAGCAGCGGCCACCGATCGTGCGCCCTCGGGCCTTCACCCGGAGGCCCAGCAGGAGCCCATCCGGGGCATCGGGAATCCAGGAAACCCCCGAGTGCCAGGGACGATCCTGCCATTGCCGGGCCAGGGCGTCGCGCCATTGCCAGGGGGCCTCATCCTTCTCGCCGAGACCCACGAGAGGGGGGAGGGACCGCTTCCGGTCCAGGATGGCGAGTTGACCGAGATGCTGTTCGATCTCCGGCGGAGGGTGAAACGCAATGACCTCCACGTTGGCATGCAGCGACCCGGGGCGATGGATACGTCCGGTGCGTTGCGCCATCCGGAGGGGCGACCAGGGCAGGTCATAATGCACCACTCGGCCCGCGCCCTGCAGGTCGAGCCCTTCCGACGAGACATCAGTGGTGACCAGCACCTCGCCGGGCGCGGCCCCTCCGCCGGGGCGGAATCGCTGGAGCACCGCGTCCCGGTCGCACCGCAATGCGTCGACACCCGCCGCGCTCCCGGTGCACCAGTGGACGTGGGGCTTCAGATGACGGCGAAGCCAGGTCACCGTGGCCGTGCGGGTGGTGAACACGATCGTCGCCGGACCGTCGACCAGCAGCGGACGGAGGCGAAGGAGCTTGTCGTCCGGTTCGGTGCAATGGGCCCCGACGGCGTCGAGCAGCGGGGCGAGCCGGTGCAGGTCGTCGAGCGGGAGGGTCACGGGTCCATCGTCTCCCAGCAACTCCCAGAGCAGGAGCTGCTCCGGTTCCTGCCCGAGCAGGCGATGCAGCTCCCGCCGAGTCACCCCACGTCCCGCCCGCGCGGCGTCGGCAGCATGCAGAAGAAGGGAGCGATAACGCACGAGGGCCATCCGGAGTGCCGCCGGACTCGAGGCAAGCGCGGTCCAGAAGGTGTGGCGCAGCAGGGAACGCCCCGCCTCGTCGCCGGTGCAGGCAAGGGTTGACACTCCCTGAATGAGGTCCCGGATTCCCGGCGGCACGGACCATGTCACCGTACGGTGGGCCGCCGGGGGCGCCGTCGGCGGAGGACCGGTGATGACCACCTCACCCAGCGCGTCCACCACTAGCGGCCGGGGGTGAGGGCTCAGGACCAGGTCGGGGAGCCCGGCGGGAGCCAGCGCATCGGTGGGGATGCCGAGTCGCAGTACCTGTCCGAGATCCTGGAGCCGGTTCACGACCGGAGTGGCGGTGAGGAAGAGGACCCGATGGCCGACGAGTGCGCGAGCCAACCGGCGGTACCGCTGGGTCCCGGGGTTCCGCAGTCGATGCGCCTCATCGACGATCACCAGTGGGTGCGGGGGCAGATGTTTCGGTCCTCGGCTGAACGACTCCATCGACAGGGCCACGATCGGCACCCCGGAACGATCCGCCACCTCGCGCCACTGGGGCAGCAGTACCGCCGGGGCCACCATGCCGACCGGTCCCGGGGCCAGGGCGCGTGCCACCGCCAGAGCGATCCAGGTCTTCCCACTCCCCGTCGGGAGCGCCAGCATCGCGCCGCCGTGGCGATCGAGGGCGCCGAGTGCTCGGCGGAAGGGGAAGACCTGGGAAGGCCGGAGCCACGAGGGGGGGACGGCGTCGGGACGACTCACCGGGCGGAGCACCCGGGCGATGGCCGCCGCCACCAGCGCGGGGACCGCCTCTCCCGGGGGAAGGATGGTTCCGGTGAGGAGGTGCTCCCCGTCGCGGAGCGATTCAGCGACGAGAATGGGGGGCCGCAGAGCGGAGCGTCGCAAGAGTGTCATGGTCTCCGGGGGAGAGGTTGAGGAAGGTTCCGGTCAGCTCGTCCAGGTCGTCCTGGGAGCGGCCGCTGTCCCATTCGGTGAGGGTGGGATCGCAGAGGACGGAGGCGGGGCAGGGGAGACTCGACACCACGCGCGCATTGAACCGCCGGTATCCCGAGGCGGCGGGATCGGCCACGAGCGCCGCCAATGCGCGGATCCAGGTCGAGTTGAACCAGGCGGCGAGGGCCCGTGCCACCCGGCGAGGCGCCGGGATCAGGTAGCAGGTGTTGAGGGGGACGAGGGACCGCCCGGGGTCGAGCAGCACGGCGGCGCCCAGCTGCGGGGCGAGATCGGCCCACACCACGCAGGCCTCCGTGCGGAGCGACTCGGTCCGGAAGAGCTGCCAGAGTGGGCCGTCGCGGTAGTCGGCGCGCTTTCGGAGCGCCGTCTCATTTTCGGCGCAGTACGCGGCGGCCCGCCGGGGAAGCTGCGAGCGAACCCTCCCGTTCGCATGATAACCCCAGAGCAGCCGGACTCCGCCGGTCAGCGCGAAGGGACCCACATCCCGCCCGCGGATCGCGCGACGAATCACCGTGGGTTCCAGCGTGTCGGGAGGGTCGAGCAGGACGCGATTGCATCCGGTCTTCACGCCCAGGTGACAGCGCCACTGGTCCCCCACCGGGGGGCCCGACGCCTGGAGCCGCATCACCAGGTCCCTCATCCGGTCGGGGAGGAGGATCCAGGGACCACCTCCCGAGAGATTGGTTTGGGAGACGCTCTCCTCGGGATACCCGAGGCCGGTGCGAACCGCATGCATCGCCGCAGGTGGCTCCCGGCAGGCCACGAGAGCCATTGGGTACACCGTCGCATCGAATTGGGCCCTGGGATCGCCCGTGAGATCGCTCGCCACCTCGAGCGTGGCCGACGCCGCCATCGCATGCCGCGCCAGGGTGGCATAACTCGCGGTCAGCAGCTTGCCCGGAAGCACGAACCCGACGATCCCTCCAGGACGCACGAGCTCGAACGCGCGCTGCAGGAAGGCGATGGAGAGATCGGGCTGGTGACGGTACCCTCGCGTGCCCGGTCCCGCTGTCCACCAGCGGTACCGCCCCCGCAGGCGGTCCCGCTCGGCACGCGACAACGACTCGGCTCGCACCCATGGCGGATTGCCGACCACCAGGTCGAAGCCTCCCCGGCTCTCCATTGTGTCGGCGAACTGCACCGCATAATGGAACCAGGGAAGTTCCCCGGTGAGCCGGAGCCGTTGCCGGAGGAGGCGCACCTCCCGCCTCTTCTGTCGCGCATCGGCCAGCGCCTGCTGGAGGGAGGGAGACCGCACCGTCTCCCCGAAGAGATCGGGTGACTGCACCGCCGCATGGAGTTCGGTGATGCGGTCCGACCAGCGCCGCTCGGTGTCCGCCAGCAACGCCTTCCAGACCGCGATCTCCGCCGACCGCAGGGCGCGCACCGCGGGGCGTCTCTCGGGTCCGTGTGCCTGCTCCAGGGACCCACGGGCCTCGATGAGACGGGAAATGGCGGAGCGGGGAAGTCCCGCGGTCACCAGATCGGCCGGTGCGAAGAGAGAATCGCCCTGCCGGATGGCGCCATCGAGGTTGGGTAGCGGGAGCAGGAGGTCGGGGCCCAGGTCGGCATCGCCGGTGAGCAGCTCGAGCCAGAGTCGGAGTTCGGTGAGCCGGACGGCGTTGGGGTTCCGGTCCACACCATGGAGCGAGGAGGCGAGGATGCGCCGCCGTCGCTGCGCCAGGGAGAGGGGCTCGGGGTCGAGGCCGGAGAGGCGGCGCAAGGCGGCCACCAGGAAGGCGCCCGATCCCACCGCGGGGTCGAGGATCCGGATGTCCCGCATGACGGAACGGACCACGCCGTCGGGATTCAGGAGACGGTCCTCCGCCTCCCCAAGCGGGATGCTGAGACGGCGGGAGAGCCAGGCTGCCAGGGCGTCACCCAGGAGCGCATCCACCAGAGGGGGTGGCGTGTAGTACGTCCCCGAGGCATGCCGCTCCTCGGGATCCATCACCCCTTCGAACACTCGGCCGAGCATCTCGGGGTCCACGCTCTCGGGTCCACCGGCGAGTCCGGTGAAGTGGTAGCGGAGAAAGAGATCGTCAAAGGCGTTCCGCCACTGTTCGGTGGGAATGACCACCGGCCAGCGGCGCTCGATCGTCTGGCGCTCGAACAGACCGCCGTTCAGAAAGGGGAGGGGGCCAAAGCCCCGGGCGCGCCGGGCCCGTCGTTCCGGCGGCAGGTTGAAGGTGCCGAAGAAGAGCGGGTCCAGCACGTCCTTCTGCAGGTCCCCTCCCTGGCGGAGGCAGGTCTCGAGCAGCTCCGCCAGGAAGGCGGGACGGCCGTCGAGCCACCCGCGGGCCTGCACGAAGTGGAGAAAGAGAATGCGGGTGAGCTGGAGCAGGACCAGTTCATGACGGATGGAGACGGGTACCCGGACGGGAAGGGCCTCCCGCATGTCGACAAGCGTGGTGCGGAAGGCGCGGAAGAAGCGGTCGCCGAGAGGGAGCGTGGCGAGTGCATCGGCGATCCGGCGGAGCCGGGTCAGGGGATGATCGGATCCGTCCCCCTCTCCCCGGTTGCAGCGGGCCAGCACGGCGAGGTCATCGGGAGTGGGGCGGGAGAGGGAGATGGTGCGGACCTCGATGCGCTCGAGGCCCGCCGCCAGGGAGAGGGTCCCGCCGTCAGGGGCGAGGGCCACCACGAGGGCGTACCGTCCGCAGCGCCGCAGGTGTCTGGCTACGCGGCGCGCATCGGCGGCGGGACGCGACGATGCGAGGCCGATGCACCAGAGGTCGTCTCCCTGGCCCACCACGGCGCTCGCCGAGATGGTGGGGGACACCGGTGTCCAGTGGTCCCCGGGGAACGGCTCCCAGGCCCACTGGAAGCCGAGTGATTCCGCGAGCCGGGGGAGGTCGTTGAGGGACCGGACGTGCCGGAGGTCGATGGAGCGGGACAGGGAGCGTCCTTGAAGGAGACCCTCCAGTCTCGCTCAGGGCTCTCCGGACACCGTCACCGATTTCGCCCGGAGAGGGTCCTTGCTACGCGGGTCAAGCCGGTGGCACCGTCTCAGGTTTCGAATCCGAAGGTATCGCGGCGACCGCATCCAGGCTCGACGGACCCTCCCGATCGTCAGGGCGCAGGCAGCGCATCTTCCAGACGAAGATTGACAACCCGGTAGCCGAAAACAGTGAAACCATCAACCTGCCCAACGCTCTTGAACTGAAGTCGATTGAGCGCGGGCCAGTATGCCGTCGCATGACGGTAGTCGGGCGAGCCCGCGAGAGTGCGAAGGTAGTAGTTGTGATGCGTCGCGTAGAGGTTCGCCGCAAATATGTCCGAGAGTTGGAGGCCAACTGTGAGGCGTGAGTCGGCAAAGAGTGGCGCCTCAAGAATGTTGGTGAAGGTTCTGCCGGTGGTGTGGCCGAAAATGTAGCTCATGTGTGATCGGGCGACCTCGCCATCCAGGCCGGCAATACCACGCATGCGAGAGTCACAGGCCAGGATTGCGTTCTGATATGTTTGGCTTTCGGCGACGAAAAGGCTGATTCTTTCCACCAGGATCTGGAGCGCCTTGGGTGTAGAGGCTTGTGGCTGAAATTGGATCGACGGCACTCTTGAGGAACGTCGCAGCGAAGGTACGACCACCACAGCGATCGATGAAGTCAATGGCGCGCCGGTTGAAGGCCTGCCGACGGGTGCTGGTTCGCTGGTGGGGGCCGGTGAGGTCCCTTCCCTTTACCTCGACTTCCTCGTCCCGACGACCAAGGCGGCCCATCTTGTCCGGAAAGAAATGGCGCTTCAACCGAAGATACTCCCTGTCCCTGTGTCGCCAGTCGTTCAATGGCAGGGCGACTGCCGCCAGGACGAAGAGAGGCGTCTCCCCGCTGCGAAGGGGCTCATGATGCCGGGCGGGATTCCCGGCTTCATCAACGTAGATTACGGCAGTCGTCATGCCATGAGGACCTAAGGAAGCTCTGAATAAAGCCGTTTCGTGAGCGCCGTCGTGATTGGAATCGCGTGACCGGGCGAAACCCACGAAAAACAGAGCGTTTCCGGCTCCCACCGGCGGTTGTCAGCCTCCTTCTCACGC
>JBDIWC010000088.1:0-11026 GCA_039794085.1 Gemmatimonadales bacterium
CCGGTACTTGTCAAATCCGGCCTCGGACAGGGTCAGCTGCGACATGGGTACGCTCCAACGCAAAGGGCACAATGGGTGAGAAAGGACTCACTCCTATTACGTTGCGGAATTGATCAGAGTTTCCCTATCATCTTCCAACGACAACCCATGGTCGCCCCGACAGGATCCTGACCCTCACGCCCTATTCCCGATTATTCCCGCTACCCTATTCCCGACTCCCTATTCCCGACTCCCACCCGCGCCCCCACGGTCACCCCGAAGAACGGTCAGCCCCTGCCCCACCGCGCGCACCTCCTGCCCATCGCTCTGGGCCCCGAGCAGGAAACCGTCGATCGTGCGCGCCGACACGACCCAGGTCCCGCCATCGAACCGGAGGATCACGCCCTCCTCACCCACGGCCACCACGTCGGTGGGGCCGGTACCGGTCACCGCCCGCAGTTCCAGCTCGACGGGGCTTGGCATCACGAACCATCGAATGCCGTCGAACCGGAGGATCACTCCCTCCTCACCCACGGCGAAGAGATCGTCGGCGGCGGTGCCCCAGACGCCGCGTAGCCGCATGGTGACCGGCGACACCATCACGCTCCACCGCATTCCATCGTACCGGAGGATGATCCCCTCATCGCCCACGGCCCAGATCCGGTCGGGCCCCAGGCCGAACACGTGCCGCAGGAAGAGAGTGGTGGGAGACGGTACCGTCTCCCAGGTTCCATTGCGCCGCTGCATGATCCGTCCCCCCTCACCGACGATGACCGCATCACCACCCTGATCGATCCAGACGCTTCGCCAGAGAGTCGGAATCGACGTCACCGGGGGAATGGGAGACCACACCGCCCCATCGAACCGAAGCAGGGTGCTGGAATCCCCCACCGCGATCAGCTCGTTCCCCCCCCCCGGTCCCGCCGCGAGCCCGAAGATCGCCTCGGTCGTGGGAGCGGGAAGCCGGATCCACCCGCCGCCACTCACGTCCCGTTTCAGCACCATGCCCGCCACCCCGGCCGCGAACCACTCCCCTGATCCATTCACCGTGGCGGTGAAGAGATCGTTCCCCCGCAATTCCGTCTCCCAGATTGACCCGCCTCGCCGCCGAGCGATGGAAGCACTCCACCCCGCGACCACGAGGTTGCCCGACGCATCGGAGTCCGCAGCGCGCAGGTTGTCCACCGTGGCATCCTGCGGGACCAGGGTCCAGGTCGTCCCGGTGAAGCGAAGCACCACGCCACGGTTCCCCACCGCGGCGAGCCGTCCCGGGCCGTCCCCCGTCACCGCGAAGAGGTTGGTGGGTGTCGGGCTCGGGGAGAGGGTCCAGTCGGCGCCGTCGAAGCGAAGGAGCGTTCCGTTCACTCCGGCCGCCCAGATCTCTCCCGTGTGGATTCCGTGCACTCCGAAGAGCCCGAGCGACGTGGGGCTTGGCATGACCGCCCAGGCGATACCGTCGAAGTGCAGCAGTCGGCCGTTCTGACCCACGGCGTGCAGGTTGGAAGGATCCGTCCCCCAGATTCCCCATATTTCATGGGATCCCGGAGGGAGTGGCATCGGCTGCCAGGACACTCCATCAAAGGCGAGAATCACGTCGACCCCGGTGGCCCAGACCCGATCCGGACCCAGCCCCCAGACGCCGAGGAGCGTGTTGGGGACAGGGACGGGAACGGCGGACCAGGTGAGCCCGTCGAAATGGAGGACGGTGCCGCTGTCACCCACGGCCCAGACGTCATCATCGGCGGCGCCCCATACGCCGGTCAGGATCACCGACGCCGGCGATGGCACCGTCTCCCAGACACCTGCCGAGCCGTGCAGAATCGTCCCCTCGGATCCGACGGCCACGGTGAGGTTCTCTCCGGCCCAGACCCCGAGCAGGGAGGCGTTGGAGATGGCTCCGGATTCGGTGCTCCATCCCGTCAGTGCCGGAACCGGAGGAAGCACGGTGACACGCGCGGGGAGGATGCGCCCGAAGAGAGACGCCTCGAGCGTCGCCTCCCCGATGCCGGCTCCGGTCACCAGCCCATTGGCCGACACCGTGACGACGGCGGGCGTGCGGCTGGTCCAGGAAACCTGCGCCGGGTCGATCGGCACCGGCCGGTCGGCCTCGTCCCGGGCGTCGATCGTGAGGCGCGTGGTCCCGCCGAGAGGAATGAAGGCACGGCCCGGCACCACCGCGAGAGTGGCGACCTCGGAGGGAAGCAGCGGCCCGAGGGGAGCGTTGTCGCTGCAGGACATGGTGAGGGCAATGCCGGCCCACACCAGCCATGGCCCCCTGCGGAGGATCATCCTCGTGGCTGCGCGAGCCGGGCCATCACCGAGCGGACCAGCCGGTCATGCCAGCGATCGGGAAGATGGCGGAGGAGGCTCCGGATCTTGGCATCCCGCCCGATGAGGTAGCGGGTTTTCGGCCGGGGCGCCGTGAGGGCGTGGACCACCGCCTCCGCCACAACATCCACCCCGACTCCCCGGCGCCGCGGATGGGTCACCACGCGCTCCAGGGCCCGGAAGAGCGGGTCATATCGGGTGATCGCCTCGGGGGACAATTGCTCCCGCAGGGTTGCGACTTCGGAGGCCCCCTTGTCCCAGATCGGAGTTCGCACCATCCCCGGTTCCACCACCGACACCTCGATTCCGTCCGGCGCGAGTTCCAGCCGCAGGGCATCGGTCATCGCCTCGACCGCGAACTTGCTGGCGCTGTAGGCGCCGAGCAGGGGCGACACAACCCTCCCCGCGATGGAGCCGATGTTGACCACCCGTCCGCGCGCCGTGCGGAGGGCCGGCACCGCCGCCTGGGTCACCGCCAGCAACCCGAACACGTTGATCTCCAATTGGCGGCGGAAGGTCTCCATCGGAATGCACTCCAGGGGGGACACCAGGGCCACCCCCGCATTGTTCACCAGCCCGGCGAGTCCCCGGGTCCCCGCGATCCGGTCCACTTCGGCCATGGCAGCCCGTACCTGCCCCGGTTCGGTCACGTCGAGTGGAATCCATCGGAACCGGGGAGACGTCTGCCCCGCCAGTCGCTCCCCATCCTCCCTCCGGCGGACTCCGCCCACCACCTCGAAGCCGAGCCGGTCGAGGTGGAGGGCGCACGATTCTCCGATGCCGGTGGAACTCCCGGTCACCAGGACCACTCCGCGCGAGGCTGTTGTCATGGGCCGAAGGAAAGGCACCGGTCCGGGCAGGGTCAAGCCTCGATATCCAGACTCCCTGAAAGTGGCCGATGTTTGTCATTCCCGCGAGCGCGGGAATCCAGGCCCGGGTGGGAATGGACCCCGGCGTCCGCCGGGGTGACGTTTCTTGGAGCGGTTGATTCCGGAGCCCGGGCGAACGCCGTTCGCCGCTTCTCACTCCTCACTTCTCACTCCTCACTCCTCGCCCTGTGTCATTCTGACACGCTGCGTCGTCCTCAAAGTGTGTCATTTCGCAACCGGGGCCCGCGCGTGGAAGATGTAACATGCTTTGAAGCAAGACGTTGCGGTTGAGGGACTCACGGCATGCTCCATGCAAAAAGGGAACGTTCCCGCCGAAAGTGTCGTATGGGGGTCAGTGGCGGGTTCGAGTGCCGTTTCTTGCAGGTCAGGAGGTCGTATCATGTTTGCGCAGAGGGCGGTGGCGTCCATCATGACACTCGCGGTCGTTCTGGTCGCGGCGTGCAGCGACAGCACCGGCCCCACCGATCCCCAGACCGAGCTCAACGTGAACCGGGCGCTCTGGAACCGGTCCGGGATCGTGAGCTACCGGATGACCATGATCCGCACCATCGGGAGTGACGATCCCGCGATGGCGAGTCTGGTCGGCACCACCCCGGTCCTGATCGAGGTCCGGGATGGCCAGGTGGAGCAGCGGGTCTTCGCCACGAGCGGGATTCCCCTCGGCGACCAGTTCGCCCCGACCTTCCCCGCCGTGCCGGGGCTCTTCGACCGCATCCAGCAGGCCATCGATCAGCAGGCGATCGGCCTCGCGGTGCGTTACGACGCAACCTACGGATTTCCCGTCTCCATCCAGATCGATGTCCTGGCCGGCGCGGGGGATGAGGAGACGATTCGCGTCATCGAATTCGGGAAGATCGAAAGTGAAGTTTGAAGTTTGAAGTTTGAAGTTCGAAGGGTGGACTTCCTCCTTCAAACTTCAAACTTCGAACTTCAAACTTCCCCTACATCATCCGGTACTTCGGCCCGCTCCCACCCTCCCGCGGAGTCCAGCGCGGCCCCAGCACATCCGTGGCCTTGCAGTCCACACAGTTCGGTGGATTGACCCGCAGTTCGTCTCCCACCCTTTCGTACACTCCGGCCGGGCAGACGTGGCTGTAGAAGTCCGCCACCTCCCCTGACACATCCTTCCCCACCACGAGATGGGAGGGGATCGTGTCGCGGGTGGCGTTCCCCGACTTGAACACCGCGTCGAGCTTGCTGAAGGTGAGAGCGTTGTCCGGAACCAGCGCCGGCGCGTTCGTGACCGTCTTCGGCGCCTCGGCATCGGCGTGCATTGCGATCCGCCCGCCGGGGAACCGTCCTCCGGTCACGGTCATGAGGCCCGCCTTGACCGACCCCGCCAGGAAGCCGTCGCGGAAGGCGAGGCGGACATTGCGGGTGCGGTACATGTCCCGGGCGATGTAGCTCTCGTTCACCAGACGATCGTAGGCCGAGAGGGAGCTGCTGGAGAGGTCGTCGCGCTTCAGGCTCTCAAAGATGGCCCGGGCGGCATGGATGCCCGACTGGATCGCGTAGTGGATCCCCTTGAGAGAGGGCACGTCCACGAAACCCGCCGCGTCCCCCACCACGACGCACCCGTCACTCACCCGGCGTTCGGGGAGGGAGTACCAGCCCCCTTCCGGAATCGTTTTGGCACCCCATTCGAGGAGCGTTCCTCCCTCGAGATACGGGCGGAGGAGGGGATGGAGCTTGAGACGCTGGAGCAGATCGTGCACGTCGAGCCCGCTCTGCCGGTAGTCGAGACCCACCACGAGACCAAGGGCGATCCTCCCCTCTCCCTGCGGATAGACGAAGCTCCCACCGAAGGCGTCGTTCGGCAGGGGCCACCCCATGGTGTGGATCACCCGGTCGAGAGGCGTTTTCGTCTCCCACACTTCCTTGACCCCGAGCGCAAAGATCTGCGGGTTGGCCGAGGTGACCCCCTGCCACTGCTGCCACGCCTGGGACAGCGCCCCGCGGGTGCCTTCCGACAGCACCGTCACGCGCGCGGTGAGATCGGTCCCCGGGGTGTGATCGGATCCCGGCTCCCCGTTCCGGTCGAGGCCCGAGGGGGTGGTTCGCGCGCCCGTCACCCGCTTCCCGTCGGCCAGAAGGGCCTCGACCGGAAACCCGGTGAAAATGTTCACTCCGAGTGATTCAGCCTCCGCGCCCAACCAGCGGACCAGTTCACAGAGGGAGGCGCTGAAGTTCCCGTGGTTCCTCATCGTGGGCGGAGTCGGGATCCGCAGCGCCCGGGACTCGGTCAGGTAGTACACCGATTCCGAGGTCACCGGGCCCCGGAAGGGGAAGTCGGAGAGGGGACGCCCGGGAAAGAGCTCCTGGAGCGAGCGGGGATTGACGATGGCGCCGGAGAGGTTGTGCTCACCGAGGCTTTCGGCCTTTTCCAGCACACCGATCTCCAGCCCGCCAAGGGTGCCGCCCGCCTCTCCATCGGCCCGGGCGAGACAGGCCAGCTCGATCGCTCCCGCGAGCCCCGCCGGCCCGGCACCAACAAAGAGGACATCCATCGGGATCGCCTCTTCGCCGGGCGCCTCCGGGAGGATCAGACGGTCGACCGGCAGCGCGGGCTGGTGACGAATCGGAAGCAACGTGGACACCGAGGGACTCCTTGAATGAGCAAACGGGAAGAGGGAAACATAATCCACCACACCGGGTCTCGGCACCCTAACCCATTGCCAGGTAAGGTGTTTCACTCATGGACGGAAGGCCTCCCGCCGCCGCGGTCGGTGGGGCCCTTGTGCATGTGCTGGCATCCGGGAACGTCTCTCGCAATATTGGGTGACTCGCTGGATGCATCATGCTGTCCCCGGTCGATCCCGATCGTGTCGCGCAGTCTGTGAGCCGTTCACTCCAACAGTCGAGATCTCATGCACCGCCTGCGAACCTTCACCCGGGCCGCCCTCCTGGTTGTGTCGGCCCTCGTCGTCCCCCACGCCGCCACTGCTCAATCCCCCGTCCTCCCCCTCCCCTCCTTCAGCCTCGCGTCGCTCCTTCAGGCCGCCGACGGCGGATGGATGGCCCGGGTGGACGGCATCGCGGGCGTGGTCAATGGATGGATCAGCGCGGCGTTCTTCTACGACGTGATGTTCTGGGACCCCGATCACCAGCTCCCGCTCGTGGTTCTCTGGTTGATCGTGGGCGCTGTATTCCTGACCGTGCGCATGGGGTTCATCAACATCCGGGGCTTCAAGCATGCCATCCATGTGACCAGCGGGAAGTACAGCTCCCCCGACGATGCCGGCGAGGTCAGCCACTTTCAGGCTCTCACCACGGCGCTCTCCGCCACAGTGGGACTCGGCAACATCGCCGGCGTGGCGATTGCGATCGCGATGGGTGGCCCCGGCGCCACCTTCTGGATGATCCTCGCCGGACTCATCGGGATGAGTTCGAAGTTCGCGGAGGTCACCCTGGGTCAGAAGTACCGGGAGGTACGGCCCGACGGACGGGTGATGGGCGGCGCGATGTTCTACCTCTCCAAGGGGCTCGGCGAGCAGGGGATGCCGGGCCTCGGGCGGACCCTGGCCATCCTCTTCGCCATTCTCTGCATCGGGGGCTCGATCGGGGGCGGCAACACCTTCCAGGTGAATCAGTCGCTCAACGCGATGCAGGAGACCTTCCCCATTCTCGGTGAGATGCCGTGGATGTATGGCCTGGTCATGATGACCCTGGGCGGCATCGTGATCCTGGGGGGGATTCGCCGGATCGCGGCCACCGCGGAAAAGATCGTGCCGTTCATGGTGTTGCTGTACGTCCTTGGGGCGCTTTTCGTCATCTTCACCAACCTCAGCAACGTGCCCTCGGCCTTCGCGTCCATTTTCCGTGAGGCCTTCAACCCCGACGCGATCTACGGCGGATTCATCGGCGTGCTGGTGACCGGGTTCCGGCGGGCGGCCTTTTCCAATGAGGCCGGGGCGGGCTCGGCGGCCATCGCCCACTCCGCGGCCCGGACAGCGTATCCGGTTCGGGAAGGCATCGTGGCCCTCCTGGAGCCGTTCATCGACACGGTGGTGGTCTGCACCATGACGGCACTCGTCATCGTCATCACCGGGGCCTACAACAACCCCGAGTACGCCGACCTTATCGCCGGGAACCAGGGCGCGGCCCTGACCTCGCGCGCCATGAGCGAGCATCTCTCGTGGTTCCCGTATGTGCTGTCGATGGCGGTGTTCCTCTTTGCCTTCAGCACGATGATCAGCTGGTCCTACTACGGGGAGCGCTGCTGGAGCTATCTCTTCGGCGACAGCTCCTCCCGCGTGTTCCAGATCATCTTCCTGATCTTCACCTTCCTCGGCTCGATCATCTCGGCGCAGAACGTGCTCGACTTTGGCGACCTGATGATTCTCGGCATGGCCTTCCCGAACCTGCTCGGCGTGGTGCTGCTGAGCGGCAAGGTGCGGGCCGATCTCCGGAACTACTGGGGGATGTACAAGCGGGGTGAGTTCAAGGTGTACAAGTAAAGCACCCGTAGGGGCGACCCGTGGGTCGCCCCTACTGCCTACCCCCTCCCCCGTGCCTTCCCGATCTCTTCCGTCAGCCTCGGCACCACCTCGAACAGGTCCCCCACGATCCCGTAGTCGGCCACCTTGAAGATCGGAGCGTCCTTGTCGCGGTTGATGGCGACGATCACGCGGGAGGTCCGCATCCCGGCCAGGTGCTGGATCGCTCCGCTGATCCCCACCGCGATGTAGAGATCGGGACTCACCAGCCGCCCGGTCTGCCCGATCTGATCGGCGGGGTCGCGCCAGCCATCGTCGGTGACGGCCCGGGTGGCTCCCACCGCGGCCCGCCCCTTGAACGCCTCCGCGAGCGACTCCACCAGGGCAAAGTTAGCGGCCTCCCGGAGACCCCGACCCCCCGCCACGATCACCGGCGCCTCGGCCAAATCAAGGGTTCCCCCACCCCGGGTGTCCACCTCCGTCACCACCACGCGCGAGGCCCCGGGATCGACCGCCGGCGCGGCGGACTCCACCCGGGCCTCACGCGGTGATTCCGCGGCACTGACCGCACCGGGCCGGATCGAGAGCACGGCCGGGGTCCCCTCCAGGCGGAGCGTCGCGATCGCCTTGCCGGTGTACACCGGATGGGTGGCCGAGATCGCGTCCCCCTCCAGCGTGAAGGCGGTAACATCCGCAGCGAGCGGCACACCGAGGATCGCCGCGACCCGCGGAGCAAGGTCACGCCCCTCGGCGGAGGCGGAGAAGACCGCGCCGCGATACCCGCCGGATGTGATCCGGGCCGCGACCGTGGCGGCGATCGCCTCGGGGTTGTAGCGCGCGAGGCCCTCATGCTCCACCGTCACCACCAGATCCGCGCCGTGGCGGCCCAGGTCGGAGGCCACCGAGGCGATCCCGGAGGAACCGGCCACCAGGGCATGCACCTCGCCACCGCCTGCGGCATCCACCGCCGCGCGCGCGGCCGTGACCGCCTCGAACGCCACCGAGCGGAGGGCACCACCTCGGGATTCCGCATACACCAGAAGAGTCGTCATCAGAGCACCTTCGCTTCGTCGCGGAGCAAACGGACAAGTTCGGGAACGGCGTCGGCTCCCTCGCCCACGATGCGTCCCGCGGGACGCTCGGGTGGTGGAGCCAGGGATGTGACGGCCAGGCGCACCGGACCCAACTGCGCGGGCCGTTCGTCGAGCGGCTTCTTCTTGGCGCCCATGATCCCCTTCAGGGACGGAATCCGCGGGCGGCCGAGTCCTTCGTCGATCGTCAGCACTGCGGGGAGCGGGAAGGTCACCGTCTCCACCGCACCCTCGAGCACCCGCTGGGCGGTGCCTCGACCGTCGGCGACGTCGAGCTTCGACACCGCGGTGACGCAGGGGAGGCCAAGCCGGTGAGCCACCATCGGACCGACAGCACCACTCCCGGTGTCGGTGGCGTTCCGTCCGAGAAGAATCAGGTCATATCCGCCCTCGGTGAGTGCCCCCGCAAGCGCCTCGGCCACGGCGGCCCCGTCGAACGGTACCTCCTCGGCGGTCAGGTGAACCGCGCGATCCGCGCCCATGCTCATGGCCCGGCGGAGCAACTCGGCCATGCCCGCCGGACCGAGTCCCACCACGGTCACGTCACCGGATCCGTGCGCCTCGTTCAGCCGGAGAGCCGCTTCCACGGCGTATTCATCGAAGGTGCTGATCTCGTACTTGAGACCCGAGGTGTCGAGGGCTTTTCCATCGGGGGCGATCGTGAAGCGGAGTTCCGTATCGGGAACGCGCTTGATGCAGACGGCAATCTTCATGCGACAATTCCTTGTGAATGCGGGCGCCATCCCGGCGCCGGTCAGAACGCGGCGAGCCCGGTGATCTCCTGCCCCAGGATCAGGGTGTGCATGTCGTGGGTGCCCTCGTAGGTGTACACCGACTCGAGGTTGGCCAGGTGCCGCATTGAGTGGTACTCCACCAGGATCCCGTTGGCGCCGAGGAGGCGGCGTGACTCGCGGGCGCACTCGGTGGCCATGTTCACATTGTTGCGCTTGGCCAGGGACACCTGCTGTGGCGTCATGGTCCCCGCATCCTTGAGCCGTCCGAGCTGCAGGCAGAGGAGCTGGGCCTTGGTGATCTCCGAGAGCATCTCCACCAAGCGCGCCTGCTGGAGCTGGGTGCCGCCGATCGGACCGTCGAACATGACGCGCGTGGCGCTGTACCGCAGGGCCTCGTCGTAGCACGCCATCGCGGCACCGATCGCTCCCCAGCTGATGCCGTACCGCGCCTGGGTGAGGCAGCTCAGGGGACTCTTGAGCCCCCCCGACTTCGGCAGGATCGCATCCTTCGGGACGTGCACGTCCTGCAGGTGGATCTCGGCGGTGTCGGAGGCGCGGAGGGAGAGCTTCCCCTTCTGGTCCTTCCCGGTGTAGCCCGGGGTGCTGGTGGGCACGATGAACCCGCGAATCGACCTGGCGTCGTGAATGTCGCCGGTCTTGGCCCAGATGATGGAGACGGTGGCCTGGGACCCGTTGGTGATCCACATCTTGGTCCCGTTGAGCACCCACCCGTCGGCGGTTTCCCGTGCCGTGGTGATCAATCCCCCGGGGTTCGAGCCGTAATCGGGCTCGGTAAGGCCGAAGCAGCCGATCTCCGCGCCCGACGCGAGCCGCGGGAGCCACTGCTTCTTCTGCTCCTCGGAGCCGAAGGCGTAGATGGGATACATGACCAGGGCGCCCTGGACCGAGGCGAAGCTCCGGACCCCGCTGTCGCCCCGTTCGAGTTCCTGCATGATCAGCCCGTAGGCCACGTTGTTGAGGCCGGCGCAGCCGTATTCCTCGGGGAGATTGGCGCCGAAGAGGCCGAGTTCCGCCATCCCGGGCACCAGATGCTTCGGGAAGCGCCCCTCCATGTAGCACTCGCCGATGACAGGCATCAGGTGTTCATCCACCCAGGCGCGCACAGTGTCGCGAACGGCGCGTTCCTCCTCGGAGAGGAGGGAATCCATCTGGTAGAAGTCGGGACCGGTGAACCGGCCTTCGGTACCGCCAGCCATCGGGCCTCCGTCGCGGGGCGAGGTGAAAACAGCACCGGAAAATAGCCCGGTCGGGGGCCAAATTGGAGGTACAATCATGGACGACCATCTCCTTGGCATCCCGCCATGGCATCCCATGCCGCCATGCTGCATGATCGTCATTCCGGCGAACGCCGGAATCCATGTTCCTCCGCCAAACCGACATCGCTCCCCATGTCTCGGTGGTTCACTCCAGGGGGGGTGATTCACCACGGAGAACACGGAGGTCACAGAGGGTCTCCGTATGATTCCCGTCGCTCCACGCTTGCCACGCCGAGATCAAGAGTTGTTTTGTGGGGTGGATGGGCCCCCATCCTGCCGAGACCCGCCATC
>JBDIWC010000089.1:0-11000 GCA_039794085.1 Gemmatimonadales bacterium
TGCGCCGACGGGGAGCGGAACTGGCGGAGATCACCTACCGGTATGTGAAACTCCCCCGGGAATTCCGGGGCAACCCGGAGTTCGGGGGGCGGGTGGCCTTTGCCCCGGTGCCGGGGGTCGGCTGGATTGTCCGGGAGTGGTCCCTGCAGACGCCGATCTACGGGGTGCGCGCCGATGGTGGCGGCTTCAGTGGGTATTCCCGGCAAATGACAGTCACCAGTGAACTGGCGGCGCGGAGACGGCTGGCGGATGAGATGTCCATCGTGGGCTGGCAGCTCGAGGGGGGCACCGGACGGGCGGTGGGCGAAGGCGGGCTCCTGCTTCCGTCCGGCCCCGGCCTCCGCCCCGATGGGGTGGAGTCGGTGGCGGGCCAGCCCCGGCTCTGCCGGTCGGGCGCCGATGTGGGGAACGGCCTGGGGGCTGTCGTGGTCCGGGTGGAACGGGAGGATTCTGCCCTGGTGGCGCCGGACGTCCCGGTGGTGGTCGTGGTGGGAGACGCCGAGGTTCAGTCGGTGCGGCTGGCCAATGACCGGCAGCTCAGCGTGGTTCGGCCGGCGGTGCAGGTCAAAGGAGTGAGCAGCTCGGCGGGGTTCGTGGCGGTCTGCGGGGTTCCGGTCGGGGCCCGGGTCCGGGTGCATGCCGGTTCCGTGAAGGCCCCGCCGGTACATGCGGAGGTGACCGAGGCCCCGGTGCCGGTGCGGGTGGCCTATCGGCCGGTGCCGGCAGCTCCTGTGGTCGAGACCCCGGCGGGGGTGCTGCAGGGGCGGGTGATCGACTCGGTGGGCACCGGGCTCCCTGATGTGCAGGTCGTCGTCGCAGGTGCCGGTCGCTTTGTGATGACGGATAGTGGAGGCCGGTATAGGGTGACCGGGGTGCCCGAAGGGCGGTTCGAGGTGATCTACCGCCGGTTCGGCTACCAGCCGGCCCACACGTTCCGGGCCTTCCGCCAGGACACGAGCCGGGTCGACATGCGGCTCCAAGCCGAGGCGTTCGTGTTGCCGGAGATCACGGCGGAAGCGAGGGAGGTGGCGCGACCGACGCCGAAAATGGCCGGGTTCCTGGATCGGCGGGCCATGGGATTCGGGTCGTTCATCGACGAGACGATCCTCCGGGAGCGGGAGTATTCACCTCTCTCCATGGTGCTCCGCGGCCATGTGGCGGGGGTGACGCTCGTCCACCTGGCGAACAACCAGGGGTACGGCGTCATGATGTCCCGGGTTCCCAAGTGCTGGGCGCAGATCTTTTTGGATGGCATGCGCATCGTGAAGGGGGGCGAACCATACAACATCGACCAGCACACGGTGCAGAGTCTCATGGCGGTCGAGGTGTACAAGGGGGCCGCCTCCACCCCGGTTGAGTTCGGTGGGAGCAACTCATCGTGCGGAACGGTCCTGCTCTGGACCAGGGACCGGTAGCGAAGTTTGAAGTTTGAAGTTTGAAGGAGGGTCCTTGGCCGCAATCGAAGGCGCACGGAGAGCGATCCTGGCACTGTTGGTGTCGGTCGCATCAACGGGAATTCCCGGTGCGTCCGGGACCGAGGCCATGTCATTCATCGGAGGTGTGATCCTCGACAGCATCACCTCCCGCCCGATTCCCGGCGTACTGGTGTATGTGAACGCCACCCTCAGGGACAGTTCCAACGCCGACGGGCGGTACCGGGTCAAGGGGCTCACGAGGGGGGATTATGTCCTGCGCTTCGAGATGCCCGAGGCTGCCGCGGTGATGGATGGGATTACCGTGGAAGCCACCATCGACGAAGTGGGACAGCAGTACTATCTGGATGTGCTCTGGCCTTCGATGGAACGCGTGGTTGCCGATCGGTGCGAGGAGGATCACGGGAGGCGATCGGGTCCGGTGGCACTGTTGGGGCGGGTGATGGAGGCGGGTTCAGACTCCGCCCGGGAATATGGGCGCTGGGTGGCCACGGTTACCTGGTCTGGTGGCCTGACGGGGGAGGGGACCAGTCTCGAGGGAGACCGCCAGAGGGTGGTCGTCCCGGTCCAGGAGAACGGAGGATTCCTGGTCTGCCATCTTCCCGCCGGGGTATCAGCTCGCCTGATGGTGGAAGATCCGTTGACGGGGCCCGATCGGGGCCCGCTCCCGCTGGCCCTTCCGGTGAGCGGATTCCTTGCGGTGCGCTGGCCGGGGTCGTGACGTGAGCGACCGTGACGGGTGATAGACGGCGGCCCTTGCGTTGGGAAGTGCGGTGGCGTATCGTAAGATTCCAGTCACCAACACCGGAGGAGTGATGGGAAATACTCGCCTGCTGTTGCTCGCCCTCGGCCTCACCGCCTGTGGGACGCCGTCGTCGGATCACGACGTCCGCACCGCCGATTCCGCGGGTGTCACGATCGTGACCAGCCCCGGCACCGACCGGCCCTACCCCTTCACCGCAACGCTCCAGCGCCGTCTCGGCCTCGACGACGATGGCGTCGCGGCCCTCACCAGGGCCGACCGCCGCTTCACGGGGGTGGACAGCGAGCAGCGGATCTACATCCTCAATGCCCCCCTCAACCGCGTCGAGGTGTACGACACCGCGGGCCAACGTCTCGCGCTGATCGGAGGAGAGGGGGGCGGACCGGGTGAGTTCGGCTACCCGGCGGGTCTGCAGGTGAGCCCTGATGGTCAGGTCAGTGTGGTCGACTACGGGAAGGGGGCCCTGGTCCGATTCGGCCCGGACCGGATGCCGATCGCAGAACTTCCCTATCAACAGTTCGGCTTTCCCTACAGCGGCATTCAGGTCCAGGGAGATACGGTGTACCTGGACACGAATCGTCCCCGAGAGAACTCGGCGGTGTGGGCCCTTCGGAGATTCTCGCCCCGGGATTCGGTCACGATTGCCGAACTGGTCCTTCCCTCCAGTGGCGAACTCGACTTCGGGTGTGTCAGGCTCCGGTGGCAGGCCCCGGTGCTGAGCCCCTTGCTGGTATGGAGCGCGCGGGACAGCACCTTGGCGGTGGCCGCCGAAGCCGGATATCGGGTTGATCTACGAGTGAATGACCGGTTGGTGAAGAGTATCCGCCGGAGTGTGACGCCCGTGCCCGGAGGTGCTGTCGCCGTGCGCCGGCAGTATCCGGAGGGGCTGCGGATTGGATTCGGCCGAGGCCGGGCCGACGGGTGCCTGATTTCGGTGGAGGACCTCATCGCGAAACAGGGTGCGGCACCGTTCGTACCGGAGATTCAAGGTCTCGCCCTGGCCCCTGATGGCACGCTCTGGGTCCAGCGCTACACCTTCCCCGATGAGCCGGAACGGGTGGATGTGTTCGATCCGTCGGGGGCCTATCGTGGTACGATCACCGGTCACGGGGTACCGGCGGGGTTCCTTCCCGGGAACCGGGTGCTCTTCCCGATCAAGGACAAGGACACCGATGGCTATTCCCTCGGCCTCTACGTACTCGAACCGGAAGAAGGGGCTTCCTGAAGTGGCGCACGAGGCGCTCGCCCCCGGAGTTCCCGGGCTGAAGCCCGGTCTCGGCGCCAGAGGCGCCGGGTCCTGAAGGACAAGGGGCCTGTTATTCCCTCTCTCCTCGAAGCACCGTGAATGCCTTGAAGGGCAGTTCCCCGGGCCCTACGCCACGGGGACCGTGGAATGAGCACCCGGCCGTGCGAACGGCCGCAGGGCCGAGCCCGGGGCGAAAGCCCCGGGGATTCCGCCACGGACCCGTCGGGCTCCGCGCGATGACGACTCTCGATCAGCGGCTGTGTCCCTCGCGTCCGCTGGCGCGTCTCCCACAGAAGCAGTACTCTGATGGAAGGGAGCTGCACCTACTTCGGCCTCGGATGGAGGATGGATGATGACGAAGACAGCGACCGACGTTCCATGTCAAGCAGTGCGCATGTTCGGTTGCCACCTCCGGTGGATGGGCGTCGCGGCCCTGGTCACAGCCACCCCCCTGTCCGCTCAGCACGTGCTTCGCGGCTCTGCCGTTGATACGACGGGGGCTGACCTCGCGGGAGTGGAGATCGTCCTGACAGGCACTGGACGGAGTGCCACCACCGACAGCCAGGGCCGATACACGGTCACCGGGATTCCTCCCGGCCGGTTCGAGATTCTGTTCCGCCGACTCGGATATGCACCTCTGGTCATGTACCGGAGCTTCATGGGGGACACCGGCACGACGGTGGTGGACGTGGAACTGGTGTCCGAGGCGGTGGTGCTGCCCGAGGTGGAGACCCGGGCGCGGGGACCGGCGGAGGTGCCCCTCAAGCTGCGGGAGTGGGCCCGGCGCCGGGAATACAACGGGGCGGGGAAGTTCTGGGATGATTCGCTGCTCCGCACGAAGGAGTACCAGCGACTCCCGGAGGTACTTCAGGGCATTCCCGCGATGCGCATCATCCGGGCGAACGGAGGGCGCTATGCCGCCTCGGCGAGAGGATCAGGGGGCACAAGGCCGGCGGATCCACGCATGCCACCCGCGTGCTATCTGCAGGTGTACCTGGACGGCGCCAGATTGTCGGGATCCTACACACCTCCCAATCTCGACGACATTCCGGTTCACCACATCATTGCCATGGAACTCTACCGGTCCCAGGTGGAACTCCCGATAGAATTTGCCGGGCCGGGGTCGGGATGCGGAGTCCTCGCCATCTGGACGCGGTAGGGAAGTTTGAAGTGTGAAGTCTGAAGTTTGAAGTGACGGGATGCTGGCAGTTCCGGTACCGTGAAGGTGCAAGTAAGGAGATGACAGGGGAATGATCACTTTGCGTCACATCGCGTGGATCTCCACGCTGGGTCTGCTGATGGCCGGCCCGGCCTCCCTGTCAGCCCAGGCCATCCGCGTCATCCTCGTCGAGGAAGGAACAGGCAATCCGGCTGCGAGCAGTCTCGTCTCCCTGCTCTCGGAGTCGGGATCGAGACTCGTCCAGATGCTGGCCGACGAGTTCGGACGGGCCACGCTGCCCACACCGGGGCCTGGACGGTACCGGGTTCGGGGGGACCGGATCGGTTTTCTGAGCCACACGTCCGACCCGGTTACCGTCGCGTCCGGTGACACGGTCTCGCTCCGCCTCACTCTCCCGATGACGCGGTTTGTCCTGCCGGATGTAACCGTGATGGCAGAGTCCCGCTGCACGACGGCGGGAGTGGAACGACGTGACATCAGCGTGGTCTGGGAGGAGGCGCGCAAGGCTCTCACCTCCACGGTGCTGACCCGCGAACAGGTCCGGCCGGTGCTGCAGGTGACCGGTCATGAGCGGGAATGGGATACCGAGGACCATCTCGTGCGGGAGGACACCTCCTTTGCGAAACGGGGGACCGGAGCTCCCTTCCACACTCTCCCGGATGACACCCTGCTCCTCGAAGGGTTCTCGCGCGAGGAACGCGGAACCCGGATGTTCTACGCCCCCGATGCGGGAGCTTTGCTGAGCGAGGCGTTCCTGGGGAGTCATTGCTTCACACTCGTCTCCGACAGCCGTGATGGAAGGGACCGGGTCGGACTTCGATTCGAACCAACGCCGGACCGCAGCGTACCGGACATTGCGGGCACCCTCTGGCTCGATCGGGTCGAGAATCTGTTGCGGGAAGTGGAGTTCGAGTATGTCAACGTCGAGCCCCCCTGGGATCGGCATCGAGCCCACGGATCGGTCCACTTCGAGCGAGTGCCCGGTCTCGGCTGGATCGTCAGTGAGTGGAGGGTCCGCATGCCCCGGGTGGTGGTGGAGGAGGTGCGCCCCTCACGCATGGAGACCCGGGCATCGAGCGGAGATGGCAGACGACGGGTGACCCGTGTCGAGGAGACCGACCGCGCCCCGGTAGCCCCCGACATCCGTACCCGATTCGTCCCGCGGGGGACGAGGGAACAGAGCGGGTATGCGGTCGTGGCCGAATCCATGGCGGGGAATCAGCCCGACGGGGCGATCGGGGGGATGATCACCGGCGTCGTGTACGACTCGGTGTGTGGCTCTGGAATCTCCGGCGCCGCGGTCTCTCTTGCCGAAAGCCGCAGTGCCGCCCTGACGGATTCCACGGGTCGCTATCTCCTGTCTGTCGGAACCAGTGGCCCGGTACGCGTGAGGATCACCCATCCCGTTCTTGACCTCCTCGGGGTTCCTCCGCTGCACGAGGCCGTGGTTCCCGCCGGAGGGATCGTTCGGCTGAATGCGGCGACCCCGGGTCGGGACAGGTGGCTTCTCGATCAGTGTGGTCGCAAAACGGTGCGCAATGACCGACTCGGAGCCCTGGTGGGACGCCTTCCGGAGACTCCGGGGGGCACCCCGAGGCGGCGCGGTGAAATCCGGGTGTCCTGGTTTGCGGGGAGCGTCACCCAGGCCGGCAGCGGCGTGGTCACTGTGGTGCGTCGAGGACACATGGATGTGACGACCGATGAGAAAGGGCGGTTCCTGGCCTGTGACGTTCCCCTTGGCGTCCCGGTGCGGATGCGGGTGAATGGGGAGACGGATTACCAGATCGAGCCCTTGACGCCCGAGCAACGGGTCACGGTCTTTCCCGTGGCCGCAGGGGGCGACCGGTCGCGATAGCAGGTGGACGTGTGAAGCCGGATGAGGGCCGAGCCCGGGGGAAAGCCCCGAGGTTCCGCCACGGACACCCCTCCGGGGTCCTCGCGATGACGAATCCCGAGGAACATCTGTGTTCCTCGCGTCCGCTGGTGCGTCTCCCACAAAGGCGGTACTCTGATAGAGGATGGACCTGCGCCTGGACCTCGGATGGAGGACGAATGATGACGATGACAGTCAGCCGACCAATCATGTTCAACAGCCCCTATGTTCGGTTGCCCCTTTGGTGGGCTGGTATCGCGGCCCTCGTCGCGGCCAGCCCCGTGTCCGCTCAACACGTTCTGCAGGGCCGGGTGACGGACACCACGAACGCCGGCCTGTCCGGCGTGGAGGTCGTACTGCCGGCCCTCAAACAAACCGCGACGACCGACGCCGAAGGCTACTACCGGATCGTGGGCATCCCTGGAGGCCCGCGGCGCATCGTGATGCGGAAGATCGGATTCCAACCCCTCAACTCACTGCACACCCTGATTGCCGACACGGTGGTGCTCGACGTGCGGATGGCCCCGCAGGAGGTGGTGCTTCCCACCATCGAGGTCACCGCCCGGGGGCTGGAAGCGGTGCCGGCCAAGCTCAGAGGGTGGGCGGAACGGCGGGAACGGGGCGAGGGGACCTTCTTCGACACCTCCTTCCTCCGGGAAAACGAGCACCGGGGCCTCAAGGATATCCTGCGACGGGTCACCGGATTCCGGCTGGTGCGATTCTTCGATGGCGCCGGCTATGGCGCCGCGACCGGGACTCGGAACATCAGCTTGTCTCGGCGACCGGCCCCGATCGGGGCCCCCGACGCCTGTTACATGTCGGTTTATCTCGACGGTGCCCTGATGTGGAGATCCGGATCCACGTCCACTCCCCCCGATCTCGACAGCTTCCCGCTCCATCAACTGGCGGCGATCGAGGTATACCGTTCCGCGTCGGAGATGCCCGCCCAGTTCAACACCGATGCCGCGTGCGGAGTCCTGTCGATGTGGACCCGATAGAGAAGTTCGAAGTTTGAAGTTCGAAGTGTGAAGGGTGAAAGCGGTCATCCCGAGCCGCGGGCGAGGGATCTGTGAACGCCGCTGGTGTACTTCCCGTCGTCCGGATTCCAGGGGTATCCTTGAATCGGATTGCTCACACGAAGGCACGAAGGGTGCGCAGGAAGTTTGCAGTGGGAAAACTGAACCCGGGAGCCCGTACGTGTGTTCCAGGTCTTGCCCTGCTCGCACTGGCGACCTGCATCGTCCCCCTCCATGGGCAGGGGATCCAGGTGACGCTGGTGGAGGAACGCTCCCGCGTGGCCGTGCCCGGTCTCGTCTCGGTTCTGTCCCTCGACGGCGCTACCGTCGCGAGGGCCCTCACCAACCCCTCGGGCTATGTGATGATCCCGGTCCCCCCGGGCCGCTACGTGGTGGAGGGGGCCCGGATCGGCTTCTTCGGTGCCCGCTCGGACACCCTCACCGTGGTGGAAGGGAGTGCGGTCACCCTGCGCCTGGGGATGCCCATGGACCAGGTGATGCTCCCGGAGGTGGTGACCGAGGCCCGGCGGTCCGAATGCTCGGTGCGGGACCGGAGCCCCGACCTGCAGACCGTGTGGGAGGAGGCGCGGAAGGTACTCGCCACCGTGGTGCTCACCCGGGAGCAACTCCACCCGACGCTCGAGGTGGTGCGGTTCGAGCGCACCCGCGGTCCCCTCGGGGCCCTCGTGTCGGAGCGCGAGGTGGCCCGGCGCCGGGGTTCCGGAAACCCCTACCACACCCTGACCCCTTCCGAGTTGCTCGACGGGGGCTTCTCCCGCACGACCGAGGGCCAAGTGATGTTTTACGCCCCCGACGCCGACCTCCTGCTGAGCGAGGACTTTCTCGCGACCCACTGCTTCGGGCTCAGGGCCGATGCCGCGAGAGGCCGCATTGGGCTGACCTTCACGCCGATGCCGAGCCGCCCTCAGACCGGCATCGCCGGAACCCTCTGGATGAACCGCGCCGAAGGGGAGCTGGAAGAAGTGGAGTTCGAGTACGTAAAGGCGCCGTATCCCTATAACCGCACCCGGTCCACCGGCGTGGTCCGGTTTGCCCGGATGCCTCGGCTGGGCTGGATCGTGGGGGAGTGGGAGATCCGGATGCCCAAAGTGGCCCAGGTCCGGCAACGGATCGTCGGCGCCCAGCTCGAGGAGCGGGAGGTGGTCATCGGGTCGGTGGAGGTGGGAGGAGTCGCCACGCCGGTGGATCCCGCGGAACGGCGGGTCGTGGTCGCGGCCCGGCAACGGACCGACAGTGTGGCGGGCGTATCACCCGCCGCTCCCCTTCCCGGAGGGTTCGCGTCCGCCGAGGCGCTCCTGGAGAGCTACTGCGGAGCGGCCGTCGCGGCGGATTCCAGCCGGGGAATCCTCATCGGAATGATCCGGACCGCGGACGGGGGCCCGGTGGAGGGGGCTCGGATGCGCGTGTCCTGGGGAGGGGATGCCGCCCCTCGCCCCGGGGTGTCCACCGATTCCGGCGCCGAGACGGATGCATCGGGTGGGTTCTTCGCCTGCGGGGTACCACTGGGGGGAGTGCTCCGGGTGGACAATGGAGGCCGGCCCGTCGGGAAGCCGATCGGGACTCGTCGGGGGGAGCGGGTGATCACCCGGGAGTTCGTGGTTCCGGAGAAATGAAGTTTGAAGTTCGAAGTGGGCGAAATCGAGTTGGTCGAGTCCGCTGGGGCGGATTTGAAGGACGAGGATCCTGTCATGGACTCGGCGTCATCCAGAGAAGAGAGGGATCTGAGGAGGTGACCGGCGTACCTTCCCGTCGTCGGCGCTCTCCGGTGGGTTGCCGCCCCGGAGACCGATCAACGCAACGTCGCGGGAGAGGGCTTACGCGGAGACGCGGAGGAACAGATGAGGCAGTGAATGAGATGCTCACACGAAGGCACGAAGGTCACAAAGTGAAGGGATGGTCTGGGGGCTTCGGAGCCTGGTGCCCTTGAGGGTGTGTCGCGCGGAGCGCGCCGAGCCCGGCGTTCAAGCCGGGGAACAGGTGAATTTGTGATCCAGGAAGATTGATGTTAGTGTTCCTTCAACCTTCACACTTCAAACTTCAAACTTCCAACTTCCAACGTGACTCTGCACACCGCTCACCGCACCCATCGTTTCACCGAATCGGTCATCCGCGGCATGACCCGGCTGGCCCGGGAGCATGACGCGATCAATCTGGCCCAGGGGTTCCCCGACTTTCCCTCCCCCGACGTGCTCAAGGATGCGGCGTGCGACGCCATCCGGCGTGACATCAACCAGTACGCCATCACCTGGGGTGCCACCCGTCTCCGGAACGTCCTGGCGGCGAAATACCACGAGTGGTACGGGATGGAGGTGAACGCCGAGACCGAAATCACCGTCACCTGCGGCGCCACCGAGGCAATGGCCTCGACCCTTCTCGCCATCGTCGACCCGGGGGACGAAGTGGTGGTGCTCGATCCGTTCTACGAGAACTACGGGCCCGATGCCGTGCTTTGCGAGGCGAAACCGGTCTTCGTCCCGATGGCTCCCGGCGAGGCCCTCGATCTGGACCGGCTCGCCGCCGCCTGTTCCGAGCGGACCCGTGCCATCATCGTCAACACCCCCAACAATCCCGCCGGCCGGGTGCTGCGTCGTGAGGAACTGGAGGGGATCGCCGAGCTCTGTCGGCGGTGGAACTGCTACGCCGTGACCGACGAGATCTACGAGCACATCCGCTACGAGGGAATCCACATTCCGATCGCCACCCTGCCGGGGATGCGGGAGCGAACCATCACGATCAGCGGGGCCTCGAAGACCTTCAGCATCACCGGCTGGCGCGTCGGGTGGATCATCGCCCCGCCGGGAGTGACCGACGCGATCCGGAAGGTGCACGATTTCCTCACGGTGGGTTCTCCCGCGCCACTGCAGGATGCCGTCGCGGCGGCGCTGGAAACCCTCGGTCCCGACTACTATGCCGGTCTGGTCACCCAGTACCGAGCCCGCCGGGAGATCCTCCACGGCGCCCTGGTGGACGCCGGTTTCCGCTGCGTGTCTCCCGAGGGCGCCTACTATATCATGGCCGATTTTTCGGCGCTCTCCTCCGACGACGACACGACGTTCAGTCGCTGGATGGCGCGGGAGGTGGGGGTGACGCCGGTACCGGGCTCGAGTTTCTTCAGCGATCCCGCGCTGGGGCGGTCCCTGGTGCGCTTCGCTTTCTGCAAGACGGAAAAGCTGCTCCAGGCCGCGGCGGTGAGGCTGCGGACTCTAGGGAGTAGGGAATAGGGTGTTGGGTGTTGGGAACTGCGGGGGTGGGCCCAGTACCCAGTACCCAGTACCCGGAGTGTTGGGATGGTCGGCGGTAGGTCCTATGTCCTATGTCCTATGTCCTATGTCCTATGTCCTATGTCCTATGTCCTATCACTAGTGTCCGGTTAACTTGCGGAGACGGCCTTGTAAGTATGCTGTTTCCGGCAGTTTAGGCGATTTGTCGCCTGTCACCGACTTGAGCCCGGCTTCGACTCCGGGCATC
>JBDIWC010000090.1:0-10759 GCA_039794085.1 Gemmatimonadales bacterium
GAAGATAGTGCGGCTCTACAACTGGACACGCCGTGCGTATCGCCGTGTAAGAGGAGGTCCCTAGACGACGCGGGGCGAAACCCGAGACTAGGATCCGAACCGCGCTCGTAATGCGGGCGGGCGGCGCGTGGGGGGCGGGGCGGGGGGGGGGGAAGAGGAGGGGGGGAGGAGAAGGGGAGGGGGAGGCCTGTTTCACGTGAAACAGGAAGCCTACTTGTCACCGGCATGGGAACCCAACTCCTGGCTTAAAGTCTTCAAACTTCAAACTTCAAACCGGAGAACTGCAACAGCGAGATTCTGGACGTCCGACGGGGTCACACCGGGAACCCTCGCCGCCTGCCCCAGGGTGTCCGGCCGCACAACCCCCAGCTTCTCCCGCGCCTCAAAGGAGATGGTCTCCACCCCCGTGTAGTCAATTCCCGGCGGAATCTCCACCGCCTCCATCCTCTCCATCCGTGCCACCATCTCCCTCTCCCGCCCCAGGTACCCCTCGTATTTGAGCTCCGTGTCCGCCCAATGGACCTCCTCTCCAGGGGCCTCAACACCCACGGCATCGAAGAGATCAGCCAGGCCAACTCCCGGGCGCCGAGAAATCTCCGAAATCCTGACGGGCTCCTTGATCCCGGTCGAAGCAGCTCCTCGGAGCACGCCGTGAGCCTGTTCCGGAGATATCCTCGTCCCATGGGCCGCCTGTAGCCACTTCTCCTCGCGCTCCAGCCTCGATTCCGCCCCCTCCCGCTCCTCTTCCGACAAGAGGTGGAGCCGATCCGCCAGCGGGTAGAACCGCCGCAGTGCATTGTCCTGCCGCAGCAGGAGCCGGAACTCCGCCCGGGAGGTGAAGAGGCGGTAGGGCTCATCAACCCCCCGGGTCACCAGATCATCCACCATCACCCCGATGAATCCATCCTCCCGCCCGATGATCACCGGCTCCCGTCCCAGGGCCCAGGCCGCAGCATTGAGACCCGCCACCACCCCCTGCCCCGCAGCTTCCTCGTAACCGGTAGTCCCGTTGACCTGCCCAGCGAAGTACAGCCCCTGCAACGACTTGACTCTCAATGTTCTGTCGAGCTGAGTCGGCGGGAAGTAGTCATACTCGATGGCATACCCCGGGCGGGTCATCTCGACCGCCTCCAGCCCCGGGACACTTCGAAGGTAGGCGACCTGAACCGCCGGAGGAAGTGAGGTCGAGAGACCGTTCACGTACATCTCCCTGGTCTCCAGTCCCTCCGGTTCCAGGAAGACCTGATGCCGCGCCGCGTCGGGGAAGCGGACGATCTTGTCCTCGATCGAAGGGCAGTACCGCGGTCCCCTCCCGCTGATCGCCCCACCGTACATCGCCGACTCACCGATATGGCGAGAGATGATCTCCCTCGTCTCGGCGGTGGTCCAGGTCAGGAAGCAGGGGAGTTGCGGCGGGTGCTCCGCCCTCGTGTAGTGCGAAAACCAGTACGGCTCCGTCTCCCCATCCTGGCGGTGAAGCGCCTCCAGCCTGGCCGACCTCCCATCGATCCTCGGCGGCGTTCCCGTCTTGAAGCGTTCTACTGTAACACCAATATCTGCAATGCTTTGCGACATCTCAATGGAAGGACTCTCCCCCGCCCTCCCCGCCGGAATCCTGGTGTCAAGCCCCAGATGGATGGTGCCACGAAGGAAGGTACCGGCAGTCACAACCACGCTCCCCGCCTCATACCGCCGACCATCGGTGAGACGAACCCCCGTCACCGTCGTCCCCATCATCTCCAGTCGGGACACCGTCCCCTGGGTAAAGCCCAGACCCGGTAGACGCTCCAGCAACGACCTTACGGCGCGTCGATAGAGGCCGCGATCGCATTGCGCCCGAGGGCTCCAGACCGCCGGTCCCTTCGACCGGTTGAGCATCCGGAACTGAATCCGCGCCAGGTCGGTGGCCCGCCCCATGATTCCGCCCAGCGCATCCACCTCCCGGACCACGGTCCCCTTGGCGATCCCTCCGATGGCGGGATTGCAGGACATCTGGCCGATGGTCTCGAGATTCTGGGTCAGGAGCAGCACCCGGGCGCCGGCGCGCGATGCCATCGCCGCCGCTTCCGCGCCGGCATGGCCCCCTCCGATGACAATGACGTCGAACCGCATCCCCGAAAGGTACAAGCGGCGCGATCTTCTTGCGCTACGTCAGTACCACGGGATAGCGGCAGGAAAAGACTCAACCACGAAAAGGCACAAAAACCACACGAAAACAAGTGGGGGGGCGGGGCCTGTTCGTGTGCTTTCGTGTCTTTCGTGGTTCCCTAACAAACTTGACCCGGCCAGTTCCCGGTACGCGCCGTGGAACAACACTCACAAACGCCTCGCGCTACCGGGCCCGCACCCATTGGAGGATGTCCTTCACACTGGCCCGCTTCCCGTAGCTCAAGACCCCCACCCGGTAGATCCGGCTCGCGATCCAGGTGATGGCCAGCATCCCGATCACGGTCACGAACACCGAGAGGGCGAGGGTCTCCACTCCAAGGGGAGAGATGGAGTAGCGCACCGGGATCACGAACGGGGTGAAGAACGGGATCACGCTCAGAATCTCGGCGAGGCTCCCGTTCGGATCGTTGAGCAGCGCGAACATCGACATCAGCCCGCCGATGACGAGCATGGTGACGGGGAACTGGACCTGTTGGGTATCCTGCACCGTGTTGCACATCGCACCCACCGCGGCGTACATGGCGGCAAAGAGCAGGAACCCGAGAACGAAGAAGAGTAAGAACACGACGAGCAGGTCGCCGGGCATCGTGGGGATGGGAATGTTGGCGAGCCCCTCGGTGGGGAGTCCGAAGAATTGCGCGATCTCGATTCGCCAGGTCGTAAGCGCGCTCGCCGTCCCGGCCCAGATCCCGATCTGCAGGAGCCCCACCGACCCGACACCGAGCACCTTGCCCAGCATCATCTGGAACGGAGTGAGACTGGAGGCGAGAATCTCGATGATCCGGTTGGACTTCTCCTCGACCACGGAGTTCATCACCTGGATCCCATAGATCAGCAGCGCGAAGTAGAGAATGAACGACATGGCGTATGCCAGGAAGAACGACGCCTCGCCGCTCTCCCCCGTCAGCTTCCCGTCCGCCACCTTCCTGGTGACCATGTTCACCGGACCCATGGCGCGGGTCACCACTCCGGGGTCGACTCCTTCCCGCTCGAGACGCTCCGCAAGCACAAGCGGTCGTACCCGCGTTTCGAGCAGACGCATGTCGGACGGGCTCCCGACGTTGGCGCCGAGATAGGTGATGGCGCCGGTGAGAACGGCATCCTCGGTCACGAGCAGGAGGCCGTCAAAGTTCTCCGCGCTCTCCGCCGCCTTCCGCTTGCTGAGCCCGGTATAGGAGATGAGCGAGTCCTGCACCTCGAGCAGCCGCTCCCCGGCCATCACCAGAACCGGATCGTACAACGGCACCGCGTCGGGTCCGTCCCCCCGGGTGGCCGCCGCGAGCGCGGCTTCCACCCGCGCACCGAGATCGCCTTGGGCCGCGTCAATCACGGCGATGCGTTTGGCCCCGCTGGTGCGCGTGAGGAGAAGCGCGGGAAGGAACATCATCCCAATGATGAACACCGGAAAGAGCACGGTGGCGATGACAAAGGCGCGGGTGCGAACCCGCTCCACGAACTCCCGGCGAATGACCGCAAACACCTTGTTCATGCAACCTCCCTGGCGGGGGCGGAGGCGGCATCCGAACCAACCTTCGCGATAAAAATCGCCTGCAGCGACGGCTCGACCACCTCGAAGCGGGTCAGGCCAACATCGGCCTCCACCAGTGCGCGGAGGAGCCGGTCGGGGTCACCCCCCTGCGCCATCTCCACCTCGGCGCTCGCCCCGTAGTCGTCCACCTTGGCCACCAGAGCGCGGTCCCGAAGCACCCGGGCGGCGCCTTCCGCGTTGCGATGAAAGCCCAGGGCCACGTGGCGCCCCCCGAACTCCCGCTTCACATCGCTCACCTTCCCATCCACCACCTTCTCCCCCCGGGCGATGATCGCCACCCGGTCGCACATCCGCTCGGCCTGCTCCATGATATGGGTGGAGAAGAGCACGGTCCGGCCCTGCCGGGAAAGATCCACCACCACGTCCCGCATCACCTGGCTGTTCACCGGATCGAGCCCGCTGAACGGCTCGTCGAGAATCACCAGCTCCGGCTCGTGGATGAGGGTGCCGATGAACTGTACCTTCTGCTGCATCCCCTTGGAGAGGTCCTCCACCTTCTTCTGGCCCCAGTCGGAAAGCCCGAGGCGACCAAGCCATTCCGTTCCCCGTCGGCGCGCGTCGGACCGGGAGATTCCCTTCGCCTCCCCGAGGAAGATGACGTGGTCGAGTACCTTCATCTTCTTATAGAGACCCCGCTCTTCGGGCAGGTAACCGATCCGGGTGGAAAGGTCCCGGCTGGAACCGACCGAGCCGAGCATCCGCACCGTTCCCTCGTCCGGAAGAATGATGTTCATCATCATGCGGATGGCCGTGGACTTGCCGGCCCCGTTCGGACCGAGCAGGCCGAAGATGCCACCGCGCGGGACATCGAGCGAGAAGTCACGCACAGCCGTGTGACCGGAAAACCGCTTGGTCACATGACTCAGATGGATCACGGCGTCGGTGGCCGTCATGGGCTGCTCCGGAAAGTCAGTGAGTAAGGCGCCTCTCCTACGGGGTGGGGTGCGACAAGGTTTCGGTCTGACCTTTTCGTTCCAGAGGGAAACACCCGAGTGTCCTACGCCGAACCACCTATTCGCTGAATCCTTGCCTCTCCACCGACAAGGGTGACCAGCGGGACCGAAACGATATGGAACCACGAAATATACGAAAATGCGCGAACAGAGGCCCCCCCTTTTTCGTGTCCTTTCGTGCCTTTCGTGGTTAAAAGCCTTTCCGTCTCACGGGACAGCCGATCCCGGCGGGCCAGGACAACATCGAACCACGAAATACACGAAAATGCGCGAACAGAAGCCTCCTCTCACCGCCCCTTTCGTGTTCTTTCATTTCTTTTCGTGGTTGAGCGTGAGTCTCTCGGGGGTCCTGAGGTCTTCCGGCCCACAGGGCGACGCGTGGTCGTGGTCAGGGGATGGGTGTCGGACCGGCTCAGAACATCGGCTGGAGTGACGCGATCCCGTTGTTCAGGTCCGAGATCCAGAGCAACCCGTTGTGCAGCTGGGGAGCCCATGCCCGGGTGCCGGCCTGGAAGGGTGGGGTCCCTTCGCCGAACGGAAAGACCTGGCCGAGCATGCGATTCCCCTGGCCGAGGTCCCCCTGGAGGGTGCCACTGACATCCAGAACCACGATCCCCTCGCCATACCACGCGACGTAGAGGACCTCGCGGGATTCATCCACCCAGAAGTTGTGGGGTGGGTCCCGGTTGAGCGGGGTGCTGAACGTCGCAACCTCCTGGGGGCTCCGGAGGTCGCTCACGTCCACCACATGCAGTATCCCTGGCGCGCGGGGGCCTGTGTCCCCCGCGAACTCCTCCTCCCCCACGAACACCAGACCGCGGGCCGGCCAATACCAGGCGTTGTGGGTCTGGCCACCCAGAGCAATGCGTGACACCTCGACCGGGGCAGCGGGACTCCCCCCGGCGATTCCGTTGCCGACGTCGAGGATGATCAGGCCCGCATTCCAGAAGGAAAGAAAGGCGAGCCCGTCCCGCACCAGGACATCGTGGATGAACCCGTCAGGATCGCTGAAACGGGCCAGCGTTGTTGGGGTGGCTGGATCGGAGATGTCGATGATGTGGAGCTGTCCCTCCCCCACCGGCCCGTTCTGCGCCACGTAGAGAACGTCTCCCTCGATCCAGACGTTGTGGACGCCCCGCTCGAGTCCCTCGGTGAACCGGGTGATCACCTTGGGATGTGCCGGATCGGCCAGGCTGAGCAGAGTGACTCCATTCACTTGGTCGGGCGACGACTCATGGGTCATCACGGCCACCGTTCCCGCAGCATTGACCTTCACATCGTTCACTCGGCGGGCGTTGACGATCACCGAGTCGGTGATCCGGGGAGCGGCCGGCGAACTGATGTCCCAGGCCAGGAGGGCGTTCCCCTCTCCCCGCTCGGCGCCGAGGAAGACGGATCCGGTGTAGGCATGGTTGCCGTGGACCCAGATGTCCGTCGTGAACCGGTTCATCACACGACCGGTTCCGACCACGAGGAGCGGGGGGGGAGGCGGGGTTGGGGGAGGTGATACCGGGGGAATCGAGGTCGGATCATCTCCACCCCCACACCCCAAGACAGCGATCGACAGGACGAGGCCCCTGAGAGACCAGCGAAGATCGGCCGACCCGAGTGTATCGCGCGCCATCATCGGCTCCGCTGAGAGGAGGGAAGGAATGCCATCGTTCTGACAATGGACGTCCGGCGGATCACACCCGAACACACCATCTCCCTGCCACACAGAAGTAAGCGCTGTAGTAGTTGCTCTTACAACTACTGGCTGGACGACCTCTGCATCAGTGGATCGATGAACCGCTCCATCTCCCGCCGAAGGTTGGCGTCGGGCAGGCGACCCCGTGCAGCTCCCAGGTTGTCCTCCGCATGATGGGGCTTGGTGGTTCCGGGAATCGGGATGACGGTCCCGGGCGCCGACATGATGTACTTGAGGAGCACCTGGGCCCAGGTCGTGGCGTCGATGTCCGCAGCCCAGGACGGCAGGGAGTGCTCGCGGACGGCGGCGAACATCCGCCCCCGGCCGAAGGGGAGATTGGTGAGCACGGCGACCCCCTGGTCGGCGGCGAGGGGCAACAGGCGTTCCGCGGCCTCGCGGTTCCCCAGGGAAAAGTCGACCTGGATGAAATCGAGGCGGTGCTTCTTCAGGGCGGCTTCGACGTCCCCGTACTGCCGTTCGCTCGAGGTCGTGACGCCGATGTGCCGGAACCGGCCCTGCTCCTTCCAGTCCTTCATCGTCTCCAGCTGAACATCCGTGGCGATCATGTTGTGCACCTGCATGAGGTCGATGGTGTCACCGCCGAGAAGGGAGAAGGAATTCTCCATCCGTTCGATGCCGCTTTCCCGGTCGCGGCGATCCACCTTGGTCGCAATGAAGAGATCGTTCCGCACCCCCAGGCCCTTCATGATCCCTCCGAGGATCTCCTCGGAATTCCCATAGTTGGGGGAGGTATCGATGAGCTTCCCGCCGAGCCGGTGGAAGGTCTCGATGGTGGCGCGAAATTCAGCCATTTCGGGCGCATCGGGGGTGCCCCGATAGTTCCGGCCACCGATCCCGACACCCGGGATCTTCACCCCGCTGGACGGGATGGTGCGCAGGATGAGATCCTGAGGTCGGCTGGCAAAGAGGGGATGATACCGGGTGACGGCGGCGGTGAGGCCGGCGCCGAGACCCAGCTTGAGGATGTCTCTCCGGGAGAAGGTCATCGGATTCCTCCTGGTGGGGGTGGTGAAGTGACAATGACGACCGTCCGAAGCATGGCGCTTTCTTGAGCGTCAGGGAACTGCGGGAACCGGTTCGCCGCTGACCGGGGGCAGTGCCGCCGCCAGCACCTCCTCGCGGCGTCCCAGCCGGAGGCCAAGAACGCCCCAGACGACTGCAAGTGGCATGGCGGCGAGGGCAATCCCTCCGACCGACAGGCCGACGGCCGCGAGCCCCGCGTAGATCCATCCACTCACGAGATCTCCACCGCGATAGACCGCGGCATCGAGGAACGCCTTCGACTTGTACTTCTCTTCCCGGCCCACCACGGTGAAGAGCACCTCCCGCGCCGGTTTGGCCATCCCGTAGCGGCCCGCCCGATAGGCCACCTGCACCACCACCAGGACTGCCAGGGTCGGGTAGATCCCGAGTCCCAGAAATCCGAGGGTGACGGCGGCGGGAACAGCGGCCAGGGTGATCCCTACGCCGAGCCATCGGATGATGCGGGCCGTCAGGTACACCTGGAACACGATGGTCAGGATATTGACGACCAGATCAACCCGGGCGAGGAGGGCGGTGCGTTCACCCCGGTCGGGGATCGCCTCTCCCAGAAGATGGGCCTGCTGGAAGTAGAGCATCGTGGAAGCGAAGGTCATGAGGGCGATGAATCCCGCGATATTCAGGAGATAGGGGGACCGGAACACCGCCCTCATTCCGCTGAGCCCGGTGCCGAGCAGTGGACTCTCGGCGCCACCCGGCGTGGACACCGCCCCGGTGCCGAAGTGCCGGTGCAGCTTCCGGGCAAACCACGAGGCGATTTCCAGGGGAACGGCGGCGAGGAGCAGGAGCGAAAAGACCGGAACCCGGGTAGCGAGATACGAGGTCACCGCCGAGCCGGCGATGCCGCCGATCGAACTTCCCACGGCGATGAATCCGAAGAGCCGCTTTCCCTGGTTGTTGTCGAAACAGTCGGAGACGAAACCCCAGAACACGGTGACCACGAACAGCGCGAAGACGCTGCTCCAGACGTAGAACACCCGATCGATCCAGGGACGGGATGCTTCCGGCAGGAAAACGAGTGCAGCCCAGAAACCGAGCAGACAGGCGATGAAGAAGCGGTTGGCGAGGGGAACGAACACGCCGCGGGAGAACCGGGAGGCCACGGTGGAGTAGAGCCACACTGCGCCGATCATGGCGAAGAAAACGACGGTCCAGAGCACCTGGAGGTTGCCGCGGTCGGCGGCGGAGATTTCGTCGCGGACCGCGCGGAGGATGTAGTACCCGAAGAGGATGAAGAAGCCGTAGGCCGTGGCCCAGAGCATCCCCCGGAGCTCCCGGTCGCTCCGAATGTCGACGAGTTTCCGGACCCCGGCGATCAGCATGACATGTTTCCCATGTCATTGGATACGCGGCACTTCGGCGGCTCGTTGAGGACGGGCCACCAGGCTGTCGGCGGTAGGCGGTAGGCGGTAGAGGCGAATGTCTATGTCCCACGTCCTATGTCCTGTATCCTGGGGAGTTGGGTGTTGGGTCGGAGGCGGTAGGCGGTAGACGGTGGGGTCGCAGGAACCGGGATTCGTCATCGCGAGGGCCCGAAGGGCCCGTGGCGATCCCGTGAGCCCATCCTCGGGCTCGGCAACGGTGGGTCGGCCATCATGCCGGTGTGGTCATCGCCCACGCGGCTCGGCTCGGTGAATGCCGACCGGTGGAATCCCTTCGGGATTCACCCCGCCCCCACCGTGCACATGCCCCGAAGGGGCATCGTCCTCAACAGCCCCGGGTTGCGCCGCAGGCGCTACCCGGGGTTCCGGCGCGACCGACCCCGACAACCCCAACAGGGTTGCGTTCCTCCTTTCGCTCCGGCACCCTGAGACTCCGTCCCTCCCGGAGCCCCGTGTGGCATCGCTCAATCCGTGAGGACCTCAGACGCAACCCCGTTGGGGTTGGGCAACATCGGGGTGACCCTCTCACCCAGGGTAGGCGCTGCCGCGCCAACCCTGGGCTCTTGACCACGGAATCCCTTCGGGATTCTCCCCTCGCGTCGCGCGGGATGGCTCCGCGTAGTGACCGGCCTCTCTGGTCCTTCAGGACCTGTCGCCGCAGGCGCCGAGCCGGGGCTTCAGCCCCGGGCCGCTGCCGCGCCAACCCTGGGCTCTTGACCACGGAATCCCTTCGGGATTCCGGGCTGAAGGCCCGGAGCATACCAGCCCGGGGCAACGCCCCGGGAATGGATGGTGCAGACGATCCCGAAGGGCTGAAAGCCCGACCCATCGAGCCCGGGTAATGCCACAATCCCTCTCCCTGGTCCTCATCCACGTGGTGTTCAGCACCAAGGATCGGCGCCCCGTGCTGACCCCGACGCTCCGGCTGGCGCTGCATGCGTATCCGGCCGTCGTGTCCCCCGCCGCCGGGTGCGCTCAACCTGGCCCGCACGCGGACGGTCGCGGGCCTGGTCGAAACCCTGAAGGTGTTCGACGAACGCTTCATGTGGGGATGAGAGGATGGCTCGGGCCTTCAGCCCGATGGGTTCGTCACCTCCTGGCCCCCGGGGCGTTGCCCCGGGCTGATATGGGGCGGGCCGTTGGCCCGTGGTGCCGGGCCGGTTCTCGTGGGCGGCACCGGGATACGGCGCCAGCCCGGGCAATTGTGACGGGTCGGAGCCGCGGAAGAGTTGGACGCATGCCGACGGGACGGGCGACGTGATCGCGCTGACCGAGGAGGCGTCGCGGCCGCGCCAAGCCTGGGCTCTTGACCACGGAATCCCGTCGGGATTCTCCCCTCGCGTCGCGCGCGATGACTCCGCGTAGTGACCGGCCTCTCTGGTCCTTCAGGACCTGTCGCCGCAGGCGCCGAGCCGGGGCTTCAGCACCGGGCCGCTGCCGCGCCAACCCTGGGCTCTTGACCACGGAATCCCGTCGGGATTCTCCCCTCGCGTCACGCGGGATGGCTCCGCGTAGTGACCGGCCTCTCTGGTCCTTCAGGACCTGTCGCCGCAGGCGCCGAGCCGGGGCTTCAGCCCTGGGCCGCTGCCGCGCCAACCCGGGGTTCTCGGCGCACCATGTTTGTCACAACCCCAACGGGGTTGCGTTCCTCATGCCCGTTCCGGCATCGGTATCCGGACGACGGGTTGTGCGCCGGGGGGCGGTCTCAGATCCCCTCATAAGCTCGGGGCAGGCTCCTCGCTTCACTCGGGATGACCCCGAGTAATGACCTACAAGAAAGCAACGAGTCGCCTCTCTCTCCTCACTCCTCTCCCCTCACTCCTCCAGACCTTGTCGCGCGACTGTCGCGCGACAGTCGCGCGAATCCGGGCCTCCGGCGCCCCACCACATTGAGTCCAACTATCACCCCCATAAAAGGTTAGGTGATCGGACCACTTTGGTACACCGATTGCCTTAT
>JBDIWC010000091.1:0-10417 GCA_039794085.1 Gemmatimonadales bacterium
ATCGGAGCCGCACCTGGGCCGAGAAAGGCTGGCGGCGCTGGTATGGCTGGGCGATCCGCTCGCGGCTGGAGCCGGTGAAGGCCGTCGCTCGCATGATCAAGGAGCACCTGTGGGGCATCCTCAATGCGGTGGTGTTACGCGCCACCAACGGCCCCGCCGAGAGCATCAACAGCCGGATCAAGACGATCAAGATCCGCAGCCGCGGCTTCCGCAACAAGGAGCGCTTCAAGACGGCCATCTATTTCCATCTGGGTGGCCTGAATCTCTATCCGGCTGGTGTCAAGTGAGGCCGGTTACCCACTCAATCGGGTGAAGACCCGAAATTGTGGAAGATGCCCGGCGGACTTGAGGCTATGATGGAAGTCCCCGAAGCAGGCGTCGTGTTGATGATCCACGGGGGTGGGTCGTTGGCCGGCTCGTCCGTCGTGATAGCAGCGTTGTGTGAGTGTTCAGCCTTGCTCCCAACGTATTGTGTCCAGGCACTCACCTTGAGAGGACTGATGGATGCAGTCGTACTCGCCAGTTGGATTACCGCATCACGGGGTTCCTCATCGGCAAGGGAAGCCTATTCCATCCCCAGCCGGGAACCGTCAGCGAAAATCCGTGACACAACGGTGTCCGTCATCATCAACAGCGAGTCGACCCCCGGACCGACGTAGACCCCCTCGACACGCGCCTGAAGGCGCCGGTCGCTTGGAATCACCCCGACATCGGTAACGGGGGACACCGTCGCCCCTTCACAACTTGCGAGACCTACGCAGCACACCAAGACCATGCCAATCCTGTGATTCTTGAGATCCCGTGTCATCGCTCCTCCAGTTCAAGGGTAGGGATTCCTCTTCCTCGTTGCGTTCCGGCTCATTCTTCGGTACACGGCACAAGTACTGATCGGACCAGGAACGGCCCAATCATTTTGTTCACTACCCTCGTCATCCCCCAAGCGAGCAGCAATGAACCATCAGGCAGGCGGGTGAGCCTCGGTTGGGAGGCCATGTATTTGATCGGCAACGTCTCGGCGCGAACACCTGAATGGCGGTAGGAGAGCCCCAGGGGGCTCTTGCCCTCACGACGGATCACTACATGGAGAACGCGGTCAGCGGAGACCTCGCTCGTCATGCCCACGATGAACCCCCTCACGGATACCGTGGACAGATGACGCCAGGCTCCGCTGCCCGTTGGTCTCAAGTACACGACAACGGAGTCCTCACCCCCTTCTCCCCGCACACCCCAGAGGAGAACCTGCCCGCGCCCCGGTACTTCATGGGAAACGGGATAGTGACGCTGAGCCTCGGTGTCCACCGAGTCCAGCGGCACGACCATCTCCCATGCGCCTCCCCACTCCCGAGAACGCGTCACATAGACATTCGCGTTGCTACCGCTGCTTCCTGACCCCATACCTATGACGCCGAGGGTGAGCTCCTGGTCAGAGTCCACCCCAAGAGTGGCATATCCGACGAACACCGGAATCCCCACGCGGATCGTAGACCAATCCCAGCCACCACCAACTGTGCTTGGCCTCCGGCTTCCCCTTACGATGTGAAACCCGCTGTCTCGCCCCATAAAGTGGACCGCCAGGAATACCGTGTCCCCCTTGACGACGGCATTGGTGACAGAGTGGTCCCAACGCATGGCACTTGCCACCAGGATCGGCTCGGGCTCGCTCCATCTTCCGGCTCGAAACTCGGCATGAAACACGGTGTCTGTCCTCGCAAGAGGAGCACCCTCACGAGCACGCATCCAGAACATGTGAGATGTCCCGTCCTCGGCCATCTCCAACACCGGTCCCCTGTGTCCTCTCTCGAATTTCCCAAACGACTCCGGCGTCACCAACAACTGCCAGTTTCCGTCGGCCCCACGGACAGCCCCGACCGCGCGGTTAGTGGAATCTGCGAACGAGGCACTGGGCCCTGCTTCCATCCGGGCTCGAGTGAGAATGAAAGTCGGATAGCCAAGCGCAACGGTTCGGGACGAGTTGGAGTCGAGCCAGATGCGCGCCTTCTCCACGTAGATGGATGAGTCGGCGGCGAAGGATTTCACACTGGTGAATGAACCGCACTGATTGTAAGCTTCTTGACCTCCACTCTCCTGACTCTGGGCTCTCGAGCTGACGGTGCAACCGAAGGCCGCCCAGAGGACAGTAAACGTGCACCACAGACCCCTCGACGACCGGTGAGGACTGTGAACCCACGCGAAGAGCCATTGCAAGGCTGCTTTCATCGTATCTCCATCACAACGGTGGTCATGTTATTAACATAAGTTACACTGTTCTTTTACACTGTTCTTTTATGTCTGTCAAGGAGATACTTTGCCCACCCCCTACCTGCCCCACAAGGACCCGGTTCCGCACAGAACTAAGCCGCCCCGATATCGCACGGCTCTCCCGGTACGATTCGAGGCCGGTCCAGAGCAGGATCGCGGTCCCGATCATGGCCACGGTGCTGGCCACCGCAAGCGAGTACCGAAGGGCGGCGTCGTCCCCGGAACAGGTAGGTGAAGGCCGACGCGCCCTTGCCATTGGGCCCGCCGTTCGCAACGTTCCCCCATCGCGTTCCCATCCTCCGCTGGAGCCCTGTCATGACTGGTCGTCGTCATTCCCTCTCCCTCGCCCTCGGCCTTGTTGTCCTGACCACCGCGGTCGTCATCTCGCCCGCCTCTGCCCAGTCCCCTTCGGCCAATCCCGTCATCCAGCGCCTCGGGACCCTCGGCGTGGACAGTTCCCACACCGAACGGTTTGCCCAGGTGCTCTTCGACTCCATCGGCCCGAGACTCTCCGGCACGCCAGGGCAGCGCCGCGGCAACGACTGGCTGGTCGCGACGTACAAGGCGATGGGAATCGAGGCACGGAACGAACCGGTGGGCACCTGGCGCGGTTGGCGGCGCGGACATTCGCACATCGACCTCCTCTCCCCACGGGCCCGGACCCTCGAGGGCACGATGCTGGGATACAGCCCCGGCACCGGCGGGCGCGACCTGAGGGCCACCACGGTCATCCTGCCCGCGTTCCGGGACAGCACGGAGTTCGTGGCGTGGCTTCCCGCCGTCCGCGGCAAATTCGTTCTGCTGTCTCCTGCCCAACCGACCTGCCGACCCACCGAGAACTGGGCCCAGCACGCCACCCCGGCTTCCAAGGAGAAGATGGACAGTCTCCGCGCCCGGAACACCCGGGAGTGGCGGGATCGGGTGGCGGCCACGGGGTACAGTCTTGCGCTCGGCACCGGCTCGCTTGGTCTGCGGCTGGAACAGGCTGGAGCCGCAGGGGCCATCACCTCGCGACCCAAGGACGCCTGGGGGACGATCGAGATCTTCGAGACCTACAACACGTCCACACCCGCGGTGGCCCTGAGCTGCGAGGATTATGGCCTGGTGTACCGTCTCACCGAGAACAACCAGCACCCGGAGCTTCAGCTCAACCTGGACGCCGAACTTCTGGGCGAGCAGCCCATCTTCAACACCGTGGCGATGATTCCCGGCACCGAGAAGCCCGACGAATACGTGGTCCTCTCCGCCCACTTCGATTCGTGGGACGGTGGCTCCGGCGCCACCGACAACGGCACCGGCACCATCACCATGCTGGAGGCGGCTCGTCTCCTCACCCTCACCTACCCTCGGCCCAAGCGCACCATCGTCATCGGCCACTGGACGGCGGAGGAGAACGGTCTCGTGGGATCGCGCGCCTTCGCGGAGGACCATCCCGAGATCGTGACCGGCCTTCAGGCCCTGCTCAATCAGGACAACGGGACCGGACGGGTGATCCGGATGGGCGCCGCCGGACTTCCCAGTGCCGCCCTGCACATCACCTCCTGGTTGGGACAGGTTCCCTCGGTGTTCCGGGAGCAGGTGAGCTTCAACGGTCCCGGGTTTCCGTCGGGAGGTGGGAGCGACGACGCCTCCTTTGCCTGTCACGGCGCCCCCGCGTTCAGTCTCGGCGCCCTGGGCTGGGACTATTTCGCCTACACCTGGCACACCAACCGCGACACTTACGACAAGGTCGTTTTCGATGACCTCAAGGCCAACGCGACGCTGACGGCGATGCTGGCCTACCTCGCGGCGGACGATCCGGGCACCATCACGCGGGAACGGGTCGATCTCGCGGCGCTTGCCGCGGCGGCGGCCCGCAGCCGGGCCAACGGCCCGGGAGCGGGCCGAGGTGGGCGGATCCCGACCGCCTGGCCGGAGTGTCAGCAGGCACCGCGGTCCACCAACCACCGGCTCCGGTAGCGGGATGCAGTACACGCGGCTCGGTGGCACGGGACTTGTCGTGTCCCGGATCTGTCTCGGGTGCATGAGCTATGGCAGCTCCCGGTGGCGGCCCTGGGTGCTCGACGAGGAGGCGGCACGGCCGTTCTTCCGGCGCGCGGTGGAGCACGGCATCACCTTCTTCGACACCGCCGACATGTACTCCGACGGCGCGAGCGAAGAGGTCACGGGGCGAGCCCTGCGAGAACATGCCCGGATGGACGAGGTCGTGCTCGCCACCAAGGTCTTCTTCCCGATGGGCCAGGGCCCCAACCGGTGCGGGCTCTCCCGGAAGCACATCGTGCAGGCATGTGAAGCGAGCCTGCGCCGTCTTGGCGTGGAGGCGATCGACCTCTATCAGATTCACCGGTGGGACCCCCACACGCCGATCGAGGAGACCTTGGCGGCGCTCGATCTGCTCCAGCACTCGGGCAAGATCCGGTATTACGGCGCGAGTTCCGGGTTCGCCTGGCAGCTCAGCCGGGCCCTCGGCGCCTCGGATCGGAATGGGTGGGGGCGGTTCGTGTCGATGCAGAATCACTACAACCTCCTCTACCGGGAGGAGGAGCGCGAGATGATCCCGCTCTGCCAGGCGGAGGGACTCGGCATCATTCCCTGGTCCCCCCTGGCCCGGGGACTCCTGGCACGGGCGTCGACCGGCACCGGAACGACGACACGCTCCGGGAACGACACGTTCACGTCCCAGCTCTACGGCGGTGCGGGAGACGGGGAGATCCTCGCCGCCGTGGCGCGCGTGGCGGCCGCACGGGGAGTGACGGCGGCGGAGGTGGCGCTGGCCTGGCTGCTGGGCAATCCCGCAGTGACGGGGCCGATCATCGGCGCCACCCGGATCGAGCATCTCGACAGCGCGGTGCGCGCCGTGGACCTGGTGCTGTCCGAGGAGGAGCGGTGCCAATTGAAGGCGCCGTACCGACCGTGCGAAGTGAGGGGCATCGCCTTCTCACCGGGCCCCGTGCCGCGGTAGAAGCAGTCGATCCGGATCAGCGCCCGGATCGTGTATGTTCCAAGGTCCAGGCTCTGGGCATGGCCCGGAAGGAGGACATCATGTCGTTCGCGTCTCGCATTCTGCTGCTGGTCGTTCTGACCGTCGCCTGCGCCAAGCGCGACCCCGACCAACCAGCTCCCGAGAACGCACCGGCCGTGCTGGTCGTCAACAATCACGGCTTCCTCGACCGCACGATCCACCTCATCCGCGGGACTCTCCGGATTCGCCTGGGCGTGGCACCGGGGAAACAGACCACGGAATTCGTCATCCCCGAGCGCTACAGCCGGGAGCGGGTACCCCTCCGCTTCGAAGCCGACCCCGTCGGCTCCCGCGCCGTGGTGTCCACCCGCGAGGAGGTGGTCTTCCCCGGGACCATCGTGACCCTGACGATCATCGACCGGAACTGAAGACCACCCACCTCCTCCGTGGTTGGTGCCACCGTCCTGCATCAATCACCAGGGGTGGGAGATGTGGGACATGGCCTCAGGCGAGCCGTCATCGAATACGGCAACACGACCGAGTCGGCGACTCCCTCTATTCCCCGGAGCACCGCCAACTTCCCCCAGGTCAGGAAGAGCGAGCCGTCCTTCCTGGCAGTGAGCGTCGGCCGTGAGAACGATTCGCCGCTGATCGGCCTGTCTCCGAGCACCAGCGAACGGTCCCGGTCGAAGGCAAGGTGCAGGGGCGCCTTTCCCCGCGACCACAGAACCGCGTGTAGTACTCCGTCGCCGGACATGGCCGTGGTCACTCCGTTGACAAACCCTCCAGCGGCACGGGTGGCAAGATGATCCCACCGGTCAGCCACATCGTGCGACCGCACGTACACCTCAATGGAGTCGCTGTCCCCCCCACCGCGGACCACCCAGATGAACGCCTGGTCGCCGTTCGGGAAGGTCTGGAACTCCGGGTACTGATGCTGGCGGCCGGCGCCCCCACCTCTCGCAAGTTCGTCTATCGGTTCCCAGGAGTCCGTTTCTTTCCTGGACCGGGTCACATAGACGGCGGTTGTATCACCAACGACGCCGGGGACGAGTCCGACCAAGCCCAGGGTCTGGTCATCTGTGCTACCAGTACCCAGGGCAGCAAAGGCCACGAAGAGAGGGATTCCTACCTCCGAGGAAGTCCATATCCAGCCACCTGAAGTCTGGCTACCGGACTGTCGAACCCCCTGAACCATATGGAATCCGGAAGGCCTACGCATGTGGTGCACCAGAAGCATCACCGTATCGACGCGCGCATACGCACTCCTGACGAAGTCGCGCCAGGCCACGGCAGGAGCCGCGAGGACGACGCCTCGATCGCTCCACTGCCCGGAACGGAACTCGGCGTGGAATACGGTATCTGTGCCGGTCATTGGGCCATACCGCGCACGCATCCAGAACAGGTGCAGGGTACCATCGTCTGCAAGTTCGAGCATCGCGTTGTTCAGGTCCGTATCCGACACCCCGAGCGCTTCGGGCACAGCCACCGGCGCCCAAGCCCCGTCCGATCTCCGAACTACCCCCACTGCCCGGCGCATGGAATCGGCGAGTGACTGGGACGGGCCTGCCCTGGTGAGTGGCCGGGGGATCACCAGGACAGGACGACCGACCGCCAGAGCCGGCTCCCCTGTGGCGGGGTCAAACCAGACCCGGGCACGTTCCACATAGACGGAGGAGTCGGGCGCGATCGGCCGGGGGTTCACGAAGCGGCCACATTGGGCCAGATCGGTGCCCACTCCGGCAGGTCCCGATTCCTCCAGAAACGGTTGACAGGCACCCACAACGGCCAGAACAACCCCGGCGCACACTTGAGGGAAGAAGCGAAGGAGAAAACCCGCTGCGTGAATTAGCATGATGACCCGATCCATGACTCCATTCGTCGCTGCATTCCCCCTCGAGCGGGGCGGCAGTAGAAAGGTGCGGCAGATGGAAAGACAATACCAGAAATATCGCCGTCAAGATATCGTGTTTTGAGAACCATCCCCGGCATCCTGCCCAGGACGGAGACCGACCCCTCTCGTCGTACCTGTCGAGGCGCGGGACAGCCACTGATATCCGGACGACGGGAAGTACACCTGCCGTGTTCTCAGATCCCTCGTTTCACTCGGGATGACAGCGCATTGCTCCGAAGGGCGAATGTCATTCGCCCCTATCTCCTACCGCCTACCGCCTATCGCGTATCTCCTGGGGCGACGCATGCGTCGCCCCTACGCCCCACTCCGCCCGATATCGCACGCTCTTCCGGTACGATCCGAGCCCGGTCCAGAGCAGGGCCACCGCCCCCACCATGGCCACGGTGCTGGCCACCGCAAGCGAGTAGCGAAGAGCGGCGTCGTCTCGAAAGACGTAATCAGTCAGGAGGGCCACGCCGGTGGGTCCCAGGCCCAGACCCACGATGGAGAGGGCAAAGAGGTAGAGGGCGGACCCCTGGGCCCGCATCTGATTGGGAAAGAGCTCCTGCACCGCGGCCGCTCCCACGCCGAACGGGATAGCGGCAAAGACGCTGAGGGGGACGAACAGAACCAGGGCACCGGTGGCGGTGGGCATGAGAGGAAAGAGCAGATCGGTGATGAGGAGCCCGGAGGCGGCCCAGGCGGCCACCAGAAGCTTGGCGTCGGTCCGTCCCCGTTGCATGAGGCGGTCGGCGTACCAGCCCCCCGCCACGATGCCCAGGGGGCCGAAGACGGCGGTGATGATCCCGAGCGCGATCCCGGCCCGCGACACCTCCCACCCGTAGGTGCGCACCATGAAGCTCGGGGCCCACGAGGCGAGTCCATAGTTGGCGAGGGAGATGAGGGCCAGTCCGCCGTGATGATGGACAAAGGTTCGCGCGTTGTCCCGGATCCAGGTGAACACCGCCCGGACCGGAACCGTGGCCATCCCCACTCCGATGTCGCGGCGCACCGGCTCGCGGATCGTGAGGGTGAGGAGGGCCAGGAGCAGTCCCGGCGCCCCGACCACCAGAAAGACCACCTGCCAGGGGCGCATGACTCCGAACAGGGGCACGGTCCACATCGTGTCGGCACTCACCGCTCCCACGACCATCCCCCCGACCACGTTGGCGAGCCCCGCCCCGATGTAGATCCCCATCGAGTAGACGCTGATGGCGGTGGCGAGGCGGTCGCGCGGGAAGTAGTCGGCGATCAGCGAGTAGGCCGGGGGGGAGAGGCCCGCCTCCCCGACTCCGACCCCGACGCGGGCCAGAAAGAGCTGGGTGTAGTTGCGGGCCATCCCCCCCGCCATGGTCATGACGCTCCACACCGCGATGGCGATTCCGATGATTCCGCGCCGGCTCCACCGGTCGGCCAGCCATCCGATCGGGAATCCGAGCACGGTATAGAAGAGGGCGAAGGAGAGTCCCATGAGGAGACTCATCCCGGTGTCGGAAATGCCGAGATCGCGGCGGATCGGCGCGACGAGGAGGCCCAGGATCTGGCGATCGATGAAGGAACTGACGAACGCCACGGTGAGGAGCCCCACCACATACCAGGCGTAGGGCCGGGGCGGATACGGAACCGGGTCTGCGGGCTCGGCGGGTCCGCTACGGCCGGGCGTCGTGTCTTTGGGGGTCACGCCGGAACATAAGGAATCTCCGACTCATCGTCATCCCCGAGGGGATCCATGCCCACAGGACCAGACGACTACGAGGGGGCTCTTCCGAGATCTGGAACCACGAAATACACGAAAAGGCACGAACGAATGCCCTCCCCACCCTCCGTTCGTGTCCTTTCGCGCCTTTCGTAGCTTTCGGGGTCGCCACGGCGCGCCCCGGCGACATCTCACCCGACCCGGTGTAAACTTCTCTCCAACAGACAAGGAGCGTGCGTGGCCGCCACCCCATCCCGACGCCGGGCCCCGACCCGCCCCGCGACCCCTCCCCCCTCTCCGTCCAGTCCCTCGGCGCCTCTGCCCTCTCCGTTCGTGCGGTTCACCCGCCGGGACTGGAGCCGGCTTCGCAAGGCGACGCCCCTCACCCTGACGCCCGCGGACCTGGCCGAGCTGCAGGGGGTGAACGAACAGCTCTCGCTCCCCGAGGTCTCCCAGATCTACCTTCCGCTGTCGCGCCTCCTGAGTCTCCATGTGGCCGCGGTGCAGGATCTGCACCGGGTCCGGGCCGGATTCGTGGGCCGCGCCACGCCGAAGGTTCCCTACATCATCGGCATCGCGGGGAGTGTCGCGGTGGGCAAGAGCACGGTGGCCCGCCTGCTCCGCGCCCTGCTGGCGCGGTGGCCCAGCCATCCGAAGGTGGAACTCGTCACCACCGACGGTTTCCTGCTGCCCAACCAGGTTCTCGAGCGGCGGAAGCTCATGCATCGGAAGGGGTTCCCGGAGAGCTACGACGTCAAGGGGCTGCTGGCCTTCCTCGACGGAATCAAGTCGGGGCAGCGGCTGGTCCGGGCCCCGATCTACTCCCATTTGGCCTACGACATCCTCCCCGACCGCCGGCAGGAGATCCGGCATCCCGACATCCTGATCCTCGAGGGCCTCAACGTGCTGCAGACGGGCCGTCTCGATCCCGCCCTGACCGGACCCGGCTTCGTCTCCGATTACTTCGACTTCTCACTGTATATTGATGCCGAGGAGGGGCACATCGAGAAGTGGTTCGTCGACCGCTTTCTCACCTTCCGGACCACCGCCTTCCGCGATCCGGCCTCGTATTTTCACCGCTATGCCGCCCTGTCGAAGCGGGAGGCCATTCGGGTGGCTCGCCAGGTTTGGCGGGAGATCAACCGAGTGAACCTGCGGGAAAACATCCTCCCCACCCGCACCCGGGCGGACCTGATCCTGGCCAAGGGTCCGGACCATCGGATCGAGTCGGTGCAGTTGAGGAGGATCTGAACGATAGGGAGTAGTCCCTTACGGACAAGATTGAACACAAAACGGCAACAATATTTTGGGCGCCCCCCGGACACCCGCTCCGGCCGTGTGTGTGACGGCGTCTGTGACGGCATCCCACTTGGGGCTCTTCAGGGTTTCGCGTGGGTGAGAGACACGTCGATCGGGCGCGTTGTCGGCACGGTGCGAGGGGACGCCCCGGAGTCCGGGGACCCGCCCTGGGGATTCGGGTGGTCAGGCGGGCGAGGGGAATGGCCACAAAAAGCACAGAAGTCACAAGAGGCACGCCCCTCTGCCACCAGGGGGGGGAGAGGTTTTGTGCCTTTTGTGCTTCTTGTGGTTGGCTCTGGGGGGGGGA
>JBDIWC010000092.1:0-10150 GCA_039794085.1 Gemmatimonadales bacterium
GGGGAGGTGGATCTCCCTCCCGGGCCCCCCCTCTCCCGCGGCCCCGGCCCCCCAGGGCACCCCGAGCCCCTTCGGAGCCCCCCCCCCGGGCCAGGGTCCCCCCCCCCCCCCACCACCCCACCCCTAGCCCCCAACGGCTGCCGATGAGGAGCACCTCCTACTACTACACCGGAACCACCGGCCGGATTGGCGAGCATTACGTCACCCCTCACTCAGGACAAGAACGCTATCTCAGCACTTATCAGAGACAACGTTCCCACAGCAGAATTGGATTTCCGGCGCTTCGGGTCTCGCGTGGGTTCCTTGATCCCCGGGGCTTTCGCCCCGGGCTCGGCGGCGGGAGGCCGTTGGCACGGCCGGGTGTTCAGCTGGGCTCCCGGTGGCGTAAGCCACCTCACCTGGCCGAGCAAGGGGCGTCAGCCCCGGGAAATACCAATCCAGGCCGAGCACGCCGAGGGGGCGCAACCCACTGGAAAGCATGAAGATTGGCATTGTGCATCGGGCCGCGATGCAGAAACAAGACCTGACCCCAACCCTTGACCTGAGCCCGGGTCGCGCAAGGCACCCGCTCCCCGCTACAATGCAGGGAGCGCCGGAGGTCCCCATGCGATACACAACCTACTCCAAGTACGTACCCGGGCTCGCCAATGCGGTGAACCTGCAGGCCCTGCTCGAGCACCTCGGTGACTTCTTTCTCGATGGCGGGTTCGCCGGAGGCCACGACCCCTGGTGGGGGGACCTCGACCCCGACCAGCCCGACCGCTCCCGCGAGAGTCTCCGCGACGCCATCCTCCGCGCCCTCAAGGACTCGGGCCAGCTCACCCCCGACATGCTCACCCTCCTCCGCGACGACTCCACCGGGGACGATCAGAAGGACCGGGAGACCGAGGCGGAACTCGCCCGGCTCCTCGACGAGATCATCGAACGGCTGATGGCGGAGGGATACCTGAACCAGTCTCCCACGCCACCTTCGATGCCCTCGAGCTACCAGCCGCTCGAAGGGCCGGGAGGCCAGGCGGCCTCGGCGGCACGGGACGTCCAGTTCGGGCTCACCACCAAGGGAATCGACTTCCTCGGCTACAAGACGCTGAAAGGCCTTCTCGGCAGCATCGGGCGTTCCAGCGTGGGAGCACATGACACCCAGCACCTCGCCACCGGCATCGAGGCCGAGGCGGCCTCGCGACCGTATCAGTTTGGCGACACGATGAATCTCGACGTCCCCGCCACGCTGACCAGCGCCATCGCCCGGACCGGCCTCACCTTCCCCCTCGATCTCGACTACCAGGATCTGAGGGTGCACCAGTCGGAGTACCGCTCCTCCGCCGCCACGGTGCTCCTGCTCGACTGCTCCCACTCGATGATCCTCTACGGCGAGGACCGCTTCACACCGGCCAAGAAGGTGGCGCTCGCCCTGACACACCTGATCCGCACCCAGTTCCCCGGCGACACCCTCCGCGTCGTGCTCTTCCACGACCGGGCCGAGGAGATCCCCCTCGGCGCCCTGCCCGGCACCGGGGTCGGACCGTGGCACACCAACACCGCCGAGGGATTGAAGCTGGCGCGACGGCTCCTGCTCGCGCAGAAGAAGGACATGCGGCAGATCATCATGATCACCGACGGAAAACCCTCGGCGATGACGATGCCCGATGGCCGGGTCTACATCAACTCGATGGGCCTCGACCCGCACGTCATCCAGGCGACTCTCGGCGAGGTGGCCCAGTGCCGCCGGTCGGGCATCATGATCAACACCTTCATGCTCGCCCGGGAACGAAGCCTGGTGCAGTTTGTCATGAAGGTCTCCGAGATCTGCCGGGGCAAGGCCTACTTCACCAACACGATGACGCTGGGACAGTTCATCCTGATGGATTTCATGCGACGCCGCACCCGCCGCGTCTGACCCTTGTTCTCACGTCCACCCTCACGTTCACCGGTGACCTCCATGCCCACACGTCGCGCCCTCTCGATCCTCTCCTTCCTTTTCCTGCTCGGCGCCCTGCCGGGGCTCCAGGCGCAGACCACGCGCGCCCGGGCGGCCACCGACCTCACCCGGCTCATCACCGAGGACGATCTCCGGCGGGACCTCGGAGTGATCGCGCACGACTCGATGATGGGCCGGGCCACGCCGAGCCGGGGCCTCGACCTCACGGCGCAATACGTGGCGGATCAGTTCGCCTCCTTCGGCCTCCGGCCCGGCGGCGAGGATGGCACCTGGTTCCAGCGCTATCCCCTGGAGGCGAGCCAGTTCGATGCCGCCGGCTCTTCGCTGACTTTGACCCGCGGAGGCGCGCCTGTCACCCTCAGCTTTACCCGGGACGCCCTCCGGGTGTTTGGCTCCACGCAGGGCCGGATCGAGGGTCCGGTCGTCGTGATCGGTGGAGCGATGACTCCGGAGAACCTTGCCACGGCGGAGGTCAAGGACCACGTGGTGCTGCTGGTGCAGGGGGAGACCCGCGGCGCGGCGGCCCGGATTCCCTTCCTCCTTCTCAGTCGCGGCGCCCGCGCGGTCATCACGGCCCCGGGCCGCGGTGACAGCGACTTCCGGGCGCGGGTCGCGGGCCAATCTGTGGTGCGGATCGGAGGGGGAGGCCGGCGTGGAGCCGCGGGTCCGGTGGTCGAGGTCCAGGATGCCGCGATCCGAAGCATCACCGGGGTGGACCTTGCCGCACTCCGGGGTGAGAAAGCGCTCGTGGTTCGTCCCGTGGAGGGATTGACAGCGGCGCTGACGGTGACGGAGAGCCAGAGAGAACCGGTCCTCGCCCCCAACACCATCGGGATTCTCGAGGGAAGCGACCCGGTGCTCCGGAACGAGTATCTCGTCTTCTCCGCGCACATGGACCACATCGGCATCCGCTCGGGGCAACCCGACTCGATCGCCAACGGTGCTGATGACGATGGATCGGGCACCGTGGGGGTGATCGCGCTGGCCCGCGCGATGAGCAAGATGCCGGTCCGCCCCAAGCGGTCGATCCTTTTCCTCACCGTGAGCGGCGAGGAGCGGGGTCTCCTGGGGAGCTCCTGGTACGCCGAGCACCCCACAGTTCCCCTCGACAGGATCGTGGCGGACATAAACATCGACATGATTGGCCGGAACTGGCCCGACTCGATCGTGGCCATCGGGAAGGAACACTCCAACCTGGGCGCCACACTCGAGCGAGTCAATGCCCGGCATCCCGAACTCGGCATGACCGCGATCGACGACCGGTGGCCCCAGGAAAACTTCTACGGCCGGTCCGATCACTTCAACTTTGCGCGGAAGGGGGTCCCCATCCTCTTCTTCTTCAATGGCACCCACGCCGACTACCATCAGGTGTCGGACTCGCCGGACAAGATCAACTATGAGAAGATGGCCCGCATCGTCCGGCTCCTCTTCCATCTTGGCGAGGAAGTGGCCAACGCTCCCGACCGGCCCGCGTGGAATCCGGAGAGCCGGCGCGGCATCGTGGAGGGGGCTGGCGCACGGCCGTAACATCGGGTCGACACCGGATGCCCGTCAATTGATCAGAGTCTGCCCAGTGGGCCAACCGCTCGCGAGCGAGCGCTGGGACTCACACCTGGGGTTGTACGGGCCGTTCGCGAACGGCCCGTACAGGCATAGACCCGGGTGCAGGGGCCGTTCACGAACGGCCCGTACAAATGGATTCCCGCGTGCGCGGGAATGACGGGCGGGGAGGTGCCGCCGACTACCTCACCCGCTTCACCAGCGTTCCCCGGGCGAAGCTCCCGTTGACGGACACCCCATTGATGAGTGCCAACTGCTCGATGGGGATCGAGGACGAATAGGCCTGACGAAACTCCGCCACCGTCATCTCCCGGGGGAGTTGCACCAGCGTGATCCGCATCGGCTGCCGGTTGAGCACTGCGGGGTCGGTCACCGGGGCAAAGGACCGGAAGGTGTTCCGCACCGCGTTGGCGTTGTTCCGGAACCCCGACTGCGTCCCGTATCCCAGGATCCGGTAGACCACGTTCCGGTGCTCAAAGAAGGCCGCCTCGCCTTCCAGGGTCCCCTGTTGGGTCGCGACCCGGAAGCGGGTCTGCACCCCATCGAGTCCATTGGCGGAGATCGAACTCCGGCCCGTGGCGGTCACCCCCTGCTCCGCGGAGAATGTGCGCAGACCCTCCTCGGGAGTGTTGGCCCCGGAGACCAGTTCGAGAACCACGAGCACATCCCCGTTCGGGCCTCCTCCTGCCACCGCATCCGGTTGATTCTGGGTCCGCCACCCCTCCGGAAACGTCAACTGGAATCGGAGATCGGGGTGGTAGAAGGTCCCGTTCTCGAAGTACCCTTGGCGGGGATCCTCCCCGAACACCATCCCCTCGATGCGCCGGAGGTAGGTGGTCCGATTGAGGACAGTGCCCTCGAGACTGGTGGTGAGCGCCGCGAGCCGAGCCTCGTTCTTCCCAACCCGGTTCTCAGGGTCGGGATGGGTGGAGAGCCACTGCGGAGTCCGCCCCACACCGGCATTCTCCGACACCCCCTGCAGGGTCCGGAACACGTCACTCATGGCCCGGACATCGTAGCCCTCCCGCAGGGCGTAGCGGAATCCGAGGGCATCCGATTGCTCCTCCGCGTCCCGTCCGTACTTGAGGAAGAGCACGCCGAGCCCCGTGCTGGCCAGGCCGCCGAGACTCTGCACTGTCGGGGAAATGATGGAGCCGACCCCCAGACCGATCTGCGCCACCTGCGCCCGGCTGATCGATTGCACCGTGTGCTTGGCGGTGACATGGCCGATCTCGTGGCCCACCACCGCGGCCAGTTCCGCCTCCGAGTTGAGATGGGTCAGAATCCCGCGGGTGACGAAGATGAAGCCTCCCGGCAGGGCAAAGGCGTTGACCGACGCATCCTCCACCACTTGGAACGACCAGGGAAGCCCCGGACGCTCCGAAATCGCGGCGAGGCGGAGACCGATGCGCGACACGTACCCCTGTACCGCGGTGTCGGAATGGAGTCCGAGCTGCCTCACCACGTTTCCCGCCTCGGTGCGGCCGATGTCGATTTCCTGTGCCTCGCTGACCAGCGAGAGCTCCCGCTTGCCGGTGACGGGATTGACGGCGCAGCCCGCCAGCAGGAGCCCGGCCATCAGGAACGGAAGGTGGCGCCGGCCGGTCGCGGCAGCGGGGTGAATGGCATGAAATGGTGACATGGGCGCGCTCCGGTCAAGGACCAAGGTTCGGTGCTTCATGGATGGTATCACGAGCGCAACGGCGGGGGTAGTTTTCCCCCCCATGATGCTCGATCCCGCTCAGACCGCCCAACCTCTCGCGACCCTTCCCCCACCCGAAGGCGCTGACCCCCGGGTCGAGTTCCTCCTCACCCTGGGCCACGCCCTCCACACCGCGGGAACCGCCTCCCACCGGCTCGAGGAGATCCTCTCGGTGGCGGCCGGACGGCTCGGCCTCGGCAGTCAGTTCTTCTCGACACCCACCGGGCTCTTCGCCTCCTTCGGGCCCCGGACCGACAGCCGCACCTACCTGCTCCGGGTTCAACCCGGCGACACCGACCTGGGGCGGCTCGCCCGGCTCGAAGCGATCGTCCGAGCGGTCCTCGGGGGCCGTACCACCCTTCCCGAGGCGATCCGGGCCATCGAGGCCGTGGAGTCGGCGCGACCGCCGTACGGTCCCGCGCTCACCACCCTCGCCTTTGGTGCCGCCTCCGGAGCGGCCGCCCTCTTTCTCGGCGGGGGATGGCCCGAGATCCTTCTCGGCACCGGCGTGGGTCTCCTGATCGGCATCCTCGCGCTCTTTTCCGGCCCCCGACCCGCGCTGGGGAGGATCTTCGAGCCGGTGGCGGCATTCATCGGCGCCTTCACCGTGTCGGCGGCAGGCACCCTGGCGGGCGGAGTGTCCGTGCCTCTCGCCACTCTCGCCGGCCTCATCGTGCTGATGCCGGGTTTCTCCCTCACCACCGCCATGGCGGAACTCGCCACCCGGCATCTCTCTGCAGGCACCAGCCGGTTGAGCGGGGCCTTCATCGTGTTCCTGGGGATCGGCTTCGGTGTGGCCCTGGGCACGCAATTGGCCGGCACCCTCCTCGGGGCGCCGTCCGCCGTGCTTCCGGCGCCGCTTCCTGCGTCGGCGATCTGGCTGGCTGTGGCGGTCGCGGCGTGGGCCTTCACCGTCATCCTGCGCGCCGAGTGGCGGGATCTCGGGTGGATCACTCTCTCGGGAGCGATCGCCGTGGCCGGGGCCCGCTTCGGTGCTGCCACCCTCGGTCAGGGGCTCGGCATGTTCGTGGGCGCGTTGAGCGTCGGGGTGGCGGGCAACATCTACTCCCGGCTCGCGGGACGTCCGGCGGCCGTCGTGCTGGTGCCGGGAGTGCTCATGCTGGTGCCGGGAAGCGTCGGGTTCCGGAGCGTCATCGCGCTGCTGGAGCGGGAGGTGGTGGCCGGCGTCGACACCGCCTTCCAGATGATCCTGGTGGCGATGGCGCTGGTGGCCGGCCTCCTGATGGCTAACGTGGTGAGTACCGAACGCCACCTGGAGGACGGGGGACCGAGCGGGCTAAACCCCTGGCCACCTGGCGAATGACGGGGTTTGCCCACTGTATGCGCCCCAGTTCCCTACCCCCCACTCCCTACCGTCCGATCAATACCTGAACACCTGAGACACATTGGACACCTCTCTGCAGGGGAGTCGTCCAGCAGATTCCTGCTCTCCGGCCATGAATGTATCTCAGCTGCCCGGAGAACCTGCCTTGTCAACCACCTTTTCCCACTCGGGCAGGGTTCGGTGTCCGGTGAGAACCGTTCCGTTCACGACGAATGTCGGTGTTCCCCTCAAGCCCAATCCGCTAGCTGCCTCCATGTCACGCCTGACTCGGTCCGCAGGGCCCGAAGAAAGGAGACAGGTGCGAAATGCTGCGGAATCCGGAACTGACACTTCCGACGCGAGCATCATCCACTCAGCCTCGCTGACCCTCTGGGGGGATTCAAAGAGCGCATCGTGAAAAGCCTCAAAGGTGCCCTGATCGGCTGCACACTCCGCGGCTGTAGCCGCCGCAAATGCCATCGGGTGGACGGCTTCCAACGGCAAGTGACGGTATATGAGGGCGACGCGCTCGGGATGCAGCTCTCGCAGCTGCTTGAGGACCTCATACGAACGACGGCAAAACGGGCACTGGAAATCGGAGAATTCTACGATTTCGACCGCGGCGCGGACAGGACCGATGCGATTCCCCTCCTCCCCGAGCTTTCTCCAGTCCTTGACGGCTTGTGCCTCGCTGATCGGATCCGCTCGTTCAGAGCCTCGCTCCCTCAGTATGACCACCGTGGTGAGCACCACTGCGCATCCAACGAGGATGAGCGTCAGCACGCGATCGATGACAGTTCTGGCAGATGCCATCCTAGCGCTCTCCTCTGGAGTGCTGATATACCATCAGATGCTCCACGCCGTCGTCATCGGTGCGGACGGCATAGACCGTGCCGCCCGAGAGGGCCACGGGCCGTACGTCTCCACGGAGGACAACGTTCCTGCGAGCCCCACCTGGTTCGAGCACGCGCCACAGCGACACCGCCTCCGGGCCGGGGCTGTGATAGACCAGGCCTGTGTTGGTGCTCTGCAGGCGGTCCCTCTCGGTCATGACATGAACCCAGACAGCGCCGCCCTGATCGACAAGAAAGTCCTTATACAATGGCTTGACCGAAGGGATCATTCCGGCCTTGCGAGCTTGGTCCACCCGGCCATACACAACACTGGCAGCCGCACCCACGTAACTGACGTACGAGTCCCAGAGGTCGTCAAAATCCTTTTCTGTCACTGGCAGGCGGGTAATGTCGAGTTGCTGCTGGCTGAGTCTGCGACCTCCGAGGTCATGTCTTGTGATCGTGGGTTGATCTGTCCGGCCGATGTACAGGTGGCCATCGCCACCTACCCGCATGATCGGACGGCCCCCGAAGGGCAGGGGGCTAATGGAGTAAGGTTGGTTTATGATGAGCCAGTCCATATCCTTCATTGTTGCAACCGTGGAGCCCACCCTCCCGTTCCCATCAACCCTCCGAAGAGCCACAGAGCGTGACTCGATCGGTGCCTGACCTGGTGTTGTGGGTGGCATGAAGGCAACCAGGAGACCTTGATCCCCCGGCGGTGCCAGGATCGAGTAGTTCGCCAGTCCGGAACTCCCCCCAGTGGCGGACAATCTCACGGTCCGCGTAAGCCGCGGTTCAGTACCCCCGAGCGAGAACACGGTGATGCGCTGTTGACTTTGGTCAAGTGCATACAGGGTGTCCCCACGAATCGCGATGTCCCGGAGACCAGTGAATTCACCGGGCCCCTGACCACGTCGGCCCAGCTCACTGAGACGCGTGCCATCCGGTGTGAAGACCCAGATGGTCTGTTTGACATAATCCGCCACGAAGATCCGTCCTCGATCATCTGGTACGACAGCGGTGATTCCACCGAACTCCGCCTCGATGGAGACCCGCTGCTCAAGAGTGATCAGATCTTGCCCCGCAAGCGGACTACCCAAGACCATGGCAAAAGCAGTCATGTAGCCGTAGCACCGGTTGGGGACGGACACGCCGCCCCCAACGGGTGATCCTTCAGCGCGGGTCACTCTTCGATCTTGATCGGGCAGTCATCGAAGCACGCATCATCGATGGTGCAGCACTTGGCACCAGTACACTGACCACCACTGGGGGTGGAACAGGCGAAGGACGCCGCGACCGGCGCAGTCGCCTGCCCGGCATCGAACGCCAGAACAAGTCCAGCCATCGCGATCACGATGATCGCACTCAGGTTGAGAAGGTTTCCTCTCATTGTTGTGACTCCTTTGCGATTGGGGTGTTATTGACCGTCTTCTGTACCGACAGGGCCGGGGCGCCGATGCCATGCCCCCCTCCACGTTATCGGCCTTCCAGTTCCTGATCAACATCACCACCCGTCAGATTTGTCCAGAAACGGTACTTTCAGGAATAGGAGTGCGAGTTTTGTACAATGGATACTCGAAATCGTCACGCACCGCTGAAGCTGGGGGCATTGGGAACGCTATTGCGGAGCTGTCCCAAAGTCAGGGGCGGGAATAGTACATGGGATTGACTCGACGCCTCGATGGCTTTCATGTTGCGCAGGATGAGCGACGGGAATTGTCACCGGATAGCCGCCAATTCTCAATCAGCGGGAACAGCGTCGAAGGAGGAGAAACGTGAATGATCCCCGCATTCTCTGTCCGCTGGACGGAGCGTTGCCCCACGGCATCGACGCCCGGCGGATTCCGCTCGGCTCGGTCTCGGTTGTCCGGGTGGCCGAGGAGAGGTGCTTCCCCGCCCTGGCCGAGCACGTCACCACTCTCGCTCCCTGGCTCCCGCTCGTGGCGCTGGCCCCGGACAACCTGGTGCCGGGCCTGACCGCATTTCTCGAAGCGATGGACCAGGCCAGAGCGACCCAGTCCCTGGTCCTGGCCCACTTCGCCCCTGTCCTTCCGGAATCCGAAGTCATCTTCCGTAGCATCAACTCCCGACCCGCCGTTTCCTCCCGCCTCCTTGCCCGGTGGCTGGGCACCCGGTTGGAACGTCCCGAACTCGTCGACCCTATCGAGGCAGCAATGGCCACCGATGGAGAAGTTGGACGCGTCGCCTTTGCCCATGCCCACCGGACCCTCCAGAGGCGACTGGGAAAGGCCCTGGATGTCCACCCGTCGGACCTCAAGCGCCTGGCCCGGGTCGCCACCCTCGAACGCATGTTCCCCAGTGTGGGGCGATTGGCCGCCGGAGCGGGGACCACCGCCGCCTCCCTCCGCCGGATCGTCACGCCGCTGCTCCGCGTGAGTCTCTCGACCTACAACGAGCGCCCTGGATGGGAATGGGTGCTGGAAGCCGCCTGCCGCCAGGGGCTGGGGGCTGGGGGCTGGGGGCTGGGGGCTGGGGGCTGGGGGCTGGACGAAGATAGCGAATTGTGACAGGGAGTAAGGTGGTGCGACGACACCCGGTTGGGGTCTCGACAGATCCTGCCACAGACGACAGGAAGTACACCGGTCACGTCCTCAGATCCCTCGCCTGCGGCTCGGGATGACCCCCAGGGAAATCGTCTATTGGAAGCTCTGAATAAAGCCGTTTCGTGAGCGCCGTCGTGATTGGAATCGCGTGACCGGGCGAAACCCACGAAAAACAGAGCGTTTCCGGCTCCCACCGGCGGTTGTCAGCCTCCTTCTCACGCCCGA
>JBDIWC010000093.1:0-10033 GCA_039794085.1 Gemmatimonadales bacterium
CCCTTGGCCCAAGGCAAGCTCCACCTCGGACACGCGCCACGGGCTCTGGAGGCCCAAAATCCTGCTATACAGATCTCGATCTCTCATGGATGCAGGCTAACTTACCCACTCGATCAGGGGAAGAGCCGAAAGAGTTTGAATTCAACCGATATCCATGCGGCAAACTCGAAAGCGATGTCCTTGTGCGCAAAGGTACCCCCGTAGCGGCCAGCTCTCGCCACCAGGCCGATCGCCCCGGTGCGGTCCACCCACTGCCTGAACCGTCAGGATGAAGCTGTTCAATCCCGCGCTCTTTCTAATCCCATCGAATTCGATGGGATTAAACTCGGAGTTGTTGAGGCTCTCCCAGATGCCGAGAAATTCGATGGTGTTCCGATTTCTGAGCCAGTTCGAGATCAGGTAGTCGGTCCGCTCGGAGTCCTTGTGCCTTGCGATATCCGTGAGGGAGATGAAGTCCTGATTCCGATGGCCGAGGATGGTGACGTCTGTCCCTTTGACGCTCACGACGGCTTTGCGGGCTTTCGTCATGCACTCCTCCTCCCTACGGTTCCGCTACTGGACGCCAAGTCGGCCCTTGACCGACTCGATCAGCTTCGGCGCGTCGTACCCCAGCCCCTCCTTGAACACCAGGGTCACGTTGCGGATCTCGGCGGGCCGCGCGATCGGGTCCCCCCGGATCACCACCAGGTCGGCTCGCTTTCCCACCGTGATGCTTCCGAACTCGTCGAACCCACCGAGGACGCGCGCCCCGTTGGCCGTGATGATCTCGATCGCCTTGAGAGGGGTGAATCCCGCCTCGATCAGCAGTTCATACTGCCGCTGGTCGCCGAAGCCGGGGAGGGCCCCCCCGTTGCCAGTCGGATCCACCCCCGAGGCGAGCACTCCCCCCGCGTCGACGAAGGATCGTTCGAAGGCCATCGCATTCTTCAACTGGGCCTCCGTCACCCCGAAGGCACCCGGCTGGCCCAGCCGCTCGCGGGCGGCGAGATACCCCTCCCGCGCGCCGGGGTGCATCGCGTCGAGCACCCGCTGCTCCAGCGGCGGGCGCCCCGGCACGAAGAGTTCATAGACCACGAGCGTGGATGTCATCGGCACGTTGGCCGCCACCATCTCCCGGAAGGTGGCCTGGACCGCCGGTCCCTTCACGTCCACCGTGGCCCAGTCGAACCGTTCCGTGGGACACTGGTCGGGTTGCTTGTCAGGGTGGTATTCAAAGTTGGTGAGGAGGCCGTGTTCCAGGTTGTCGATGCCGAGCGCCACCGCCTCCCGGAATCCGACGGAGCAGAGGTGGGCCGTGACCTTGACCCCATGTTTGTGCGCCTCGTCGATGGCGGCGCCGAGTGCGGCTCGGCTGATGCCGGTATACGCCTTGAACCAGGTGACCCCCTCCTCCGCCCAGTAGCGCACCACGCGCCGGGCATCCTCCGGTGTGTCGACGCGGACCATCATTCCGGTGTTGCCGGTGCCGCCGGTGATGTACGGCCCGGTGATGTACATGCGGGGACCGACCGCCTCGCCCCGTTCGATGGCGTGGGAGAGGTTCAATTCTTCGTACGGCGCCCGGCTGCCGGTGGTGCGAGTGGTGGTGACCCCCGAGGCGAGGTAGAGCCGGGGGCTCGCCATCGGTGAAAACATGGTGGGCCATCCCGCCGCCCCGTAGTACGAATGGTCGTGCAACCCCACCAGGCCGGGAATCACCGTATGCCCGGTCAGGTCCACCACCCGGGCCGCCGGGGGGATGGTGACGGTGGCAGCGGGTCCAACCGCCTGGATCCGGCCGTCCGCGATGAGGATGGTCTGGTCCAGCGCGGGGGCGTTGCCGAGCCCGTCGACCACCCGTACATGGGTGAGGGCCACGATCGGCTCACCCACGGACACCCAGGGTCGGAGAGCGGCGGGCACCTGGGCGGAGAGGGCAGGAGCCCCGGACGGGGCCAGGGCGAGAGCGGGGAGGAAGCGGAGGAGTCGAAGAGCGCGCATGGGAGATGCCTCACGAAAGCGAGGGAACACGGCGTCGGGCGATCAGGGATCCACCGTCATCAGGGTCATCATGCCGGCGGAGAGGTGTTCGGCGATATGACAGTGTACCATCCAGCGCCCCGGATTGGAAAGCTCCAGGAGCACCAGGGCGGTGGATCCCGCGGGGAGAAGCAGGGTGTCCTTCCAGACCAGATTGGGCACCGGCTCCCCGTTCCGGGCGAGCACCAGCACCCGCTGTCCATGAAAATGCACCGGGTGCGCCATGGCGTGGAGGGTGTTCCGGTCGTTCACGAGCTGGATGGCGACGGTGCTCCCGACCCGGAAGCGCCAGTTGATGTCCATGTTCTCCCGGCCGGTGGCCCGGTCGCGGAGGATCCATTCGACCTGGTCCGAGGTGGGGAGCCAATCCATCATCGGCATGGTGCTGTTCCACTCCACCGCGGGGAACCAGGGCAGGTCGAGCTGGAGCGCCTCGGTCAGCGCAGGGGGGAGGTCGCGCGTGCGGAGGGTCAGGACGAGTTCGTGGTCGGGAGGGAGCAGTCTGCGATCCCGGTACCGGTTCACCTCGCGGGTCAGGTCCCCGTCGTGCCGGAGCCGGCTGAAATCCGCGGTGAGGCTTGGAGTAACGAGCGTGGTCCGCACCTCCACAGTGCCGAGAGTGTCGACCTCGCTGAGGAACGCTCCGACCACATGGTCGATCCCCTGGACCCGGTTGGTGATCGCGTGCCGCCCCGGCTCGGTGAACTGGACCTCGACGATGTATCGCTGGGCCGGGGCGATCACCACGCTCTCCGCCCACGCTTCCCTCTCGAACCGGCCGAGATCGGCTCCGACCACCTTCACCCGCGCGGAGCCGAAGCCGAGATTGAAGGTGCGGGTGTTGGAGACGTTGGTGAGGAAGAAGCGCACGACCTCCGCGCGCTCCACCGACAGGGAGTAGTCGGGGTCGCCATTGACCAGCAGCACGTTGCCGAACCGCCCCATGAGGGCGTGGGTGGTGGCGTCCGCACCCCAGGGTATCGGACCCGTCTCGCCGAGGAGGAGATCGTCGAGCATGAGGACCTCCTCCCGGTGCACCGGGGAGTACCAGGCGGGTGACGCGGGGTCCACCAGCATGTTGCCGTAGAGACCGAGATCCTGCTGGATCTCCTCGCGCACATGCGGGTGATACCAGTAGATCCCGGCATCGGGGAAGTGGACCCGGTACCGGAAGGAACCGCCTGGAGGAACCGGCGCCTGGGTGACACCGGGAACGCCGTCGAACCGGTTGTCGAGCCGGAGCCCGTGCCAGTGGATGGTGCTGCTGTCTCCAATCGCGTTCTGGAAGTGGACGGTGATGGTGGCGCCCTGGGGCACCCGAAGGAGAGGCCCAGGATACTGGCCGTTGTAGCCATACATGAGGACGGTCCGGTCCTGGAAGGTCCGGCGCACGAGGCCAGCCACGAGAACAAGCGAGTCGCCATCCGCCAGGGTGAGGAGTTCGCGAGGCCGGGACTCGGCGATGGCTGCGGTGTCACTTGCGGTAGGCAGGAAGGGAGTGGCACCCGGAGTGAGGCCCGCGATGCCCGGCATGGGGCTCATCCCGGGTCGCATGGGGGGCATCGGCCAGGGGGAGTGGTCGCCGTGGCGATCGGACAAGGAACCCTCCCCTTCGGTGAGCACCGGCAGGAGATGCCGCTCCATCCGGATGCTCGGCGACGTCCCTCTCAAAACCAAGCGTCCTTGGCGGGTGACAGTGGCGGGGTCGGACTCGGCGGACACCAGGATGAGGAACTTGGTTAGCGAGACCTCGCCGAGTTCGGTGACCCCGTTGGTGACCTCGCCGAGACGCACCATCGGATCGAACTGCGGAGTGGTGGCCCATGCCACGTAGGCTCTCGAGCCATCGAGGAGCGCGGGATCGGGGAGACCGGTGATGGTGGCCACCAGCTGGTGCCGGTGGTGACCGTCGCGGGTGACGGCGAGGTCGAACGGTGTCTCGGCCTGCCGGAGTTCGACCAGGCCGGAGGCGTCCGGAAGGTCGGGTCGTGGCACCAGTGGGATGCACCAGAGGTCGGGGGCGGGATGACCGATGGTGGTGTCGGGACGGCAGAGGGAGCCTCCCTGTGCCGACGGAGATGGCACGGACGCGCCGGTGGCGACCAGGGTGGCGAGGATGACGGCGCCGAGTGGGAGCGAAGGGGCAAGGGGCATCGGACCGTGGCTGAGTGAGGGTCGAAGGGGCCGCCCGGGGATGCCTCGAAGATATCACCGAGTGTGACGATCCGTGCGTTCGAAGAGGAGACGCCCTTGCCTGCCGGAGGGGGAGGTGTCGACACTCTTCCGAGAGCCGGAGTCGGTGCGCGCGGCTATCCGGAAGCGGCTGCGGGAGCTGGTCCGTCGTCGTTATTGATTGCGTGACGCCAGCCTCCGGCGGAAGTCCATCGCCATCATCGAGTCATCATGGGGTGTGGGGATGTTCATCGGTGACTAGTTCGGAGAATACAAGGGGAGAAGGCAGAGGCGTCTATTCCGGTGTGGGGGACCGGAATGGTTGGGGTTGAGTGACATGGTGCAACCCGGCTAAAGGCCGAGCCGGCACGGACAACACTGATATCGGTCAGTGGCACTCACTCGTGCTGGCTGACTTGTCAGTTGTCTGACGTTTGTCCCTTCTAGTCAGGGAGAGCGGAAAGACCCTTGACGACTTCCCTCGCATGCGCTAGATTGTTTGCGGTAGTGGTCTCCTCGCGGTAGTGGTCTCCTCGCGGTAGTGGTCTCCTCGCGGTAGTGGTCTCCTCGCGGTAGTGGTCTCCTCGCGGTAGTGGTCTCGGCCGTGGGACCCCCTTGAGTGGCGCGATCGAGCCCGCCATTGGAACGGAGGCATTGTGCCTGCTCACAAGTTTTGGTTGACAGTTGCAAGTACCCTTGTCCCCGCCCTGACAGGCTGTGTCCAGGACATTCCGCCCATCCTCCATCAGGTACTGGAGGATGGGCGTGTTGTCGGTGACGTCATTCCAGCGCGCGACACGGTCGTACTCCTTCTCTACGCCCCTTCGGATTGCCTGGTCTGTGGAAGCCCCGTGTCAGAGTGGAGGGATTGGGCGAGCATCTCTCCTGACACAAGAGGGTGGATGTTGGTTGTGTCCCGCAACCCCTCGTCGATTGAGTACCGGCATCTTGCCGCCCTGCGCTTGGCACCGCTGAACATTCTTGATCGCGACATCGGGAACGTCCCGACGCCACGGGTTTATTGGATTGTCGACAAGGCAGTCGCCGATTCCGCGGTAGGGAGGGAACAGATACCCTCGTTCTATAACCAGGTCGCCTCATGGTCGCGACGACCCAAGCAAGTCGAGTAATTCTAAAGTCGAGCAAGGGCAGGCAGAGGGTCGCGGGGCAATCGGGGTTGGGAAGGCGAAGATTGTCAACAATGTCTCTGTCAAGGAGGTAGCATATGCGTGCGATTGCGGTGTCGCTGGTGCGACTGGGGATGGTGGCGGTGGCGTTTCTGCTGGTCACCCCGGGGGTGAGCAACGCGCAGGGTTGCCTCCTGTGCAAGCTTCACGCGGACGGCACGTGCGCTATTCCGGCCCTGGAGTACCACTGCGGGTGCTGCAAGAACGTGGGAGAACTCGAGCCCTGAGGCTTCATCCGTGAGTCAGGATGTCAGAATCATCTGGCCGGGTGCGAAGGGTGTATTCGATTGTTGTGAAGGCGGTCGCTGATGCCGCCACTTCGCAGCAGGATCGTGTCATGGTCGCGATGAGTCGAAGTTAGTCGAGTAAGAGTGCTGCGGTCGACTAACACAAGAGGGAAGGTCGCGGGGTGATCGGAGCGGGGAAGGTGAAGGTTGTCAACAATGTCTTTCTCAAGGAGGTAGCGTATGCGTGCGATTGTGATGTCGCTGGTGCGACTGGGACTGGTGGCGGTGGCCTTCCTGCTGGTCACCCCGGGGGCGAGCAACGCGCAGGGTTGCGGCCTGTGCAAGAGGCACGCGGATGGGACGTGCAGTCTCCCGACCATCGACAACGACTGCGGGTGCTGCAAGTTTGTGGAGGAACTCGAACCCTGATGCTCGTGTCGTGACCTACGATGCCGGTCTCTTCTGGTAGGCATCGGGGGATACACTCGACGTAGTTGGTGCAGTAAGGTCGTATCGTGCCCAGCTCGGTGATTGCCCCGCGGCCCCACTCGCTTGGTGCGATGAACACTCCGATGGTAACCGGATGAAAACCGACTTCGAGGAGATGCGAGATGAGACTTGTTGCCGAGTGGGTTCTTTGGGCAATAGTCCGAGGGGGGAGCCTTGGCCTGATGGTCGCCGGCTGCGCTGGCACAGACCAGCCGAGCGCGGCCTTCCGATCAGTTGGGCGAGTGTCGGGAAGCGGCCCTCTGCTGCATCTCATCGATAGCGTATCCCTTGAAGAGAATGACACGCTGTACCTCGGATCTCCCGGGACGAGCTTTGCCGTCGCCGAAGATGGAATGATCTACGTTCCGGACATGTCGCGCGACGAGGTCGTGCGCTACAGTCCTGATGGTGGCATTGATGGCATTGTCGGGCGTAAGGGATCGGGCCCGGGGGAGTTGCGTGGGGTGGGTGTGGCGATTGACGTTAAGGACTCGATACTCTTGGTGCGAGGATATCAAAACTACCGGATAAGCACCTTCAGGGCGAAAACGGGTGAGTACATCGGTGGGGTACGCTATGAGGGATACCTCTCATCCCTCAGTGTTGATGGAACGGTGGCGTGGTATGCCACGATGACCCCTGGTAGCGGTAAGGTATTCGGGTCGTTCGACGCCGTGAGCCCGGAGGAAGCCGCCGACCGGCCGGTTCTCAGTGGCCGGTTGCTCGACATTCCAATCGAGTACCGTGACCTTCCGGGACTGGACATTATGAACAACGGGCACCTCGTGGTCCGGGGTGATACCATGATTGCGGGGTTTGGGGCACTCGATTACCTGGTCATTGCCACACCCAGCGGCACTGCAATCGACACCTTGGTTCTCCCGGCTCGGCAGCGCCGGGGAGCACCGTCAGCCGTTCTAGCCAAAGTGTACCGACCGAGGAGCGGGCCACCTTCAGTCACATTCAGCGCGGTTTCCAATTTTGCCGGCATCTGGGCCCTTCGGGATGGAAGGATACTTGTGTATCATCGCGACTTGGAGGTATCCGGACCAGAACGGAGCGCTCCTGTCACAGGAAAGGCTTACATCAGTATCCTGTCACCGGATCTCCGGATGGCATGTCTCGATGGCGAGCTGCCGTATCCGGAAGCGGCATATCCACGAATCGACGTGCAGAACGACACCATATATGCTCTGGACCAGATGGTGCAACCCGCTCCGGCCACCGGAACCCGAACCGTGGTTCGGAAGTTTGTGGTTGATGATGGATCGTGCGACTGGTTCCCGGTTCGCCGTCCAGGTCCCTGACGACCGGGGATACCGAGTGTCGGTGAGTGCGCTTATGGCGGGTCAGGGGATGATTAACGCATAGTCGGGGCCATTGTCCGTCGCCGTCTTCGTCACCTCCTCCCGCACCCTGTACTTCGGGCCACGACATCGTCGCCAGTATGATCCGAGGTGGGATCACCGACGCCGCCTATCCGGCGAACCCTGGAGCCGCCAGCGCAAGGAGACCAGTTTCGGCAAGCCGGGGTGGGCTCCCCCATTGCCGGCGGGAGAGGAGACGCCCTTGCCTGCCGGAGGGGGAGGTGCCGATACTCTTCCCGGGACAAGGCGCCCTTTCTCCTTCCGAGTCGATCATGACGTCACCCCTGAGGACCACTCTGGTTCACGTTGCCTTGCTCGGCCTTGCCCCGCTGGCGACACTGGCCGCTCAGGGCGGGCCACCGATGCCGCAACGCCTGGATGGTTACTGCCAGGGGGAGAGCTGCCACTTCGGGTGCCGGGCGGTGGCGCAGAAGGAGATTCCCCTTCGGGTCCAGGACGAAGCCGGTGCTCCGGTCTCCTCCCGTGTCGCTCCCGGAGACACCGTGACGGTGACGACCGGAGCCCTCTGGGTGCGCGCCCCCGGGATCGTGCAGCTCCGACGCGACACCGTTCTCGCCACCGACGATGGAGTCCCTCGAACCGACACGCTGCGCCTGGCGCGGGGAGACACTCTCCATGTCATTGTCTATCGTGAACTCGGTACTTGGCGCTGGTGGTTTCGCGGGCAGGAAGGGGAGGGGGTGGAGTTCTGGAACGGGGAGGCACAGCGGTACTTCGGGAGAGGACGCGAGAACCTCGCCGCGGTGTCCCACACCGAGCCGAGCACCGAGATGTGGTTGCACCTCGAGGCGGGAGCGGGGATGAGCGGGTGGTGGATGAGGACGTGGGACCATCTGGAGCTGATCCGGGGGGAGGACCTCTACTGCGTGCACTAACCGGGGTATAGACTCTGTCCTATGTCCCAATCCGGCCGAGCCGGAACCAAAATGGCTCACAACCCCTGGGTCACAGTTCCGCTGGACTGCCCCCCTCGTGAACAACCCTTGGGCCAATCTGCCGATGTGTACGGGCCGTTCGTGAACGGCCCCTGGGTACGAACTGCCGGCGTGTACGGGCCGTTCGCGAACGGCCCGTACACTGTTCTCCCTGTCACCCGCGGCGGCCCATGGGCCGCCGGTGTTGGTTTCCGGCCGTCGCCAAGAACATTGTTGTCGTTTTGTGTTCGATTTCGTCCGTAAGGGACTATGTCCTACGTCCTATGTCCTATGTCCTACGTCCTATGTCCTATGTCCTATGTCCTATGTCCTATGTCCTATGTCCTATGTCCTACGCCCGTCCTGCGGTCCCAACACCACCCAGCGGAGTCCCCGGCCTGCCCCACGCCGATCGAGACGATATTCCCTTTCGAGTCCCTGGAGGATACGCCTGATCCGGACGAGGGAGACGTCCGGAAACATCGCGGCGACATCGGCGGTGGCGAACTCGGTGGGCATGTCACGCAGCGCCGCGTGCCGGATGCGGTCGTCGAGGTTGTCTTGACCGGTGGGAGTGTACTCCTCCACCACTCCCGCCACCAGGTCGAGCTGAGGGTTGGCGTTGCCCTCCAGTGCTGCTCCGCACGCCGCCAGATACCGCTCGGCCCAGAGGTTCGCCTGCTTCCGGCTCCCGGCGTAGATGATCGGGAGTCGAGGATGGAGAGCGGAGAGTTCGGCGAGGACCCGGGCCACGTGGCTCGCGGGCCAGCGTCCGGCGAGCCGGCGCTCGTTCAGGAAATCGCCATACTGGGCCTCCACCACGACCACCGACCGGTCAAGCCGGGCCAGATCGGCCCAGTGATGGTGCAGCGCCTGGATGGCTCCGATGTCACCCAGCAGGTTGTCATAGGACTTGCGCTCGATGACCACGGACACACGGTCGTCGGTGAGGAGGGCGTAGTCCCCGACCTGGAGCTTGCGACGCACCACGGTGGCGCCGGGAAATCGCCAGGGGTACTTCTCCTGCGTGTCGATCGCGATGGTGACACCGCCGGGCGTGTCCCGCAGTTCCAACCGGGTGCGGGAGCGGTGGGACCGGATGCCCGACTCGGTGCGGAAGAAGATCTGCTCGTAGTCTCCCGTCCCATCCGCCCGCGGCTTGTGCACCACGAGAAACTCGCACCGCTTCCGGAGCGGACGGTCGAGTACCACGGCGAGCTTCCGACCCACACGGGACAGGTTGGCCACCGGCACCTGCTCGAGCGGGCGCAGCACCTCGGTGGGATCATCCTCCCGTTCGCGGACGCAGAAGATCTGCTGGCCGGGGCCGGGCCAGGCCGACTGCGCTCTCACGGCGAGCAGCACACGACCCTCCTGCTCGATGCGGATCCGCACCGGGAAGCGGGCGTTGGTGGTGCGTTCGAGGATCCAGAGGGCCGGCATCGGTTCTCGGGGCGGGGGAGCTGCAGGAGAACATAGTAGCCCCGTGGGGGAAGTTTGAAGTGTGGTAGGGAGTAGGGAGATTGCATGAGAAGGTCCAACCCCCAGATTAAGCGAAGTCACCCGTGGGGGTGCTCCAAAAGGAAACCGGGCTCGGAGCCCACAACCTGGAGGTTGGACCTATGCCGAATATAACG
>JBDIWC010000094.1:0-9445 GCA_039794085.1 Gemmatimonadales bacterium
GGAGTTCCGTGCGTCTCCGCGCCCTTGCGCCCTCGCGTTGATCCGTTGGGAAACGGGATGGGAAGAACCACGATGGAATCGCCACCCCCCGGAGAGGGGGGAACAGAGATGGAACGCAAAGTCGCCAAGGTGCCAGGGCGCAGGGAGTTCCGTGCGTCTCCGCGCCCTTGCGCCCTCGCGTTGATCCGTTGGGAAACGGGATGGGAAGAACCACGATGGAATCGCCACCCCCCGGAGAGGGGGGAACAGAGATGGAACGCAAAGTCGCCAAGGTGCCAGGGCGCAGGAGTTCCGTGCGTCTCCGCGCCCTTGCGCCCTCGCGTTGGTCCGAGGGGATGGGCGAAGGGGACGAAGAGCCACGAGCCCGGGGAGTGGGGCAACAGACGGGGCGCAGGGACTTCTGTGCCTCCAGCCCTCGTGCCCCTTGCGTTGATCCGTTGGGAAAGGGAATGGGAAGGAGCGCGACGGGGTGAAATGCCGAAGAGACCACGGAAGGTGGAACCGATGGAACAGGAGGGTCAGGTCGCGCAATGAGTGAAAACGATATTAGCCGCTACGTCGTTGAATCCGCCATCGAGGTCCACCGCACCCTGGGTGGCCCCGGGCTGCTGGAAACCGTCTATGAGGAGGCGCTCGCGTGGGAACTCACACGCCATGGCCTATTGGTACAACGGCAGGTGTCGGCGCCGATTCCCTACAAGGGGCAGATCCTCTCTTCTCCGCTGCGTATCGACATCCTGGTTGATCGACTGGTCATCGTAGAGTGCAAGGCCGTCACTCAATACAACCGGATCTTCGAGGCGCAAATGCTGACCTACCTTCGGCTCACTGGGGTCAAGCTCGGGCTGGTCGTCAACTTTGGTTCGCACGTGGTCAGGAGCGGCATTCATCGGGTGGTGAACGGCCTGTAGGCGTCCTCGGGACAACGGGCCGCATCCGATGGGATGGCGCGGGGAGCGATGCCCGTCATCGTACCGAATACCACGGATCGAACCGCAGCACCCGCCCTCGCCTCACCCCGCGCACCGGCTCGAACAGCACCGCCTCCTCCCCCACCCACTCCCCCGGCCTGGAGCATTCCGCGGCGCTCCGGGCGGCAACTCCGTCCTCCCCCGCCTCCTGCAGACGAGCGCCGATCGGCTGGCACCGGTTCCATCCCACCTGCCACGGGTACTCCGCAGGCAGGCCGAGCGCGGTGAGACTCGGCTCGGTGAGAGCATTGGCCAGAAGACGCGAGGATACGGTGCAGCGAATGACCACCGGCCGCCGCTCCGGTTTCAGGTCGAACAGACTGAATCCCCCGTGCACGGTCAGGAACCGTCGCGCGTTGGCCCAGGCGGTCCGGATGTCCCGGTTGAGGTAGAGCGCACCGAAACTTCCGGGAGGATTCCATCGCCCGCCTGCGCGCCGGCTGAAGGTGGTGTCGAATGGATCGGCCCAGCCGGGGTTGGCCACCCGCAGGTACACCCCTCCCCGGCGGACCCGGCGCGCCTGCCTCGGTCGCTTCGGTGGACTCACGCGGTTGTCTGCATGCTGAAGAGCATCGCCAGGTGCTCCAGCCACGCCAGACTCCCCTCCTCCCGGGCCAACTCGAGCATGGTGCGCCCGCCGAGCGCCGACACCGGGGTCCGCACGATCTGGGGAATGCGCTCCGCGATCAGCTCCCCCGCCAACCATTCGGCCGCGGCGGAGAGCCGGTCCACCTCCGCCGAGCGCTCCGCGGGAATGCCCCGCTTCCGCCACTGCTCCAAGGCCTGACGGGTGACGCCCAGAATCCGGGCCAGCTCGGGGTCACTGAGGCCGAGAATGTCCCGGATCTGGCCGAGGACCGGAGCCTGGTCACTCGGACGGGGAGAGGTCAGGACCTCGGCGAGCGGCACCAGGTCCTGGGCCCCCAGACCCGCGTCCGTCACCTCGCGCGCGTAGCAGAGGACGGCCTCCCGGAGTACCGCCGGCTTCGGAGACACCCCCGGATCGAGCAGGAGACCCTCGGCATGGGTCCGCAGCCGGGCCCGTGCGAGAGATGCTGCTCCCGGGTCCCGCGTCGTTACCTCGTTGAGCCCGAGGGCCACGAGGGTACTCACCAGGGCATCGGCTTTGCCCCGGCTCGGCGCCCGGCGCAGCTCCTTCAGGCCGGCCGCGGCGGCGACCCACTCGCTGGCGGGAGGTTGAGGGGGATTCTTCATGACCGGCTCCGATCCGTGTTTATATGCAAGCATAATGCAATTGCAATAAATATGCAAGTACGACCCAACGGACCTGCCGGGTTCCCGGGCGTGGGAATGGATTCCCGCGGGCGCGGGAATGACGGCCATTGGCCGTCGCGTCAATCGATCAGAATTTCATGAGCGTGGATTGCCGCCCTGCCAGGAAGACAAGCACGGGTTGACGAGCGGACCGGGCTGAACCGTGTACTTTACTCTGGAGCCGTTTTCGACCTCTGGAGTTTTGTCCCGACCTACGCCGGAGACCCCCGTGTCCTATGTGACCGACCGTGTCGACTTCCCCTCCAGCACCGGGGTGCGACTCAACGCCCGTTTGGAGCGGCCCGTCGGCGTCACCCGGGCCTGTGCCATCTTCGCCCACTGCTTCACCTGCTCCAAGGAGAGCCGGGCCGCCACCCGCATCGCGCGGGCTCTCGCGGCGCGCGGCATCGCGGTGCTCCGGTTCGATTTCACCGGGCTCGGGCAGAGCGAAGGGGACTTTGCCAACACCAGCTTCTCCTCCAACATCGAGGATCTGGTGGCGGCCGCGGATTATCTCCGGGACACCCACGGGGCCCCCACCCTCCTGATCGGACACAGCCTGGGCGGGGCTGCGGTACTCGCCGCGGCCGCCCGCATCCCCGAGGTACGGGCCGTGGCGAGCCTCGGCGCGCCGAGCGACCCGTCCCATGTGATCAGGCACCTCGAGCCGAGCCTGGAAGCGATCGAGGCGGAGGGGAGTGCCCGCATCGAGCTGGCGGGCCGGGAGTTCACCATCACCCGCCAGTTCCTCGACGACATCCGCCAGCAGAATCTGACCGACACGCTCGCCCGCCTCTCGGCCGCGGTGATGATCATGCACTCCCCGGTGGACCGGGTGGTCGGAATCGATCACGCCGCCGTGATCTTCCAGGCCGTGAAACACCCCAAGAGTTTCGTGTCCCTGGACCAGGCGGATCACTTCCTCAGCCGAGCGGCGGACGCCGAGTATGCGGCGGACGTCCTGGCGGCGTGGGCCTCACGATACCTTCCCCCGCCGAAGGACCCCCCGGTCGTCGAGGGCGAGGTGACGGTCCGAGAAACCCGAGAGGGAAAGTTCACCCAGTCCATCCGCGCCGGTCGGCATCACCTCACCGCCGATGAGCCCACCTCGGCGGGCGGGCTCGACCGGGGACCCTCCCCCTATGACCTGCTGCTGGCCTCCCTCGGCGCCTGTACCGCCATGACCCTCCGCATGTACGCCGAGCACAAGACGCTGCCCCTCGAACGGGTCACCGTCTCCCTCCGCCATGACCGGATCCACGCGGACGATTGCGCCTCCTGCACCGAATCCGCCACCGGCCGGGTGGATCGCATCGAGCGCCGCCTCCACCTCGAGGGAGATCTCGACGACACCCAGCGGACCCGGCTCCTGGAGATTGCCAATCGGTGCCCGGTGCACCGGACCCTGGAGGGAGAGAAGGAGATCGTGACCCGCCTGGCCGACTCGTCGGAATCGTGATCGCCATGGAACAGGTGCGCGAGTTCCTCGACCGGAACCTGGGGTGGTTGAACATCACGCTCTTCGAGATGGGCAACCGCAGCGTCACGCTCGGGACGATACTCTACCTGCTGTTGTCCCTGGTGGTGTTGGTCATCGTATCCCGCTGGACCCGGGGGTGGGTCGCCAACCGTCTCCTCGGCCGCTCCCAGCTCGACCAGGGCATGCGCCATGCCATCGGCACCCTCGTCCGCTATCTGGTCCTGGCGATCGGCTTCATCATCATCCTGCAGACCGCCGGAATCGACCTCACGACCCTCAACGTGCTCGCCGGCGCCGTGGGGATTGGCATGGGACTCGGACTCCAGAACGTCGCCAACAACTTCATCAGTGGGCTCATCATCCTGTTCGAGCGCCCCATCAAGGTGGGTGACCGTATCGAAGTGGACGATGTCAACGGCGTGGTGACCGCCATCAACACCCGCAGTACCACGGTTGTCACCAACAACAACATCGCCATCATCATTCCCAACGCCAAGCTTATCACCGAAAACGTCATCAACTGGAGCTACACCGACGACAAGGTCCGCATGCAGGTCCCCGTGGGCGTGAGCTACTCCAGTGACGTGGAACTCGTGACCCGTCTGTTGATCGAGGCCGCCACCTCCGATCGCGACGTCCTCGCCGAGCCCCGCCCCGAGGTTCGATTCCTTGGCTTCGGGGACAGCTCACTCGATTTCGAGTTGCTGGTCTGGACCAGCTCCCATATCCATCGACCCCTCACTCTCAAGAGCACCCTCTACTATGACATCTTCGCCCGCTTCCGCACCGCGGGTGTCGAGATCCCCTTCCCGCAACGCGACGTGCATGTGAGAACAGTTCCGGAGCGATGGTCGCCCGCCAAGCCGGATGACGGGGAGTAGCCTTGGGAGTGGCCCCCTCTCCGGGGTGGGGGACCCCCTCAGCGCCAAGTGAAAACCGAATCAGTGCGGAGTTCGTCCACTTGCGGTAATCGTGGCGGTCCGCAGATTGTCCGTCTTCATACGAACACACTCGGGGGAGAACAGAACCGTGGGCCGTTGTCGCAATTCGATCGTCGTGGAAGCGCCCATCTCGGAGGTCTGGAACACCATCCGTGACTTCCACGACCTGACTTGGGCCAGCGGAGTGGTCACCAGCATGACCAATCCGGGTTCCCTGTCCGGTGACCGTCCGGGCGCGCGGCGGATCCTGAACAACGTCTTCGACGAAACATTGCTCTCCCTGGATGACGCGAACCGTACCTTCTCCTACCGGGTGGACGATGGGCCGGGCCCGTTGGCCCGGGGCACGGTCCGCGATTACATCGGCCGGGTGCATCTGCTTCCCGTGACAGAGAACGCCACCACCTTCGTGATCTGGGAGTCCACGTTCGAATCCCCGAACGATCGGGCGATCAGCGAGATGTGCAATCCGATCTACCAGGCGCTGCTGGTGTCGTTGCGGGACCATTTTGCCCGGGCCCGATAGCTCCGCCGCCGGATCGGCCCCCCTCGGTCAGCGCTTGACCCGATCGGCGGGTGCCCCTACTCTTGGGACGGGTGTCACAATCCGATCCGGCCTCGGGCCGGGTCGCCTGATCGGGAAAGGGTTCGGCCCTTTTCAGTCGCAGGCGCAAATCCTTCCCTCACCGAGGGTCGGATTTGCGCCTTTTGTCGTGTTGGCACGTTCACCTCAGAGGATCGCTCGATGGACTCATCGCTCGCAGTTACCCTCCCCCCGCCGCGGACCGCCCGCGAGCGCCGAACCCACTTTCTCCACCTTCTGCTGCGCCGGGAAGAGGACGACCTCCCGACGGGTCCGGGTGGCTGGATCGTCCCCCGGGCTCGGACGACAGTCTCGCTCCGTCCGCAGCACGTGGCGTGAAGCTCACCGTGTACTTCCCTCGTTTGGACGGACTGGGCATGGCCCTGGTCCGCCGGAGCCTGGAACGGCTCGAGCACGCCTGCACCGAGGGCCACCGGTGCCTCCATGAAGCCGGAGGCGCACACCCGGCCTTCCGGAACGTGCTGGAGCCCATGGGTGAGATGCACCGCACCGCTTCTCTCGGCCTCCACCGCCTCATGACAGAACTGGGTCACAACGTTGTCCCGGTTCCCCCGATCGATCCCCCCATCTGCTTCCGCTGCCCCGACCTTCTCGACGCCGCCCGCCAGCGCGATGTCGTCAGACTCCTCGCCGAATGCGAACTCGGAGAACGGGCCTTGAGCCGGGTCTACCGGGAAACGCTTGACGCCCCGGTACCCCCGCACCTCGCGGCGGAGATCGAGGCCCAGTTGCTGAGGGTGGACCAGACGCTGGTCCGGCTCCGGACCCTTCGCGAATCCCGGGAGACCATGCCCCGGAGTGCGTGAGGCGAGGGCTTCCGATCCGCGGCGATCGATGGTGGCGGGAAGCGGGTGAGGAGCGCATATTCGCCCGATGCTTCTCCTCACCCTGATCGCGCTCCTGCAGGGCCCCGGCCTTTCGCGGGACTCCCTGACGCACCGCCTTCTCATCGCGGAGGACACCCGGGCCGCCACCGCGACGGACCTCCAGCTTCTGATCGACGCCGCACGAGGCGCCGACAGTGCCAACCGGCGTCGGGCCCTCCGCGCTCTGGGCCGCCTCGAGCGCCCCGCACTCCTCCCGCACTTCGCCCGCGCCCTCGCATCGCCCCTGCCCGGGATCCGGGAGACCGCGGCGCGGGGCATTGCCCAGGCCCATCATCGCGGGCCTGAGGGCGCCGACGCGGCAGCCCGCGTCCTGTTGGCTCACGCGGCCCGGGAGCAGGACGTCGGGGCTCTTGACGCGGCGATCCGCGCCCTCGGCCGGCTCCGGCTGGCGCCGGGTCCCGAATTCACCTCCCGTGACTCGCTGATCGTCTCGCATCTCCAGGGTGGGGAGGACGTTCTCCGGGCTGCCGCCGCGCGTGCCGCCTGGGATCGCCTGCGGCAACCCGGGACCCGCGACGCGCCGCCTCCCCCGCCCACCCTGACACCCGCACTGCAGGGGGTCCTGCGGTCCTCGTCCTCACGGGAAGCCCGGCGTGACGCCCTGCAGGCTCTTGCCGCGCTCGGCGCAGCCGGCGTTCAGGACTTGTCACGGGCCGCCGGCGATTCTGACCCCGAGATCCGGCGCCTCGCCCTGCGGCTCACCCGGGCCCTCCCGTCCCTCGGGGAGGCCCACCGTGCACTGCTGCGACAGGGCCTCCCGGACGAAAACCTCACCGTCCGGTACGAAGCTCTGTCCGGATATGGAAGACACCTCCAAGCCACCGAGGGGTGTGCCCCGATTCGTCTGGCGCTCACCGATCCCGTCGGCCACCTCCAGCTCCTCGCGCTTGACCTGTTGAAAGAGTTCTGTCCCACCGACACGCGCGTCGGGGAAACGTTGGCCACGATTGCCGCGGAACCACTCACCCCCACGGCGTGGCATCGGCCGGTGCATGCCCTCCGCTCCCTGGCTGTGGTGGACTCGGGTGCGGCACGGCGCGTGCTGCCCCGGTTCGTGCAGAGCAACATCTGGTGGGTACGGATACACGCGGCCCATGCCGCCACCACCCTCGGGGCCGTGGAGGCCCTGCGACGACTCGCCAACGATTCTGAAGACAACGTGCGCGAAGCGGCGATCCGCGGCCTCGCCACCCTCCAGGGTCACGCGGCCGACGAGTTCGTGGTCGAACAACTCCGCCGTCGCGATCGCCAGCTCCTCCTCACTGCAGCGGGCCTTCTGCGCGGGTCACCCCGGGGACGGGAGCTGCTCGATCCCCTGTTCGATGCCCTGTCACGAAGCTCGGCCGACCGGGCGGAAACCTCCCGGGATCCCCGCCTGGGCCTCGTCGCCCGTATCGAAGAGTTCGGTTCCCCGGCGGATTCCACCCGGCTCTCCCCCTGGCTCTCCGACTTCGACCCGATGGTCGCGGGAGAGGCGGCCAGAATCCTCACCGAGTGGACCAACCGGCCGTCGCACGCCGCCCCGCGCCTTCTCCCCGAGCCCCCGATCCCGTCACCCGACGCGCTCCGGGCGATGCGCCACGCCACCCTCGAGATGGAGGACGGCGGAGTGATCGAACTTGCTCTCGATCCCGACGGGGCCCCGACCAATGTGGCCCGGTTCGTTACCATGGCGAGGCGGGGCGTTCTGGCCGGGCGCACCTTCCATCGGGTGGTTCCCAACTTCGTGCTCCAGGGCGGAAGCCCGGGGGCCAACGAGTACGCCGGGGAGCCGGACTTCACCCGGGACGAGGTCGGAGGGCACCATGCGCGAGGCACCGTGGGGATCTCGACCCGTGGGCGGGACACCGGGGACGGCCAGATCTTCCTGAACCTGGTGGACAACGCCCGGCTCGATTTCGATTATACCGTGATCGGGCGGGTGACGTCGGGGTGGGAGGTGATGGACCGGATCCTCGAGGGGGCCGTGATCCGGCGCGTCACGGTGACCAGGTGAAGGAACTCCGGATTCTCGTGATCAGGTCAACCCCCTGACGGAGGGACCATGCTGGGCTCGAAGCCAATGCATCAGTGGGTGGCCGAGTATGCCGCCAGTCATCAACATCCCGTCAACCGGTTCTGCCACACGGTGGGGATCCCGCTCATTGCCGTCTCGATCCCGCTGTTCCTGGTGGAGTTGTTCCGCCCCGGCTTCTGGATCATCCCCCTGGGAATGTTCATTGTCGGATGGGTCTTCCAGTTCGTCGGGCACTGGGTCGAGGGCAAGCCCCCCGAGTTCTTCCGCGACTGGCGGTTTCTCTTCGTTGGTCTCCGCTGGTGGATGGCCAAGATTCGTGGCCGGGCCTGACTCACGATCGATCCTCGGCACCCATGCCCTACTCACTGTTGTCCGTTGTCTGCGCCGACCGCGTGTCGTTGCCACCTGATGCTCGGGCGACGCTGGCGCGTCCCCCCTGTTCCCTGCTCCCCAGCACTTGGAGATTCTGCCATGACACTCCGTCTCGGTGACATCGCCCCGAACTTCACAGCCCGGACGACCGACGGCACCCTCGACTTCCATGCCTGGAAAGGAGACGGCTGGGCCGTGCTCTTTTCCCACCCCAAGGACTTCACCCCGGTCTGCACCACGGAACTCGGCGCCGTGGCCGGGCTCCGGGAGGAGTTCACCCGCCGGAGCTGCAAGGTGATCGGACTGAGCGTGGATCCTCTCGACAGCCACCGGGCCTGGGTCCAGGACATCCACGACGTGACGGGTCACGCCCTCAACTTTCCCCTCATCGCCGACGACGACCGGGTCATCTCGGATCTCTACGACATGATCCACCCGAACGCATCGGACACCATGACCGTCCGCTCGGTTTTCATTGTCGGACCTGACAACAGGATCAAGCTCACGCTCACCTATCCCGCCAGCACGGGCCGGGATTTTCATGAGATCCTGCGGGTGCTCGACTCACTGCAGCTCACCGCGGCCCACTCGGTGGCCACACCGGCCAACTGGAAGCCCGGAGAGGATGTCATCATCGCGCCCGCAATCCCGAATGAGGAAGCCGAGCGGAGGTTTCCCGGATTCGTGGCGAAGAAGCCCTACCTGCGGGTGACACCGGCGCCGCGGTAGGGAGTAGGGAGATTGCATGAGAAGGTCCAACCCCCAGATTACGCGAAGTCACCCGTGGGGGTGCTCCAAAAGGAAACCGGGCTCGGAGCCCACAACCTGGAGGTTGGACCTATGCCGAATATAACGATTGGCCTGGACCTGGGCGACACGTACAGTGCACTGTGCGTGG
>JBDIWC010000095.1:0-9332 GCA_039794085.1 Gemmatimonadales bacterium
GAGGCGGGAGGCGGGAGTCGGTAGGCGGTAGGCGGTAGGCGGTAGGCGGTAGGCGGTGTGGTAAGGGTGTTGGGTGTTGGGTGTTGGGTGTCGGGTGTCGGGTGTCGGGTGTCGGGTGTCGGGTATTGGGTGTTGGGTATTGGGTGTTGGGTATTGGGTGTTGGGTATTGGGGGGTTGGGGGTTGGGGGTTAGAGACGTGATCATTGATCATCCTTCTTCCTTCAAACTTCAAACTTCGAACTTCACACTTCTTATCTCTCCCTTCCCAGGGTGACGACCGGCGCCCCGATCTGAAACTCGGCGCTCCGCACGAACATCCGGTCCCCGATTCCAATGGACGCGTGCACCGAGTACGCACCCGGGTCGAGCCCCGCCACGTCGAGCTGCCCCGTGAGCGCCGACACCCCGACCCCGACCATCAGCGGCTGTCCCATGGCTTCCTGCACCACCTCACCGGAGGAATCCAGAATCCTGACCTCAACCGTGCCACTCGCCTCCTCCTCCAGATAGGTCTCGAAGAGATAGAACAGGTACGGGACGGCGGCGGGAATGGACACCTCGGCGCCCGCCGCCAGCAGCACGTTGCCACGGCGCACTTCCCCGGGCTGCGGGATGGTGTCCCCCGGGGCGGCGAGGCGGAGCGCCCGGGACAGGAGCAGGTCGGAGACGACCGGTTTCCGGACCCAGGCATCGAGCGGAACGACCCGGACCGCCTCCCGCCCGCTGATGCTGTCCACCACTCGCGCCTCCAGGTGGTAGGCCCCGGCGTCGAGCGCGAATCGGATCATGTCGAGTCCGTTCTCCCGCCCGGGACCGGGAGGAGGTATCTGGCGAGCCCACTGCTGTGTGTACAGGGTCCGACCACTGTCATTCGCCACGCGAAGCGACAATGAGAAGCGGAGGTACTCACCACCCTCTCCGGACACCGGCTCCATCATTCCATAGGGAATGCGGACAAAGGCCGTGACCTGCGTCATCCGGCTGGCCGGTTCATAGAATCGGATGGCGCGGAGAGCGAGGCCGCTGTCGGCCTGACCTTCCAAGGAGGGAACGGCCCAGAAAAGGAGGAGGGCGGCGAGCCCGAAGCCGGGAACGCGAGAACGGCGGGCCTTCGGGCCTGGGACCCAAACAGTGCGGTTCCGGCAGGATGGCCGACCCGCGTCACCCCGGGTCAGCATCGGCTCACGGGATTGCCACGGGCCCTGCGGGCCCTCGCAATGACGGCGGAGCGTGGTCATGCCATGGAGACGACTCACCCCACCCCGACCCCCACGTCCCGTCCCGCTCATCGGGGGACGATGAGCTCCCGTTGAATCTCCCGGGGGGTGACGATCGGTCCTTCCGCCCCCCAGTATACGTTGACCTCGCTCCGGACGCCGAACTCCCCCACGAGATAGATACCGGGCTCCACCGAAAATCCCACGCCCGGCAGGAGCAGCCGATCATCGCGGGTTTCGTAATCATCGCAGTGGGGCCCCGATCCGTGCAGCGCCCGATCGATGCTGTGACCGGTGCGGTGCACGAAGGCGTCGCCAAATCCCGCGGCCTCGATCAGGTCCCGGGCTGCCCGGTCCACCATCCGGCCCTGGAGAGGAATCCCCTCGCGTGCCGCCCGGCGGACCGCGTCGAGCGCCGCATCCCGGGCATCGCGTACCGTCTCCCACACCTTCTGTACCTGGGGCGGGGGAGAGCCGGAAAACCCCATCCAGGTCTGGTCGGCCGGGACACTGCCCGGACGCCCTCCGAAGAGGTCGAGGAGCACCACCTGGTTCGGCTCCAGGATCGCGTCCTGTCCCGCCACCGGCTGGTAGTGCGGGTCGGCAGCGTGGGCACCGAACCCCACGATCGGCGCGTGCTCCATGGTGAACCCCTCACCCTCCATCGCCGCCACCACCCGGGCCTGCAGGGCGGTTTCGGACAGTCCGATTTCCCGCACCGCCGCGCCCACCGCCTCGCGGGCGATCCGGGCCAGCGCCTCGGCGGCCACAAGGTGATCCTCAAGCTCACGGGCACTCCACCGTGCGGCGAAGGTCGTCACCAGGGGGGCACTCGACACCACCGTCGCTCCCGCGCCGCGAATCAGTTCGACCACACCCCAGGGAACCCGGTCGAGGTAGGGCACGTCGTCGTTCGGGGAGATTTCCATCGCCAGGGTGCGCCCCTGCACCAGATCGCGCAGGGCCTGATGCAGCTCCCCATACCGGGAGTACGGCACGATCCGGCCCGGAAAGCCCTCCAGTGCCTGCAGTTCGATCCGATGCGCCACCGCCACCGGTTCTCCTTCGCGGGGGAGCAGGACGAAGAGCCGCCGGGACCCGAGGCCGGTCAGGCCGAGCACTCGGCGCGCCACCGGATTCGCCTCCTGAAAATCAAAGAGCAGCCACCCGTCGGCGGCGGCGGCGGCGAGCCCGTCCCGCAGGCGCTCGCGCTCGTCCTGATCCCACCGGATCATTCGTATCCCTCCGTTGTTGCCGTCCGCCAGACACATTGGTCGGCCCCCCGGGCACGACAGGTGTCGTGGACCATCGCGCCCTCGAATCCGCTGAGGAGGCGCAACAGCTCTGCCAGGGCGGAGCCGTAGAAGATGCACCCCGTCCCCTCGATGACCGCCTCGGTGGCGAGGGAGCGAGTCAGGTCGACACAACTCCCGTTGCGCTCGGTCCGCAGCCGCACCCCCACCACTTCGCGCGCCACGACCCTGGCCACTCGCCGCCCCAACCGGCGGCGAAGTCCCCCGGGCAGGAGACGGAGCAGGAGCCGGGTCGTCCAGGCCAGACGACGGACGGCATGGCGCGCGGTGCGGCGTCCCGCGTCGGCGTACACCAGCGACGCGTCGGGGCGGCGTCCCACCAGCCGGAACACCGACACCGCCTCCCCCCAACTCACCATCCCATCCCGGTCCGCCGAGGCCCGATAGCGCTCGATCTGGGTCGCGACCGTACTGCTCAACCCGAGCCGCTTGGTCACCAGCTCCTCGGCGACGTCCTGGATCCCATCCTCGACCGGAGTGTCCAGGTTCTTCAGAGCCTCAAGGAGGCTCTGGGGGACGATCGCGTGAACAGAAGCGGACACGATAGGCGTTCGCACCAGGAGAGGAATCACCGGTCGCCTTGTGGCACCGGGGTGTCAAGTCATGAATGCAGGGGAACATAGCGTGACCATGCCGGGGGAACCAGCCTTGCCACACCGGAGAGAAGGGCCGACATTCCTTACCATGTCCCCGCTCCCGGCCCTGGTCGTCGCTGTCCTGGTGGCGGCCCTCGGCTGGATGGCCAGCGCATTGACCCGTGGGGGGGCCCTGGCCGCCGCGTTCGTCGGAACCATCATCCTCTCTGGAACGGGAGGGCCCGGCTTCGCGGCCCTCGGAGTATTCTTCGTCACGGGGAGCGCCCTGTCGCGCTGGTTCGAATCGGGTCCCGGAAAGGCACCCCGGGGGGCGTGGCAGGTGGTGGCCAACGGCGGAGCGGCCGCTGTCGGGGCGCTGTTGGCCCCGGTGTCCCCCGGTCTGGCTGTCTGGGTGATGGGGTCGTCGCTCGCGGCCGCCACTGCGGATACCTGGGCCACGGCAATCGGCTCGAGGAGCCGGGTGTCGCCGCGCCACCTCCTGTCGGGGCGAATGGTCAGCCCCGGAACCGACGGAGGCGTCACGGTCACCGGAACCACCGGCGCAGTGGCTGGAGCAGCACTGGTGACGTTGGGAGTCTGGATCGCGGGAGGGGCCGTGAACAGCGGGTGGGACGCGGCAGCCATGGCGGGGATCGGGGTCATCGGCATGCTGATGGACGCCGTCCTGGGTGAGCGAGTCCAGCGACGTCTTCAGTGTGTTCCCTGTGACATCGCGTCGCGACACCCGCGATGCCCTCGGTGCGGAAGGGTTGCCACCACCGTTGGAGGTTGGCGATGGATGACCAACGACACTGTCAATGCCGTCGCCACCGCGGCCGCTGGCGCCGCGGGGGCACTCTCTTGGGCCTGGCGGGCCTGATGCTCGTGGGGTGCGGGGGCGAGCCGCGCGCGCCCACAGGTCTCGGGAACGACCGGCCGATCGGGGGAGGACAGACCGGCGGCCCCACCGTGGCGAGTGCCCTGCTCGGAGTGTGGAGCAACGTGTGGGTCATCTTCCTGGACACCGATGTCCAGACCTGGACCACGGTGTGGACCTTTCGGAGTGACAAGACCTGCATGATCGACAAGACCCTGCGATCCCTCGCCCTCGAGTTTCCCCAGGTGACCATCCGCCCCTGTCGCTACGCGATCCTCGGGACGGACCTCGGCATCAGCTGGACCGACGCGGCGGGAGGCACAGCCACGCTTCCTTTCTCCTTCGCCGCCTTCTCCCCCGATCGCCTGGTGCTCGAGGGTCTGGAATACGAACGGGTCCCTTGATGCCATCGTCGTCGTACGATGTCCTCATCGTCGGCGCCGGGCCCGCCGGGTCCGCCCTCGCCGTCCGGCTCGCCACGGCGGGGGTTCGGGTTGCGCTGATCGAACGCGCCCGGTTTCCCCGCCCCAAGCCCTGCGCCGACTATCTGGGTCCCGAGGCCCTGCGGCACCTCTCAACCCTCGGCGTGCTGGGGGCCGCGGATCGAGCGGGCCGACCGGTCACCGGCACGACCGTCATCGCGAGCCGCGGGGCCCGTCTCTCCGGGCGCCTGGCCGACGCGTCTCCCGATCATCACCCCTTCCGACCCACCGGTCTGGCCCTGTCGCGCACGGTTCTCGATGCCCTGCTCGCCGAGGCGGCGGTCCGATGCGGCGCGACACTCCTGGAGCGCACGGCGGTGGTGGATCTGCTGCGGGAGGGGAAGTTCATCACGGGATGCGCCACACGCGACGCCCGCGGCCGACGCCGCATGATGCACGCTCGATTGACCGTCGGCGCCGACGGCCTCCGTTCAATCGTGGCCCGGCGCACGGGATATCACCACCAGGCTCCCCTTCGGAGGCTCGCGTTCGTGCAATGCCTGTCCGATATCGAGGGACTGGAGGATCGGATCGAGCTTCATGTCGAAACTGAGGGGTACGTGGGGGTCAACCGACTGGGCGAGAACCTCGCCAACGTGGCGCTGGTGGTTCCAGCCCGGCGCATCCAACCCGGCATGACCGACCCCGCGGAGTTCTTCCGGAGCGCGCTCCGGGAGTTTCCCGCGCTGGCACCCCGGATTCGGTGCGCAGTCGAGGAAGGTCCGTTTCACACCACCGGCCCCTTCGCCAGCCGGGCACGGCGGATCACCGGGGAGGGCGTTGCCCTGGTGGGTGATGCGGCGGAGTTCTTCGATCCCTTCACCGGGGAAGGCGTGTTCACCGCGCTGGCCGGCGCCGAGCTGCTGGCGGACGCGGTCCTCCCGGCGCTGGCACGCGGCCCCGCGCGGATCACGGCGCGGGATCTCCGATCCTACGCGGTGGCGCATCGGAACCGCTTCCGGGGCAAGCGCCTGGTGGAACGGATGATCGGGTATGGCATGTTGGTTCCCACCCTCTTTGACCGATCGGTCAATCGCCTGCAGCGTCGGGGACTTGCCCCTACTCTCCTCGGTGTCACGGGCGACTTCGTCCCCGCCCGCGCCGTCCTCAACCCGGTCTTCCTGGCCGGCATGGTGCTTTGACCCATGGCCCCACTCGATCCTCGTCGTCTCCGCACCCTCTGCTCCCACTTCGCCACCGGGGTCACTGTGGTGAGCATTCGAGACGGGGCAGGCCTCCCGGCGGGGTTGACGGTGAACAGCTTCACCTCGGTGTCGCTCCGTCCGCCACTCATCTCCGTGAACATCGACATGGCGGCGGGCCTGCATCGCGCCATCGTGGGTGCGGCCGAGTTCACGATCAGTGTCCTGCGGCGGGACCAGGAATCGTTGTCGCGCCTCTTTGCCGGGGAAGCTCGCTCGATTGCCGCTCCCACCCTGTGGGCACCGGGGCGGGTCGATTCGTGTCCGGTGCTGGTGGACGCCCTGGCCACCTTCCTCTGCCACCACCACACCGCGATCCCGATGGGGGATCACACGATCCTGGTGGGAGAGTTGATTGGGGGGGAATCCCATGCCGGGGATCCGCTTCTTTTTTTTGGGGGACGGTACCACGGGCTGAGTCACCCATGAGACATGCCTCTCCCGGCCCACCCCCTCCCGGGCAGGAACTTCTTGACGACCTGAGCGCCCCCGCGCCGTTCGTGGAGCGGAGCATCCGGAATATCGCCCGATCCAACACCTGGTTCGGCGGCCGTGCCGCGGCACGGGCGGGGCTTCGGGAGGCCATGCGATACCTTCCCCGAGGGGCGGTGTCGCTCCTCGACCTCGGCGCCGGAGCGGGAGACCTGGGGCTGATGGCCACCCGCTGGGCCACGCGGCGGGGGATACCCCTCCAGGTGATCGGACTGGAGCGTCATCCGGTGGTGGCCCGCATCGGGGCGCGGGCCGGCCTGCCGATGGTGCTGGGGACCGGCCTGGCGCTCCCCTTTCCCGACCGTGGCCTCGACCTGGTCCTGCTCAGCCAGGTTCTGCACCATTTCGACGAGAGGGACGCGATGCTGATGCTGCAGGAGTGTGCCCGCGTGGCTCGCCATGCGGTCATCGTCGCGGATCTGGTCCCCTCCCGCGCCGCGGAATGGGCCTTTGGCGTGGCAAGCCGCCTGCTCCGGTTCGACCCCTGGACCCGGGCCGATGGCCGCCTCTCCCTGCGCCGGGGGTTTCGTCGTCGCGGACTCGAACACACCTTTGGCGCCGCCGGCCTGACCGGCGTCCACATCCGTCAGATCCCCTTTGCCCGCATCGTGGCGGTCTGGAGGCGTTCCGCATGATGCGCACCGTCGATACCATCCGCATCGCCGCCCACCCGGACCAGGTCTTCGCCGCGGCCCGGGACGTCGAACGCTGGCCAGATGCCCTCGCCCACTACCGGTGGGTGCGACTCCTGGAGGGTACCACGGCACGCGGAGTCGTGGAGATGGCCGCGTGGAGGCCCTTCGGCCCGCTCAAGTGGCCCACCTGGTGGAGGTCACGGATGGAGAGCGATGCCGAACGACGAGTCGTGCGCTATCGTCACATCGGCGGCATCACCACCGGGATGGACGTGGAATGGGCCATCACCCCCGACACCGACCGGGCCGGTGGATCGCTGGTGACCCTGCTCCACTGGTGGGAGGGACCCTCCTGGCCCCTCATCCGGCGCCCGGCGGCGGAGTGGGTGATCGGCCCGGTGTTTGTGCATGGGATAGCGAGCCGGACCTTGGCGGGCCTTCGCGCCCATCTGGAGCAGCAGTCATGAACGAGAGACGCGTGGTGGTGACCGGGATCGGGCCGGTGACGCCGATCGGCACTGGCGTGGGACGTTTTCGCGAGGGATTGCGAGCCTGCCGCTCGGTGGTCCGGACCCTGACCGCGTTCGACCCCACCCCGTTCAAGTCCCGGATCGCGGGTGAAGTGGACGACGAGGCCCTCACCTCGCTTCTGAACAGCCGGCGGACCAAGCGTATCGATCGCTGCAGCCAGTTCGCGTTGCTCGGAAGCAGCCTGGCCCTCGCCGATGCGGGGCTCGACCTCGCCCGGGAGGACTCCGACCGGGTCGGGGCGATGATGGGGACGGCACTCGGAGGCGTGGGACACGCCGAGCTGCAGCATGCGCAGTATCTCCGCGGGGGCGTGCGCGCGGTCGATCCCGGGCTCGCCCTCACGGTCTTTGCCGGAGCCTCGAGCTGCAATCTTGCGATTGAGTACGGCATCACCGGTCCCAACATCACCAATGGCATGAGCTGTGCCTCCGGTGCCATCGCCCTCGGCGAGGCGGCCCGGGCCATCCGGCGGGGCGAAGCCGACCTCATGCTGGCGGGCGGATCCGAGGCCCCCCTGGCTCCCCTCTGTTTCGGCGCCTTCGCCATCATCCGGGCCATGTCGACCCGCAATGAGGACCCCGCGTCGGCCAGCCGACCCTTCGACCGGAACCGCGACGGCTTCGTCATGGCCGAGGGGGCGGCGGTGCTGGTCCTGGAGGAGCGGGAGAGGGCCCTGGCCCGCGGAGTGCCGGTCTACGCCGAGATCGTGGGGTATGGCCTCACCAATGATGGCCACCACATGACGGCTCCCCGTCCCGATGGCCGGCAGGCCGCACGGGCCATGCGACTCGCGCTCGACGATGCCGGCGTCCCCCCCGACGCGGTGGGCTACATCAACGCCCACGGCAGCAGCACGCCGCTCAACGACCCCACGGAAGCGGGTGCCATCCGCCAGGTGTTCGGCGACCACACCGATCGCCTCGTCGTGAGCGGCACCAAGGGATACACCGGCCACGCGCTCGGTGCGAGCGGCGCCATCGAGGCGGCGATCTGCGCCCTCGCCTGTCGTGATGGCTGGCTCCCTCCCACCGTCAACCTCACCGACCGCGACCCCGGGTGTGATCTCCCCCTGCTCACCGGGCACGGACTGGCCGCCGAGCCGGAATATCTGCTCAGCAACTCCTTCGGGTTCGGCGGGATCAACGCAGTGCTGTTGTTTCGGCGGGTCCGGCAGTAGATTCGCCCATCCCTTCATCCCGAGGACTGAAATGCCCTCTCTGCTCCGTCGTGTGGTGGCCGAAGCACTCGGCACGTTCGGCTTCGTCTTCATCGGTGTGGCGGTCGTCGTCGCCAACGGCCTTCCCGGCGGCGGCTACGGCCTGCTCGGCGTCGCTCTCGGACAAGCGCTGGCGCTGGGAATCCTGGTGAGTGCCACCATGAACATCTCCGGGGGCTACCTCAATCCGGCGGTGACCGTGGGTCTGCTGACCATCGGAAAGATCAGTGGACGCGATGCGGTCGCCTACATCGCCGCCCAGTTGGGCAGCGCCCTGGTGGCGGCCTGGCTGGTGATGCAGCTCCTCCCCCCCGACCTGGTGCAGACCAGCCTGCTCGGCACACCCCAGCTCCAGCACGGCACCTCCTTCGGACAGGGGATCGCCATCGAGGTGGTGCTCACCTTCCTCCTCATGACCGCCGTCATGGGCACGGCGGTGGCCAAGAGTTCCCCGGCCATCGGTGGCTTCGGCATCGGGCTCACCCTGGTGTTCGATATCCTGGTGGGGGGGAATCTGACCGGGGCGGCGGTGAACCCGGCCCGGGCCTTCGGACCGGCCGTGGCGTCGGGCACCCTGCTCAGCCACGCGGTGTACTGGATCGGGCCGATCGTGGGTGCCGTGATCGCGGCGGTGATCTGGAAGTGGCTGACAGGGAGTAGGGAGTAGGGAGTAGTCCCTTACGGACAAGATTGAACACAAAACGGCAACAATATTTGGGGCGCCCCCCGGACACCCGCTCCGGCCGTGCGTGTGACGGCGTCTGTGACGGCATCCCACTTGGGGCTCTTCA
>JBDIWC010000096.1:0-9302 GCA_039794085.1 Gemmatimonadales bacterium
CAGGAGCTTTTTTGTGGGGGGTGGACGGGCCCCCATCCTGCCAAGGCCCACCACGCGAGATCGGGAACCTGTCGTGGGAGCCGTGAACCCTCTGTGTCCTCCGTGTTCTCCGTGGTTCAAACCGGGGCGAGGCGGGGCTTGCACACCAGGACCCGGTTCTGTTGTCGGGGGGTGGAAGGCCCCTCATCCTGCCGAGGCCCGGGGGTCGGTCGGGACTGCCGTGGCCCGCGAGAGGACACCGCGGGTCACGCGGAGCCGCGGAGCCGCGGAGGAGAGAAGAGTCAACCACGAAACGGCACGAAAGGACACGAACGGGGATGAGGCTTTTTTTCGTGTGTTTTCGTGTATTTCGTGGTTCCAGGCCGCTCATCCTGCCGAGGCCCGGGGTCAGATCGTTTCGCCAGTGGCTCGGGTGTATCCATCCGGATCGGTCGCTCCCTCCGTGACGAGGACCAGCACCCGCGTCTCCGGCCCGATGCCAAGCCAGGTGCCTGTCTCCGCCAGGGCGGGATCGGACAAGGTCAGAAGAGCACCGAGGCCCGCGGCGCCCGATTCTCCCGCCACGATCCTGGGGTCGGTGCCCACCGGAGCGTGCAGCCGCCGCATCGCCTCCTCAGTCCAGCGGTCGTGGATGCGGATGAACAGGTCCACACCCTCACGCAGAACCGGCCACGCCACCGGGCAGGGGAGACGGCAGTTGAGCCCGGCCATGCGGGTGCTGAGGGCCCCTGTGCTCGCCGTGGTTTCCCCCGTTGCACTCCGCGCCGAGGCCATCAGGCAGTCGGCCGACTCGGGCTCCACCACCACAATCCGCGACCGCCCCCGAAAGTGGCGGGTCACGGCACTCGCCAGCCCCCCCACCCCACCCTGCACCACCACCACATCGGGGTCGGCTCCATTCCACGCATCTGCGATCTCCGACAGCAGGGTGCCGTACCCCTCGTGGATCCATGAGGGAATCGTCGCATAGCCGGGGTATCCCACGTCAGACAGGACCTGCCATCCCCTGGCGTCCGCCACCTGGGCGCACATCGCCACCGCCTTGTCGTACGAGCCGTCCACCAGTTCCACCCTGGCTCCCTCGGATTCGATGGCCGCGATGCGGTGGGAGACGGTACTGGCGGGGAGAAAGATGACCGCAGGCAGATCGAGCCGGGCCGCGGTCCAGGCGACGGCGCGGCCGAAGTTCCCGGCGGAGGCGGTGGTCAGGCCGGTCGGCCGGACACCGGACGCCAGGAGTCGGTGGGCGGCCCAGGATGCTCCGAGCACCTTGAAGGCGTGGAGCCCGAAACGGTCCTCCTCGTCCTTTACATGAAGGGAACCGATGCCCAGCGAGGCCGCGAGGGCCGGGAGGGAGATCAGCGGCGTGGGGCGGTACCCCGGGAGGGAACGGTGGAACCCCGCGGCCGGGGCCGAGACGTCGGGGGTGAGGGCCGCACGCCGATGCGGATTCCGGAAAACGGCGATGCCGGGGGCGGGATCAGCCTCGCAAGGCATGGGCTGGACGCCGATTCTCCTTCCGAACCACGAGTTTCAGACCGGACCACACGTCATCCACCGCGCACACTTTCACATCCACCAATCCCAAGGGAAGGCCAACCTTCCGGACGGTGTCCTCGGTGATGTCGGTCGGCACCTTGGCCGCCTTCTTGGGCCAGGACACCCAGATCATTCCCTCGTCCCGGAGCCGGGCTCGAGAGGTCCCAAGGACCTTCCTCAGATGAGTTTCCGTCGTCGAGAAGATGTGGACGATGTCGGCCTGGGGTGACACCCGTGACAGGATCCTCACTGCCTCCGGAAGAGGTTCAACAAGAGACCGATAGTTCTTCGGTGCGTTGACCAGAACGAGCGTCGACCCTTCCTTGATCCCCAGCTTTTTCGCCAGGGGCGTTCCTGAGTATCCCGCCACGCGGATCCCTCCTCAGAATGTGGGCGCCCCAGGCCCGTTCCGGTGCCGGCACGTCCCCGCCGAGGGCTTCACCGCACCAGGAGTGCTCGGCGACGCTTTCGATCTGCCCCGTCGAGGTGGAGGCGCTCCGAAGCTTGATCTTCAGTCGCTCCGCTGAGCGGAGAAACTCAAGTGTACCAATCAGATCAATGTCGGGCATGGCTCAAAGGTAGGCGGACGGCCTCAAACCTCAATGAGCATCCGACGCTGAAGGGTCCGACCCCTACGCCAACCGCTTGGCCACGGCGCTCAGTGACCCGAGTTCACCAGACGTGTCCATCCACTTCAGGGTTGGGCTCTTCCGGCTTCGGCATGGGTTCCCGTCCCTCCGGAGCCCTCTCCCCACCCCCAGAGCCAACCACAAGAAGCACAAAAGGCACAGAAACCTCTCTCGCCCCTGGTGGGCCCCATGCGCCCCGAGGTGTGCCTCTTGTGACTTCTGTGCTTTTTGTGGCCATCCCCCTCGCACGGCGCGGCCGTGGCGATCGACGTGTCTGACGGGGGGGTCGGGAGTTGCCCGAAAGATTGTTGCCGTTTTGTGTTCAATCTTGTCCGTAAGGGACTACTCCCTACTCCCTAAGCCGGCTCAGCCGGAACCAAAGAGGCGCGTCGGGGTCGCGTGGGTTCCCCGGGGCTTTCGCCCCGGGCTCGGCGGCGGGAGGCCGTTCACACGGCCGGGTGGTCGCCCGAGACTCCTCGGTGGCGTGAGCCACCTCCCCTGGCCGAGCAAGGGGCGTCAGCCCCGGGAAACACCAATCACCGGGTCACGGCGCTCAGCGATGCGGATACACCCAGATACCTCAAAGTTGGATGCCCCCCCAACCGCCTTCAAACGCACGGCCGACACGGGTTTCCGGGCGTCGTCCAAAAGATTGTTGTCGGTTTGTGTTCAATCTTGTCCGTAAGGGACTATTCCCTGCTCCTAAAACCGCGTCGTCAGCTCCAGCAGCCAGTCGGGCATCACCCCGATCAGAACCGTCTCCAGCGTCTTGTCGAGGCCGGAGATGATCATGATCCCCACGGCCACCAGCAACCACCCGAAGATCTTGCGCGAACGGGCCCCGAACCCGGCGAGCTTTTCCCGCCGCTTCCCCATCACGCCCCGCGAGGCATAGGCGATGGCCAGAAAGACGCTGGCCATGCCGAGGCCGAAGATCGCCATGACGAGAGTGGTGTATCCGAGATTCTCGCCCTGTGACGCGACCGCGATCGCGGCCCCGAGAGTCGGACCGACGCATGGGGTCCAGACCGCACCCAGCAGGGTGCCGAGCAGAAACTGCCCCCGATTCCCCTGGAGAGACATGCGGTCCAGTGTGGCGTTGGCGCCGCCCGCCAGGGGCGTGGTCAGCCGGGCGAAGAGGGCCTGGGTGGGCGCATGGACCAGCACCAGCCCGCTCAGGAGGAGCAACACCGCCGCGATGTACCGGAAGGTGTTCTGGTCGAGTCCGATCAGGTGGCCGAAGGCGGTGAGCACCACCCCGAAGACCGTGAACGACAGCACCAGACCGGCCGCGAGCGACACGGGGCCCCAACGGCCCTGGGCAAACGCTCCGGTCAGGACCAACGGAAGCATGGGGAGGACACAGGGATTGACCGTCGTCAGCAAGCCGGCGACGAAGGCGAGAAGGAGGCTCGTCACGTGCCAGGCTCGACGACCGGCATGCCGCTCTGGGCCGCCACCTGCGCCAACGCGGCATCCACCTGGGCCCGGATCCCTCCCTCCGACGTGACACCCATCGAGCGGGAGAGTTCCTTCTCCCCGTGGAACATCAGAATGGTGGACTGACCCCGCACCTGGTGGGCCCGCAGGAAGTCGTGATGAACATCGAAGTCCACCCGGAACCCGGCAACCGATTCATATCGCGGATCGTTCAGGAGGGTCTTGAGTGACTTGTGCTGAGCCTTGCAGGTGGGACACCAGACAGCATACACGTCCACCATGATGGTCCGGCCGGCGGCCTGGGCGGCCTGAAACGCCTCGGGAGTATACTTCTCGAACCGGGCCGGCAGGGGGTCGTGCGGACGGATGTTCATCCACAGCCGGTTCCCCCCGACCGCCGCCAACACGATCAGCGGCAGGGTCAGGGCCGATCCGGTGATCCTCTTCCACATGCGCTTCACAGGGTTCCTCCAAAAGGTTCACGCGTGACGGATTGACCAGCGTCCGTCACCCGACACGCTTGCGACGAGAATACGACCGCCGACCCCGTTTCGGATTCATCATCCCCTCAATCACGCCCCCGGGCACGGCCGCTGGTTCGGGCCGATCCTTCCCGAACGGACCCCCTACGACGGCACCTCGCCAGCCAGGATGGTAGCCAGGATCCGCGGGTCGATGTTGCCACCTGACACGATGCACACAACTCCCGCGGGATCCACCCGACCCGCGAGAACCGGGGCCAGGGATGCGGCCCCGGCCCCCTCGGCCACCAGATGGGCCTCCCTCGCGAGCACCCGAACCGCATGGGCCACGTCAGCCAGGGAGGATACGGCCGCCTCATCCACAACCTCGCACACCAGGGGCCACATCTCCTCCAGCATTCCACTGCCGCCGATCCCGTCGACCCAGCTCGGAGTCCGGTCCACCGCCATCGGGCATCCCGCTGCGAGGGAAGCCCGGAGGGGCGCGGCCGTCTCCACCTCACAACCGACAATCCGGACTTTTCTGCCCATCGCATGAAACGTGGCCCCGATGCCGCCGGCGAGGCCCCCCCCGCCGAACGGCACCAGCACGGTGTGCAGATCTGGAACCTGTTCCAGCAATTCGAGGGCCAGGGTTCCATTCCCGGCCACCACGGCAGGATCGGCGACCGGGTGCACAAAGTATCCCCGAGCGTCTGGATGACCCCGACGCTCGAGGGTGACCCACCACTCCTGGTAGGGAACCCGGAGGACCTTGCCACCGAGCGCCTCAAACGGGATCAGTTTCGCGTCGGGGGCGGTGTCCGGTACCACCGCCGTACAGGGCACGCCCAGTTTCCGGGCCCACCAGGCCACGCCCTGGGCCATGTTGCCGGCGCTGGCCGTGACGACCCCGGAGGCGATCCTCTCCGGGGGCGCCTCGAGCAGGGCGTTCCCCGCCCCGCGCAGCTTGAAGGACCCGATCGGATGGAGGTTTTCGCATTTGAGGTGGACCGTGCCGTCGCGCACCGGAAGGGGAATGACAGGTGTCACCATGAGGTGGTCCATCAGCCGTTCGCGCGCCGCATGGACCCGGGCCAGGGTCACGTCTTCACGAAGATCCATCGCGACGCCCTCCCAGGTCCACCAGCGTTCCTAACCCCAAGCGCTCCGCCTCCCTCACCAGATACTCCCCCACCGCCACATCCTCGACCGCAAGACCGAGCGACTTGAAGATGGTGATCTCCTCCGCGACGCGGCGCCCGGGAATCTGGCCCAGGGCCACCGCACCGATCTCCCCGACAATGTGGTCCTCGGCGATGACCCCCTCGGCCAGAGGAATGAGAAAGTCTCCCGCTTCCTGTCGGGCCGATTCCACGCGATCGACGAAGAGGCGTCCCCGGGCCACGAGCGTGGACGACAACTCACGGGAGTCCGGCAACGAGGCCCCGACGGCGTTGATGTGCGCCCCGGGATCGACCCACTCCTCACGCAGCACGGGCTCGTGCGCGGCGGTCACCGTGCAGATGATGTCGGCGCCGCGAACCGCTGTCTCCGGCTCGGAGCACACCTCCACCGGGCAGGGGCACCGGGATTCCGCCCAGGCGGCACAGGCGAGGGCATGCGCCGGGGTTGGACTCCAGAGGCGCACCCGGCGGACGGATCGGACAGCGAGGATGGCCTCGAGATGGGACCGGGCCTGAACCCCCGAGCCGAGGATGCAGAGGTCGCCCGCGTCCTCCCGGGCCAGGAGACGGGTGGCCAGGCCGGAGACCGCCGCGGTCCGAATGGCGGTGACCCGGCTCGCATCGATGATCCCGGTCAGACTCCCCCGCTCCGGTTCGAAGGCCAGGATGACACCTTGGTGCGAGTCGAGATCGGTGCCATGGTTGCCGGGGAAGACCGTGAGCACCTTGACACCGATGGCGGTGGCGGGGGTGCCCACAAGGGCGGGCATCACGCCAAAGGCCCCCTTGCCGGGTACCCGGAGGATGGTCCTCAGGGGTTGGACCGCCTCACCCCGGCATAACGAGGTGAGGGTATGTTCCATGAGATCAATGCAGCGAGCCATGGGGAGCAGGGCATCCACCGCAGCACCGTCGAGGAGTCGAGTGGGCATGGGCATTCCCCGGGTGAAAGCCGGAACCGTAGGGCCTGGCGCTTGACAGGACCAGTTACCTGGCGCAGATAACAGCAGGCAACGGGAAGGCAAAATACTCGGTCGGCTGCCTCAAGGAGGCTGTCATGTTGATTGATCGGAAGATTCCGGTCGGTGGATGTGTGGTTTTGGCCGGCTGTGCCGTTCTGGTCGGCTGTGGCGGCGGCATGCAGACGAGAGTGGCCCGTGCCCCCTTGCCCGTGGTCGAATCGTGTTCCGCCCGGGTGGCGGAATCGGTCGGCTGGCGGCTTCGGGTGCTCTCCCGCGCCGCCGATGCGGTGGAACTCGCCGCTTTCGTGTCGGGGACGGTGCACACACCGGCCACCTCCCCGAGCGGGACCACCGGCTACACGACGCCCCTCCGGGATGGGCGCAAAGTCATCGGAACCAGGACGGTTCTGACCGACCGGAATGGGGATACCATCCGCACCGGGGCCAAGGGGCTGTCCCGGCTTGTTCTGAAGCCGACCGGGCCCAGGGAAACCACCCTGGAGACCAAGAGCTACGGGATGACGCCCTATCGGGAGATCGCAGAGCAGTGCGCCGCGGCGCCCGACAGCACCAGACCGGCAAGCTGAACCTTGGCCCGAATGCAGTATTGGACTTGACGAATCCAGTCACCATCGGCCATCGTTTCATAATGTATCGGGGATCCTGGCAGGCATTGCCTGACACCTCCCCCCACCATTGATTATCTGGCCAGTAAGGTGCCGTTTTTGCTGTGATTTGGGGAGGTTCCTGATGTCAATTCGCCCATCTTCTCTGGCCGGTCTGACGGTCCTCCTGAGCGCCTGCGGGCCCACCTATCATACCGTTGTGGCTTCATCCCCGCTCCCCGAGGTCCAGGCGTGCCTCACCCACTTGCTGCCCGGCGAGGGAGATCGCTTCGAAATCCGGAGCACGGACAGCACGACAAGGATTATTGTGCCCGGGAGCGCCGTGGTGATTCCCGCCACCAGCCCGTCGCAGACCGGGACGATCATCACGCCCCGATCCTTCGGTGGAGTCTTCGGTGGATTCGGTGATCCGGCGCAAATGGGACAGGCGCTTTGGAACCCTGACGACAACAGGGCTACGGTCAGGTCCATCACCCCCAAAGCCGTGTACTACCTCACGGGGGATTCGATCGGCCCCACCTCGATCAGAGTCAGTAGCAGCAACCCCGGCCTCTACGTGGGGATATCCGAGCGCTGTGCCGGGATGCCCGGGGACACCGCGCAGGGTCGCTGAACAGCGCCGTCGTCCCATCGAAGCGAACGGCACTCCGGGCTCGTCGCTGATCCCTGGGTGCCCCAAGGTCGCCCTCCACTCTCCCGTCCGGCACATGTATATTCTGCTTAGTCCGCGGGGCGGTAGCTCAGTTGGGAGAGCGCGTGCTTTGCAAGCATGAGGTCAGGGGTTCGATTCCCCTCCGCTCCATCTTCCCCGTTCCTCCAGCACCTTCCGACAACACCCGATGCCCACCGCCAACCCCGCCACTCGGCGGGGTGCGATCCGCGGAGCTGCGGACCGCCGAGTCCCGGGAGCTGAAGCGAGCCGGGAACGAGGAACCTACAGTCCGAGAATGAGCCGGATACACTGCTCTACCGCGGCCATTTCTTCGGGAGAAACGTGCCCCGCAGATTTCGTCAGGCGGTTCCGGGAAATGCAGCGGACCTGTTCACAGAGAGCGAATCCCGGACCGTCAAGCCCCGATTCAGGGGATGTGATCTTGACATGGGAGGGAATTCGCCGGTCGGTCCGGGTGAGCGGCACGACCAGCAGCAACTCCGATCGCCCATGATTGAAGCCATTGACGGATACCACCAGGCAGGGACGCTGGCCCTGCTGTTCGTGGCCTCGAGTCGGGTTCAGATCTGCCCACCAGATCTGCCCCCGGAATGGCAGGACAATCGTCACCGGACTAGGCCTCGCCCGTGTCGCAGAGGGTGTTGTCCCACGCCGCCCGTTCGGCCTGCTCCGCCGCCCATGCGTCCGGGTCGGCCCTCAGTTCCGCGTACCCGGCATCCATCCGCTCGAAGAACCGATCCCGCTCGAGCGCGTTCAGGGCATGGGTGATGACGTCCTTCTGGCTCTGCCCGGTCTCCTCGGCGAGTCGCTGCACCCGGATCTTGTCCTCCGGACTGAGGCGCGCTACTGGCATGTTTGTCACTCCCGGTGTGTCGTGGCCCTCACGGTGCCCCGCTGGCCCAACCATACGCTCCGGACCTCCTCCTGTCAACAAAAGAGCATCGTCCAGTGTTAACAGATCTGTAGCAATTTCCAGGCCGGGAAGCTGTTACTGCGTCCGTTGACAGCCGACGCGGAAGGGACGTAGAATGCGTGGTCTTTCGAGTGGTCCTGCCGGGGCCACCCCGCGTCCCGGTACCAGAAGGGAGCGAGCCATGGAGCACCTCGGGGCCACGTTCCTCACCACCAGCCGACAGTACCTCACCGAGGATTATTTCCCCCGCATCGCGTCCACCGTGGGGGATCTCTCCCCGGAGGATCTCTGGTGGCGACCGAACCCCGCGTCCAATGCGATCGGCAATCTGCTCCTCCATCTGGCCGGCAACGCCCGGCAGTGGATCGTGAGCGGCGTCGGTGAACGCCCGGACATTCGGGAACGCCAGGCGGAGTTCGACGCGCGCGAGGGGGACGCAGCCTCCACTCTCCTCACCCGTCTGAACGAGGTGCTACTGGAGGTGGATGACATCCTGGAGGCATATCCCCCCGACCGGCTGGCGGAGCGCCGAACCATTCAGGGGCAGGACGTGACCGCGTTTGAGGCGATCTATCATGTGGTGGAGCACTTCGCGATGCACACCGGGCAGATCCAGTACATCGCCAAGCTGCGCACCGGCCGGGATCTCGGGCATTACACGGTGGTCGACGGGATCGCCATGCCGCAGTGGAAGAAGGCCAGGGAGTAGGGAGTAAGAGGACATGGGACATAATAGGACATAGGATATCACTACTGTCCGGTTAGAAGTCGAAGAGTGACAATTGGTTACGGTTGGGGGTCGTGTCCGAAGTGTGGGGGGACCCCGAAAAAGCCTGTGCCAACGGCACTTTTTCGAAGGCGCAGACGCTGAT
>JBDIWC010000097.1:0-7673 GCA_039794085.1 Gemmatimonadales bacterium
CCCCCACGATCCCACCAGCTAACAATGCTGCCCCGCAATGGGGACAGAGCCCAAACGGATCGCTGAAAGTCACGGGATCCCCGGCGGCAAACCCGTAGAGGTTCACGCCGCCGGCCAGGCCGATCGGGTCCTCCTGGGTGAACCGGCCCGCCAGCGGGTCGTAGCTCCGGTTCCGGCGGTAGAGCGTGCCCGTCTTGTCCTGCTTCCCCTCCAATAAACTCCCGTGCCACGCCACGGGGAAGAGGGGGGAGTTCTGCTGGTCATAGGCGGACCAGGCGAGCGGCCAGGACACCTTGACGCAGCGCTCTGAGAGGGCGGTGGTGCTGGTACTGCAGGGGTTCATGCTCGGCGCGAATTGTTTGACGGCCGCGCCGTCGCCCAAGGTGCCGAACTGGGGCTGGCCCCGCTGGTTCCAGAACGGGACCAGGACGAAGGAGGGCCAGCGGGTGGCCTGGCTCGCGCCGAAGGGGAAGTCGGTGTAATCGAGCCGGGTGACCGTGACCGGCTGATCAATGGTGAGACCAGGGGTGTAGATCACGCGGCCGTAATAGGGGTTCCGGTCCTCCTGGTCCGAGGCGGAGAGGGGCGTGGTGAAGCTGTCGGCCTCGAAGAAGGCTGCGTTGTCGGGCACCTGGATCTCGCCGAGTTCCTGGGCGCCGTCCCAGATGGTGCGCCGCACAAAGCCCGCCTTGCACTCGGCGAACTCGGCGCCCTGGGGGCTGGGCACTCCGCCGCCACCACACACCCGCTGGCTCCGCACCAGGATCCGGCGACCCAGGGCATCGTAGCGGTACTCCTCGAAGGTGGACTTCCAGAAATCCACCAGATTCCGGGCAAAGCGCCAATCCGCAAAGCGGAGCTGGCCGTCCGGACCGTAGAGCGACCGGCGTTCCTGCCACGGCCCGTCCACAGGGACACTGGAAAAGAACGTGGTGTTGCCGGCGGCATCGTAGACGTAGTTCCGGGGCACTCCGGACATCGACTCAAAGAGGAGGCGACCGGTTTGCGCCTGGAGAGTGACGATGCCGTTCCCCGAGCCGGCGTCGAGCGACTGTCCGTTGGCGATCAGGGTGCTGGAGCGGGTGCGGGCGGTGATGTTGCCGAGCCCGTCGGGGGTGTACCCCTCGGTGGTGGAGTAGCTGGCCTGCGGGACGGTGCCGGCCAGAATCAGGATGCTCCCCGACTGGCTCAGGGTGAAGTTCGTGAGGTAGCCGAGCCCCGAGTAGGCCGCCGTGGTGTTCTCCTGGAAGCCCCCGGTCTCGGTGCTGCGCAGCACCTTGCCCCGTCCGTCGTACTGGAAGGCGACGTTCCGGAGAGTCGTGCTCCCATAGCGGGGGAAGTCAGTGCCGATGTTGGAGACGAGATCGGAGGTGACGTTGTCGTCCTTGTCATAGCCCAGGGTCTGGCTCAAGGCCCCGGGATACTGAATGGTCTGGGGCCTCCCCAGGGCGTCGTAATTCCAGGTGGTAGTGTGGTTCTGGGGGTCGGTGACGGTCTTGAGCGCTCCCCAGTCCTCCCAGGTGAAGCGGATCCGGTCGTTGGCGCCCTCGGTCAGGGCTCCGGGCAGGACAATGGTCTTCCGCCGGGTGTTGGCGTCGTACTCGTAGCTCGTGACGTAGGTGTGCGGGAAGGCCGAGCCCTGGACCTCCCGGACTTTCAGGGTCTCGGACTGGAGTAGCCCGTTGGGGTGGTAGCTGCGGGTGACCTGGGCGTCGTTGTTGTTCGCCGTCGCCACTCCGCCCGAGGGATGCCAGGTGAAGGTTTCGGTCCGCGCCGGTACGGTCAAGGGAGGGAAGAATCCACCTGTGCCCCCTCCAGGGTTCGCCCCCGTGGTATCTGCGTAGGCGAGGCTCGGCACCTGGCGGGCAATGAGCCGGTTGAGCAGGTCGTACTGCATGGTGATCGGGGGCCCGCCGAGGCGCGTGATGAGGGACTCCACGTTCCCCGCCGCATCGAAGGAGCGGGTCTCGACCTTGTTGTCGGGGGCGGTCTCGGTGAGCTGCCGCCCGGCGAAGTCGTAGGTCCACCGGGTCCGCATCAGCCCAATCCCCTTGGGGTCGGGGGAGAAATTCCGCCGGACCTCCAGGACGTTCCCGACGGAGTCTCTCCAGGTGGTCACAGTGACGAACTGTCCGAGTCCCGTGGTCTGTACCACACTGTCCCGACCCAGGATGTCGCGCTGCGTGAAGGTCACCATCCAGTTGATCGTGGGGGAACCGGCCGAGTCAATCTGTTGCCGAGCCTGAGTCACGAACCCCCGTTCGTCCATGTTGCGGAGTGTCTGCGACCCCCGGGGAGTGACGAGGAGCGAATCATTGCCTGTCCGAAGGTCCTGAGCCACCTGGGTAACCACGTTGCCAGGTTCAATGATGCGTGACAGGAGCTGGTCCATCGGGCTGTACTCGAAAGTGGTCCGGCTCGCCGCTCCTCGACTGTCCTCCTCCCAGTTCACATTGCCGGTGACCGGATCGATGTCGCGCTGGATGAACCCGATCGGCCGGTCGACACGGGAAACCTGGTCGAGAGGTCCGTAGGTAAACCTGGTCGTGGCAAATCCCTGACCGCTTACATCGGGCCAGGTCGAGTCGGTGGAGGCCTTGATCCGTCCGAGGCTATCGTAGGTCGCGCCGAGGATCTGGCCGCTCGCCGTCTGCAGCCGCACCACACGGCCGGGCCAGAGCGAATCGCGGGTGATGCTCGTGATCTCTCCGATGGCGTTGATGATCCTGACCGGGGCTCCCAAACGATCCACATCGAAGGTGGTGATCTGGCCGGCTCGCGGGCCGGTGGCCACGGTGCGCCGTTCGGTTGTCAGGATGCCGCCGGTCCCGGGGACTCCCCGGCTCTCGGCCGGGGTCAGGTCAACGAGGATCGAGTCACCCGAAACGCCGCTCGGCGAGAGGGCGGTGTGAATGACTTTCCGGGTGGAGTCGTAGGCAAAGCTCCGGACCGCGCCCCGCTTGTCCGTGCGGCTCAACAGGAGATCGGTTCCCGGAGAATAGGTGAACGTGGTAGAGAGCTGGTCCGGTGTGACCAGGCTGGTGAGCTTGCTGGCTGTGAAGAGGAGGGTGGTGATGCGCTGCGGTCCCGACACACCCACTTCGGCGATCTGGGTGAACGTGGTCCCGAGCGAGTTCAATTGCCATCCAAGACCGATGGATCCGCCGTGCATCGGTACCAGGATCTGTGAAGGAACCTCACCGCTATACGTGATGGACGTGCGGTGCCCGAGCCGGTTGGTGGTCTGGATGTGGTGCCCGAGCTGATCGAACAATATCCGGGTCCCGCCCAATTCGCGGCGTTCGACGAAGAACGGTGGCACCATGACAAGTGAATCCACGCGGGTCGTTGTGGTCGCCTCCCAGATACCGGTAGCGATCTGGCGGTAGATACGGGTGCTCCCATCTCCTCCGATCCAGAGTCGGTCAGTACCCACCGTGATCAGGCGTTCAATACCGGCAATCCACCAGCCATACCCAAGAGTCGCATGTCGCCGCACCACCACGGGAACGTCGATTGTTTCCGTCGCCGTCAGCGTGTCCGCCGCAAAGAGACTGCGGACCGTGACGTCATACGCCTTGAGCTGGGTCGCCGTGAACGCGGTGACACTGTCCTGCACCCGCACAATCCGCGGGGTCCCCGCACTCCAGGACGCCCCGGGGAAGTTCCAGGTGCCGAGCGTTGCGCCGCCGCTCGCCAGGGTGACCTGAACGGTCGCGGGCACCAGCGACCCGGCCGGCACCGTGACCTCCACCGGAATCGACGGCCGGGGGTTGGCAAAGGCGCTGTTGTAAATGAGCGTCAGCGCCCGGTCGGTGTTCATGGTCCGGAAGCCGGGCAGCGGGTGCACGATCCGGAGATCGCCACACTCGGCGGCCGCGTTATCCCCCAGGGCAATGGTGACGCACTCGCTCCGGGGCCGGTCGTCGCCGGGATTGACCGCGCTCAGCGACACCAGCGGTGCGGCCGGTTGCGACGGCGGGGGCGGGGGATTGCCACCCCCCCCGACGGTGATCTGGACGAAGCCGCTGTCGAGCAGCGTCCCCTGGTGGAAGGCCGTGAGGGTGACGGTGCCGGTTCCCGAGGCCGCAGTCTGATAGGAGACGGTGACGGTCGCCGAATCCCCGGCAGGGAGCGAGGGGAGGGTATCGGCCGGGACCGAGCACCCCGACACGCCGGTGCCGCTGCACGCCGTCGCCACCGTGAACACCCGGCTGCTCTCGCTGGTGTTGGTGACGGTGAAGGCCTGGGTCTGCGCGGCGGAGGCTCCCTTGGCGAAGGAGTCGCCATCCGGAGTGACCGTGGCCGTGACGGGGTCGACCACGACCGTGACCGTGATCCACCCGTCCGCGAGGTCCACACCATCCGCCGCCACGCGCAGGCGCACCTCGCCTGTGGTGCCGGCCGCCAGGGTCTGATAGGTGATCGAGACGGGGACGGTCGCCCCCGCGGCAATCGTGTCGGACGCCAGGGAGAGACTGCACCCGGTGATCCCGTTGCCGGAACAGAGCTTTTCGAAGGTGAAGACAGCCGACGCGGCCCCCGTGTTGGTCACCTGGAACTCCTGCACCTGGGGCGCGTTGGGCCCGCGCTGCACGGCCAGGCCCTGGGGCGTCACGGCGGCGGAGGCCGGAGCAGGCGGAGCCGAATCCACCGTGACGTTGTACCAGGCGCTGTCGAGGATCTCGCCCCCGGCCGCAACCCGGAGCACGACCTGGCCGGTGCCAGTGGTGGGCGCCTGATAAGACACCTTGAGGTTGCCCGCCTGGGCCCCCGCGGGCAGCATGACGTTGCTGCCGCCGAGGAGCTGGCACCCGGTGAGGACGCCGGAGCAGCCGGTGGTGAGGGTGTAGCTGGTCTCGTTCTGGCCGGTGTTGGTGACCCGGAAGTCCGGGATGGTGTCGGTGGCACCCACCGTCACCATCCGTGCTGTCCCTTTGGGCTCGGCGAGGGCCTGGGGCCCCAGGGCCTGCACGCTCATGGTCCAGGTCCCGGTGGCGGAGCCGGTCTCGTCCTGCGCCACGCCGTTGAGCCAGATGGCCGCCGTGGCGGGCACGGTGGTCTGGAGGGTCACCGCCACGGCGATCGAGTCCCCCGGATTCACGAGCACCGTGTTGTGCTCGGTGCCCAGACAGGTGGCGTTGAACCCGGTGCAGGAGAGGTCCACGAGGATCGTGTGGGTGAGGTCGGTGTCCACATTCTTGACCTGAAACGTGGTCTGGCCGGTGGTGTTGGTGTCGCGCACCAGGGGATCGATGCCGTTCACGGGTGTGATCATCACGGAGCTCCCGGGCACCGGCGGCGGCGGATCGGGGGGCAGGGGAGCCCCGCCCGGGGTCACCGTCACATTCACCCAGCCGTCGTCGAGGGCCACCCCGCCAGCCGAGGCGCGGAGCCGCACCTCACCCGAAGTACCGGTCGCCTGGGACTGGTACGTGATGGTGACGGTGGCTGTTTGGCCAACGGCGATGAATCCGGAGGCCGGGGACACGGTGCAGCTCGACACTCCGGTGCCGCTGCAGATCGGAGCGTAGGTATAGGTGGTCCCGGCGTCCCCGGTATTGGTGACCTGGAAGGCCTGCATCATGGAGGTGGAGGGAGGGGCCTGGACCGCGGTCCCCTTCGGCGTGACGCTTGCGGCCACGACCGGGGCGGGCTGTACCGTGACGGTGTACCAGCCGGCATCGAGCACCTGGCCCCCGGCACTGGCGGTCAGGGTGATCTGCCCGTTGCCGGCGGCGGTGGTCTGGTAGGAGACCTGGGCGCTCCCGCCGGCGTCCGGATTCAGGGAGAGAGAACTGCCGCTCAGCAGCGCACAGGTGGTGACCACGCCGGAGCAGGACGCAGAGATGTCGTAGGTGGTGAAGTCCTGCCCGGTGTTGGTGACGTTGAAGGACACACTTCCCCCGTCTCCCGCCGTGACCACCAAGTCGGCTCCCTTCGGGGTGACACTCGCCTGGGGCGGGGGAGGAGGGGGGGTCTGGATCGTGAGGTTCCAGGTACCGGCCGCCGAGCCGCTCCCATCCGAGGCGGCGCCGCTCAGCGAGACGCTGGCCCCGCCGGCCACCCCGGCCACGACGGTGACCGTCACTCCCTCGGAGGCCCCCCCACCGAGGGTCACGGAGGCGGGAGAGACCGAGATGCAGGTGGCGTTGGAGGCGCTGCACTCGAGGCTCACCGAGATCTGGTGCAGGATGTCCTCGCTCAGGTTGGTCACCGTGAAGCCGACCTGGACGGTGGACCCCTCGTTGTGCGGTGTGGGGTCGGTGGCGCTGGCGGGCGAGATCCCGACGGTGTTGGCCGGTGGGGGAGGTGGCGGCGGTGGAGGGGGTGGAGGGGGTGGAGAACTCACCGTGAGGTTCCAGGTGCCGGTCGCGCTCCCGGTGCCATCTTCGGCGGTGGCGGAGAGAGAAATCGAGGCGCCACCGGCGGAGGCACCCATTTGGATGTCGACGGTGACGCCGGTGGAGCCCCCGGGGCCCAGCGTGACCTGGGAGGGGTAGCTCGTGCAGGAGGCGTTGGAGCCGGCGCAGGAAAGGAAAAAGGTGCGGGTCTCCAGGTCCTGGGCCACGTGGCTGATGGTGAAGGAGACCGTCCCGGTGCTGCCGGGATCCCGGACCGTGGGATCGCTCCCGTTGGTGGGCGAGACGTCCACCGACCCGGTGGCGCTCGGTGTGGGGTCCGGCCACGAGGCCTCCGCGACGAGGAGGGCGCCGGCCAGGAGGAGGGGTACCGGCAGGAGGCCGGACAGGGTGAGAACCGGGATGGGGAACCGCATGGTCGTCTCCGGAGAAGGTCCGAAGTCGTATAAGGCAATCGACGTACCACTGCGGCCCGATCACCTAACATGATGTGAGTGCGATAGTTAGGCTCGGTGTGGTGGGGCGCCGGAGGCCCGGATTCGCGCGACAGTCGCGCGACAGTCGCGCGACAACCCTCACCCCCGGCCCCTCTCCCGCAGGGCGGGAGAGGGGGGGGTGGAGCACCGACTCCTTCTTGCAGGATCGTCACCCCGGCGCACGCCGGGGTCCATGGGTTGGGAATTGAGGAGTGCACTTCCCGTCGTCCAGATACCGACGCCGGAACGGGCATGAGGAACGCAACCCCGTTGGGGTTGTGACGAATTGGTGCGGCGCTGACCCCGGGTAGCGCCTGCGGCGCAACCCGGGGCTGTTGAGGACGATGCCCCTTCGGGGCATGTGCATCCGGCGAGTGGGCCGTCGCTCCGGTTCCGGCTGGGGTCTCGAGGAGTGAGTGGAGAGGAGTGAGGAGCGAGAGAGGGGGCTCCACGAACCGAACAGCGTGGGGGCGGCTGGGCTGGCGATGAGGGAAGGGAACACAGCTTGCGGGATTTGTGAAAGATTTCACAAGCAGGGAGTGGAGTGCGCACTTGCGACTCGGGCCGACAAGGCAGTTCCGGTGGCGTGAGCCACCTCAACCGGCCGAGCAAGGGGCGTCAGCCCCGGGAAGTCCGAAACTCAGAGCCCGTTCAGAAACGGGACTCAAGCCAGGGGACGGGTGCGCCGCAAGCGGCGCACCCACAGGAGCAAGCGGCGCACCCACAGGAGCAAGCGGCGCACCCACAGGAGCAAGCGGCGCACCCACAGGAGCAAGCGGCGCACCCACAGGAGCAAGCGGCGCACCCACAGCAGCCCCTCAGGTGCCTCACTGGA
>JBDIWC010000098.1:0-7613 GCA_039794085.1 Gemmatimonadales bacterium
GGGGGGGGGGGCGGGCGGGGGGGGGGGGGGGGGGGTGGGGGGGGGGTGGGGGGGGGGGGGGAGGGGGGGGGGGGGGGGGGGGGGGGGGGAGCCGTGATCTTCCAAGCCCGAGGGGTGCGGTGGACCTGGCCCGGATCCGGCGGTCCCACGCTCAACGGGGTCGATCTCGATCTGCCGGCCGGTGCGCTCGTGGCCCTCGTGGGGCCCAATGGCAGCGGCAAGACGACGCTTCTTCGGGTGATGCTTGGTGCGGTCCGTGCCGACCGGGGTGAGGTGCTTCTGCAGGGGCGTCCCGTGGCCGAGTGGCCCCGCGAGGCCATGGCCCGGATCGTGGGTGTTCTTCCCCAGCGGGAGGAATCCGCCTTCCCCATGACGGTCATGGAGACGGTCCTCCTCGGGCGCTATGCGCACCTCGGTCCGATCCGGCCGGTGGGAACCTCGGACCGGGCGGCAGTGCGTGACGCTCTCGATCGTTGTGATGCCTGGAGGTTTCGCGATCGGTTCACCCACACGCTCTCCGCCGGCGAATGGCAGCGGGTCCGATTGGCCCGCGCGCTCGCCCAGGAGCCCCGGGCCCTGGTGCTCGATGAGCCCACCTCCGCCCTCGATGTGCGGCACGAGATGGAACTGTTCGAGTTGATCCGCCGCCTCGTGGGCGATGGGCTCGGCTGTCTCCTGGTCACCCACCACTTGAATCTCGCCGCCCGTTATGCCGACCGGATGGTGCTTCTGGAGAACGGTCGCGTGGTCGCCGCGGGGTCGCCGACCGAGGTGCTGCAGGAGGGGGTCCTGTCCCGGACTTTCCAGTGGCCGGTCCGGGTGACTCATCACCTCGGTGTGCCCCAGGTGCACCCTCTCCGTCCCGGGGAGCAGGAAATTCCCCCTCCTCCGTCGTCCTGAGATCGTGACTCCCGTCACCGGCGAGGTTCCGGTATTCTTCACACCATGGCCATGGTGCTTCCCTCGATGTCGCAGGTGCGACAGACGATCCTGACCGGAATTGTCCTGGCCGGGGTGAGCGGGTGTGCCTCCACGACCGCTCCACTCCCGCCCCCGGTGGAGTTGCTCCTCGTGGTCAACTCGGGCGAACAGTCCCTCAGCATCCTGACCCTCCCCGATCTTCCGACTCAGGGCAAGATCGACCTGGGGGCACCGACCACCCCGCTCGCCACTGTCTCCGCCAACCGGCAGTTCGCCCTGGTGGCCACGGGAGCGGCCGGCCTGGTTCTGGTGGATGTGGCGCTCCGGAGCCGGACCCGCCTCGCCACGTTTCCGGACGGCGCCGTGCTCACCGACGCCCTCTTTCTCAACGACTCGATCGCCGTGGCCACCGATCCGGGCCGGAGCGTCCTGGTGCGATTCAACATCGTCACGGGTGACACCGCGAGCCTCCTCCTCCCGGGAAGACCCAACGCGCTGGCGATGTCCCGGAGTCGCCTCTTCGTCCTCCATGGCAACGGCGAGCCCTGCCCGGAGAGAACCCGGCTCTGCCCTCAGGGCCCCAGTTGGATCACCGTGCTCGATCCCGTCACCCTCATGACGTCCGGTCCCGGGGATTCCATCCCGCTCCTGGGCGAGGGGGGAGGGCGGTTCATCGCCGGCGGCAGCGACGGGTTCGTCTACGTGGTGTCCCAGGGAGTCGGTCCGGAGGCCGAAGGGCGTCTCGCGATCGTGGATCCGGTGCGGCGGACCGAGGTCGGGAGCTTCGGCGGTCTGGGCGCTCTCCCCGGACGATTTGCCATCGACGGAAGCGACCGGCTCCTCATCTCGTCCGAGGTGGACGGGCTGATGGAATTCAACACCCGAAACCGGAGTGTCACGCGGGGGCCGGCCGCGAGCATTCCCGTCGATCGCAACGCGGGCGTGGCGGTGGATATCCGGCGCCGGATCCTCGCGATCGAATCGGGACCCTGTCTCGGAAGCACGCCGGGCCGGGTGCGCCTCTTCCGTCCCGATCTGACCGAGATCCGGTTCGTGCTGCTCGGTCAATGTTCCGGCAGCGCCACGGTCGCGTTCATTCCGCCGCCGCCTGCGGACCAGTAGCCGGGCCCCTCGGCGCGGTCGATGCCTCACCCTCAGACAGTGCACGCGATCGTGCTGAGCACGATCCGGTACGGAGAGTCCTCGCGCATCGCCCGCCTGGCCACCCGGGAGCTCGGCGTCCAGCATGTGATCGCCAAGGGCGCGGCCCGGCCCCGGAGCCGGATCGGGGGGGCCTTGCAGTTTCTGAGCGAAGGCCAGGCGATGCTGCTCCTCTCCCGGTCCGGTGACCTCCACACCCTCACCGCGTTTGACGTGATCCGGGCCCACGGCCCCCTGGGCGAGCGCCTGGATCGTTTCGCCGTCGGGGCCGCCCTCGCGGAGGTCATGCTCCGGTTCGCCCCTCCCGCGCCCTGTCCGGCCGCGTGGGAACTCCTGCACGATGCCCTTGCCCTTCTCGACGTGGCGTCGGGAGACGTGGTGGACACCCTCGGTCTCCGGATGATCTGGCGGCTCGTATCGGTTCTGGGCTACGAACCCGCGGTCGAAGTCTGTGCCCGCGATGGAGCCACTCTGCCGGGCGACGTGCCGGTCACCTTCAGCATGACCGATGGGGGTGTTCTCTGTGCCCGGTGCGGTTCCGGTCATGCCGGGGCCCACCTGCGACCCGCCGATCGTGCGGACCTGGTCGCTCTCCTCGACCCCGACGCCGATCTCCCGGCGCTGGATCGTCCCCATGAAGCGGCTCATCGCCGCCTGCTTGCCCGGTGGATCCGGACCCAGCAGGGGGATGGGCTCTCCACGCCGGCGGTGGATTTCTTCGAACAGCGACCCTGGGAGCCCGCCGCGTGATCATCGGCACCGCCGGACACATCGACCATGGAAAATCGGCGTTGATTGCGGCGCTCACCGGCCGCCCGATGGATCGCCTTGCCGAGGAGAAGCGGCGGGGCATCACCATCGATCTCAACTTTGCTCCCCTCGATCTGGGAGAGGGAGACCGGGTGGGGATCGTCGACGTCCCCGGTCACGAGGACTTCGTGCGGACCATGGTGGCCGGTGCCTCCGGCATCGATCTGGTGCTCCTCGTGGTCGACGCGGCGGAGGGGCCCCGGCCCCAGACCCTGGAACATCTGGCCATCGTCTCCCTCCTCGGCATTCCGGCGGGAATTCCCGTCATCACCAAGGCCGACCTCGCCGATCCCGAGTGGGTGGAACTGGTGACGCAGGAGGTGCGGGAGATGGTGAGCCGAAGCACGACCCGCTTCGAGGATCCCGTCGTGGTGTCGGCGCGCACCGGGCAGGGACTCGAGACGCTCCGGTCCCGGATCACCGCCGCGGCCGCCGCGTGGACCCCCGCCCGGGAACAGGATCTCTTTCGGATGCCGGTCGATCGGGTCTTCGCCCTGCCCGGGGTCGGGACGGTGGTGACGGGAACCGTCTGGGCCGGAACCTGCGCGGTGGGTGAGTCGGTGAGGGTTCTGCCCGGCCTTCCCGGTCAGGAGGAGGGCCGCCTGGTACGGGTCCGGTCGATCGAAGGTTTCGGGGAGCAGGTGGACCGGGCGCGAGCCGGGCACCGGCACGCGATCGGGACGGTGGGCCTGGGGAAGGCCGAGGTGCATCGCGGCCAGGTGATGGTGGATGCCACGACGCCCTGGGTCCCGACCACGGTGCTCGACGTGGTCATCCACCTTGAGGCCACGGCTCCGGCCCCTCTCGGACACCGGGCTCGGGTCCGCGTTCATCTCGGCACCGCCGAAGTGCTCGGGCGAGTATATCCGCGCGCTCCCCTGGCGCCTGGAGGCACGGCGTCGGCACGGATCGTCCTGGAGTCGCCCGTCGTCGCGCGTGGAAAGGACCGCTTCGTCCTGCGCCGGTACAGCCCCATGACGACGATCGGGGGCGGGACCGTTCTCGATCCCTCCCCGAGCCGGCGGGCGCGCTGGATTCCCGGGCTCGAGGGCAACGATCCGGAACGACTCCACGCCCTGGTGGCCCGTCGTCCCCAGGGGGTTCCCCGCGAAGAGTTGCCGGTCCTCCTCGGTCTGCGGGAAAAGCACGCGGGCCCGCTCGCCGTGGACCATCCCGATCTTCTCTGCCTCGGGGGACGATGGTTCCTGCGGAGCGCCGTGACCCGGGCAGCCGAGGGGGCCGTCCAGCTCATCACCGGATGGCACGCCCGGGAACCGGCGGCTCCCGGCATGAGCCTGGAAACAGTGCGGGCCGGGCTTCGAGCTCCCGCGGCCGTCACGGACCGGGCGATTCAGTCCCTGGTCGAGAAGGGAACGGTGCGGGTGAACGAGGGTGTGGCGGCGCTCAGCAGTCACCGGCCCATGGTGGCCGGCGGGGACGCCACGATCGACCGGGTGGTCGCCGCACTGGAACAGCATGGCCTGGGGGCTCCCGGCATCGGCGAGCTGGAGAGAGAATTGGGGATTCCCGGTTTGCCGGCCATTCTCCGGCTGGCGGCCGCGCGCGGGGCCGTCGAAGGGGTGGAGCGGGATTGGTACCTGGCCACCTCGGCGCTCGGGACCTTTGCGGATACCGTGCGGGACGTGGCATCCCGGGGGGACGGCACCGTCTCCCCCGCCGACCTCCGGACTCGGCTCGGGCTCAGTCGCAAGTTCCTGATCCCGCTCCTCGAATGGGCCGACCGGAAAGGCATCACGGAGAGGGTCGGAGAGGGACGGCGGCTTCGGAACCCACCCGCGGGGAATTGACCGTCGGTTGCCTGACGGAGTGAAACCAAATGACCACCCGGACAGTCGTATTGTGTGGGAGGAAGTGGCCGGAACCCGAGTCAACCCGGCTATCTTCCACCCCTAAGTCCTCTGTCCTATGTCCTCTGTCCTCTGTCCTATGTCCTCTGTCCTATGTCCTCTGTCCTCTGTCCTCTGTCCTCTGTCCTCTGTCCTTTTTCCCGCCTCAAGAGGTACACCCGTGACCAGATGCACTCCGCCTCGGCACCTGCCGACGGCCCTCCTGCTGCTCGGCAGCGCTTTGGCCTCCGCCATGCCGGTGGCGGCACAAGGATTCGGAACCGCCGCGGCCCTGGGCAACGGGGTTCTCTTCCTGTCCGAATCCCAGAACCCCTACCTGCCCGGCCGGGTGCACCTCTTTGCCCCCTCGCCCACCGGGTGGCAGCTGGCGGGGGCCCTGACCGCCCCTGAGCCGGCGCCCCTCGATCGCTTCGGCCGAAGTGTCTCCTGGGCCGGCGGCCGGCTTCTCGTCGGGGCCACCTCGGTGGACAGTTCCCGCGGAGCGGCCTACGTCTATGAACAGCGGGGGGGACAGTGGAGCCAGACCGCCCGCCTCGTCCCCGCCGCGGCTCGGGCGGGGGAGTCGCATGGGCGTCTCGTCCAGCTCCTCTCACCCGATGTCGCCCTCGTCGCCGCGTGGGGGGCGGCCGATGGACGGGGCGCGGTCACTCTCTTTCGCCGGGCGAACGACGGGACCTGGGCCGAGCGCCAGACCCTGTCGGGTAGCGACGCCCGCCCCGGCGATTTCTTCGGGAGCTCGCTGGCAGCCGACGGAAACCGGCTGGTCATCGGGGCCGCCCAGCGGGACACCAGCCGGGGAGTGGCCTATGTCTTTGAGCGGGATGCCAGTGGACTGTATGCCGAGGTGGCCCGGGTGGAGGGTGAAGGTTTGACCCGGGGGGCCGCCTTTGGTTCCGCCGTGGCGATCCTGGGTGACGAGATCCTCGTGGCCGCCCCCGGCGTCACCCGGTCGACGGGTGTTGTCTTCCGGTATCGCCGGGACGCCGCCGGGGCCTGGGCTCCGGTGGGCCAGATCACCCCCGTCGAGGCTGCTCCGTTCACGCGATTCGGCGCGGCCCTGGAACGCGTGGGGGACGAACTGTGGATCGGGGCCCCCGGCGCCAACGGCCGGGAGGGCCGGGTGTACCGGTATGCCCGCACCGCTGAGGGCACCTGGGACGCCCGGGAGACGCTTTCCCACCCCGATCTGGAACGAGGATCGAGCTTTGGTGGTCTCATCGTGCCGGGGCCGGAGGGCGTCGTCATCGGGATTCCCGGCGATGACAATGGAATGGGTTCTGCCGTGGTCTTCGCGTCCGCCAACGGGGGCTACACCCCCGGAAGGCGGCTCTTTGTGGAGTCCGAGGCCTTCTCCCCCCTGACCGGAAACAAGACCGACTGCACCGAGGGGAAGGTGGACCATTTCGGATGCTCCGACGTCGACCTCCTCGCCTTTCTTCCGATCAAGACGATTGGCGGGGGACGGGGGATCAACCTCAACGACATCTGGGGCTGGACCGATCCGGAGTCGGGACACGAGTATGCGATCGTGGGACGGACCGATGGAACCGCCTTTGTCGACATCAGCGACGCCTCGAATCCCCGCTATCTGGGCTCCCTCCCCAAGACGGAGACCTCGCCCACCAGCTCATGGCGCGACATGAAGGTCTACAAGGATCACGCCTTCATCGTCGCCGATGGGGCCCAGGCCCACGGCATGCAGGTTTTCGACCTGCGGCGGCTCCGGTCCGTGACTTCGCCGCAGACCTTCACCGAGGATGCCCACTACGACCGGATTCACAGCGCCCACAACATCGTGATCGACACCACGAGCGGCATCGCTTTCGCCGTGGGGGCATCGAGCGGAGGGGAAACCTGCGGGGGCGCTCTCCACATGATCGACATTCGCACACCCACCAGCCCCGCTTTTCTCGGGTGCTTTGCCGATCCGGCCACCGGGCGCCAACGGACCGGATACACCCACGACGCCCAGTGTGTGCTCTACACCGGACCGGACGCCGACTACGCCGGGCGTCACATCTGCTTCAACTCCTCCGAAACCGCGATCGGGATCGCCGATGTGACCGACCCCGCGAGCCCGCGCGCCATCTCCAACGCGGCCTATCCCAACGTGGGATACGCTCACCAGGGGTGGCTGAGCGAGGACCAGCGGTATTTCTACATGAACGATGAACTCGACGAAATGGCGGGGTCGGTTCCCGGTACCCGGACCCTCATCTGGGATCTGAGCGATCTCGACGATCCCGTCCTGCTCAAGGAACACGTCTCCCCGGTCACCAGCATCGACCACAATCTGTACGTGCGGGGGAACACGATGTACCAGTCGAACTACACCAGCGGGCTCCGGATCTTCGACATCAGTGATCCGGCCAACCCGGTCCCCACGGGATTTTTCGACACCATGCCCGTCGGAGAAGACACCCCGACCTTCGCCGGGTCGTGGAGCAACTACCCCTATTTCAAGAGCGGCACCATCGCGGTGAGCAGCATCGGCGAGGGTCTCTTCCTGTTGAAGAAGAGGGAGCGGCCCCTGGTGCCCTGAGGGGGGGGCTGGGTGTTGGGTGTTGGGGGTTGGGTATTTGGTGTTGGGCATTGGGTGTTAGGTTTCGGGTGTTGGGTGTTGGGGGTTCCCAATCCCCATTACCCAGTCCCCATTACCCAGTCCCCAACACCCTACCCCTACTCCCTACCCCCTACTCCCTACTTCCTAAGCCGGCAGAGCCGGAACCAAAGAGGCTTACACACTCGGAGCCACAGATACTGCCCGGGTATGCTCGCGGTCTGCGGGGTTCCTGCTCCCAAGACCAGATGCGGCCCGACACCTGGCCTTCGTGGTCCGGTGTGCCTCCCTCC
>JBDIWC010000099.1:0-7420 GCA_039794085.1 Gemmatimonadales bacterium
GACAGGAGAAGCATCCGAGGACCTGGGCACCGTCCAGGGAGGAGGGAGTCTGTCCCCACCCTTGGCAGAGAGGGAGCGAAAGGGCACCAAGGTGCCCCTTGACGAAAGACCTTCTCATGGTAGTAGGGGTAGGGTGTCGGGGAGGACCCATGCGGCGGCTCGGAGTGTGGACCTCGGCGGCCGGAGCGCGGCCCCCCGCAACATCCTTCCCTGAGCGCGGGAGCGGAGCCTATCACCGCGTGGACGCGAGGAATCAGGGAATCTCTGATCAATTGTCATCCCGGCCACAGAACCATCCCCAATGAGCAACCAAGGGACAATGCTCACCCGGCCTCGGCGTGCTCGGCTTGGATTGGTGTTTCCCGGGGCTGACGCCCCTTGCTCGGCCAGGTGAGGTGGCTGTCGCCACCAGGTGCAGGGACGAACACCCGGCCGTGTCAACGGCCTCTCGCCGCCGAGCCCGGGGCGAAAGCCCCGGGAAAAGACGCCCGCAACATGGCTCCTCCGCCGAACCGTTGCGGTGGTGCGCCTCACCGCGAGGACGCCAGGAAGGCGTTGTATCTCGCTGAAAGCTGACCATGGATTCCGGCTTTCGCCGGAATGACGATTGGAGGCCATTCGCGAGGGGCGAATGTAATTCGCCCCTACGGCCTATCCGTCAATTGCCGATCGGCTGGGTCAGGAACACCCGCTTCAGGCTCGGATGACACTGGGAGAAGTACCATCCCATGGCCAGCACGGCCAGGGTGTTCCCCACCAGTACGGTCCAGAAGGGGAAGAGTCCCCGGGTGGCCGCGAACCCGATTTCCACCATCCCCCAGAAAAACAGCTCGAACACCACCGTCAGCATCACCAGCGCGAACCGCCAGAGACTCGACTGCAGCGCCATCTCCACCAGCTTGTTGGCCCCGATGCCGAGGAGCATGAAGGCCACGAGGTGAAGCGCGGTATACGCGGCGACGGCGCCGGGCACCACCACGCTCGTTGCCGGGGCTCTCACGTGGAACAGGAGGACCTGTCCGAGCACGCTGGGCGTGGTGAACGGCCTCCCCTGCACCAGGTCGATGATCAGGAACCAGAGGGCAACGGCGGCGGCGCCGAGCAGCCCCGCGACGATGCCGTCGCGGACCATCGTGGATGTCTTGGACATGGTGGGTTCCTCCCGGGAAGCCGGACGGGTTTCGGTGATCGGTCGTCAAGGCAACGTCCCCATGGCCCTGGTTGGATCTCTCGCGAGGTTGACCGGGGTCAGCCGACCATGACGGGAGTTCCCGGCCGGAGCCAGGTCAGAGGTGGCACGGCCGGATCGGGGGGTGCCACGGGGACGGGGTCCCCATGCAACCTATCCTCGCCGGGCGGGTGCAGGAAGTACACCGAGGGGCCGGCGTTGCGGGCGTGTTCCACGACGAAGGCGCCCAAGGCCCCCGGGGGCACGGAGCGGGCGCCTCGGAGCGGCTGGCCGGCCCGGTGTCTCGCCACTGCCCGGAGGACCTGGTCCCGTGTGTCTCTCCGGCCCTGATACTGCTGCCGGATGGCCCGCTCGGCCTCGGAGTCGGGGCGGTCCGGATCCACCAGGCCGCAGGCACAGCGACCCAGCCCCAGATGCGCCGCAGTGGCAGCTCCGGGCAGGAGGGCCAGCCGCTTTGCCCGCTCGGCCGGGGGAACGAGTTCCGCCGTCACCCCCGCAGGGAGCATCGAGCGGATCTCCGAGAGGGTGAGGGGGCTCACGAGTGTCAACAGGTAGCACATGCGGACTCAGCCTGCCTCGGCACGGGCGGCCCGTTGTTCAGCACGGCGCCGCCGCTCGGCCAGGATCGTCCGGGCCATCTCGGCGGAGGGGTCCCGGCTCCGGGCAATCTGCTCCAGTTTCTCGTCGTCCTGCTGACCCAGCACGGCGATGAGAGCGAGGTTCAGGGCCTGCGCTCCCTGTCGGGACTGACGCTCGGCGAGCCGCCGCCGGGAGAGGATCACCAGGGTGGACCAGAGGGCGCCGGCGGCCAGGCCCAGGATGCCGATGGTGGTCAGCAGGGGTGGCCCCGCGATGGTGCCGCGTCCCCACAGCAGGATACCACCCAGCATGAGAACGGGAGGGAGGCGAGGGGGACGCCTGGCGCCGCTCCGTCGACCTTGGCCTGGCACCGGCTTCAGAGGGGCAGGGGATCCGGGATCAGCACCGGGATCGCCGCCTGGGGTACCACGAGGAATCGGGGCTCATCGATGAAAGCGGAGGGATGGTGTCTGGGAGGGGTGTCCATCGCTCAGCCGGCCGTCTCGTGGGCGGTGACGAGGTGGGTGATGCGAAGGCGGCGGATCATGGTGGGAAGTTGCAGGGAGACCTCGTCTCCCACCTCCCGATCGCCCAGCGCCCGCCCCAGGGGTGAGGCCAGCGAAATGTGCCCCGCGTCGATGTCCATCATCTCGGAGAGTACCAGGGTATAAGTGTCGGTTTCCCCGGTTTCGAGGTCGAGGACAGTCACCTGGCTCCCCAGCCCGACCCGATTCAATGGAGCCTCGGTGTTGGCCAACTGGTTGAGCTGATTGAGCCGCAGATGCAGCTGTCCGAGCCGTGCCTGCACCAGTTGTTGGCGTTCGAGGGCGGCCTTGTATTCGGAATTTTCCCGCAGGTCTCCCATCTCCACGGCCGTGGCGATGGCCTGGGGGAGGGTGACCTTGAGTTCGTGGGTGAGCGCCTCGACTTCGCGCCCCAACTTTTCCCGCATCTCCCGTATCATGGCATGCCTCTGCGCTGGTTCAGAGCGGAAAAAAGATGCAACCCGGCCTGTAGACCCAAGGTCCCGGCCGGGCTGGAGTTCGCAACGATCAGTGCAAGATATCCCCTTGGCGTGGGGACCGGAACAGGACGCTGCAAACGATTGTCCTGAAACAGGTTCCGGGGGGCTCCGAGCTCGCTCCGGGCCGGGCGCCCTGACGGACCGGTCGGACCAGACCGTCGCATTGAGCGCAGCCTGGATCCGTGGGTCCTTCTTGACTCCCGGCCGGTTCTCCGCTAATCTGCCCGCGATTTCCTACGTCAATCGTCTGACGACTGCCAGGTGACGCGCATGTCCCTTCGGAAGGTATTGCCGGGATCCCCGGGCACGATGGCCCGACTGCTGCTCCTCGTGGGAGTGGTGGCGCTGTCGGGCTGTGGTGGTGACTACCCGCAGAGCACGTTGACCCCTCTCGGCGACTTTGCCAAGCTGGTGGATGACCTGTTCAGCGGGACGGTGCGATGGGCGGTCCTGGTGTTCGTGCTCGTGGAAGGGGCGCTGATCTATGCGATCCTGAAGTTCCGGGCACGGCCCGGTGATGCGGAGCCGCAACAGACCCATGGGAACGCCCTGGTCGAGGTGGTGTGGACCATCATTCCCGCCGTCATCCTGGCTTTCATCGCCGTGCCCACGGTCCGGACAATCTTCCAGACGGCCGAGGTTCCGGAGGACGCGCTGGAGATCGAAGTGATCGGTCACCAGTGGTGGTGGGAGTTCCGGTATCCTTCGGAGGGGGTGGTGACGGCCACGGAGATGCATGTGCCGGCGGGGCAGAAGGTGGTCCTGAAGATGCGGACCGCGGACGTTCTGCACAGCTTCTGGGTGCCGCAGTTCGCCGCGAAGCGGGACGTGTTCCAGAACAAGTACACCACGATGTGGTTCACGGCGGACACGATCGGCCGGTTCCCCGGGCAGTGTGCCGAGTTCTGTGGAATCCAGCACGCCCGCATGCACTCGTGGGTCGTGGTGCAGCCGCCGGAGGAGTTCGCGGCGTGGGTGACGGCGCAACAGGTGGGGTCACCGCTGGTGAACCGGGGAGTGGTGGCGGTGGACACGACCCAGGCTCCCGCCGTGCCGGACAGCGTGGTGATTCGCGGCGAGGCGGCCTTCGTGGCCACCGGGTGCATCAGTTGCCACGCGATGGTGGGAACTCCCCTGGCCGGGCAGTTGTTCGAGGGGAACACCAACGCGGGCCCCAACCTGTCGCACGTGGCCAGCCGCCGGCATCTGGCCGGCGGATTGTTCGAGAACACCGAGGCCAACCTGCGGCGTTGGTTGCGGGATCCGCAGGGCCTCAAGCCCGGTTCCAACATGCGGCTCCCGCGGCCGCTGACCGACGATGAGATCGACGTGCTGGTGGCCTACCTCCAGACACGTCAGTAACCGCGACCGTTTCTCGGAACCCGAGTACTCATGGCTACCAGCGCGCTCGAACATGTGCAGGCTCCCGCGGCTCCCAAGACGGGGCTGTGGAGCTGGATCACCACAGTGGATCACAAGCGCATCGGCATTCTCTATGGTGCCAGCGCCTTCGCGTTCCTCCTGATTGGCGGCCTCGAGGCGCTGCTCATCCGGTGGCAGTTGCGGATTCCGGAGAACAATTTCCTCTCCGCCGAGACCTACAACCAGCTGTTCACGATGCACGGCACCACCATGATCTTTCTGGGGGTGATGCCGCTGTCGGCGATGTTCTTCAACTACCTGATCCCGCTGATGATCGGGGCCCGTGATGTGGCCTTCCCCCGCCTGAACGCCTTCAGTTACTGGGTGTTCATCCTCGGCGGGCTCTTCATGAACTTCAGCTTCCTGGTCAACGCCGCCCCGAACGCGGGGTGGTTCGGCTATGCCAACCTGACCAGCACGCAATTTTCGCCGGGGCTCAACGTCGATTTCTGGGTGATCGGGCTCCAGATTCTGGGCATCGCGTCGCTCGCCGCGGCGGTGAACTTCCTGGTGACGATCGTCAACCTCCGCGCGCCCGGCATGAAGATGATGCGGATGCCGATGTTCGTCTGGATGAGTCTCATCACCCAGGTGCTGCTCCTCCTCGCCTTTCCGGTCATCACCGTCGCCCTCGTGCTCCTGATGCTGGACCGGGTGTTCGGAACGGGGTTCTATGTGCCGTCGATGGGGGGGGATCCGATGCTTTGGCAGCACCTGTTCTGGATCTTCGGTCATCCCGAGGTGTACATCCTGATCCTCCCCCCGTTCGGGATGGTGTCGGAGATCCTGCCGGTCTTCTCGCGCAAACCGCTGTTCGGGTATGCCGCGATGGTCTTCTCCGGGACCTTCATCGCCTTCCTCGGATTCGGAGTGTGGAGCCACCACATGTTTGCCACCGGCATGGGGCCGGTTGCGGACTCGGTGTTCAGTCTCACGACCATGCTGATCGCCGTGCCGACCGGGGTGAAGATCTTCAACTGGATCGGGACGATCTGGGGCGGCTCGCTCCAGATGAAGACGCCGATGTACTTCGCGCTCGGCTTCATCGCCCTCTTCATTATTGGCGGCCTCTCCGGCGTCATGCATGCCTCGCCCCCGGCCGACCTGCAGCAGACCGACACCTATTTCGTCGTGGCGCACTTCCACTACGTGCTGTTCGGGGGGTCGATCTTCGCGCTGCTCGCGGGAGCGTACTACTGGTGGCCCAAGATGTTCGGGTACCTGCTGGACGAAGGGATCGGCAAGCTCCACTTCTGGGTCGCCTTCATCTCGATGAACCTGACCTTCTTCCCCATGCACTTTGTCGGGCTCCACGGGATGCCTCGCCGGACCTACACCTATCCCGCGGGGCTCGGCTTCGACTGGCTCAACATGGTGCAGACCATCGGATCGCTCCTCCTCGGCGTCTCGTTCCTGATCTTCCTCTGGAACATGCTCCGGAGCCATCGCGGCCGGGTGGCCAACCCCGCTCCCGCCGATCCGTGGAACGGCGCCACCCTCGAGTGGTCGATCCCGTCCCCGCCGCAGGAATGGAACTTCGCCGAGCTCCCCGAGGTGCATGGCCGCGATCCCCTGTGGGACCTGAAGCGCGCCCGGGGCGGCCCGTTGCCGGAACCGGCATTGGTCAGCGGACAGGGGATCCACCTCCCCAACCCGAGCTACTGGCCAGTGGTGACCGCGGTCGGGGTCGGCGTGGTGCTGATCGGGTTCATGGCCGGCGGGGTGGTGGTCAATCTGATCGGAGTGGCGATTCTGTTCTTCGGCGCGTTCCGGTGGGCTTTCGAGCCGGCCGGCTGATTTCACTTCGGAAAAAGGGACCACCACGGTGTCGCACGCTGACGCGCACGCATTGCACCCCCCGACCTCCACCGGCCTGGACACGCGAAAGCTCGCGATCTGGACCTTCATCGGGTCCGAGTGCCTGTTCTTCGCCTCGCTGATCTCGACCTATCTGGTTTATCACGGCAAGAGCCTGGTCGGACCCCTGCCCCACGACGCCTCCCAGTGCCTGCTCGATGGCCGCATGCAGGAGTGCGAGGCGGTCTTCGAGATTCCGCTGGTGACGTTCGGGACGGCCGTCCTTCTCTTCTCCTCCTTTTTCGTGGTGATGGCCCTGAACGGGGCCCAGACCGGAAACCGGAAGAAGCTGATCGGCTGGCTCTCCGCCACCGTGATCGGCGGGCTGTTCTTCGTCGGGATGCAGGTCTACGAGTTCTACCACTTCTATCACAAGGGGCTGGGGTACACCACCAATCTGTTCAGCGCGAGCTTCTACACGCTGACCGGTTTCCATGGCACCCACGTGACGCTCGGCGTGATCTGGCTCGCCACGGTCCTGGTGCTGGCCATCCGCGGCAAACTGCCTCCGGAAAAGGCCATGAACCTGGAACTCGCGGCCCTCTACTGGCACTTCGTGGACGTGGTGTGGATCGTGATCTTCCCGGTCGTCTACTTGATGCGGTGAGGAGAACAGCATGGAGACCTCAATGAGCAGCCACGCCGAGACCGAGGAGCACGCCCATCCGGCTCCGGGCCTCTACATCCGGATTGCGGTCGTTCTCTTTGTCCTGACCGCTCTCGAAGTTGGCGCGTATGAAGTGGCCCGGCGCGGGACCCCCGCGGGCCTGGCGTCGATGGTGGAGCCGCTCATCGTCCCGATCCTGCTGGTCCTCTCGGCGATCAAGTTCGCGCTGGTGGCGATGTTCTACATGCACCTCAAGCCGGACAGCAAGATCTTCAGCGGCCTCTTCGTCTTTCCCCTGATCATCGCCGCTGTGATCGTCGTGGCCCTGGTCCTCCTGTTCAGCGTGGTGCAGCTGGTCCCGTAGTCCGGTTGCTTTCGGTCGGACCCACGTCCGATTCCCGGGCCGATGCCCGGGCTCGGCGCCTGCGGCGGCGGGGCCCGTCCAACTGTGCGGTGAGTCGGTCTCCAGAACACCGGACCGACGGGAAGTGCTCCCGCGACCTCCTCTGATCCCTCGGCTTCACTCGGGATGACTCCGCAGACTGAACACTGAACACTGAAGACTCCGCACTTCCTGCTTCCCCCCTTCGAACTTCACCTTTCGAACTTCCCCTTCAAACTTCACACTGCGGGTTCAGGGGATCGATGCAACAGCTTGGTGAAAGACTTCCGCCGGGGTGAGAAACCCCAGTGTCTTCCGGGGTCGGCCGTTGAGTTCGTCGGCGACCCGGTTGAGCGTGCG
>JBDIWC010000100.1:0-6811 GCA_039794085.1 Gemmatimonadales bacterium
CACCGCTGCCAGAGATCCTGTTTCTGTGCCGGGGTCAGCCCCGGCCGGTCGGTTCGTATCATCGGGCAACCTCTTCCGTGGAGGACTTCGAAGGAAGATGTTGCATCGACCCATTGAATGCACCGTTTGAAGTTTGAAGGAACCGGTCGACGGAGAGTCATCGTGGGCGAAGCGAGGAGCCTACCGTGCCATCGGAGCGTCACCCCGGCGGACGCCGGGGTCCATCTTCGAACTTCAAACTTTCTGCCGCCCTTCTGGGCCTGTCGCGCGGAGCGCGCCGCGCCCGGCTTTCAAGCCGAGGAAAGGACTCTTGACAATATCACTATATGATGATATAGTAAACTATGGCATTTCCGAGGAGTATACCCATGCGCCTGGGCACCGCCCCCCGGGTCGTTTCCCTGCTGGTGGCCCTGGGGACCGCCAGCCCGGCCGGGATTCATCCGATGGTCCTCGCGGCCCAGGGGCTCACCCTGGTCGACGCCTTGGCCCGCGCCGACGAGGCCGCGTACCCTAACCGGATGGCGGGCGGCGATGAACGAGCGCAGTCCGGTATCGCCCTCGGCGCACTCCAGGGCGTGTTGCCCACCCTCCGGGTGGATGGCGGCTACATGCGCACCACCGACCCGCTCAACTCCTTCGGCATCCTCCTTCGGCAGCGGGCCGTTACCCTCGCCGCGTTCGACCCCGACGCCCTCAATCATCCCGACGCCATGCGCAACTACGCCGTGGGCCTGGCGGTGGAACAGCCCCTCTTCAACCCCGACGCCTGGATGGGTCGGGCGGCGGCGGTTCAGGCGAGCAAGGCCGCCGGGGCCAGAACCTCGTGGACCCGGGAGCAGGTCCGTTTCGACGTGATTCAGGCCTGGTTCGGCGTGGCGGTCGCGGAACAGCGGGTGGCCACTCTCGAGGCCGCCCTCGCCGCCGCTCGACAGCATGTGAGCCGGGCCGAGTCGATGGTGGCGGCGGGATTGGTGACCCGGTCGGATGCTCTGCTCGCCTCCGTCAAGGCGGGAGAAGTCGAAGCCGACCTGATCGCCGCCCGGGGTGCGGTCCGCTCGGCGCAACGGGGCCTCGCCCTGTTGATGGGTCTGGACGAGGCGGATCTCCCCCCGGTGTCCGGCCAGCTCCCCGCCCCGGCTGCGATGCGAATGCTCTTCGAAAGGGGGCCCGATGGGGAACCGGCTGAGCGGCGCACACGTCCCGACGTGCAGGCGGCAGAGTGGCAGGCTGATGCGGCCCGGCTCGATCATCGGCGAGCGGCGGCCACCCTGCTTCCTCGCCTCAATGGGTTTGCCCGGGTGGATTGGCACGACAGAACCACACCTTTCGGAGGAGACCGGAGCTGGACCGTCGGCGTGATGGCGAGCTGGTCGCTCTTCGGTGGAGGAAAGGAACTGGGAGACATGCGGAGCTCGGGGGGACGGCGGGAGGCCGCGCGGGCCATGGCGGAAGGGGCCAGAGCCCGGGCGGAGATGGAAGTAAGTGATGCGGAAACGGTACGCGACGTGGCGCAGGCTCGGCTGGCCATCGCGGAGGCCGCGGTGACCCAGAGCGCGGAGGCCCATCGCATCGTGGCGAGGAAGTACGAAGGAGAGATTGCCACCGTACTGGAGCTGCTCGATGCCTCCGCGGCGGAAACCCGCTCCCGTCTCGCTCTCGCGGCGGCTCTGTTCGATGCCGTTCGGTCCGAGGCGCTCTGGCGCCTGGTGCGGGGCGATGATCTGAGTGCCCTGGCCCGCCTTCTGGGAGAATCCTCATGACACATTCGAGACGGGCCTGCCTGTGGGCCACTGCACTGGGCACGGCTCTACTCATCGCCTGCGGGTCCTCCGGGGAGGAGGCACACGACCAGGGTGACGAACGGATCCCCGTTCCCACCGATGCCATTGTCAGCGTTCTCGACACTCTTCTTCCAGAGGGACTCCGCGCCACCGGCATGGCCGAGCCGCTGCGCCGAGCCACACTCAGCACCCGTGTCATGGCCTCGGTGCGGGAGGTTCTGGTGGAAGAGGGAGACCGGGTGCAGGCCGGCCAACTGTTGCTCCGCATGGATCCGGGGGAACTCCTGGCTCGGCGGGAACAGGTGGAGGCGGGGCTGGCCGGCGCCACCGCTCAACGCGACGATGCTCGGCGCCACGCCGAACGGATCCGGCGTCTCTTTGCCGACAGTGCCGCACCGCGGGCGATGCTCGATGCGGCCGAAACGAACCTGGCCCGGGCGGAGGCGGGAGTCCGCGCAGCTCAGGGTACCGAATCGGAACTGGTCGCCATGGAACAGTACTCCCGCCTCACCGCTCCTTTCCGCGGGCAGGTGGTTCGGCGGTGGGTGGATCCCGGGGCCTTCGTCGGGCCTGGCACACCGCTGCTCGACCTGGAGGATGCGAGCTCCCTCCGGATTCGGGTGGAGGTGCCCCCGGATGCGGCGGTGGGGATCCGTCCGGGGATGTCACTCGCCGGGTCGGTGGAGGGCCGCGACGTCACGGCCACTGTCGAGGGCGTGGTACCGGGAGCCGCCGGTCTGCAGGTCGTCAATGCCCTGGTCCCGAACGCAGAGGGCAAGTTGCCAAGTGGCGCGAGCGCCGTGCTGCATCTCGTCGACAGCACCCGGACCCGGACGGCTGTTCTGGTACCCGTCTCCAGTATCCTGCATGAGGGAGACCTGACCGGCGTGCTCCTCGTCGGTCCGGATGGCACGGCCGATCGCCGCTGGGTGCGGCTCGGACGGACCGTGGGTGATCGGGTCGAGGTCGTCTCCGGTCTCGCGGCCGGAGATCGTGTGGCCAACCCGGCACGGGTGCCGTGATGGGTGTCGCCGGCCAGATTGCCCGCGCGTTCCTCCACTCCAAGCTCACGCCGCTGGTGACGCTGGCCTCGCTTGCGGTGGGTGTCCTTGCGGTGCTCGGCACCCCGCGGGAGGAAGAGCCCCAGATCTCGGTCCCGATGATCGATGTCTTTGCGTCGTTTCCCGGAGCAGGACCGACCGAGGTGGAGAACCTCCTCGCCCGTCCGCTCGAGAAGCTCATGTGGGAGATCCCCGCGGTCGAGCATGTGTACACCACCTCGGGGGAGGGGTTCGCCCTGGTGACCGTGCGGTTCCGGGTCGGTGAGAATCAGGAGACCAGCGTCACTCGGGTACATGCCAAGCTGTTCAGCGCCATGGACCGCATCCCCCCGGGTGCCACTCCTCCGCTGGTGCAACCTCACACGATCGACGATGTCCCGATCCTCACCCTCACTCTCTCCAGCGACGTCTATGGATCGAACGACCTCCGGAGGATGGCTCGCCTTCTGGAGGACGACCTGCGAACCCTTCCCGACGTGGCGGCCACCTTCCTCACCGGTGGTGCCCCACGCCAACTCCAGGTGGCCCTCGATCCGGCACGGTTGACGGCCCAGGGTGTCACCGCCGGTGAGGTGGCCCTGGCATTGCAGAGTGCCGGCACCCGCATGATCGCCGGAGAGCTGACCGGCCGGAACATGGTGTACCAGATTGCGATCGGGGCACCGGTGACGTCCGCCGAGGACCTGGCCGGGATCCTGGTGGCCCGCCGGCAGGGGGGGAGCGTGCCGCTGAGTGCGGTGGCGACGGTGACGGACACCCATGGGGAACCGGAGGCGTACGTCACCCATCACGTGTCCGGACGCGCGAGCCAGGCGGTGACCCTGGCCCTGGCCAAGCGGCCGGGAGCCAATGCGACCGACGTGGCGCACGTGGCACTCGCCCGGGTGGAGGAGGCGCGCGGTCGAATCCTCCCGGCGGATGTCACGGTGACGGTGACCCGGAACTACGGGGAAACCGCCCGCGACAAGGCCGACGAGCTGATGTTCCACCTCCTCCTCGCCACGCTGTCGGTGACCGTCCTGATCGGGATCTTTCTCGGGTGGCGGGAGGCGCTCGTGGTGCTTGTGGCGGTGCCGGTGACGCTGGGCCTCACCCTGTTCGTCTACTATGCCCTCGGATACACCCTCAATCGGATCACGCTCTTCGCCCTGATCTTTTCCATTGGCATTCTGGTGGACGATGCCATCGTGGTGGTCGAGAACATCTACCGGCACCTCCAGCTCCGACCCGAAGCGCCCGACGAGGCGGCGGTGGAGGGGGTGGACGAGGTGGGCAATCCGACGATCCTCGCCACCGCCACGGTGATCGTCGCGATCCTGCCGATGGCGTTCGTCTCCGGGCTCATGGGGCCCTACATGCGACCGATCCCGGTCGGAGCCTCGGCGGCCATGCTTGCCTCCCTTGGCGTGGCCTTCGTGATCACGCCCTGGCTTGCCCTCCGGCTGCTCCGGGGACACGTCCCTCCAGCCGCGGTGAAGCCGGAGCCGGGGTCCGATGCCGAGGCGGCGCCGTCGAGCCGGTTTGCCCGGTTCTTTGCCGGGGCGCTCCGTCCCCTCCTCACGCGGGAGGCGCCGGGCCGATTCCGCCGGTTCATGGTCTACGGTGGTGTGGGGATCCTGCTCCTGCTGTCGATGGGCCTGCTCGTGATCCGGGCGGTGCAGGTCAAGATGCTCCCCTTCGACAACAAGAGTGAGTTCCAGGTGGTGCTCGATCTCCCGGAGGGGACCGCTCTGGAGACCACCGACCGGGTGGCGCAGGAGGTCTCTGCCTGGCTGCGCCAGGTCCCCGAGGTGGTGAGCACGCAGACGTACGCGGGCACGGCGGCTCCCTTCAATTTCAACGGGCTGGTCCGGCACTATTTCCTCCGGCGCGGAGGTCATGTGGCGGATGTGCAGGTGAACCTCCTGCCCCGGGACGAGCGCCGGCGCCAGAGCCATGAGATCGCCGTGGCGGTTCGGCCGGCCGTGGACAGCATCGCGCGGCGGCATGGGGCGAGGGCGGTGATCGCGGAGATCCCCCCGGGGCCGCCGGTGCTTTCCACGCTCGTGGCCGAGGTCTATGCGGGGAGTGACAGCGCCCGCCGCGAGCTCGCCGAGAGGGTGATGGCGGTGATGGAAGGAACGCCGGGTGTGGTCGATGTGGACTGGAGCACCGAGGCGGCTCAACCACGCCGGACCTTCCGGATCGACCGCGACCTGGTGGTCCGGGCCGGGGCCGATGTGGAGCAGGTGGCCCGGACCCTGGCCCTCGGACTCTCGGGTGCACCGGCGGGTCGGTTGGTGGATCCGCTGAGCCGGGAGCCGGTGCTGATCATCCCCCGGATGCGGATCGCGGAACGCACCCTTCCGGAGGACCTCCTCTCCCTGCCGGTCTCCACCGCCACGGGACCGATGCCACTGGCCCGATTTGTGACGGTCGATTCGGGGGTGCGGGAACCGGCGCGCTTCCGGAAGAACCTCCGGCCGGTCATCTACGTGACCGGCGATGTGGCCGGGGAGATCGAGTCACCGGTGTACGCGATCCTGGGCGTGAACCGCACGCTGGACACGGTGCGGGTGGACGGGGTGCGGGTCACCCGCTACAACGCGATCCAACCCGCCACGCTGACGGAGCCGGCGATCAAGTGGGACGGCGAGTGGCAGATCACGATCGAGGTCTTTCGCGATCTGGGCCTGGCGTTTGCCGCGGTCCTCCTGCTCATCTATGTGCTGGTCGTGGGGTGGTTCCAGTCGTTCCGGCTCCCGCTCGTCATCATGGCCCCGATCCCTCTCACGCTGATCGGCATTCTGCCGGGACATGCCCTGAGCGGCGCCTTCTTCACGGCCACGTCGATGATCGGAATGATTGCGTTGGCCGGGATCATCGTGCGGAACTCCATCCTGCTGGTGGACTTCATCCAATTGGCCCGGGCCCGGGGCCGGCCTCTGGCCGAGGCGGTGATCGAGGCGGGCACGGTCCGGTTCCGGCCGATTGCGCTCACGGCGGCGGCGGTGGTGATCGGGGGACTGGTGATGGTGCTCGACCCGATCTTCCAGGGCCTGGCAGTGGCGCTGATCAGCGGCGCCCTCGTGGCGACGGCCCTGACGATGATCGTGGTGCCCCTTCTCTACTGGGAGCTGGAGAGGCGCAGTTCCGGGGAAGGGTGACGAAGTTTGTCGTAGGGGCGAATGACATTCGCCCGGGACCCGTTCCGCCATTGGAGCGTCATCCCGAGCGAAGCGAGGAGCTTGCCCCGAGCCTCCATTCCTTGCACCGTGGACGGGTCTCACACGAAGACACGAAGACACGAAGGGAAAGGGGCCTCGGCGTTCTCACGGAACGTCACCCCGGCGGAAGCCGGGGTCCAATTGCAAGGAAGAACGATCTCCACCTGAGGGACTGACCATGTGTGACGAACAACTGATCCGCCGGATCGCCGGTTTCTTCGTGGTCCTGTCCGTGGCGCTCGGCTGGTGGGTTCACCCCGCCTGGCTGCTGTTTACGGCGTTTGTGGGGGTGAACCTGTTCCAGTCGAGCCTGACCGGATGGTGCCCGCTGGAGCGAATCCTCGGGCACTTCCGGCTCTTCGGATGCAGGCCGAAAGAAGTCTGAAGTTCGAAGTGTGAAGTGTGAAGTTCGAAAGGGTGGGCTCACGCGGAGACGCTGAGGCCCCTTCGACTTTTCCCGTACTCGTACCCGTACTCGTTCTCGTACACGAAGATATCGGCTGAATCTCACGCGAAGCCGCGAAGGCACGAAGGGAATTTTGAAGGAACCGGTCGACGGAGAGTCATCCCGGGCGAAGCCAGGAGCGTACCGTGCCATCGGAGCGTCACCCCGGCGGACGCCGGGGTCCATCTTCGAACTTCGAACTTCGAACTTCAAACTTCCTCGGGGGGGGGGGGGGCCCGGTTTCGGGGGGCACGCGGCTGGAGTTTTTCTTTCTTCAGCCCCCCGCCCCGCCCGGGAGAAACCCCATTTTCTCTT
>JBDIWC010000101.1:0-6790 GCA_039794085.1 Gemmatimonadales bacterium
CCCCCCCCCTCCCCACACCACCACACCCGCGCCCTGCCCGCACCCCCCCCCGTCCACCACCGGGCCGAGCAGCCGGACCGGCGGGCCGGCGGCGCCCCCCCCCAGCACGGCGGAGGCGGAGGCGGTGGGGGGGGGGGGGGGGGGGGGGGGGGGTACTTCAAAACTTGGCTCATCATCTCCTCCAAAACGGTACGATTTCACAGTACGAAAAAACCAGCCTGTGTCAAGCACTTTGTTGTTGTGTCGGATGGTTGTCAGAGAGGCAGAGATGCTCGGCCTCCACGGGATCGGCTTCAGTCGGCATGGGGGAGGTCAGTTCGGCCTGGGCGTCGCAAGCAACGCACCCACGGGAAACAGATCACCCCCAGGTGACGGACATGTGGCCCACGGACCCCGCAGGTGCTACAATACCGTGTCACCCTCATCCTCCTCCACATCCCGGTGGACCTCCATGAAGACGCTCGCCCTTCTGCTGCTCCTCGCGGCCGCCTGCGAACCGACCGACCCCGACCTCGCCCGCTGGGAGCGGCAGGCCCAAAACGTCACCATCACCCGGGACGACTGGGGGATCGCCCATGTGCGCGGGACCACCGACGCCGACGCCGTCTTTGGCCTCATCTACGCCCAGGCGGAGGATGACTTCAACCGGGTGGAAACCAACTTCTTGAACGCGATGGGGCGGCTCGCCGAGGCGGAGGGGGAGGAGGCGATCTGGCGGGACCTCCGGATGAAGCTCTTCATCCACCCCGACAGCATGCGGGCGCAGTACGCCGCGAGCCCCGAGTGGCTCCGCACCCTGATGGACGCCTGGGCCGATGGTCTCAACTACTATCTCCATACCCATCCAGAGGTGACGCCGAGGGTCATCACCCGCTTCGAGCCGTGGATGGCGCTCACCTTCAGCGAGGGAAGCATCGGGGGAGACATCGAGACGATCAATCTCCGCGCGCTGGAGGCGTTCTACGGGAACCCGCAAAGTGCCTCGAACATGGATGCCCGCTTTCCCGGGCATGACGGTCTTGTCAACAACCGGACCGTCTCGGCGGAGGCTCTGGGTGACGGGCTCCCGGCGGAACCGTCGGGGTCCAACGGATTCGCCATCGCCCCGGCCAACAGCGCCTCGGGCCACGCGCTCCTCTGGATCAACCCTCACACGTCGTTTTTCTTCCGCGCCGAGGCGCAGATGACGAGTGACGAGGGTCTGAACGCGTACGGCGCCATCACCTGGGGCCAGTTCTTCATCTACCAGGGCTTCAACGAACGCGCCGGGTGGATGCACACCTCGAGCAGCGTGGACCAGATCGACGAGTACGCCGAGACGATCGAGGAGCGGAACGACTCCCTCTTCTACCGGTACGGCACCGAGAGCCGGCCGGTCACCGTCTCCCGACTCACTCTTCCCTTCCGCACCGACACCGGCATGGCCCACCGCGAGGTCACCGTGTACCGGACGCATCACGGCCCCATCGTGCGTGCCGCGGACGGGAAATGGATCGCGGTGCGCCTGATGGAGGAGCCGGTGAAGGCTCTCACCCAATCCTGGAGCCGCACCAAGGCGCGGAACCTCACCGAGTTCACCGAGACGATGCAGCTCCACACCAACAGCTCGAACAACACCGTCTTCGCCGACGCCGAGGGGAACATCGCCTACTTCCACGCCAACTTCATTCCCCGGCGCGACACCCGCTTCGACTGGAATCGGCCCGTTGACGGGAGCGACCCGGCAACCGAGTGGGGCGAACTCCTCGCGGTGGACGAGTCGCCCAACGTGATCAATCCGGCCAATGGCTGGATCCAGAACACCAACAACGCGCCGTGGTCCGCCTCCGGCCCTTTGAGCCCCAAGGCGACCGACTATCCGTCGTATGTCGATCGGGGCGGAGAGAACCCCCGTGGCGTTCATGCCATCCGCGTGCTGCAGGGGCGGAGCGGCTTCACACTGGAGACGCTTCGCGCGGCCGCGTTCGACAGCCACCTTCCGGCCTTCGAGCCGCTCCTCCCCACCCTCATCCGCGCGTGGGATGCCCTCCCGGCTTCCGCGCCCCTCAAGGCCCGCCTGGCGGAACCGATGGCACTCCTTCGCGACTGGGATCTTCGCTGGTCCGCCGAATCGGTGCCGACCACACTGACGGTGTTCTGGGGGGAGGAACTGATGCGCCGGTCGGGCCCCGCCGCGCGCCGCGCCGGGATCAACATCTACGACTACATGGCCTCACGGGTCTCGGCGTCGGACCGGCTGGACGCCCTTGCCGCCGTGATCGAGAAGCTGGAGAGCGATTTCGGCACCTGGCAAACCCCCTGGGGCGACATCAACCGGTTCCAGCGGATCACCGGGGACATCGTACACCCGTTCGATGACAACGCGCCGAGCATCCCGGTTCCCTTCACCTCGGCGCGGTGGGGCTCGCTCGCCTCGTTCGGGGCCCGGTCGTACAACGGGTCGAAGAAAATCTACGGGACGAGCGGCAACAGCTTCGTGGCCGTGGTGGAGTTCGGCGACAGCGTGCGGGCCCGGGCGGTGTCGGCGGGAGGCCAGGGCGGCGATCCCGCGTCACCCCATTTCAACGACCAGGCGGAACGATACGCGAGTGGTAATCTGCGTGAGGTGTATTTCTATCCGAACCAGCTCGCGGGCCATGTGGAACGGGAGTATCGGCCCGGAAGGGCGGGGAATAGGGAATAGGGAATAGGGAGTAGGGAGTAGGGTGTAGGGGCGAAATACTTTCGCCCACAACGTTCATTGGACGGGGGCAAACCACGGCCCGTCATTCCCGCGCCCATGGGATGGTGAGTTCACCTTTTGAAGTGATAATGGCGGCCTGGAACCTGGTCGAGGTTCGGGAGTCATCTTGTAACCACGAAAAGCACGAAAACCACGAAAGGTGAGCCTGGCCGTTCTTTTCGTTTCATGGCTGTTCAGTGTTTCGCGTGGTTTCCCCGGGGCTTTCGCCCCGGGCTCGGCGGCGGGAGGCCGTTGACACGGCCGGGTGCTCGTCCCTCCTCCCGGTGGCGTGAGCCACCTCACCTGGCCGAGCAAGGGGCGTCAGCCCCGGGAAACACCAATCACGACCGAGCACACCGAGCCCGGGGTTTCGAACCAGACCTGACCCCAACCAACCCCAGCCCAACGCGGCGCCTCTCCCCCGCGTATCCTCCCTGTCGCTACCTTTCTCCTCTCCAGTCACGACTCCGCCACCTCGCCGTCCAGGGAGACCGCTGCATGCGTAGGATCCACCCGGCACTCGCACTCTGCCCGCTTCTCCTCAGCCTCGCCACCACCCTTCCCGCCCAACGCCCGCGCCCCACTCCGTCCGACACGGCGGGCGTCACCACCGCAACCCTCGCCGGGCTCCGCTTCCGGGAGCTCGGCCCCGCGTTGACCTCGGGCCGGATCTCCGACATCGCGATCCACCCCGACCAGCCCCGGACCTGGTACGTCGGAGTCGCCTCGGGCGGGATCTGGAAAACGGTGAACGCCGGGACTACCTGGACGCCGGTCTTCGACAATGCGGGATCCTACGCCATCGGAGCCCTGGCCATCGACCCCACCGACCCGCTGACGATCTGGGCCGGCACCGGCGAGAACAACAGCCAGCGCAGCGTGGGCTATGGCGACGGGATCTACAAGTCCACCGACGGCGGCCGGACCTGGAAGAACATGGGACTCGGGAATTCGGGTCACATCGGCCGGATCGTCATCCACCCCGACACCCCGTCCACCGTGTACGTGGCGGCCCAGGGCCCCCTCTGGTCGGGCGGCGGCGACCGGGGCGTGTACAGGACCACCGATGGAGGAACCACCTGGACCCGGATTCTTGCCGGCGACAACGAATGGACCGGGGCCAACGAGGTGCACCTCGATCCCCGGAACCCGGACGTGGTCTACGCCTCGACCTGGCAGCGGTTCCGGCGCCAGTGGGGCTTCATCGACGGGGGTCCGGGCTCCGGGGTCCACAAATCGGTGGATGGCGGCACCACCTGGACCAAACTCTCCGCCGGTCTTCCGTCCGAGGATCTCGGCAAGATCGGGCTCGCCGTTTCCCCGGTGGACCCCTCCACGGTCTATGCCATCGTCGAAGCAGCCAACGGCACCGGCGGCTTTTTCCGAAGCACCAACGCAGGGGCAAGCTGGCGGCGGATGAGCGGCTACAACGCCGGTCCGCCATTCTACTATCACGAGATCATCCCCGACCCGGTGGAGGTCGAGCGGGTCTGGTCGATGGATGTGGGGCTCATGGTCACGGCCGACAGCGGCCGCACCTTCGTGGGCACGCCCACCCGCACTAAGCATGTGGATCACCACGCGCTCTGGATCGACCCGACCGACCACACCCACCTGATCACCGGCAACGATGGCGGGCTCTACGAGAGTTTCGATCGCGGAGCCACCTGGCGGTTCACGGCCAATCTCCCCGTCACCCAGTTCTACAAGGTGGCGCTCGACAATGCGCTCCCCTTCTACAACGTCTACGGCGGCACCCAGGACAACGCCACACTCGGCGGACCGGTGCGCACCATCGAGGCCCGCGGCATCGGAAACGAGGACTGGTTCGTGGTGACCGGGGGAGACGGGTTTCAGCCCCGGGTGGACCCCACCGATCCGAACATCGTGTACGGTGAGTCCCAGCACGGCGTGCTCGTGCGCATGGACCGCCGCACCGGCCAGCGGATCAACATCCAGCCCCAGCCCGATTCGGGTGACGCCCCGCTCCGCTGGAACTGGGACTCGCCCCTCATCATCAGTCCCCACAATCCGGCCCGGCTCTACTTCGCCGCTCAGCGCCTCTTCCGTTCCGACAACCGGGGAGACACCTGGCGGCCCGTGAGCGGGGACCTCACCCGGAATCTCGACCGGAACACGCTGAAGATGATGGGCCGGGTCTGGAGCGTCGATGCGGTGGCCAAGAACACCTCCACGAGCCAGTTCGGCAACATTGTGGTGGTGGAGGAATCGCCCCGGGTCGAGGGACTGCTCTACACCGGCACCGACGACGGCCTGATTCAGATCTCGGAGGACGGAGGCACGACCTGGCGCCGCGTGGACCGCTTTCCCGGCGTGCCCGACACCACTTACGTGTCCGACATCATCGCCTCGCAACACGACGACGGCACCGTCTATGCCACCTTCAACAACCAGAAGGCGGGAGACTACACTCCGTACGTGCTGAAGAGCACCGACCGGGGCCGCACCTGGACCTCCATCACCGGCAACATCGACGCGAGGGGCAGCGCCTGGACCATCGCGGAGGACCATGTCCGACCCGATCTTCTCTTCGTCGGCACGGAGTTCGGATTGTTTGTGACGTTCGACGGTGGGGGACGCTGGACCCGGATGCGGAGCGGACTCCCCCCGATTCCGGTGCGCGACATCGCCATCCAGCGCCGGGAAAACGACCTGGTCCTCGCCACCTTCGGTCGCGGCTTCTGGGTCCTGGACGACTACACCCCGCTCCGGGCAGTGGCTCCGGCGCTCCTCGCCAATGGGCCCACACTCCTTCCGGTCCCGGCCGCTCCGATGTTCATCCAGGCCTCGACCAAGCCGGGCTCCCAGGGCGACGCCGTTTTCACCGCCGACAACCCCGCCGTGGGCGCCACCTTCACCTACCATCTCCTTACCCCCATTCGGTCCACCGAGGCCCAGCGGCGGCAGCGGGAACGGGCCGCGGCCCGCCGCGGGGAGGACACTCCCTACCCGACCTGGGATACCCTCCGTGCCGAGGACCAGGAAGAGGCGCCCGCCATGGTGATCACCGTGCGCGACAGCGAAGGGAACGTGGTGCGCCGGCTCACCGGACCGACGAGCGCCGGGTTCCACCGGGTGACCTGGAACCTGCGGCACGCGTCCTCATTGCCGGTCACCGGGGGGAGCGGGGGCGGAGGGTTCGGGGGAGGAGGCGGGGGTGGGGGTGGGTTCGGGGGAGGCCAGGCACCGCTCGCCATGCCGGGGACCTATCAGGTCACCCTCTCGCAGCGGATCAACGGGGTGGAAACCCCCGTGAGCAACCCGCAGACCTTCTCGGCCCAGCCGGTCGGGACCTCGAGCCTTCCCCCGGCCGACCGGGCCGCCCTCCTCGCCTTCCAACGGGAAACGGCCACCTTGCAGCGGGGAGTGATGGGGGCGGTCCAGAGCGTGACCGAAACCAACCGGCGCCTCGACCTCCTGCGCCAGGCCGTGGACGACGCCCCCGGTGCCGACGCCGCCCTCCGAACCCGCGTGCGGGAACTCGGCCGCCGCCTCGACGCACTGCAGGTCCGACTCTCCGGCGATCGAACCGTCGCCCGGCGCAGCGAACCCACCGGCCCCGCGATCACCAACCGGGTGCAAAGCATCGTGAGCGGACACTGGAACTCCACGTCCAACCCGACCGACACCCACCGCCGGGCGTACTCCATCGCCCGGGCCGACTTTGCCCGGTTCATGGCGGACTACCGAGTCCTGGTGGAAACGGACCTGCGCACCGTCGAAGCCGCCGCCGATGCCGCGGGTGTGCCGTGGACCCCGGGGCGAATGCCGCGGTAGGGAGTAGGGAGTAGGGAGTAGGGAACTACAACGATAGGGAGTGGGGGGAAGGACCCTACTCCCCACTCCCCAAGCCGGCCGAGCCGGAACCAAAGAGGCGCGTCGGGGTCGCGTGGGTTCCCCGGGGCCTTCGCCCAGGGGAACGCCAACCGCTTGGCCACGGAGCAAGTTGACTCGGGTTCACCAGACGTGTCCATCCACTTCAGGGTTGGGCTCTTCCGGCTTCGGCATGGGTTCCTGTCCCTCCGGAGCCCTCTCCCCGCCCCCAGA
>JBDIWC010000102.1:0-5653 GCA_039794085.1 Gemmatimonadales bacterium
ACAATGAACGATGAACAATAACCAATGGGCGAGGCATGCCAGTCATGGATTCCACCCTCCCCTTCGAACTTCACCCTTCGACCTTCACACCAGCCAAACGGTGGACGTATCTTGAGGAATCTCCGCCCCATCCGAGGATGCCATGCGCCGACTGCTCCTGACCCTCCCGATCCTGCTGCTCCCGATGGCCTCGATGCACGGCCAGGAGCGCCCCCCCCTCACGGCCCAGGACTACGCCCGGGCCGAGCGGCGCCTGGGGGTCACGATGAACCCGGCCGTGGAGGGTCAGGTGAGCCGGGAAACCTGGTTGGACGACGGTCGGCTCTGGTACCGGCGGTCCACCGGGGAGGGAGGCGATGAGTACCTGATGGTGGACCCGAAGCGGCGGACCCGGCAACCTGCCTTCGACCATGCTGCCCTGGCCCGCGCCCTGAGTGCCGCCGCCGACACGACACTGTCCGCGACGGAGCTGTCTCTGCAGGACCTGAAACTGGCGGCCGAGGGGCTGGATCTCACCTTCATCATCGGTCGGAGGCGGTTTGTCTGCACCGCCCCGGCGGGAACTTGCGCGCCGAGCGCGGAAACGGATCGGGGCGCCCCCCCGCGGAACAGCGTGGTCTCGCCCGACGGGTCCAAGGCGGCCTTCGTGCGGGACCATAACCTCTGGGTGCGCGACCTCGCGACCGGCCAGGACACTCGGCTCACCACGGACGGCGTGGAGGACTTCGGCTACGCGACTAACAACGCCGGGTGGCTCAAGAGCGACATGCCGGTGCTGGTCTGGTCTCCGGACAGCCGCCGGATCGCCACCTTCCAGCATGACGGCCGCGCGGTGGGCATGATGTACTTGGTGAACAGCCAGGTGGGGCACCCCGAGCTCGAGGCGTGGAAGTATCCCCTCCCCGGTGACAGCGCCATCTTCACCATCCATCGCGTCATCATCGACGTGCCGGCGGCGCGAGTGGTCCGGTTGCAGATGCCCCCCGATGCGCACCGGAGCACGGTCTGCGACCATGTGGTCTGTGGCCGGACCTGGGCCGATGTGGCCTGGTATCCCGATGGCTCCCACCTCGCATTCGTCTCCTCGTCGCGAGACCACACGGTGGCCACCCTCCGCATCGCCGACGCCGAGACCGGGACGGTGCGCGATGTTTTCGAGGAGCGGGTCGCCACTCAGTACGAATCGGGCCTCGATCAGGAGAACTGGCGCGTCCTCCCGGCGTCGAATGAGTTTGTTTGGTTTTCCGAACGGGATGACTGGGGCAACCTTTACCTGTATGACCTCACGACCGGAGCCCTGAAGCACCAGATCACCACCGGTCCCGGTCCCGTGCTGCAGCTTCTGCGGGTGGATGAGCGGGCCCGGACCCTGACCTACACCGCCGCGGGTCGCGAGCCAGGCCGGGATCCCTACTTCCAGCACCTCTACACGATCGGCTTCGACGGCAAGCGGCAGACACTGCTCACCCCCGATGACGCCAATCACGCCGTGACCCTGGCGCCAGGCGGGGAGTGGTTCGTGGATCGATGGTCCACGCCGGTCACCCCGCCAACCACCGTGCTGCGCGACGCCCGAGGCCGCCTGGTGATGACCCTGGAGACAGCCGACATCTCCCGGTTGATGGCCCTCGGGTGGCAGCCCCCGATCCCCTTCACGGTCAAGGCGCGCGACGATGAAACCGACCTGTACGGGCTCATGTACCGCCCCTCGCAGTTCGATTCCACCACGCGCTATCCCGTGCTCAACTACCTCTACCCGGGGCCCCAGACCGGAAGCGTGGGGAGCAGGAACTTCTCCCCCGCCCGCGGGGACAAGCAGGCCATCGCCGAACTCGGCTTCATCGTGGTGGAAGTGGACGCGATGGGGACCCCGATGCGCTCGAAGTCGTTCCACGACGCCTACTACGGCAACATGGGCGACAACGGACTCCCCGATCAGGTCGCGATGCTCCGGCAGCTCGGCGCCCGCCACCCCTGGATGGATCTCGACCGGGTCGGGATCTGGGGGCATTCGGGCGGTGGATTCGCCTCAACCGCCGGTATCCTCCGCTATCCCGAGGTGTACAAGGTGGCGGTGTCCCAGGCCGGCAATCACGACAACCGAACCTACGAGGACGACTGGGGAGAACGGTACCAGGGACTCCTGGTGGAAAATCCCGATGGCGGCACCAACTACGATGACCAGGCCAACCAGCTCCACGTGGAGAACCTCCGCGGGAAGCTCCTGATCGCCCATGGATCCATGGACAACAACGTCCCGCCCAACAACACCCTGGTGCTGGTGGACGCCCTGATGAAGGCGAACAAGGACTTCGACCTTCTTCTGCTTCCCAACCGACGGCATGGATTCGGGAACGAACCGTACATGATGCGCCGCCGCTGGGATTATTTCGTCCGGCACCTGCTCGGAGCGGAACCACCGCAAGGGTATGAGATCGGTGCCGCGCGGCCGTTGGTCCCGTAGGGGCGAAATACTTTCGCCCCGGAGGGTATTAGGGAATCTCTGATCAATCGTCATCCCCGCGCACGCGGGGATCCATGTGAACGAGGGCTTGAGGAGGAAAATGGATTCCCGCGTGCGCGGGAATGACGGGCATTGGTTCCCTCGTCGGTTGATCAGGGCCACCCTATGTCCTATGTCCTGCGTCCTACCCCCGCCCGCTGCTATCTTTGTACCGGTACCCTACCGGCACCCTTCCCCACCCGCATCGGAATGACGTCGTGACCCAGGACACACCCCGCAGAGACTTCATCCGGGACATGGTGGCCCGGGATGTGGAATCGAACCGATTCGGCCGCCCGATCCGGACCCGGTTCCCCCCGGAGCCGAACGGATTTCTTCACATCGGCCACGCCAAATCGATCTGTCTCAACTTCGGCATTGCCCGGGATTTCGGCGGCACCGTGAATCTCCGGTTCGACGATACCAACCCGTTCACCGAGGACATGAAGTACGTCGACGCCATCAAGGAGGATGTCCGCTGGCTCGGCTTCACCTGGGACGAGGAGCGCTACGCCAGCGATTATTTCGAACAGCTCTACGAGATCGCCGTGTCGCTGGTGCGGAAGGGGAAGGCCTATGTCGACAGTGAGAGCGAGGAGGAGATCCGGGCGCACCGGGGAACGGTCACCACTCCCGGCACGCCGAGCCGGGACCGGGACCGGAGCGTGGAGGAGAACCTCGATCTCCTGGTGCGGATGAAGGCGGGGGAGTTTCCCGATGGCTCCCACGTACTCCGGGCCCGGATCGACCTGGCCCATCCGAACATGATCATGCGGGACCCCCCGCTGCTCCGGATCCGGCATGCCACGCACTACCGCAGGGGTGACGCGTGGTGTCTCTATCCCCTCTACGACTTTGCCCACTGCCTCTCGGACGCGATCGAGGGGATCACGCATTCGCTCTGCACCCTGGAGTTCAAGGACAACCGCGAGATCTACGACTGGCTGGTGCGGGAGGCCGGTTTCGAGCGTCCCCCGGAGCAGACCGAGTTTTCCCGGCTGAATCTCGACTATACGGTGTTGAGCAAGCGGAAGCTCCTCCGGCTGGTGAACGAGGGGCATGTCTCCGGGTGGGACGATCCGCGGATGCCCACCATCGCGGGCATTCGGCGCCGGGGAGTGCCGGCGCAGGCGGTGCGGGACTTCTGCGACACGATCGGTGTGGCGCGGAAGGACGCCCGGGCGGAACTGGCGAGCTTCGACCACGCGGTGCGGAACGACCTCAACATGCGGGTGCCCCGGGTGCTCTGCGTTGTCCATCCACTCAAGGTTGTGCTGACCAACTATCCTGAGGACCGGACGGAGGAGCTCGAGGCCTCCTACTATCCCCACGACGTTCCGAAGATCGGGTCGCGGGTGGTGCCGTTCTCACGAGAGCTGTACATCGATCGCGACGACTTCATGGAGGATCCGCCGAAGAAGTTCTTCCGGCTCGCCCCCGGCCGCGAAGTGCGGCTCCGGTACGGATACTTCATCACCTGTCAGGAGGTGGTGAAGGACGAGACCGGTATGGTGGTGGAACTCCGTTGCACCTTTGACCCGGAGACCCGCGGGGGCGACTCGCCCGACGGCCGCAAGGTGAAGGGCACCATTCACTGGGTGTCGGCGCCCCATGCGCTGGACTGCGAACTCCGGCTCTACGACCGGCTCTTCACCGTGCCCGACCCCGACGATGTGCCGGAGGGCACCGACTTCACGTCGATGCTGAATCCGGACTCGCTGGTGGTGATCCGGGACGCGAAGGTGGAGCCGAGTGTCGCGGGGGATCCGGTGGGATCGGCGTACCAGTTCGAGCGCACCGGATACTTCGTGAGCGACCCCGATTCGCGTCCCGGGGCGCTGGCGTTCAACCGCACCGTGTCGCTCCGGGATTCGTGGGAGAAAGAAGTGGCGAAGGACGTAGGACGTAATAGGGCATGATAGGACATAGGACATAGGACATAGGACATAGGACATGATGGGATGTAGGAGGCGGTGGCGCTTGAAGGAGGAAAGTTTGAAGTTCGAAGGAGGTCATCCCGAGCCGGCGAGGGGATTTGAGAACGCCGTGGGTGCAGTACGGGCCGTTCGCGAACTGCCCCAACACCCCGTCGTCGGGGCGTTGGTATCCAGGGGCGAAATCCCTGGGTGTCACACGGGGCTTGTACACTGGGGGATGGCCTCGGACCAGGATGTACAACAGAGGGATAGCCTGACGCTTTCCGAAGCGGTGGCCCGGGCCGCGAGGGTCGGAATCACCACCCGCGTCATGACCGGGTACCATTGGAGGGACCAGGCCTATCTCGTGGCGGTGGAGGCTCCGGAAGCGCCATGGGCGGTCTATCTCATCCGGGAGAACGGCCCCGGGTGGGAACGGTGGCGTGGGGGACCGGCATCCCAGTCAGGTCCGGAGCGATGGGATCATCCGGTGAAGGTCCCCCAGTGCCGTGAGCATTTCATGCTCCGGCTCTCACACGAGGACACCTTCCGGGATGTGCCCTTCTGTACCGCGATCGTCGCCCTGATCCGCGCCTTCGGCTGGAATGAGGCGATGATGGACCGCACGGCCGAACCGCGCGTGGGCTACCACGACTTCCGGCGTGCGCTGGAGGATCTGGGGGTTGGGGACGACTGGTGAGGACGGGGATGGAGTTTGGTGACGATTCCGTCAGGGGCGAAAGTATTTCGCCCCTGGGGCGACGCATGCGTCGCCCGAGTCTCCAGGTGGAAACGACCGGCGGTAGGGGAGAGGAGCAAAGCCGACGAAGCGAAGAATGGACGAGAGCCTCGCATGGTGTCCACCTTTCCCTTCTGGCCGTGGTCGCGGTGTGGATAGTGTACGGGATCTATGAAACCATCATGTACTTCTGGATGCAGACCGTGATCGCTCCCATCCGGGTCGATCTCCTCCTGATTGTCCCGGTTCTGTATCTCGTGACTCTTGTCGGCTTGATCGCGGCGTGGGGAGTCGGACGTACCCGATCAGAGACATCGTGACCCGCGCTGCCCGATGAACCCCGCCGTCCTCCTTCAAACTTCCCCAGTCCCAAGCCGGCCGAGCCGGAACCACAGAGGCGCGTCGGGGTCGCGTGGGTTCCCCGGGGCCTTCGCCCAGGGGAACGCCAACCGCTTGGCCACGGAGCAAGTTGACTCGGGTTCACCAGACGGGTCC
>JBDIWC010000103.1:0-5056 GCA_039794085.1 Gemmatimonadales bacterium
GCGTGACAGGAAATCACCGGGTGACCGAGCTCCGGTCCGATCTCGACATCGTGCCTGCGGAGGTGTCGAACGTGATCGATGTGGCCACCTTCGCCGATGGGCGGGTGGTGGTGCTCACACCGGAGAACGTGCAGGTCTTCTCTCCCGAGGGACAACTCCTCGCGACGCTCAGCCGGCCGGGGCCGGGACCGGGCGAGTTCCGCTACCCCGTGGCGCTCGCGGTCACGGGAGATTCGGTGCTCGTGCTGCAGATGCTTGTGGATCGTGGGGAGTTGTCGGTGTTCCTGGGTACCACGGGCCGACTTGTGGGAACACGCGAGGTCGGGAGCGGGGGAGACTGGATGGGATGCATGGCGCGAGGGCCAGCGCTCTTCCAGGACTTCCCCGCGTGGAGCGGGGTGGAAGACTGGTCCCGGCGACTGGGGGTGGTGGGAGGAACTCCGGTGCTGTTCGTCCAGAGCGGTGAACGGACCCCGGAAATGGAGGACTCGGTGCCGAAGGAACCGGGGGCTCTCCTCGCACTGCGAGGTCGGGCTACCCCTGAGACCCTGGCTGTCCTCCAAGGCCCGCCGTCCCTGGTCCGCTCGGTTGCCAGCGAACAGCGGCGGGCGGTGTATTGGGAACGGCTGTACGAATCCCGCCCCCTCTGGGCGAGCGGTCCGGGGTGGTGGGGGATTATCGAGCGGGGGGACACCGTGCTGGAGTTACGGACCGACGCCGGTCAGGTGCTCCGGTTTGCCTGGCCGACCCGGCAGGTGGAGGTGAGCGAAGCGGACCGGGAGACCACGGGCCGCCATGGGGTGACCTACGTGGCCCGGACCTCGGTACGGAGCCGGGCCCGGTTCCAACAGATGCCCCGGCGGGAGATGCGGGAGCAGTACCGCAAGTTCCTGACATTCTTCCCCTTCTCCCGTTCGCGACCCCAGGCCACCGCCCTGCTCCACGCCGGGGCATGTGCCCTGGTGGCCGGGTTCGATCCGGAGGCCTTCACGGACGGCACAGCCACGGCATGGCTCCGGGTCAGTGTGCAGGAGCGGCGGGTACTGGACGTCATCAGGGTACGGGCGCGGGATGCCCGGACCCTCCACGCAGACGGGCAGGGGGTGTACCTGCGGGTGTTTGGGGAAGACGATCTTCCCCTGGTGCGCCGGTGGCGGTTTCCCGACACGGCCTGTGAACCAGGCCTCGCCGGGTGACTGCTGCCGGAGCGATGGTTCCACACTCTTCCATGGAGGGCAGGATGCAGATCCAGAAGCAGAATCGGTTCGGGCTCGTGCAGGTGCTGTTCCTGATCGCGGCGCTGGTGGCGGCAAACGTCTACGTCGCGCGGTCTGCCGCGGACCTCGAGGCGCAGGGAGAGACCATCCCCCCGACTCACACGAAGTGTACCTTTCCCATGCCGCTCCCCGGCAACTACTGCGACTACTATCCCACGTCGGATTGTGACGTGGCGACTTGCACGGAGACCGCACTTGAGCCGTAGGAGGGACTCGGCTGCATAAGTACTCGGCGCTGCATCACCCGCACTCCCCAAGGGTCGCAATCCCCGACAGCCAGTCGAGGGGATGCGAGCCTTGGGGGGTGCTGCGGAATCATGTGAGCAGGTATCACCAAGGTGGAGAGAAACCTCGTGACGCGAACAGGGGGTCGGCCAGTGATGATCGGAACTATTGGAGTTCGTGGCAGGGACATGCAAAGATGGCGCATGGTGGCGTGCCTGGGAGTGCTGTGCTTCCAGGCGATCCATCTGACCCACGCCCAGCATGTTCTGCACGGTCGCGTTGTGGACAGCACCGGGGTTGGCCTACCAGCAGTAGAGATCGTGTTGATGGAGGCAGGTCGACGGAGCGTGACCGACAGCGGAGGTCGGTATGCGATCCGGAATGTCCCGACCGGACGGTTTGAAGTGGTGTTCCGGCGGGTTGGGTACGCTCCGGTGGCGGTGTTTCGGAGTTTCATGGGGGACACCGGCACGAGCGTGGTGAATGTTCAGCTGCGCCCAGAGGCGGTGGTATTGCCGGAGGTGGAGTCGAAGGTGAGGGGGCCTGAGGAGGTTCCCCTGAAGCTCCGGGAGTGGGCCCGGCGGCGGGAGTTCAACGTCGGAGGGAAGTTCTGGGACGATTCCTTGTTGCGGGTGAAAGAATACCAGCGACTTCCCGAGGTCCTTCAAGGCGTCTCCGGGGTTCGTATCGTGCGCGCAATGGGGAAGCGATTCCTGGCCACAGGCGGTGGCCGGGCGGGAAACGCTCCGCGTTCGAATACTGGTGGGCGGCCAATCGATCCCCGATTGCCACGTGCGTGCTACGCAGAGGTGTATGTGGACGGGATCAAGCTTGGGTTCGCCTACGAACCCCCTAATCTGGATGATTATCCAGTTCACCAGATCGCGGCCATGGAGTTCTACCGCTCTACGTCTGAGATCCCGGTGGAATTCAACTCGACGGGTTCGGGTTGCGGGGTCCTGGCTATCTGGACGCGGGTGGGTGGAGGAAGATAGGGAATAGCGAGTAGAGAATAGGGAGTAGGGGACAGATGGCGGTGGGATAGTTCTCCCGAATGCCGCCCCCCTCTGACCGTGGGGTCCACCCTGGCAGGGGTCCGGCGCTCGCAGCGGCGTGTGCATGCACCGGGCGGCGGGATCGTCCCTTGTCAAGATCGCCCGTTGAGATCGCCTCGCGGAGGCAGAAATGCACCGGACAATGGGTTGTGCGCGGAATTGCGGCTGGTCGTTCCTTGCCGTCTCAGGACTCGTGGCGATACCGCCGGGTCTCCTTTCCGCCCAGGTGGTCCAGGTGCAGACAGTGGATACGGTGACCCGCACCGTGGCGCCGAGCACGGTAGTGTCCCTTCTTCGGGCCGGGAGCGACGAGATCATGGTCCGGATCCTGACCGATGCCCAGGGCCGGGGCACGGTGACCCTGAGCGGACCGGGTACCTATCGGCTCCGGGTGGACCGGATCGGCTACGCCACCACGCTGACGACCCCCTTCACGGTGGGCGCCCTCACGGACACCCTGATCCAGCGGATCGCGGTGAACCCGGAGCGGTTCCTGCTCCCCGAGATGGACGTGGTGGCGGGAGAGGTGGCCTGCGGCACCGGCGGAGTGGCGGGTCCCGAACTCGCCGCCGTGTGGGAAGAAGCCCGGAAAACCCTCACGGTGACGGCCCTCACCGCGACCTCGGTCCGCCCGCTCCTCGAGCGCTGGCGCTGGGAACGCACCCTGACCGTGCGGGGCCGCCTGCAAGGGGAGACCACCGACGTGGTGCAGTACACCCGGGAGGCGCCCTTTGTCACGGTGTCCCCCGCGCGCCTGCGGGAATCGGGGTTCGCCGACGTGGGGCGGGACCAGGCCCTCTTCTACCTTCCGGACGCCAGTGTGCTGCTGGACGAGGCGTTTCTGGAGACGCACTGCTTCCGGCTCGATGCGGAGGAACGCCGCACCGAGGGGCTGATCGGACTGCGGTTCGTACCGCTGCCCGATCGGACCGTGCCGGACATCGAAGGTGTCCTCTGGATCCGTCGGAGCGAGGCAGCCCTACAGGAGATCACCTTTCGCTACACGAATCTCCCGAGCGAACTCCAGGCACACCGTCCGGGGGGGACGGTGTCGTTGGCGCCGATCGCGGACGGAGGGTGGATTGTTGACGAATGGTACGTGCAGACTCCGGTGCTCGGCGCGGTTCGGGACGGGAGCTTCACGGGACGACGCTCGCCGGACCGGCGGGGAGGTGCCCTGGTGGCGTGGCACGTGAGTGGTGGGAAGGCACGGGCTGTGCCATCTGGTGCAGGGGAGGGGGAGGCCTCGCCGCCCGCTAATCCCGGGGTGTGCGGCCCCACGCCGATATCGGGCGGTGGACTCGGTGTGGTGGTGGTGCAGGTGGTGGAGGAGGGCCGTCCGCTGGCCGCCGTGGCGGAGGCACCGGTGGTCGTCACGGCGGGGGAGCAGGCGACCCAGACGGTGCGGGTGGGGGACGGACGGGGGCTCCGGGTGGAGCGACCGGCGGTGAGGGTCGAAGGGACGAGCGATAGGGACGGCCTGGTGGCGTTCTGCGGGATTCCGATCGGAACCCGCCTCGCGGTGCAGGCAGGGAAACCGGAGACACAAGCAGCGACGGTGGCGAAGGCGGAGGGGTCGATGACCCAGATTCAGGTGCGGGTTCCGGTGAAGGCGGTTGTGGCGGCGACTCCCCTCTCCCCTCTCCTGCGGGGGAAGGTAGTGGACACAGCCGGGGCCGGGCTCGCAGTGGTGGAGGTGGCGCTGGCGGAGGCGGGCCGCCGGACGGTGACCGACGAGGAGGGGCGTTATGAGGTGAGGGATGTGCCGCCCGGCCGGTATCAGGTGGTGTTTCGGCGGATCGGGTACCAGCCACTCACCGTGTTTCGATCCTTCCTGCGCGACACCGTGGTGCTCGACGCGCAACTCGCGGCGGAGGCGTTCGTCCTGCCGGAACTGGAGACGAAGGCGCGGGGGCCGGAGGAGGTGCCGGTGAAGCTCCGCGAATGGGCTCGGCGGCGGGAATTCAACGGAGGGGGCAAGTTCTGGGATGACTCGTTGCTGCGAACGCTGGAATACCGAACCTTGGCTGAGGTGCTACAACCGGTGTCTGGAGTTCGCATCCTGGGCGGCAGTGGAAGTGGAAAGAGCGTCCTTACTACTTATGGGGGTCGAGCCGGAGTGACGCGTGGAGACCCGTGCGAAGTAGTCGTATACCTGGACGGCCAGCGCATCGGGATTCCAAAGATCGCCCCGTTCAATCTCAACGATGTCCCGGTACACCAGATTGTCGCCATGGAGTTCTACCGCTCCGCCTCGGAGATTCCGGTGGAGCTCAATTCTCCCGGATCGATGTGTGGGGTACTTGCCATCTGGACCCGAGTGGGGAAGTGAGAAGCGGGCATGGGTCTGGCGCTTCAGCGCCGGTCACCGAAGGTGCATCGCGCGGGATTCATCCCGCGCGATCGGCGCGACCATCCCCAGGGCCCTCGCGGTTCACGTTGGCTGAAGCCAACGCGATGCACGCTTCGCGTGAATGCCCTGAAGGGCAGTCCCCCTTC
>JBDIWC010000104.1:0-4554 GCA_039794085.1 Gemmatimonadales bacterium
TCCCCAGCGCACGCTCAACCGGGTCGCCGACGAACTCAACGGCCGACCCCGGAAGACACTGGGGTTTCTCACCCCGGCGGAAGTCTTTCACCAAGCTGTTGCATCGATCCCCTGAACCCGCAACTTCGAACTTCAAACTTCTCTACTGGTTCCCTCCCACCCGGGTCCAGATCGCCAGAACGCCGCAGTGGGAGCCTGGCCCTAGAAACTCGATGGGAACTTCTGAGAGAGACCGATAGAGTTCAATAGCCTCGATCTGGTGAATCGGGAGATCGTCGAGATTCGGCGGATCCGGGTTGAACCCCATCCGGATGCCATCCAGCAGAATCGTGGCATAGCACGCATCCCGCGGAACCGGACCACGAGGATCCCGTTGGGGAAGGAATGATACGCCGGCCCGTCCCCCGCCCGTGGCCAGAAAGCGACCGCCATTGCGACGAATGATCCGGACCCCCGAGACGCTCTGCAGTAGTTCCGGGAGACGCTGGTGCTCCCGAGTCCGCAACAAGGAATCGTCCCAGAACTTCCCCCCCACGTTGAACTCCCTCCGCCGCGCCCACCCCTGTAGCTTTACGGGCACTGCCTCAGGTCCCCGCACCTTCGTCTCCACCTCGGGCAGAACCACCGCCTGCGCGGCCAGCTGGATATCCACCACTGTCGTCCCCGTGTCCCCGATGAAGCTCCGGAACATCACGAACGGTGCATATCCCAACCGCCGGAACACCACCTCGTAACGCCCCGTGGGGATGTCGGAGACCGTGTACCCACCGCTACTATCTGTGACCCCCCGGCGTCTTGCCTCCGCCAACACAACCTCGACCCCCGACAGCCCCAAGCCGGCTGTGTCCACGACCTGGCCTTGGAGCGTGTGCTGGGCGGCAAGTTCTGAGATCGGAGGACGTATCATGGTAAGAGTGAGGCCCACTCGTACGAGAAGAGTCCGCCTACTCCAGTGTGATGATGATCCATTCAGTGGTGACATCGCACTCTCCGTTCCCATGTGCTGCCGGTGCACCCACCTCCTTTCCACACGACTCAGGTGGATACACGTTGTGCCTCTCTTCTCGCCATCGGACATGGTTGCTACCATCCTGCATGGGGAGGATGCAGCGTGGTGAGCCGAAGGCCACGCTGCATCTTCACCTGCAGGGCTCATCGTGCGGCTCCGGCAGTCCCTCGCTCAGGGCTCCAGCGCCGTCTCGGTACATGTGGCGAGGGAACAGGAGGATGTGGGATAGAAATCACAGTAGTTTCCCGGGAGCGGCACCGGGAAGGTGCACTTGAGATCCTGGCCCTCACAGAAGTCCGGGCCGTTCCGGCACGGATCGGACTGCTGCGCCTCGAGCGACGTCGTCCTCGCACCGACGTACAGGTTCGCCGCGAGCAGCGCCGCCACCACGAGCAGGGTCTTCACGAGTCCCACGTCCTTCAAGATACGCATCCTGTCCTCCTTGGGGTTGAAGTGGTACCGCGATTCAGGAATCGGCTCCCGTCCCGGTCCCCTCGAGACAGCCCTCGTCCGGAAACCGCCACCTGACAACATGGGGGACATCATCCTCCCCGAACACGCGTGTGTAGACCCCTCGGCCATCGGCATGGAGCGTCCGGGCATCCCGTGCCCGTACCCGTAGGACGTCCAGTACCCGACCCTCCCGCACACCGATCCGGATCCACGACGTGGCGGTCCCGTCGGTGAAGGCCTTGGGGTCGAACCCCGCCACCAGGGCACACCCCCCCGCATGGAGGAGCGCGGTGGCCTGCGGCCGCCACGTGGCGAAGGGAAAGAAGGTCAGGAACTTGCGATACTGCTCCCGTTGCTCCCCCGGAGGGAGCTGGCGCAGCTTGGCCCGGCTCCGGACGAATGTCCGTGCCACATAGACCACCCCATAGCGGCTCGTGGTCTCCCGGTCCGCTTCGCTCACCTCCACCTGCCGGGCCGACCAGGCAAACCGGAGCACCTGACCGGTGTCGGTCCGTAACTCCAGCACGGTGTCCCCCCGCTCGATAATCCCCCACCACCCCGGACCGCTCGCCCAGAGGGGGCGGGGCTCGTACAGTCGTTCCCAATACACTGCCCGCCGCTGTTCGGTGGTAACCGAGCGGATCAGCGACGGGGGGCCTTGGAGGATGGCCAAGGTCTCAGCTGCAGCCCGACCTCCCAGTTTGAGGAGGACCCCCGGCTCCTTCGGCACCGAGTCCTCCGCCCCCGGGGTCTGTTCGCCGCTCTGGACGAACACCACCGGAGTTCCACCCACCACCCCCAATCGCCGTGACCAGTCCTCCACTCCACTCCACGCCGGGAAGTCCTGGAAGAGCGCCGGGCCCCGCGCCATGTATCCCATCCAGTCTCCCCCACTCCCAACCTCCCGTGTTCCCATAAGCCGGCCTGTGGTACCCAGGAACGCTGACAGTTCCCCCCGATCTAGAAGCATCTGCAGCACGAGCACCGAGTCTCCCGTGACCGCGAGCGCCACGGGGTAGCGGAATTCGCCCGGTCCGGGCCCCGGTCGGCTGAGCGTCGCGAGAGCGCGGCCGGCAGGGGAGAAGACTTGCACATTCTCCGGTGTCAGCACCGCCACCCGCCCATCGGCGAAGGTAGCCACATCGATAACGTTCGATACTTCCGCGGGCACGAGGTCGAGGTCGGACCGGAGCTCGGTCACCTTGTGGTTCCCTGTCACGCCGATGTCCAGGGGCGCCACTGCCACCCGGACCACCGTCGTGTCCCCCACCTCCGCGACAACCTCCGAGAGGGGCTCATCCACGGTTCCGGAGGCGCTTTCGCAACCACCGATGAGCACGATCCCCAGGATCACGCAGGGGATCATCCGAGCTCTCTGACCGCGGGGCATCATGCCCCCTGCTCCCGGCACGATGCCTCCAGTGCCTGTGCCCCAGACCCACGCACCAGTTCCTCGGGTGCGGCCCCCGGCATCCGCACCACCCGCAGGCTCCGGTCCACCGCGTACACCGTCGGGGTTCCGATGACACCCATCGCCCCGGCCTGATCCGCGGATGCCAGCAGGTACGCGGGCGCGGAAAGACCGAACTCCTGGTGGAACGCCTGGATCCTGTCCGGGCTGTCGGGAAGAGAGAGCCAGAGCACAGCGCCGTCGAATCGCTCCCTGACGTCCGGCGCCACCTTGGCCCAGGCTGCCGCAGCCCGGCGGCAGGCGCCACAGGTGGTGCTGTACACAATCAGGAAGGTGCAGGGACTCACAGATGACCTCGCCAGCGCAGCCGACAGGGTTATCGCACGATCTCCCTCCGAGAGACTCGGCTCCTCGACCGGCATCACGAACAGGTCGGGTAGGGTATCGCCGATCCTGACGACCCGATGCTCCAGCACCGGGGTTCCACCCGGTCTCGGCGCCACCATGTCCGCCACCAAGGGCCATGCCACCTGACCCAGCAGCAACGCTGCGAGCAACACCGCCGCCCCACGTGCCATGGTTTTCACTGTGATCCGGCTCACGCTGTCTTCCTTGGTATTCTGTCGTCTCACACACCCTCCTCCACCCTCCTCATCGCACTGCGGCTCAGTCAACCAGGTCCAAACTACGGCCGAGCACAAGCGCCGCCAGTACCAGTTTTGGCCATGTCAACAGCTTGTCATTCCGGGACATGGTGCCGCAGAAGACACGCCCCCGGCCCTTGCTGCCGTCGGCTGCTCTGATCGCAGAACATCCATTGCGCACCGTGGCCCTTGCGGTAGTGATTGATACCATGCTACCGTATGGTTGAGCGTTGAGTCCAAGTCGTAATCGATGGACCAGGCACACAGTATGCCCATATGGGCGGTATGCCGGGAGGTCACGATGAGGAAGGGCGTGCTCCAGCCCCCCTACACGACAGAGGAGGCACTGCTCGATGCGGTGCGTTATGAGGTGCTCCCCCTCGGCGCCATCGCGGTTCTCCACCTGGATGGTCACGAGAGCCACGACCTCATCAGCGCGACCGTCGAGGCACTGCCGCTCCACGTCCCCCCGGTCCCCCTCCTTCCCGACCTCCCCGACGGCACCGCGCCACCGGTCCTTGCGTCCACACGACAGGTCGTCTGCCTTGCTTCCGACCCTCCACCCCTGATCGAGGAGGTGCTGACCGCAGTGAACAACCGACCCACCCCCACCCCGGATCAGATCGCGGCGTGGCTCGCCGCCCGGCTCGACAACCCGCACCTGGAACCCTTGGTGATTCACGCCCTCGATGGGAAGGGTCGCCCCGTCCCGGCCGGCCTGAGCGGGCGAAGCCTCCGCCGAAAGATCCCCGACCTCCTGAAGTGCCGTGTTGGTGACCTGGGACGTCTCGCCCGCCTGGCAACCCGACAGCGCCTGTGCCCCAGTGTCGAGGCCCTGGCCAAGGAACAAAGCCCCCGGACCACGCCTGGGCACCTGCGGGACCATGTGCGCGCCCTTGGGGTGTCGCTTGCCGAATACAACAACATGCCGGGCTGGGAGTGGCCCCTGGAGGCGGCCGTGCGCCAGGGGTTGGGGGTTGGGGGTTGGGGGTTGGGCGAAGATAGCGAAGTAACCACCTGGATGCCGAGCCAGGGCA
>JBDIWC010000105.1:0-4544 GCA_039794085.1 Gemmatimonadales bacterium
CCGCAGTCGCGGTTTCCGCAACAAGGAACGCTTCAAGACGGCCATCTATTTCCATCTGGGTGGCCTGAATCTCTATCCGGCTGGTGTCAAGTGAGGCCGGTTACCCACTCAATCGGGTGAAGACCCCGATAACGGAAACGGGATGAGGTTCGGTCCGGGCAAGGGTGGGATCACCGACAATCTGGTGTCGGCGGTCGTCGTTACCCCGAATATGCTTCTGGTCCAGGCCAGCCGCGTCAGATACAGGGACAGCGGGAGCCCGGGCCTGGGGGTCCTCAGGTCCACCCGAACCTTTCTGATCGACGCTTCCACCGGCAAGGTGCTCGCCGAGGCACGAAGCGAACTGCCACTGATTGTGGAGGTCGGCAATGGGCACGCCTGGACGGCGGACACGACGGATTTCCCGCGGATCGTGCGTCGGCGCCTCCACGTTTCGTCGCAGGACCAATGACGACACGCGCCGAGGCTCAGGGTGAGCGATTGAACAGCGCCACCGCGAGGGCGCGAAGGTGTTGCGGCTCCACGACCGCGAAGCGGTGGGTCGTCGCCGCTGCTGCCGCATTGGTTCTGGGGGCCTGCTCGGCTCCTGACGACTCGGAGGGCGGAACAGGATCTGACGGCGAGGGTATTGATCTTGCCGTGCCGGGCTGGACGGTGAGCGGGAACCTCGCGATCGACTCGGCGGCGCAACCCTTCCTCGACGTTTTCCACGTTGTCGAGGACCAGGCAGGGCGGGCCCACGTTCTGAACATGGGTGACAAGACGGTCCGGGTGTATGACAGCGTGGGAACGTTGGTTCGCGTCGTTGGCGGACCCGGAGAGGGACCCGGTGAATTCGTTGCACCGGCTGACATGGCCGTGGCACCCGACGGAACCCTGTACGTATTGGACGTGGGAAATTTTCGGGTGAGCGCCTTTGGAACCGAGGATGGGCTCTTTCGCTCGAGCGTCGACCTCGGAACGTCCGCGGGAATACCCAAGAGGATCGGTATCCGGGCCGGGACCACGCTGGTGGTGGAGTTCATGCCTCTCTCCGGTGTGACGGGCGCGATGAGCCCCCACCTTGCCTTGGTCGAAGGCGATGCCGCGAGAGTGAAATCAATCCTTGATCTGGGAAGTGCGCCGCAGGTCATGTACACGGTCACGGTTGGTGACGTCCGGACCACCACGTTCGGAGAGCAGCCGTATGCTCCACAGCCGCAATGGGTGGCGTCGGCTGCAGGGGAGATCCTCTACGGCGATGGTGCCCACAACCAGATCCTTCGATGGCGCGACGGGATCATCGACACCCTCTTTCGGGAGGACGATCGCGTCATTCCGGTGACGGAGGCCGATCGCAAGGCCTTCTTTGCCGCGTCGCCTGATCTGGTCCATGCCACACCTCCCGTCACCTTTCCCTCCTCCAAGCCGCAGTTCACCGCCTTGCGCAGCGACGCCGATTCCCGGCTCTGGCTGCGCACCGCCGTCGACGAGGGCCGCGAGTCGTGGGGCATTCGCGGGAGTCAGGATGGTCAGAAGGTGGGGAGGGTCACCCTCCCTGCCCGCTCCCGGCTGGTGGGGATCTCGATATCGGCCGTGTACCTCATTGTGCTGGACGACAATGACGTGGAGACACTCCGCCGAGTGGAGCTCACCCGCTCAGCGCATCCGAGAGGGACCTGATCGTCGCATCGCACCTTTGCCACGGCAGGTGTTGCCGCGAAGGTGCGAAGAACGCGAAGGGCGGATGTTGCCTGGAGTCACTCGGGCGGTGGAGGCCACTGCATGTGCTCTGACACTGGGGCTCTGTGTGATGCGCGCGCTGGGCATAGATTCGTATTCATTGGCAGGAGTCGGTGGGAGCGACCTGCTCCGGGAGATAGGTCATTCGTCGGGAGACGGTCCAAGCTCTCACAGTCTGCGAGGAACGCTCATGAGGCGTAGTCAGTGGTCCCGTTGGGTCCCCATGGTTGCGGTGCTTGCGGCGTGCAGCCCGCGAGACCAAGTGGCGTCCGGAGCCGAGTTCACGGTTCGGGACAGCGCGGGGGTTGGGATTGTTGAAAATGTGGCCGGACCTGCCTCACTCGGGATCGTCGTGGACGAATCGCGACGGCAGATCCTGTCACCGGGACAGGATCTTGACCGGATTCGCGGGGTCCGGATTCAGGGTGACGGGACGGTCGTCCTGGCAAATGCCGGGATGCATCAGCTCATCTTCATCGAACCGAAAACGGGCCGGGTGTCGGTGGCGGGGAGGAGGGGCCAGGGGCCGGGAGAGTTCGAGACCATCACTGGGCTTGGGCTCTGTCGCGGCGACAGTGTGGTGGTCCTGGAGTCAACCCGTGGCTTGATGCACCTGCTTGACCGGCACGGCACCTATGTGACGCGAGCGTACGCCATGCTGGAGGGATATGGGCGCCCATGGAGGATACTAGGCGTGGGGGGAGAGTGCAGATCCCTTGCGGTGCTCCAACAAGGACATGCTGAGAAACGCGCGGTCCCAATCGATGCGTTGCCCTTGGAGGTGTCCTGGTATGATGTTCAGGAAAAGGTCCAACAGAAGGTGGCCACCGTGCCAGGCCTGGAGTCATTCTTGCTGCCCGAGGTGGGGGGGTACGCCAGGATGCCGTTCGGCAACATGCCCTCCTTCACCGCGGCAGGTGACCGAATGTATGTCGGCGCCGGAACGGTGGCGGCGGTGCAGTCGTACGATCGCCGGGGGCGCCTGGTGCGCTCCCTGAGATGGCAGGCCGAGAGGGAGCCGCTCTCCGAGGGGGATCGGGCACGGTATCACGCCACACGAGACATGCTGATCAAGCGTAACGGGCCCAACTACCGTCTTGGGTTTCGTCGAATGGAAGAGTATCCGATTCGTTTGAAGCCGCTCTATGCCCGGATGATGGTCGACGGAGATGACCGTCTCTGGGTCCAGAAGTACCCGGGCAACTGGGCCGAATGGGTTGCCCTCAGTTCCGAAACAGAGGGAGAGACGTGGTGGATCTTCGCGCCGTCCGGGCAATTGCTCGGCGTCGGGACGACGCCACGCGGGCTCATTGTGCATGACGTCCGGAATGGGATGCTGGTGGGAGTGGCACGGGACGCGGACGATGTGGAGGAGGTCCATCTCTATCCCCTGACCAGAGAGTTCATGTCGCGGGCGGGGGTGAGTCGCTGAAGCGTTGTCACCCCGAAGGACGCGAAGGGATCGCGGAAGGTGACCGTGTGAACTGGAATGGGTGTCCTGGGAGCCGGTGGACGCTGGAGCGATTGTGGGCGGCCTTTGCCATCGTCATGGGGGCGTTGTGCTGTCCGTGACATTGGCAGCCCAGGACTCGCCGCCACTGCTGCGGGGACTCGTCGCCGACAGTGCCGGGGCACCCATCGCGTCCGCCCAGGTCATTGCCCTGGAAGCGGACGGCCCGACCAACGAGCCCGCCCTGGCCACCACAAGCGCCCAGGGACGATTCGTGTTTCAGGACCTCGGGCCGGGACGATACGCGATCATCGTCCGGCGCATCGGGTTCGTCCCCCTCCGCACCACCCTCACTCTCGTGGAGGGGGGGCCCCGTGTCGTGCGATTCGAACTCGTCCCGTTGCCGCAGATCCTGGAGGAGGTCCTGGTCGAGGTCCCCGGTCTTGCCACGGACGATGAATCCCTGGTGGCCCGGCCGCCGTTTCGGGGGATCATCGTCGACTCGGCGGGCCGGCCGATCCCGAGTGCCGAGATCATCCTCGCGGGAAGCACCAGGGCCACCCGGGAGCCTGGGAGACGGGTGGTGGGAGGCACCGGGACCTTCGAGTTCCGGGAGCTGCGCCCGGGCCGGTATTTCGTCACCGTCCGTCACATCGGCCATGTTCCGATCCGTACCGCCCTGACCTTCGAGGAGGGAACCCCCCGGGCGATCCGGTTCGAGCTGCACCCGATGCCCCAGAATCTTCCGGACATCGTGGTCGAGGCCACCCGGTTCGACATCGGCAAGATCGGCGGGAGGATCAGCCGGAACGAAGGGCGGCTGCTCACCCGGGACGATCTGGCCCGCCTGGCCCCCGCCGTCCTCGGAGACGCCCTGACTCCCCATCTCCCCGCAGTTCGGCCGGACACATATGATGAACCCTCGCTCGGCTTCTCCCGGCCCCGGTATGGCACCATCGACTACGGGCTCGGCCCCGCCAACGCCGCCGCCCGCCAGGCTCAGCGTTTCCGGGGCCGGGACTGTCCGCCGGTCATCTCGGTCAACGGGCAGGCTGCCCGCGCCGGGTGGGCGGTCAACGACTTCGATCCGGACGATATCGAGGCGATCGAGATCTATCGCCGCCGGGACAGGATTCCCACGGAGTTCCAGGATGACCTTCTCGTGCGACGGAGCTGCGGCAGCCTCATGGTCATCTGGCTGAAGCAGGGACGGATCGTGCAGTAGCGTCAACGAGGAGGTTGATCGGGAGTAGGGAGATTGCATGAGAAGGTCCAACCCCCAGATTAAGCGAAGTCACCCGTGGGGGTGCTCCAAAAGGAAACCGGGCTCGGAGCCCACAACCTGGAGGTTGGACCTATGCCGAATATAACG
>JBDIWC010000106.1:0-4459 GCA_039794085.1 Gemmatimonadales bacterium
TCAAGGTGTGCAGTGAGTTGAGCGGCTGGAACCCGATCTTCCGCATCACGATCCGCCGCGGCCCTCCCGGGACATTCACGATCCGGTAATAACCGTCGGCATCTGTCGTCGCGGTCTGTTTGAGGGCCGGCAGAACGATCTCCACCCCCGGCAACCCGGCATTGGTCGTGTCGGTCACCCGGCCCTGCAGAACGTGTTGCGCGGACACGGGGGTGGGGATGACAGCGGCAACAGCGACCCACCCGAGGGACAACCGGACATGTGTCTTGGTTGACTTGGACAGTCGGCTCGTTGTCCTCGTCATCATTCACCCTCCGTCAGAGGTCCTGTAGTGCACCTTCCTCCACTTGGTTACAGTACCGCCTTGGTGGGAGACGCACCAGCGGACGTGAGGGACACACGGGCGGACCAACCGGGGGAGGACGCGCAAGACCATCTGTGCTTGGCGACCCCGATCACGCGGGATGAATCCCGCGCGGTGCACCTCCGGTGACCGGCGCTGAAGCGCCTGGCCCCCCGCCGGATTCTGCTCACGGAAACGCGGTGGTAACAATCCTTATAGGGGTAGAGGCTGCAGCGGTGGCGGTAGGGGCAGGCAAAACCCACCATCACCTTTCACACTTCGCACTTCACACTTCGAACATCATCTACCGGGTCCAGAGAGAGATGACCCCGCAATCCGACCCCATCGCGTTCATTTCGGGCGGAATCTCCGCAGCAGAGCGAAACACCTCGATGGCGGCCAGGTTGTACACGTTATAGTCCTCCAGGTTCGGCGGCCGTATTCTGTCGTTTCCTTCAGTATAGACCATGGCGCCGTCAACATACACCGTCATGTAACAGGCATTCGGGACCCCCTTCGGCCTTGTTCGAGGAGCCAGAGTAAAGGCCGTACTTCTCGCCCCGGCCGACGCCGCCACACCCGCACGATCGGCGAACCGCACGAAACGGAGGCCGTTGACGCGCCGGAGCACGTCCTTGAGCCCAAGGTGCTCATTCTGCCGGAGAAAAGCGTCGTCAAAGAAGGTTCCCCGGCCCCGTTCCCGTCGCTCAGCCCACGCACGAAGCTTGCCCGGGACAGGGGTGAGCCCCCTCACCGTGACTTCGATGGTTGGCAGCTGGACCTCCAGTGGGGCCATCCGGACATCGAGCGTCACCGTATCGGCGATCAGAGTGTGAAAGGAATTCAGCGGTTGGAACCCGATCTTCCGCATCACGATCCGCCGGGGGCCGCCGGGCACGTCCACGATCCGGTAGTAGCCCTCGGCATCGGTAGTGGCGGTCTGCTTGAGGGCCGGCAGAACGACCTCCACGCCGGGCAGGCCGGCATTGGTGGTGTCGGTTACCCGGCCTTGGAGAACGTGTTGGGCGGATGCGGGGGTCGCTGCGACAAGGGACGCGACACTCATCCACCGGAGGACGCAACCGAACATGCGCACTGTTTGACATGGAACGCCGGTCGCTGTCTTCGTCATCATCCATCCTCTGTCACAAGGTTGGCAGGTGCGGCTCCATCTGTCGGAGTACCGCTCTTGTGGGAGACGCACCAGCGGACGCGAGGGACACAGCCGCTGCTCGAGATTCGTCATCGCGAGACCCTGGAGGGGTTCGTGGCGATCTCGTGAGCAGGTGTCGGCGATGTAGGGCAATGGACGGCCTTCACGCCGGAATCCCCGAAACTTTCGCCCCGGGCTCGGCCATGCGGCCGTACACACGGCCGGGTGCACTCCCGCTCCGGGTGGCGCGAGCCCCGGGAGACTGCCCTTCAGGGCATTCACAGCCCGCGTGATGCACCTTCGGTGACGGGCTCTGAAGCGCCAGACCCATGCCCGCTTCTCACTTCCCCACTCGGGTCCAGATGGCGAGGACTCCGCAAATCGACCCTGGCGAATTGAGCTCCACGGGCATTTCGGAGGCGGACCGATAGAACTCCATCGCAGCGATCTGATCGATCGGTATGTCATCCAGATTCGGTGGGGTGCCCGTGAAAGCGAGGCGAACACCATCCAGAAAAATCGTGGCATAGCACGCCTTCGGTGCCTTGCTCAGGTCACCTCGGGGATCCCCTGAATTACGACCAAGGCTGACACCAGCCCGTCCTCCAGCGGTGGCGAGAAACCGCCCCCCTTGAGCACGGATGATTCGTACCCCCGACACCGACTGCAGGACCTCCGGCAGCCGCCGGTACTCCTGGGTCCGCAGCAGCGAGTCATCCCAGAACTTCCCCCCGGCGTTGAACTCCCGCCGACGCGCCCATTCCCGAAGCTTCACCGGCACCTCCTCCGGCCCCCGCGCCTTCGTCTCCAGTTCCGGCAGGACGAACGCGTCCGCGGCGAGTTGCGCGTCGACCACCACGGTATCGCGCAGGAAGGAGCGAAAGACCGTCAGCGGCTGGTACCCGATCCGCCGGAACACCACCTGGTACCGCCCCGGCGGGACATCCCTCACCTCGTAGCGCCCCGCTTCATCGGTCACCGTCCGCCGACCGGCCTCCGCCAGCGCCACCTCCACCGCCGCGAGCCCCGCCCCGGCCGTGTCCACCACTTGGCCGCGCAAAAGGGGTGAGAGGGGAGCCGTCGCCACGACCGCCTTCACCGGAACCCGCACCTGAATCTCAGTCAACGACCCCTCCGCCTTCGCCAACGTCGCCGCTTGTGTCTCCGGTTTCCCGGCCTGCACCGCGAGACGGGTGCCGATCGGAACTCCACAGAACGCCACCAGGCCGTCCCTATCGCTCGTGCCCTCGACCCTCACCGCCGGTCGCTCCACCCGGAGCCCCCTCCCATCTCCCACCCGAACCGTCTGGGTCGCCGCCTCCCCCGCCGTGACCACCACCGGCGTCTCGGTCACGGGCGCCTGCGGATGGCCCTCCTCCACCACCTGCACCACCACCACACCGAGTCCACCACCCGATGTCGGCGTGGGGCCACACAACCCCGGATTCCCCGGTATCAGACCTTCCCTCTCCTCCGTTGCACTCGATGGCACGGCTCGCGCCTTTCCGCCACTCACGTGCCACGCCACCAGGGCACCTCCCCGCCGGTCCGGCGAGCGTCGCCCCGTGAAACTCCCATCCCTGACCGCGCCGAGCACCGGAGTCTGCACGTACCATTCGTCAACAATCCAGCCTCCGTCCGCGATCGGCGCCAACGACACCGTCCCCCCCGGATGGTGTGCCTGGAGTTCGCTCGGGAGATTCGTGTAGCGAAAGGTGATCTCCTGCAGGGCTGCCTCGCTCCGGCGGATCCAGAGCACGCCCTCGATGTCCGGTACGGTCCGATCGGGCAACGGCACAAACCGCAGTCCGATGAGCCCTTCACTGCGGCGTTCCTCGGTGTCGAGCCGGAAGCAGTGGGTTTCCAGAAAGGCCTCGTCCAGCAGCACACTGGCATCCGGAAGGTAGAAGAGCGTCTGGTCCCGCCCCACGTCGGCGAACCCCGATTCCCGCAGGCGCTCGGGGGACACCGTCACAAAGGGCGCATCCCGGGTGTACTGCACCACGTCGGGGCTCTCCCCTTGCAGGCGACCCCGGACCGTCAGCGTGCGTTCCCAGCGCCAGCGCTCGAGGAGGGGGCGGACCGAGATCGCAGTGAGGGCCGTCACCGTGAGGGTCTTCCGGGCTTCTTCCCACACGGCCGCCAGTTCGGGACCCGCCACTCCCCCGGTGCCGCAGGCCACCTCTCCCGCCACCACGGCCATCTCGGGGAGCAGGAACCGCTCGGGGTTCAGCGCGATCCGCTGGAGCAAGGTGTCGGTGACCGATTGCACCGTGAAGGGTGTCGTCAGCGTGGTGGCGTAGCCGATCCGGTCCACCCGGAACCGATAGGTACCCGGTCCGCTCAGGGCAACCGTGCCTCGGCCCTGGGCATCGGTCAGGATCCGGCCCAGGATCTGGTCGCTCCCGGCCCGCACAAGCGACACCACGGTGCTCGGCGCCACCGTGCGGGTCACCGTGTCCACCGTCTGTACCTCGACCACCTGGGCGGTGAGGGGGCGGACCGTCGCGGTGCCGAGAATCGCAACGGCGAGGGGAAGGACAGCAATCGTGCCCAAGTGGGTGACGGTTTGGCTCGGAGATCGTACAGGCATACTTCTGTCAGGCCACATACAATCCCTCTCAGGTCCCGGAACGCATGCCAGACCACTTGTCATACCCTACGAAAGGAGACGTCCAGCCTCACCGGTAATCACACAGCCCCCTGTTTCCTCGCGCAGCCCTTGGACTTCCAAGTGTCCCTGACTGCGCCGACGCCCCCTCCGCTTCCACCATCACCCTTCACCCTTCGAACTTCACCGGCACGGACCTTTCGCAAGCGGCCCCTTCAAACGTCCAACGGTGCATTCAATGGGTCGATGCAACATCTTCCTTCGAAGTCCTCCACGGAAGAGGTTGCCCGATGATACGAACCGACCGGCCGGGGCTGACCCCGGCACAGAAACAGGATCTCTGGCAGCGGTG
>JBDIWC010000107.1:0-4437 GCA_039794085.1 Gemmatimonadales bacterium
GTAAGGGACTAAACTGGAGAAGAAGCGAAAGAGTGAACACCCGCATCCAGGCGATCACGCGCAAAGCGGACGGATTCCACCATCCGGACTACTTCGCCCCCAGGGTCAAGCAGGCGTTCCCGGGCCGCTCCTGCACCTAAATTGGAGAAGAACCGAAGTTCGAAGTTTGAAGGAGGAAGGGCGAAAGAGGAGTCCCGAGCGCACACCGATTCACTGGTCACTGTCCATTGATCATTGGTCATTGCTCATTGATCACTGTCCCCCCCGCATCGCCGCCAGGGGATCGATCCGTACCGCCCGGCGCGAGGGAAGGAACGACGCCAGGAAGCCCGTCGCCGTGATCGCCACGACGATGATGGCGTAGACCAGAGGATCCCCGGGTTCCACCTCGAAGAGAACCACGGTCAGGGACTTGGCCAGTAGCGCCGCGAGCACCAGACCGATCACCATGCCGAGCGCCAGTTGCCGAAGTCCCTGGCCGAGAATGAGCCGCACGACGTCGCGGGATTGGGCGCCGAGAGCCATGCGCACTCCAATTTCCTGGTGCCGCTGATGCACCCCGAAGGCCATGACCCCGTAGAGGCCCAGGGCCGCCATGAAGAGACCGACCGCGCCGAAGACAATGAACAAGGTTCCGAAGGTGCTGTAGAACCAGCTGTCGAGGGCGATGACCTCCGGCATGGTGCGCACGTTGTAGATCGGGAGGTTGGGGTCCACCGTGAGATAGGCCTCCCGGATCGATGCCACGAGAGTCCCGGGGGTGCCGGCACCCCGGGCCACGAGGCTCAGGAACCGGGCGTCCGTCTGCGCCAGCGGCAGATAGAACCCGTCGGGCTCCTCGTTCTGGACCCCCATCATGTGCAGGTCGGGGACCACGCCCACCACCTCCCGCCACGGCTCGGTGCTGCGCGAGGTTCCGAGGCGGATCCGGGCTCCGAGCGGTTCCCGTCCCGCCAGATGGCGCGCCACGAAACTCTCGTTGACCACCGCCACCGGCACGGCACCCACAAGATCCCGCTCGTCCAGCAGGCGTCCGCGGATCGCCCCGACGCCGAAGATGCGGAAGAACCCGGGGCTCACGACCGCGCGGGCCGCCGCCGGGTAGCTCCGGTCGTCGGGATACGACTCTCCGTCCAGGGCAAAGGTCCAGCGCCCGGCATAGGAGGCGGGAAGGGCGGAGGTATAGGCCACCTGCACGCCGGGAATGGCCGCGATTCGTCGGAGGGACTCGTCGAAGAACCGTTGTCGGCTCGCCGTGTCGGGATAGTCCCCCTCGAACAGCCCCACTCGGCTGGTTACGATTCCCTCGGTCTCGAACCCGAAGGGCACGTCCCGAAGCTGCACCACGCTCTTGACCATCAGACCGGCGCCCACCAGCAGCGCGCACGACATCGCCACCTCGAACACCACCAGTCCCCGGCTGAACCGTCCCATCCGGAATCCCGAGGTGCCGCGCGATTCATCCTTCAGGATCGCGTTCACGTCCACCCCCGACGCCTGGAGGGCGGGAACCAGCCCCGACGCGACCGCGGCGACGATGATGATTCCCGCCAGGAAGACCACGACGACCGGGTCCACCCGGACATCGATCCAGAAGGGTGGTGTGTCACCCTGTGCCAACATCCGGTTGAACCACCCGACACCGAGGTGGGCCAGTCCGAACCCGAGGGTTCCCCCGGCGGCGGCAAGCGCCAGTGACTCTCCCAGCAGCCCGAGCACCACCCGGAAGCGGCTCGCCCCCAGGGCGGTCCGGATGGCCACTTCGCGACCTCGAGCCGCAGTCCGGGCCAGGAGCAGGTTGGCTACATTGGCGCAGGCGATGAGCAGCACTCCCACCACGGCACCCAGCATGGTCCAGAGCATCGCGATCACTTCGGGACCCACGTACTCCTCGGTGAACGGCTTCATGATCGGGATCACGCCGGCATTGGCCTCGGGCCACGCCGCTTCCAGCCGCCGGGCGATGGTGGTGAATTCGGTCATCGCCTGGTCCATCGAGCGGTCGTCCCGCAGGCGACCCACTACCTCCAGGGTCCGCCCCTGCCGCCGCGGCGCCGCGGCGGGATCGTCCCGGAGCGGGAGCCACACTTGCTCGTTCTGGGGAAAGAGGTACCCCTCCGGCATCACGCCGATCACGGTGAACAGCTCGCCGTTGGCTCTCACCTGGGATCCCAGCACCGCCGAATCGGAGCCGAATCGATCCCGCCAGACCGAGTGACCCAGGATGATCACCGGGGGCGAGGCCGGACCGGTCTCGTCCGGGACGAAGACCCGGCCCACGAGGGGCTGCACCCGGGCCACCGCAAAGAGCTCGGGGGTGGTGAAGGCCCCGGAATAGCGCTCCGGTCTCCCATCCTCCCCGGTGATGTTCACCGTTCCCTGGTAGTATCCCGCCAGGGCGCTGAAGGAGGTCTGGGACGATTGCCAGTCGCGGAAATCGTCGACCGGCACCTCCGTGCTCTCGATGTTCCGGACCGGAATCGCCTCCTCCACATGGAGGATCTGGTCCGGCCGTTCGAAGGGGAGCCCGCGCAGGATGCCGCCGTAGACTATGGAGAAGGTGGTGGTCGTGAGGCCGGTCCCGAGCGCGAGAGCCAGGATGGCCACAAGGGAGAGGATCGGGTCGCCGATGAGCTTGCGTGTGGTGCGGCGGATCCAGTGCAGGACCGGCATGGTGGCTCCAGGGAGTATGTGTCCGGGAGACGTTACGAGATGAAACATATATTTGTTTCACAATGCGACGCAAGGAAGGGAACCACGCAAAAACACGAAAAGCCCAGTACCTCGTCCCTTTCGTGTCATTTCGTGTCTTTCGTGGTAGAATGGCGTTTGCTCGGGGGCGTGCCACTGCAAGGTGCTTCGCCCCATGTCACGGTTTGTCCCCATGGAGCCACCATGCTGGCCTCGCTTGAAACCCCCGTGCCCCTGGTCGATCTCGACCGCCTCGAGGCCAATCTCGGCCGGATGGCATCTCACGCCGACACGCTCGGCCTGGCCCTCCGCCCCCACGTCAAGACCCACAAGACCCCGTGGATCGCCGGGGAGCAGCTTGGGCGGGGCGCCGTGGGTGTCACCTGCGCCACCACCGCGGAGGCGGAGGTGATGGCCGAGGTGACCGGCGACATTCTCTTCGCGCACCCACCGGTGCATCCCGGCAAGCTGGCCCGGCTCCTGGCGCTGCCCGAGGTGGTGTCGCCGATGGTGGGGCTCGATTCAGAGGAGGCTGTCCGGCTTCTTGCGGCAGGGGCACGGGAGCGGGGCCGGGAGGTCGGGGTGCTGGTGGAACTCGATCTCGGCATGCGGCGGGTCGGGGCTCAGAATCCTCAGGACGCGGTGCGGCTGGCTCGCCGGATCGAGGGGGAGTCGCACCTGCGGTACGCCGGTGTGATGTTCTATCCCGGTCACATCAAGGGGCCGGTATCGGAACAGGGGCCCGCGCTGGAGCGGTTGCGCAACGACCTGGGTGGCGTGCTGCATGCGCTCGATCGGGAGGGGCTTCCGGCGGGGATCGTGAGCGGGGGGTCGACCCCGACTGCGGGCCGGACCGGAGAGGTGGAGGGGATGACCGAGATGCGGCCCGGCACCTACGTCTACAACGACCGGATCACCGTGGCCACCGGATCCTGCTCCCGGGATGACTGCGCCCTCACCGTCCTGGCCACGGTGGTGAGTACCGCCGTGCCCGGTCAGGCCGTGGTCGACGCCGGGACCAAGGCCCTGGGCCGCGAGCCGTTTGGCGACCTGGCCGGGTTCGGCGAACTGCTGGACCGGCCCGAGGTGGTGGTCCGGGCCATGAGCGAGGAGCATGGGATGCTTGACCTGTCGGAGACGGCGTGGCGTCCGGAGGTCGGAGAGCAGGTGCGGATCATCCCCAACCATGTGTGCATCGTGGTGCACCTGAACGATCTCTGTGTCGGAGTGCGGGGGGACCGGGTGGAGCGGAGCTGGGAGGTGGCGGCGCGAGGACGGAAGTTCGAAGTGTGGGGGCGAATGGCGTTCGCCCAGGCCGGCATGTCCACCGGCGCGTCATCCCGAGTGAAACGAGGGATCTGAGAAAGACGCGGGTGTACTTCCCGTCGTCTGGACACGGAGGCTCGTCGCCTGAGCCAACTGTCCCCTGGCTCGTCGCCTTCGGAGACGGATCCGGAAGGACGCCGGAACTCAACTTCACACTTCTTCACACTTCGAACTTCGAACTTCGGTTCTTCTCCAATTCCCGTGCAAACGGCATGGCCGAAGCGGCGTCAACCGCTTGGCCACGGAGCAAGTTGACTCGGGTTCACCAGACGGGTCCATCCACTTCAGGGTTGGGCTCTTCCGGCTTCGGCATGGGTTCCTGTCCCTCCGGAGCCCTCTCCCCGCCCCCAGAGCCAACCACAAGAAGCACAAAAGGCACAGAAACCTCTCTCGCCCCCTGGGGGGCCCCCAGGCGCCCCG
>JBDIWC010000108.1:0-4204 GCA_039794085.1 Gemmatimonadales bacterium
GTCCCCGGACTCCGGGGCGTCCCCTCGCACCGTGCGCACAACGCCCGATCGACGTGTCTCTCACCCACGCGAAACCCTGAAGAGCCCCAAGTGGGATGCCGTCACAGACGCCGTCAAACGCACGGCCCGAGCGGGTTTCCGGGGGGCGCCCAAAATATTGTTGCCATTTTGTGTTCAATCTTGACCGTAAGGGACTACTCCCTACTCCCTACTCCCTATTCCGTACACCACGACCTGCTCGTTCCCCTCGTCATCCCGAGTCAGGCCCGCCACGTAATCTCGGCCGGCCGTGAGGAGACGAAAACGGGCCGGGAGAACAATGTCCGCGAGCCACCGCCCTGCGGGCGAGTAGACCGACCACCGCGCCGAATCGGGGCTGACCGGATTCCGCTCGCCGAGGGTGAGCTCGGCGGGATTCACGGGACCGACCCAGAGTTCGTCCGCCTCCGATCCGACCAGGCGGCCATAGGGGGGAAAGACATCCGCGAAGACCGTGGTCTTGTGCACGTACTCCCGGTATGCCTTAGCCCGGGGGCCGGGGTTGGCGGCGTCGATCCCTCGAAAGAAAAGGGCCTGGTCCTCCGCGGAAACCGGTCGTGAGGTCCAACCGGCGCGTCGCATCTCCGAGAGCAGCGCCCCCGTGCGATCGTAGCATCGCACCTCGTAGTCGCGGGAGTAGCCGGTGCAATAGCCGTTGGGCAGCGCGGCGACCTGTCCCTGGGGCCCGTATCGCAGCACCGTTGGTCCATTACTGGACCCGCGTACCTCGGCGGCCGGATGGGTACCCAGCACCTGCGCTTCCCCGCCCCGAGTGTCCCTCAGTTGAATCGACATGGGCACGGTACCGCCACCTGCGGGAGCTTCTCGGAGGGACCCCACGACGTACTCCACGACTGAACCGTCAGCGAGGACTCCCGCCCGGTCCGCCGATATCCCGGGCACGGTCCGGAGGTAGGTGCCGTCGGGTCCGAACACTTGGCCCACCCCGCGGGCATCGAACGCCACGACGGTATCGCCCCAGGCCCAGAGGTCCCAGAGGTGGTCGAACTCACCAGGCCCCATGCCGGCGCGACCAAACGCACCCTCATACCGGCCGTGAGCATCGAACCGGAGGAGTTGACTGGTTCCGCCGCTTCCGGCCACGAACGAGCCATTGGAGAGCCGGACGACGCCGACCACGTCGGTCGGTCCGCCGGAATCCGGACCTGTTCGCACCGAAAGGATCAGCCGGCTCGCCGAGTCGAGGGTCCATTCGGCCGGACGATCCGTTTCGGTCCAGGTGACGATCTTCTTCGTGTTGGGCGCGCCACCTGAGACACACGCGGTGAGCCCACCGGCTGCAACGAGGGCGAGTGCCATCTGAACGAACACTTTCATGTACACGAACGCTTTCATGGTTCTCTCATCTGTCATCTGGTCCACACCACGACCACACATGCCTTGTTGGGACTGGTCACTTCGGCCGGGAGGTCCAGCGGGACCTCGACCGCGTTTCGATAGATCTCCAGCGCTCGGATACGAGCGTTCTGGAGCTGTACCTCGAAGAAGGTGTCGTCCGGGTCGGGATATACGATCCCGTCGAGAATGATCGAGACCGGTATAGCGCCTCGATGGAATCCGTCGGCAGGACACGAGAGCCGAAGGCGGCCGATTTGTCTCCTCCCGTCGATCACTACCTTCTGCGGGCGCTTGGCAATTCCCGAGCGGAGCAAGATGTCCCGCACGTGGATCTCCGGCGGGAACGTATCGAGTGCCTCGGGCGGATAGAACGAATTGGGCGGCGAGAACACCGCGTTTCGCATCCTGCGCTCGAAAGTCGACAATCCCGGCCGACCCACCACGGCAATCTCCTCCAGGGCAAACACCCTGGCATCCAAGACCGCGTTGACCGTGAGCGTTTCTCCCGCCCGGAACCGGACCACCACCTGGAGCGGAACGTAGCCGAGCCGGCGCACGAGGAGGGTGTCGAGCCCCGGAGAAATGTTCCGGAGCACCACGCGCCCGGTGGGCCCACTCGTTGCCTGAATCCCGGCCCCTCGCAGCACGACCTCCGCCAGCGCCACGGGTATCTCCGCCGTATCCACCACCTGGACCACGAGGGTGGCCGTGGTGTCTCCCTGTGCCGCCCCGACTCGGGGCAGAAACGCCAAGGCGCCGAGGGTGGCGGTCAGCATCCACATCGGGGTCTGCATTCTCCTCCAGCGTTGCGAGGACTCTAGCGCCTCAGCGCCGTGCCGCTTTGCGAAGCGCGTCTTTGACGTACCGCACCATCAGCTCCTCGCCCAAGCGCCCGACGTACATCTTGTCATTGATCAGGAAGGTCGGGGTAGCTGGAGCCCGGAGCGCTCGCGCGTCAAGAGAATCCCGCACAAGGATGGCGTCCGTCGACGGGGCACTCATGCAGTCTGCGAACGCGAGGGTATCCCCGACGCCCGCTCCGAGCGCCCACTGACTCCACGGTTTAACCCCGATCGCCTCCGGCTGCTCGTACAGGGCATCATGCATCTGCTCGAACTTCCCTGCGGCGCGCGCACACTCCACCGCGAGAGCCGCTGGGCGCGCTTCCGGATGTACAACCAAGTGGCGGTACACGACCGCTACGTCCTGCGGCCAGCGGCGCCGAACCTCGCGGATGTCGTCCGCAGCCTGCCGACAGAAGGGGCACAAGAAATCGGCGAACTCCACGATCGTGACCGGCGCGTCAGCCGGCCCAAGCCGGGCCGCATTGCCATAGCGCCGCCAATCGTCCACAACTGTCGGGATCGGTTCGGGACGGCCGTCGGTCGTGTCCAGGGATTCCCGAACCCGCACGACGCCAAGGACGATGGCGACAATGGTCAGGACGATTGTGGCACCGTTCATCAGCCAGTTGCTCACTGTCGGTGACTTCACTCCAACCTCCAAGGTGTGGTGAGACGGACCATCCGCCAAGGCCGGAGAGGTGGCCCTGGCGGATGTCCCGGCGGACGGTCAGGGGAAACCAGCGAAGCACTTTCCGCTACCGCCGGTGATCGGAGAGGAACAGCCAGTGCACGAGATGTCACAACCCGTCTGCCCAACCAAGGAGGTGCGACAGGAAGTCGCCGAACAACCGTCCTCCGCCTCGGCTACACGAGGCGGCTCGCTCAGCCCGGCGATCACCGCCAGCAGCGCAAGCAGATAGAGAAATCTCTTCATAACATACTCCTTCAGAAAGGTGAGGACACAGCCGGAACCAGGATCACCTGGACCGTACATCAGAACATGCGGCGCTGTCCCCACCGGGAACAGGAACTCGACACGCCAGATCCTGATCCGACACGTCACTCTGTCGGAAGAGCGACATCGAAAGCGGCAGGTCTACCGTTCCCTTCCTCTCCTGGCCGTCGCCTGAACAACGCCGACACCACGTGCCGCCTGACCCGATCCAGTCCTCCCGGGGCACGCACGGCGTCAACCGAGAACCCTTCGCGACGCAGGATGCGTCCGGCCACGATACCTCCCGAGAGCCCCACACCTTCCCCCACGGACTCGAGTGTGTGCCCCGGGGCCTGGAGCATCCACGCCATCCGGAAGGCACGAGCCAGGGCCAGAACCCTCCGTGGCGTCTGGAGCCCCCCCTCCCCACAATCCCGCTCCAGGGTCCGCAGCGACACGTCAAGCCTCCGCGCAAAGCCGGTCACATCGACTCCATCCAGATCGTCGGAGAGGCAGAGGGTGAGAAACCGCGACGCCGCCCATGACACCTCATCAGGCCATGCAGGATCCAGCACGACGAGACCCGCCGGACTCATCCGTCTCGCGCGCACCACCGCCCTCGCCAGTCGTTCACTCTCCCTCGCCGACCCGCCACCTTCAGCGGTGCGGCATGTCGCGATTCGCGGAAACTGCGGCTCGACGTTTGAGACGACCGACTCGCTACCGGGCGGCACCACCGCAACCGCCGCGGACGAGACTTTCAGGAGCGCCGACTTGAGAGCTGCAGACCCATGCACTCGGATCTCCTGCGACCCGGGGGGGAGGTGGATCTCCTGCCGGGTCCACCACTCTCCGGCGTCCACGACCACCATGGTCACCCTGATCGCTTCGAGAGCCGCCTCCCGTGTCATGGTGCCCCCCCCCCCCCCCCCCCCCCCCCCCCCCCCCCCCCCCCCCCCCCCGCGCCCCGCCCCCCCCCCCCCACCACCGCAACCCCCCGCCGGCAGGGGGGGCAACAAGGACCCCC
>JBDIWC010000109.1:0-4176 GCA_039794085.1 Gemmatimonadales bacterium
GAAACCCTGAAGAGCCCCAAGTGGGATGCCGTCACAGACGCCGTCACACGCACGGCCGGAGCGGGTGTCCGGGGGGCGCCCCAAATATTGTTGCCATTTTGTGTTCAATCTTGTCCGTAAGGGACTACTCCCTGCTCCGCCTCCTCCGTCGTCAGCCGCTTCCCAGATCACCGCCGCCTTTACCACCCTTGCGAGGGCGGGTAAATCACGGTCTCTCGATGGGAAGGGACGAAGCCCTCGCCTTCAGGGGAGGGTGTCGCTCACATGTGACGTACATTAGTGAGACGGCATCCGTGGGTCGTTCGGGGAACTCCAGACCCGAACTACGACAGGGAATCTGACATTGACACTCAGGATCTCACAAAGTATTGACAGCATCAACGCGGAGTGTTATTATGATAGGCCATCCCGCCATCCCGCCATCCCGCCATCCCGCCATCCCGCCATCCCGCCATCCCGCCATCCCGCCATCCCGCCATCCCGCCATCCCGCCATCCCGCCATCCCGCCATCCCGCGGGCCGAACGGATTCGAGACAAGATAGTGGGACTGGTGTAGGCCAACCCTTTCTGGGAGGTCAGCATGTTGGCGAACGTGATTCGCAGGCTGGTGTTCGGAGCGGCACTGGGGCTGACGGTGGCGGGTTTCTTGCCCGCACGGGACGCGCAGGCACAGAGCCAGGCGTGCGTGGATTCCTGTGATAAGGATTTCCCGGGCGGAGATCCGTTCACGATCGGCGCGCGTGGCTGGTGCATGATCATTCGGTGCCTCATCCTGGAACCGTAGTCGCACGCTCTGCCGTGGTTCGCTCATGCATCCACCTGTGATGCATGGGCGAAAGCGCGTGGACACACCACTTTCCTCTCGGCTTGGAGTGCAACCGGCCCCATGCGTCATTCAACGTTTCTGGTCCTTGCCGGCCTCCTGACCGCTGCCTGTGCGCCGAAGGATGGACTTGAGGGATGGGAGGAGCTCGAGGCTGCTCCGCACTCTGGCGCACAGGATAGATGGTCTTCCCTCCTCCGGCCCGAGCTGCTCAAGGTTGGTGGGGATGGGAGGATCTATGTGGGTGATCACGGTGACATGACCATCAAGATCTTCACCGCGGACGGCGAACTGGTGGGCAAGGTTGGACGGCTCGGTCGCGGTCCCGGAGAGTGGATGGGCATCCAGGACTTCGCGGTGCTGGACACCGAGGTGGTCGTCCTTGACGCAGCCCAGCTTTCCCTGGTTCGTGTTGGGCTGGACGGAACTCCCCTCGGACGGATCCCGTTGCCGGACCGGGAGAGTACCGTGAGCGCCCATGGGGACAGCCTTCTCATCTTGGCGAACAGCCCGATGTGGAGCGTCCGGGCTCTCAGTGGAACCGACTCGATGCCACTCTTCACCATCCTCCGGCGCGATGGTTCCCCGGTGACACGGTACACCACGCGCCAGGTGGGAGGGGGACCACTGTCCGATTATACGATGAACTTCGTCCTTCCGGTCGGATCGTCAGAGGGCCAAGGCGTGTGGTTATCCTGGCTGAACGATTCCGCCGTCGTGTTCGTGCCGGGGGGGAGCGCGGTGGAGGTCTCCTTGGGTCGCACCCTGCCTTTCATCCCGCGCAAGGTCCCACCGGATGAGGAAATTCGCCGCTTCATGGCCGACCGGCGTGGGGTGTTGGCGATCTACGATCAAGTATCCTTGTCAGCGACGACAGACCAGCGCGGATCGCTGTATGTTCTTACCGCGCTGGGGCCGGCTCAGGATAGTCTCGCCACTCCGTTGCGGGTCGGAGTTGACATCATCACAATTGGACGCGATATGCAGCGTTTTCTTCTCCCGGGGCATCCGACTGCGATCACAGTTTCACCGGCGGGTGACAGGCTCTACGCGCTGGACAGCAGGAGCGGACAGATTACAGTCTTCGACCTCCCTCCCTCGTCGTGAGCCCGCACCGCCGTACCCGTCCTGGCACCATCGTCATCCTCTACTTCCAGGGGTGGATGCGGAGCCGTGGCGCGATCCTCTGGGCAGGGCTGATCGCGGCGTTCATTGCGCTGGACTGGTTCAGCCGCGATCAAGGAACTGCCTTGGCCCCCTGGCCCTTGGCGTTCGGAATCGCCGCTCTCTTGGGCGTTCTGGGTGGGTACGACGTCTACAGTCGCCTCAGGGCCACGGGTGTCCTCCGTCTTCTGCTGTTGAGCCCAACGCCCCGGTGGCGGATCGCGGTCGAGCACTGGGGCGCTGCCGGGATCCTTGTCAGCAGCGGAATTCTGCTTTTCGTCTCCTGGCTCCTGGCAAGCGGTGTGACGGTTCCGGCCATCGGACCGGTCGGAACCATTCTGGTGCTCCTCGCCACCGGCGGCGTCTTCGCCGCTTGGCTCCAAGCGCTCTCCCTGGTCATGCCCCGGGATGCGGCCGTGATCGGTGGCTTCTTGCTTCTGTTCCTGGGGAGAGCGCCCCTGGCATCCATGCTTCCTCAGTGGATCCCGGACTGGGCTTTGCAGGCGATCGGATTCGCCTTGCCGGCCACCTGGAGGCTGGAACGGGCGGCGGCCCTCGAAGAGCCATTCCTGTGGGCAATTCTCCTGGTGGTGCTGCAGATCAGTGCGATCCTCGCCGCCGTCCGTTGGCGTCTCGGTTCGGTCGCCCTCTGTCAGCGCGGGCCCGACACATGAACGGCCTTGGGGTGAACGTTCCTCCGGTGGGGCTCGATGACGTGGCCTTCTCCTACCCCGGGCCAACCCGGCGGGCGGCGGTCGTCGCCGTCGATGGCGCTACCTGCACCGTCGAGACGGCAACGATCACCGGCCTGGTCGGCATCAACGGGGCCGGAAAGACCACGCTCCTTGATCTGATCGCGGGGGCCCTGCATCCGGACCGGGGAACCATCCTCCGCTTCGGAAGCCCGGATCGCAATTCTCGATCGAATGGCCGGATCGCGCTCCTTCAGGATGTGCCACCGCTACCCGACTTCCTCTCTGTGAGAGAAACGTTGGGGTTCGGTTGCTCACTTCAGGGTGTCTCCACGGCCGAGTCCCGCTCGAGGGTGAACGACCTGGTGGAGAGGCTGGAATTGGGTCCCCTACTCGCCAAGCGGTGCGGGACCCTCTCCCGGGGCAACCGCGTGCGGGTAGGGCTGGCCTTCGCACTGACGGGACGGCCCGAAGTGTTGCTGCTCGACGAGGTGTTCGGACCGCTGGACCCATTGGCCCAGCGAGTGGTGCGGGAGGTGCTGTCGGAGGAGGCACGCCGCGGAACTGCTGTTTTCGTGTCGAGTCACCAGCTTGATCAGTTGGCCCAGATCGCCACGACGACTTACCTGATGCATGCGGGGAAGGTGCTCGGTCCTTTCCCGCTCGATGGGAATGCATCACAGCGGTACCTGGTGGCCCGTTCTCAGGATCCCGGGGTACTCACAGAAAAAGGATCGGGTCTGGATGGGTTTGTTCTGCTGGGATCGGTGGGGATCATCCCCTTGTCCGCCGGGGGGGAGGCCGAGGCCGGACAGATCCAACGTTTTCGGGAGCAGTTCTCCGGTAGCGCGGTGACCGTGGAGGATCTTACCCTTGAACAGATGTTGCTTCTTTGGACCGGGCGGGTCTGACCCCGAAAAACCGGATGAACAAGGATGGCCCCACCCCTGAAGTGTGACGTTCGAAGTTCGAAGTGTGAAGGAGGTTAGCGGCTCCGCCTCCTCACAATGACGGCATCGAGCCCCCTTTTCCCTACTCCCTGAGCCGGCAGAGCCGGAACCGAAGAGGCGTGTCGAGTTTTCGCGTCAGTTCCCCGGTGCTTTCGCCCCGGGCTCGGCGGCGAGAGGCCGTTCACACGGCCGGGTGTTCGTCTGGGCTCCCGGTGGCGCGCAGGGGCGGTTCGTGAACCGCCCTTCCCACCTCCCCCGGCCGAGCAAGGGGCGTCGGCTCGAGTTCATTTCCCGAGAGGTCTCAAAATTGGATGCCTTCTCAAACGCCTCAAAACGCTGCCCGTAAGGGTTTCCGGGCGTCGCCCAAAATATTGTTGCTTTTTTGTGTTCAATCTTGTCCGTAAGGGACTACTCCCTATTCCCTAAGTCGGCAGAGCCGGAACCAAAGAGGCTTACACACTCGGAGCCACAGATACTGCCCGGGTATGCTCGCGGTCTGCGGGGTTCCTACTCCCAAGACCAGATGCGGCCCGACACCTGGCCTTC
>JBDIWC010000110.1:0-4051 GCA_039794085.1 Gemmatimonadales bacterium
ACAGGCGCTAACGCTCCTCGTCGGGCGTGAGAAGGAGGCTGACAACCGCCGGTGGGAGCCGGAAACGCTCTGTTTTTCGTGGGTTTCGCCCGGTCACGCGATTCCAATCACGACGGCGCTCACGAAATGGCTTTATTCAGAGCTTCCTTAATTCAGGAACCGCCAGCGGACCCCGAAGGTGCTGGTGATCGACGGAGGACGGAACCCCGGGACGAATCCGTTCTCCGTGCTCTGGAGGTTGCTCCGGTCCCAGAAAGCGATGAACGAGTCGAACTGCAGTTGGATCTGGGCCCGGACGTGGGTGGCCGAGGGGAGGACGATGGCAGTACCGTCCTCCAGGCGCCCCATCACCGCCTGCCCCCACCGTTCGAACCCCACCTGGAGTTTCAGATCGAAGATCCCGCTCCGGAAGGTCCGGAGAAACTTGGACCGGATCGTGGCCGTCCCGACCATGTGCTCCGGAGGAGTTCCCTCGATCCCTTTCTGCACCGGATCCGATACCCATCCCTCGAGTGTGAGCCATTGTTTGGGAGCCACCCGCCCCCGAAAGGTGATCCAGTCGGCGGCGGGTACGGGGGAAAGCGCCGGCACGGTCAGAAACTGCTGAAAGGCCCGTCCCCGGAATGCTCCCGTGTGGGCGTACTCCACCTCGAACCCGGCCCCCTTCGATTCCCATCCCGCCGTGAGACTCCGCTCCGACACCGACTGCACCAGGTCGGCGGAGTCGGAAGGAACCGCCAGAACCCGCCCGGTGCGCAGGACTCCCGCGGCGGTGAAGCCCAGCGGGAGATCCGCCCCGACCCGCACCAGAAGCCATCGGGCGGTGCGGCCACCATCATGACGCTGGAACGCCGCCTCCGCGGTGGCGGAGAGGATGCGCCCGCGAGCCGCGCCCCCCGTGAGTCGGAGGTCGAGGGGAGTGCGATCCGACCGGGCGAACCCGCTGAATCCGAGATGGGTGTTGGTGCTGCGCCAGCCGCCGATGGCCCCGATCTGGGTGATCCCCTGGTTGAGACTGTCGCTGCTCCACGAGGACCGCGACAGAATCAGATCGAGGCGAGGACCAAGCCCATCCTCCTGCCGCCGCCAGTGGCCGCGGAGCAGGAGATCGGTCCGGTTGCCGTCGACCCCTGGATCGATGGTGTCGACCAGGCTTCCGAACGCGAGCTGGGGCTCCCGTTCGGGCCGCGACTGATAGAGCTGGAGAAGGACCCCCATTCGGGGATTCGGCAGATAGGATGCCTGGAACCAGCTCGCGTTGTTCTCGTAGCTCCCCAGCGGTCCCACCGTGGCGGGAAGACTGATATGATCCACTCCGATTCCGAAGCCAAATCCCTCCTCGCCACGCCTTTCGAGGCGCCCCTGGAAGCGGGCGATCTCGAAGTCTCCCGCCGCGACCCCGATCCGGGATCTGGGGGCACGGCGAGCATGCCGCGGCGTGTACAGGTGGACCCGGACCTCTCCCGGGAGGCGCTCCACCTCCACGCGCTCGAGGAGACTCAGGGGAAACAGTGTGGCATCGAGGGAGACACTGTCCGGTCCGAGGGGGAGCAGGGGGACCCCGTCGAGCCACCAGGAAATAGAACTGGCCCCACGACCCCGGAAGCTCGGCATCTCCGCCCGGTTGAGCCATCCCCCCCGCCAGAGGAAGACCCCGGGCACCCGGGCCACCAGGTCTCCCACTGTTTCGGCGTTGGTCCAGTCGATGGAGTCCTGATCGAAGACGATGAGGGCATGCGGGGTGAAGAGCCGCTCGGTGCCGATGGTGGGAAGCACCGGTGTGACCGTGCTGGCTGCCGATGCGACATCGAGGAGCCGGGCCGTGCGATCGACCGTGTCGGCTTCGACGGTGTCCCGAACGACTGCCCCCGGCAAGGGAGGGAGAGGGGGCGGAGGGGGAGGGTTCTGCCCGTGCAGAAGCCCCGCCCCGGAGACCAGACCTGCCAGACCAACCCCAACCAGCCCCCGGAGCAAAGACCTCACAGACGATCAGGCCGATCGGGCGAGCAGGAACTCAGCGAACAGACGTACTCCCATGCCCGTGGGACCGCGCGCCCCGGTGGCACTTTCCTTGTCGGTGTACGCCGTTCCGGCGATGTCGAGGTGCGCCCAGGGGAATCCGTCGACAAATTCGCGGAGGAACCAGCCGGCCGTGATCGTTCCCGCCGGACGCCCCCCGCTGTTCTTGATGTCGGCGATGTCGGACTTGATCTGATCCCGATAGCTGTCCCAGAGCGGCAGGGGCCAGACCCGTTCCCCGGCCCGATCTCCCGCCCCCCGGACCGAGGCGATGAGGTCCTCGTCCGTCCCCATCACCCCCGCCGCTTCGTGCCCGAGAGCAATCACCACCGCCCCGGTGAGGGTCGCGGCATCGAGGACGCACGCCGGTTCATACCGCCGGGCCCAGGAGAGCGTGTCCGCCAGGATCATGCGACCCTCGGCATCGGTGTTGATCACCTCGATGGTTTTCCCGAGGTGGCTCGTGATCACGTCTCCCGGCTTGACCGCCCGGCTTCCCGGCATGTTTTCGGCCGTGGGCACCAGTCCGATCACCCGCACCTTGGGCTGGAGACGCCCGAGCATCTCGAAAGTGCCGAGCACCGCCGCCGCGCCTGACATGTCGTACTTCATGTCCTCCATGTTCTGGGGCGGCTTGAGGGAAATGCCCCCGGTGTCGAAGCTCATCCCCTTGCCAATGAGGACCACCGGAGCACCCTCGGAGCCTTTGTACTCCAACGTGATGAACCGGGTTTCCTCGGCACTTCCCTGCCCCACCGCCAGGAGAGCGCGCATCCCTTCGCGTTCGAGCTCCTCCTCGCCGAGTACCGTCACCATCATCCCATGTCGCTGTCCCAGCTCTTCGGCGGTCCGGGCCAGATAGCTCGGCGTGCAGACGTTGCCGGGCAGCATCTGGAGGGTCCGGGCCAGGGTGTGCCCCGCCCCGATCGCCTCACCAGCGGCGGCCCCCGCCATCCACTCGGGCGAGGGCGCCTCGTGTACGAGGGAGATCGCGTCCGGAACCGGCTTCTTGTCCTCGGGAGGGCGCTGCATCGCCTCGTACTTCCAGATGCCCTGATGGGCCCCTTCGGCGAGCGCCTGAGCCGCGTCCCGATCCAACGCCTTCCCCATGGATTCCTTGGGGAGGTAGAGGGCCGCCGAGGTGACGCCGACCGACCGCAGGCGCTTGGCAAAAACGGCGGCTCCCCGGCGGATGGCCGTCCGGGTCAGATCGGCGGCGGGCCCGAGACCCACCACCATCAGGCGTTCGGGACCCACTCCGGGTGCGGGCCAGGCCACCGTCACCTCGTCGGCGGCACCGGTCAGGTCTCCACTGGCGACCAGACGGCCGAGGATGCCTCCGGTGGCGGAATCGAGCGCCTGAAGGCTGGGGGGCAGCCCTTCGGTGGCGGACAGTTTGGGCAGGAGGATGCCGAGCACCGCCGTGGCATGGTGTTCGGGGCGAATTCGAGTCACTTCGGTTGTGAATCCCATGGAACCTCACACCTCGCGCGGGTTCGGGTGCGGCGGAGCGCCGGACCGATTGGCGATCCCGCGCACCCATCACAATGCTGTACTTCCGGAACGTCGTGGAAGGTAATCCCGGTGTGGGTTTAGGAAAGGACTTTCCCACCCGGGACCGGGCGCTTCGAGTGCGAAACCCGAGGGGGCGCTGGGTGTTGGGTGTTGGGTGTTGGGTGTTGGGAATTGGGACCTGCGGGGAGGGGCCCAGAACCCATTACCCAGAACCCAATACCCGGGGTGTTGGGTTTTCAGCGTCTAAATGCCCGAGGCGAGAGTCGAACTCGCACGGGGTCGCCCCCGGTGGATTTTGAGTCCACTGCGTCTGCCATTCCGCCACTCGGGCCCGGGGGGAAGTTGGCGGACCGGGGGCGTCGGCGCAAGCGCGGGGGAAGAGGACAGGACATAGGACATAGGACATCACTACTGTCCGGTTAGAAGTCGAAGAGTGACAATTGGTTACGGTTGGGGGTCGTGTCCGAAGTGTGGGGGGACCCCGAAAAAGCCTGTGCCAACGGCACTTTTTCGAAGG
>JBDIWC010000111.1:0-3806 GCA_039794085.1 Gemmatimonadales bacterium
CCCCCACGATCCCACCAGCTAACAATGCTGCCCCGCAATGGGGACAGAGCCCAAACGGATCGCTGAAAGTCACGGGATCCCCGGCGGCAAACCCGTAGAGGTTCACGCCGCCGGCCAGGCCGATCGGATCCTCCTGGGTGAACCGCCCGGCTTGGCTGTCGTAGCTCCGGTTCCGGCGGTACAGCGTCCCCGTCTTGTCCTGCTTCCCCTCCAATAAACTCCCGTGCCACGCCACAGGGAAGAGGGGGTTGGAGGAGTGAGTGGAGAGGAGTGAGGAGAGAGAGGGGTGCGGAGAGAGAGGAGGTCGCTCTCACTTCTCACTCCTCTTCCCTCTCTCCTCGAAGAGAGGCCAGCGGGTGGCCTCCGTGGCCCCGAAGGGGAAGTCAGTGTAGTCGAGCCGGGTAATCGTGACCGGCTGGTCGATGACGAGACCGGGGGTGTAGATCACGCGGCCGTAGTAGGGGTTGGGGTCTTCCGTGGCATCGGACTTGGACAGGGGCGTGGTGAAGCTGTCGGCCTCGAAGAAGGCGGCATTGTCAGGCACCTGGATCTCGCCCAGTTCCTGCGCCCCGTCCCAGATGGTGCGGCGCACGAAGCCCGCCTTGCACTCGGCGAACTCGGCGCCCTGGGGGCTCGGCACTCCGCCGCCACCACACACCCGCTGGCTCCGCACCAGGACTCGGCGCCCCAGGGCATCGTAGCGGTACTCCTCGAAGGTGGACTTCCAGAAATCGACCAGGTTCCGGGCGAAACGCCAATCGGCGAACCGGAGCTGGCCGTCCGGACCGTAGAGCGACCGGCGTTCCTGCCAGGGGCCGTCGGCGGGGACACTCGAAAAGAAGGTGGTGTTGCCGGCGGCATCGTAGACGTAGTTCCGGGGCACTCCGGACATCGACTCGAACAGGAGGCGTCCGGTTTGCGCCTGGAGAGTGACGATGCCGTTCCCCGAGCCGGCGTCGAGCGACTGGCCGTTGGCGATCAAGGTGCTGGAGCGGGTGCGGGCGGTGATGTTGCCGAGCCCGTCGGGGGTGTACCCCTCGGCGGTGGAGTAGCTGGCCTGCGGCACGGTGCCGGCCAGGATCAGGATGCTCCCCGACTGGCTCATGGTAAAGTTCGTGAGGTAGCCGAGCCCCGAGTAGGCCGCCGTGGTGCTCTCCTGGAAGCCACCGGTCTCGGTGCTCCGGAGGACCTTGCCCCGTCCGTCGTACTGGAAGGCGACGTTCCGGAGAGTCGTGCTCCCATAGCGGGGGAAGTCAGTGCCGATGTTGGAGACGAGATCGGAGATGACGTTGTCGTCCTTGTCGTAGCCCAGGGTCTGGCTCAAGGCCCCGGGATACTGAATCGTCTGGGGGCGGCCCAGGGCGTCGTAGGTCCAGGTGACGGTGTGGTTCTGGGGGTCGGTGACGGTCTTGAGGGCCCCCCAGTCCTCCCAGGTGAAGCGGATCCGGTCGTTGGCGCCCTCCGTCAGCGCGGCCGGAAGCAGGATGGTCTTCCGGCGGGTGTTGGCATCGTATTCGTAGCTCGTGACATAGGCGTGCTGGAAGGCTGCCCCCGCCACCTCGCGGACCTTCAGGGTCTCGGACTGGAGGAGTCCGTTGGGGTGGTAGCTGCGGGTGACCTGGGCATCGTTGTTGTGGGCCGTGGCCACTCCTCCCGAGGGGTGCCAGGTGAAGGTCTCGGTCCGGGTCAGCCCAGGGCGTCGTAGGTCCAGGTGGTGGTGTGGTTCTGGGGATCAGATGACGCGGCGAAGCGCAGCCGCATCGAGGAAGGCCGCCGTGACCTCCGTGACCTCAGGGGCCGTCGCTCAAGAGAAATCAAATACGTCCCACCGGAACTCGAAGCCGAAGAAGCAGAGCCGCTGGATGGTTTCCGAACTCAGGCCATACAACGGACGTTCATCATGAACTGTGATCGCACACGCAAACCCAGCATTCAGGTGGTTTCTGGTTACGTAATCCACGATACACTGGCGGGCAGGCCAGATCTCTTCCAGCACTTCTGCGACAACAGTACCCATGTCGTCACAAGGATGCTGGACAACACCATAGAGCCACTCAACCGGGTGAGTATCCTCCCGGAGAGGTATCTCGGGCCGCGCCTGCAGGTCGAGCGGGCTCAGGCCCAGAGCAGCGGTACAAGCCGCCCGGTCAAAATGACCTGTGATGCGGAGCAGCACGGTATGCAGGGGAAGCGGGTCGAAACGCGTCAGATCTCTCACGGTTCCCCCGACGCTGGTCCGGGGGAGCGCAATCCTCGGCAGCGATACAGCCAATCCCACCTAAGGGCCTTCCCGGGGAAACCCCGGGAGGACATGCCCCGGCCAGACGGCGGGCAGGGTACAGGTCTACAGCGCTGCGGCACGCCATGTCCTCCCAGGCAGGGAGCTGCGGAAGTCACGAATAATCGAACACCTCCCATCCGAAGTCATATCCGAAAAAGGCCAGACGCCGCAGGGATTCCGGGCTCAGCCGATACAGCGGACGCTCGTCGTTTATCGTGGCCGATGCGACGAATGCTGCGTTCAAACAGCGCAGGGACACAAACTCCATGATACGGTGTCGGGCCGGCCAAATCAGGGAGAGCACGTGCCTGACAACCGCGTCCAGATCGTCGGCCGGATACCTGACTGCTCCAAACGAGACCGCGACCATGTCCAGATCCTCCTGATGCAGCAGATGAGCGTGTGTCTGGCGCCAGATCCTGATCGGAGCCAACCCGACATAGTGAGTACACTCCTCTACATCCAGGACGCGACCGCTGACAGTGAGTGTCACCGTATGCAGGGCTAGACGATCAGGAGAGGGCTCGCCGTTCATGATGTGCTTTCCCTCACCGAGATCGCGGGAATAGCGTTGACAATTCGTCAAACATCAGTCCCGTCTCTTGGATTGCCGCGCTCCCCTTCCTGACAGGAGTCAGAAACACTCTGCCACTCCTGTCTCGAGCAATATTGAACATCCCCCCTAGGGGTCCAACAAACGACTCCTTGACCGCTTCGGAATCAATCCCCAGCCTCTTCAGTCGGGAGGTCTTGAGCACTTTCAACTGCCCGGCTGCAACTCCCGCTCCCTCGGACGGTACCAAGGCGGCCAGGCCGAGCAGAATCTCTCTCGTGCGCTGCCCGCCGGTGAGCTCATTGCCGGCTTCATCCGATCCGCGAGCGCCACGAAACAGACTACTGAGTCCAGTGAACTCCCCAATCGCACTCAGCCCATCGACGGCAGCGTTGACCAGGCTAACCTTGAGGCGCTCAGCCTGAGCCAGCAGGCAGTCCGGGAGAGGTACACAGAGCCCGAAAGGGTCCGCGAAGTTCACGGGGTCCCCGGCGGCAAACCCGTAGAGGTTCACCCCGCCGGCCAGGCCGATCGGGTCCTCCTGGGTGAACCGCCCGGCTTGGCTGTCGTAGCTCCGGTTCCGGCGGTAGAGCGTCCCCGTCTTGTCCTGCTTCCCCTCCAATAAACTCCCGTGCCACGCCACGGGGAAGAGGGGGGAGTTCTGCTGGTCATAGGCGGACCAGGCGAGTGGCCAGACCACCTTGACGCACCGCGCCGGGTCGTTGGTTGTCGCGGAGCCGCAAGGGCCCCCGTTGGGGTTGAGTTGCCGGACGGCCGCCCCGTCTCCAAACGTCCCGAACTGGGGCTGGCCGCGCTGGTTCCACTGGGGCACCAGCACGAACGACGGCCAGCGGGTGGCCTCCGTGGCCCCGAAGGGGAAGTCAGTGTAGTCGAGCCGGGTAATCGTGACCGGCTGGTCGATGACGAGACCGGGGGTGTAGATCACGCGGCCGTAGTAGGGGTTGGGGTCTT
>JBDIWC010000112.1:0-3684 GCA_039794085.1 Gemmatimonadales bacterium
GGGGGGAGAGGTTTTGTGCCTTTTGTGCTTCTTGTGGTTGGCTCTGGGGGGGGGAGAGGTAGAGGTGCTTCGGCTGGACAGGAACCCCTGCCAAAGCCTGAAGAGCCCAACGGTAAAGCGTCTGGTGAACTCGAGTCGCTGCGCGCCGTGACGGGGCAGGGCCTCTGAACCCACCCGAACGAGACCGCGGAGGGAGGCACACCGGACCACGAAGGCCAGGTGTCGGGCCGCATCTGGTCTTGGGAGTAGGAACCCCGCAGACCGCGAGCATACCCGGGCAGTATCTGTGGCTCCGAGTGTGTAAGCCTCTTTGGTTCCGGCTCTGCCGGCTTAGGGAATAGGGAATAATAGGGAGTAGGGAATCGACCGTTTTCGTGGGTGCGCTGCTTGCGGCGCACCAGTGCCAAGGAAGCCATGGCGGGATAACCAATGCCCGTCAATAATCAAAGATTCCCTGAGATAATAGGCCCCATAAGAGTACTCTGGGGTTTCGCGTGACTTGAGCCTGCCGGGACCAGGTCCCTCGCGTCGTCGGAGGGGTCGAACACGGGTTTCCAACCCGCTACGGGTTTCCAACCCGCCCGAGGCAACGATTTCGCCGGATCATGTGTCCAAATGTGAAACGTCACTGTTTCCCCTGGACACCTGAGAGTCAAGGTCATGCGTCACAACAGCTTGCTCCGTTCCGCCCTCCTCACCCTCGTGCTGGGGACGTCCTTCTCTCCTCGAACAGCCAGCGGCCAAGCCGAGGGTACAGTGTCGCCCAGCGGGGGAGGGGATCGCCATGGACATACCGTTCCGGCCCCCGTCCTTCGCGCCGAAACGACCTCGGCAGCCATCTCGGTGGACGGGATCCTGAATGAGGGTGACTGGCTCCGGGCCATTCCGGCCACCGGTTTCCGGCAGAGCCAGCCCGTGGACGGGGACCCCTCCACCCAGCGGACCGAGATTCGCCTCCTCTTCGATTCCGACGCGCTCTACGTGGGTGCCCGGATGTACGACTCCCTGGGGGCGGCGGGCGTCCGAACCCGCCTTGTCCGGCGGGACCAGTTCACCGATTCGGATTGGATCGAACTCATCTTCGACACCTTTCACGACCACATCGGACGGACCCGGTTCGCGGTGAATCCGTCGGGTGTGCGCCAGGACGGAGGGGTCGCAGCCTCCTTCGCGGATCCCTCCTGGGATCCGGTGTGGGACGCCGCGACCCGGATCGACTCGCTCGGGTGGACGGCCGAGTTCCGCATCCCCTTCAGCCAGCTCCGTTTTCCCGCGGGCCGGGACCAGGTGTGGGGCCTTCAGATCTGGCGCACCGTGAGCCGACTGAACGAGACCTCGATGTGGTCCTACTGGAGCACGAGCGAGGCCGGCGGCCCCCAGCGGTTCGGCCACGTGGAAGGGATCGAGATCATGGGGACCCCCCGGCGGCTGGAACTTGCGCCGTATGTTGTGGCGGGATCGCGCCTGCGCACGGGCGGCAACCCCGCCGATCCGTTTCGCGACAACACGGAGATGACCTCCCGCTTCGGCACCGACCTCAAGTACCTCGTCACGAGCAACCTGACCCTGAGTGCCACGGTGAACCCTGATTTTGGCCAGGTGGAGGTGGATCCGGCCGTGGTCAATCTCTCGGCCTTCGAAACATTTTTCCCCGAACGGCGACCGTTTTTCATCGAGGGAGCCGGCGCTTTTTCCTTCGGCGGATTCAACTGCTACTTCTGCAGCAACGTGTCCAGCATGTCGCTGGTGTTCACCCGGCGGATCGGGCGCTCCCCGCAGGGAGCCCTCCCCTCCGAGGCGGAGTTCGCCGACGTCCCCGAGGCCACCTCGATCCTCGGTGCGGCCAAGCTGACGGGACGGACCGCGGGAGGGATGACGATCGGAGTGCTGAACGCCGTGACCGCCCGGGAAACAGCACCCTTCAGGACCCCCGGCGATGTCCACGGGACCCAGGTCGTGGAACCTCTCAGCAACTACTTGGTGGGGCGCGCCAAGCAGGACTTCCGGAACGGGGACATCACCGTGGGCGGCATCGTGACGTCGGTGACCCGGGGCCTCGGAGGGGACGCCCTCCTCCGCGACCGCCTCCCGACCCACGCCGAAGCGGTTGGCGTGGACTGGAACGTGCAGTGGGGAGGACGCTCCCATTCCTTCTTCGGGAACCTCGTCACCACCAATGCGAGCGGCGATCCGGCCGCCATGCTGCGGCTCCAGCAGAGCAGCGCGCGATACTTTCAGCGCCCCGATCGGGGGAACGGCGGCAACGGACTCTTTTCTGACGCTCTCGACAGCACCGCCACCCATCTCCGGGGATATGGAGGATACGCTCGTGTCGCCAGGAACTCGGGCAACTGGCTCTGGGAAACACACGTGAACTTCCGCAGTCCCGGATTCGAGTCCAACGACCTCGGCTTCAACACGCGGAGTGATTACGTGTGGATGGGGGGCAACGTCGTGCGCAACATCCCGACCCCCGGAGGGTGGTACCGCTCGCTCTGGCTGAGCCTGGGAGGGCAGCAGCAGTACAATTTCGACGGCGACCTGACCGACCGGCAGTTTCAGGCCAACGTGAGCGGACAACTTCTCAATTACTGGAACTTCGGCACCTTTATCATCCATCGCCCCGAGGTGCTGGATGATCGCGCCACGCGCGGCGGGCCGGTCGTGTCCCGAGCCCGAAGCACCTTCCTGAGCAGCTTCCTGAGCACCGATTCCCGACGAGCGGTGTCGCTCAACCTGAACGCAAGCCGCAATCGTGCGGGAGACGGGGGGTTCAGCCACTCCCTCTCTCTCGGCACGACGTTTCGCCCCGCTCCGAACATCAGCCTGCAGCTGAGTCCCTCCTGGAACCAGAGCCGGAGCACAGCCCAGTTCGTCCAGAGCGTGCCGGATCCCACCCGCACCGAATTCTTCGGTACCCGCTACGTGTTCAGCGACACCCGGCAGACCACCGTCTCCATGAACACCCGTCTCAACATCACCTTCACGCCCAACGCCACCCTTGAGCTCTTTGCACAACCCTTCATTTCCAGCGTCGACTTCCAGCGCTTCAAGGAGTTTGCCCGGCCCCGCACACTGGATCGGGTCGTGTATGGCGAGGATATTGGCACCATCACACCCCAACGCAACGCGAAGGGAGACATCACGTCGTATCAGGTGGATCCCGATGGCAACGGGAGCGCGGAAAGCTTTTCGATCAACAACCCCGATTTCGTCTTTCGCTCGCTGAGGGGGAATGCCGTTCTCCGGTGGGAGTATCGCCCCGGGGCCACGCTCTTTCTCGTCTGGACCCAGAACCGGAGCGACTCCGACCCCTTCACCGGGAACTTCACCTTCCGGTCACCGGGAGGCAGCCTCTTCGGGCGGAACCCGGAGAACGTGTTCCAGATCAAGGCGAGCTACTGGTTGAATCTCTGAAGTGCAGGGAGGAGGGAATAGGGAGGAGGGAATAGGGAGTAGTCCCTTACGGACAGGATCGAACACAAAACGGCAACAATATTTTGGGCGACGCCCGCCCCCCCCGTCAGACCCGTGGATCGCCCCGGCCGCGCCGTGCAAGGGGGATGGCCACAAAAAGCACAGAAGTCACAAGAGGCACAACCTCGGGGCGCACGGGGCCCCCCCAGGGGCGAGAGAGGTTTCTGTGCCTTTTGTGCTTCTTGTGGTTGGCTCTGGGGGCGGGGA
>JBDIWC010000113.1:0-3510 GCA_039794085.1 Gemmatimonadales bacterium
GGAGGGAGGCACACCGGACCACGAAGGCCAGGTGTCGGGCCGCATCTGGTCTTGGGAGTAGGAACCCCGCAGACCGCGAGCATACCCGGGCAGTATCTGTGGCTCCGAGTGTGTAAGCCTCTTTGGTCCCGGCTCTGCCGACTTAGGGGGTAGGGGGAAAAGCACAGGGCCGGCAGCTGGCCGGCCCCTTTGCACTTCCTGCGATCCTTTGCAGGATCCTGCACCTGACTACTTCTTCTTGGCAGCCTTCTTGGTCGCCTTCTTCTTCGGGGCAGCCTTCTTGGTTGCCTTCTTCTTCGTTGCCTTCTTCTTCGCGGCCATAACAAACCTCCGATGAAGTGTGGTCCGATCGGATCGCTCGATCCGCCGGTTGGAGAAACGTCACGCGATTCCTCCAGTGCGTTTCCCCACATACAAAATCATAAATTTGCGAAATCGCGCAATAGTTTTTTTCCAGATTCGTGCCAGACGCTCTCCACCACGACCCGGTGCACCACGGGAACTCTCCCCCTCGAGTGGCTCGCCGAGCACGGGACGATCCCGCATGGCCGGCCGGCGGAATCCGGAAATAAGGATCGGCGACGTCGGATGACACCCGGGTGACTGACGCTCGGAGCCCCTCTCGCTCTGACCACCCTCACACCTCTCTCCCTCCCTCCCCTCCCCTGTATTTCGGGGAATACAGGTGAGGTGCGTGGTGAAGCATGACCCTGCCACAACCCGCACCATTCCTGGCTTTTCTGGGAGATGGCCCGGTGGCTCTGGGATCCCTTCCTCGTGACTCCAAGGTCCCCAACCGTCGTCCCGCCCGACTTTTTCCCCGGCGTCTCGACCGGACAGGAGTGGTCGCGCTCTCCCTGACGCCGGACGCTTCCCCGAGTGTGCCGCGCGGTGGGAGAGACGCGCACCCCATCCGATTATATTGCGGCCTTCCACTCACTGACGGAGCTTCATGCGCGCGCTGGTCAAGTCGGGCCCCGGTGTCGGAATGGAGCTTCGGGAGGTCCCGCGTCCCGTCGTCGGCCCCAGTGACGTGCTCATCCACGTGCAATTTGCGGGAGTCTGTGGCACAGATCTGCACATCTGGGAGTGGGATCGCTGGGCCTCCGCCCGGATGCATCCTCCCGTCATCGTCGGCCATGAGTTCGCCGGAGTCATCGCGGAGCTCGGCCCGGAGGCCGAGGCGGCCGGTCTTCTCGCCGTCGGCGATGTGGTGACAGCCGAAGGACACATCATCTGCGGCCACTGCCGCCAGTGCCGCATCGGGCATGGGCACCTCTGCCAGCGGACCCAGATCATCGGCGTGGACCGGGACGGCGCCTTCGCCGACTACATCGCCATGCCCGCGTCGAACGTGATGCGTCTGGACGGGATCTTGCCGGAGATCGGGGCCATCATGGACCCGATGGGCAACGCGGTTCACACCGTGCTGGAGGGGGGAGACGTCCCCGGAGAGGTCGTGTTCGTCCTGGGGTGCGGGCCGATCGGCTGTTTTGCGGTGGGCGTGGCCCGGGCCGCCGGCGCCGCCCTGGTGATCGCCAGCGATCTCAATCCCCGCCGCCTGGAACTGGCCCGAGCGATGGGGGCGCACGTCACCCTCAACCCGGTCACCGACGATGTCGTGGCCCGGATCCGGGAACTGACGGGGGGAGACGGAGCGGACCTGGTGTGCGAGATGAGCGGGCACCCCGCGGGGCACGCCCAGGCCTTCGCCGCGGCCCGGCTCGGCGGGCGGGTCAACCTGCTCGGAACGCCGAGCCAGGCCACCGAAGTCGACTTCGCGCGCGAGATCATCTTCAAGGGTCTCACCCTCTATGGCGTTACCGGGCGGAAGATGTACTCCACCTGGCACCAGATGCAGCGCTTCCTCCGCGCGGGCCAGCTCGACCCCCGCCCCGTCCTGACCCACCGATTCCCCCTGTCCGGCATCGCCGATGCGATCGATGTGATCAAGGGCGGTGAAGCCGGCAAGGTCATCCTGGAGATCGACCCATGACGTCCCTCGACCAGCGCCTCGGCGCCGAGCTCGACCGCTTCCGAGCCAACGGTGTGTACAAGCGGCTCAATCACATCCTCTCGCCCCAGGCCGCGCGCGTCCACATGGAGGGCCGGGGAGAGGTGATCATCCTGTCGTCCAACAATTATCTCGGGCTCTCCAACGAACCCGAGGTGGTGGCGGCGGGCAAGGCGGGCCTCGACGCCTGGGGAGCCGGAACCGCATCGGTCCGCTTCATCTGTGGCACCTGGGGGATCCATCGCGATCTGGAGGCCGCCGCGGCCCGCCTGGTGGGCACCGAGGCGTCGCTCTCCTTTGTCAGCTGCTGGAATGCCAACGAAGCTGTTCCCGCCACGCTGCTCACGGAAAGGGATCTGGTTCTCAGCGACCAGTTGAATCACGCCTCGATCATCGACGCCATCCGGCTCGCCAAGTCCATCACGAAATGCACGACCGCTGTGTACCAGCACGCCGACCTGGCCGACCTCGACGCCAAGCTCGCGGCACATCCCCGCGCACCGGTCAAGCTCGTGATCAGCGACGGCGTGTTCTCCATGGAGGGGGCGATCGCCGACCTTTCCGGCCTGCTCGACGTCTGCCGCCGGCATGGCGCCACCCTCATGCTCGACGACTCCCACGCCACCGGTGTCCTCGGGTCCACCGGTCGCGGCACCGCCGAGCACTTCGGCCTTCTCGGTGAGGTGGACCTCATCACCTCGACACTCGGCAAGGCCCTGGGAGGAGCGGCGGGAGGGTTCGTTGCCGGGTCCGCCGTGGCGTGTGACTTCCTCACCCAGCGCGCCCGTCCCCAGCTCTTCTCCAATGCCCTCCCTCCCACCGTAGCCGCCAGCGCCCTCGCCAGCATCCGCTTCCTGGAGGCCCACCCGGAACGGGTGACACGCCTCCGCGAGAACGCCACCTGGTTCCGTCACAGCCTGACGGAGCTCGGCTTCACTCCCCTGCCCGGCGAAACCCCGATCGTCCCGGTGATCCTCGGAGAAACCAGCGCAGCCATCCGGATGAGTGAACTTCTGCTGGACGAAGGAGTGTTCGTCACCGGGTTCGGCTATCCGGTGGTGCCCCAGGGCACCGCCCGAGTGCGGTGCCAGGTCTCGGCGGCGCACACCCGCGAGGACCTCGAGGAGGCCCTGGCGGCGTTCGCGAGGGTGGGGAGGAAGCTGGGGCTGATCTGAAGGGCAGGGAGTAGGGAGCAGGGAGTAGTCCCTTACGGACAGGATTGAACGCAAAACGGCAACAATATTTTGGGCGACGCCCGCCCCCCCCCCCGTCAGACCCGTGGATCGCCCCGGCCGCGCCGTGCAAGGGGGATGGCCACAAAAAGCACAGAAGTCACAAGAGGCACAACCTCGGGGCGCACGGGGCCCCGCCAGGGGCGAGAGAGGTTTCTGTGCCTTTTGTGCTTCTTGTGGTTGGCTCTGGGGGCGGGGAGAGGGCTCCGGAGGGACAGGAACCCATGCCGAAGCCGGAAGAGCCCAACCCTGAAGTGGATGGAC
>JBDIWC010000114.1:0-3127 GCA_039794085.1 Gemmatimonadales bacterium
CGAGACCGGGGGTGTAGATCACGCGGCCGTAGTAGGGGTTGGGGTCTTCCGTGGCATCGGACTTGGACAGGGGCGTGGTGAAGCTGTCGGCCTCGAAGAAGGCGGCATTGTCAGGCACCTGGATCTCCCCCAGTTCCTGCGCTCCGTCCCAGATGGTGCGGCGCACGAAGCCCGCCTTGTACTCGGCAAACAATGAGGTCTGCCTAGCGCTTCGTTACCCGACTGCTTGCCATGGCGCGTCCTACGGAGGTATCCATTCGCTTCGGGGAACGGGAGTGGTCACGAATGAACTACCGCTCCCCACGGCGAAACACGCCCCAGCGACGATCTGCATACGCCACGATTTCAGTAGTCGCATCAATCAGATTCCATAACTCAGAATCCGGTGAATACCGGGGATCAACCGAGAGAGTCAGGGAGAGGGCCGTGTCGAATGTTAGTGTCAGATCCAATGACGTGTCGTCGAAAACGACATCCGTCAGAGTCCGCCCAACCAGGGAGGGCATGACGGCGAGTACTTCATCATCGCCGTGCACCTGACTGGAGACCAGATGCACGGGCGACAACCGGATGGTGCGGGTGCAATCGAACAAGTAGAACGCGAACTCACCCTCGTCCTTGAATACCGTGTTCTTATTGACGACCTCCTTCGGTCGTAATGCGCCGAAATGTAGGTGTCCCGTGCGCCCGTAACTCTTTCGCCAGGCCGAGCATGGTAATCCGACCCAATGAACCGCGATGGTGTTGAAGATGTCTCGGTCGCCAAGGGCCACCGGCCGAGGGTCAAACATTCGTCTTGTCATAGCCATGGGCCCTCTAGTCGATTCCCAAGAAAAGTTTGGCCAAGCCCACCAATTCCCGGAAAGTGAAATCGCCCCGGGAGTTCTTCGTGCCCACCTCGCCAGCCGCCTTGAGCCCCTCGACAAAGTCTCCGAACTCTCGACGGTTCGGCCCGGTGTTCCTTGATTTGCCGCCAGCCCGGCGCAACGCATCCCCGAGCTGCTTTTGCTCTCCCTCAAGAAAGAACTTTCCAAGCTGGATGCCAAGGTCGATCGCACTGCCCACGAAGGCCCCAGCCTTGGCGCCAGCCCCTGCTCCAAGGGATGCACCTCCGGCAGCACAGACGACGGTCCCAGCCACTGTGGCCAGGCATCCAGCTCCACCAGCAACCGCGCCGATCACTCCACCCGGTAAATGTCAAGGTAGTTGTCGCATGAGTCTTCATGCGGCCGCTTCGGGAGTGGCCGCGCGGGTTGAGTCCTGCTTGGGTGGATTGAGGGCCACCGTGTCGACCGGGATCCAGCCGCGCGTGCGGCCGGTCCAGCGTTCGGGGTGAGCCTCGCGGGCTTGGGTATAGACCATCCGCCGCCGGGCCAGCAGGGCGGTGTCGCGGCCGCAGTGCCGATCCTCCGGGGTCACGAAGGCCAGCGCGCTGTGCAGGTGCTCCGTGTTGTACCAGCGCACGAAGGCTTCGACCCAGGCCCGGGCAGCGTCCAGATGTTCGAACGGGCCGTGGGGGTATTCCGGCCGATACTTCAGGGTCCGGAAGAGCGACTCCGAGAACGGATTGTCATTGCTGACGCCGGGCCGGCTGAAGGAGGCCAGCACGCCCAGTCTTTCCAAGGTGACCACCATGGTGGCCCCCTTCATTGGGCCCCCGTTGTCCGCGTGCAGGACGATCCCGAGGGGGTCGATCCCAGCCCGCACACAGGTCCGCTCAAACAGGTCGGAGGCCCGCACCGCCGATTCCACCTCGTTCACCTCCCACCCCACGATCTTCCGGCTCCAGACGTCCAGGATCAGATACAGGTAGTAGAACACCCCCGCCACGGGGGACCGCAGATACGTGATGTCCCAGCTCCACACCTGATTCGGCCCCGTGGCCACGTGCGGGGTCGGGGCGGCCCGACGCACCGGAGCCTTCGCGCGTCCCCGGTGGGCATTCAGGGCCTCCTCCCGTAGAATCCGGTACAGGGTCGCCTCGGAGGCCAGATACTTCCCCTCATCGGCCAGAAGCGGCACGATCTGGTGCGGCGACAGATCGCGGAACCGGGGCGAGGTCAGCAGCGCGAGGATCCGGTCGCGCTCCGCCGACGAGAGTTTGTTCGCTGGGGGCGTCGTCGGACCACGCCGCTGGTCGGCGTCTCGGCCCGCCCGCTCCGCCCCGCGCCACCGTTCCACCATCCGGGCGCTCACGCCCAGCACGGCGCACGCCTCCCGCCGGCGCGCCCCGTGCGCGACGGCCTCGTCGACCAGCTCCCGGATCAGAGCGCGTTCCTCCGGTCCATGGCATCGTCCGCGTCCCCCCAGATCGCCTGGGCTTTTTTTTTGAGCACCAGGAGCGCTGCGGCCTCCGCCAGGGCCGCATCCTTCCGTCGCAGCTCCCGCTCCAGAGCCCGCAGTTTCTTCCCCTCCGCGCGTCGCTCGCTCCTCTCCTGCCCCGGACGCCCGAGGGCCGCTTCCGCCGCCGCCCGCCACTGCTGTACCTGCGCCCCGTGCACCCCCTCCCGCCGCAGGTAGGTTCCCAGGTCCGTGTCCGACAGCTGGCCTGTCTCCATCACCACGCGCAACTTCTCCCGCGCGGTCCACTTTTTCCGGCCCCCGCGAACCTCTAGTCCCTTCGTCGAGTCTGTCATGCCTCCTATGGTACGCGCATCCCGCAACCAACGGGAGAGCGTGCCCTGAGAAACCCCCACCTCCAGAGCCAACGCACTCGCACTCACCGCCCCCGGCCCCGCCAACCGTCGCACCATCCGATCCTTGAAGGAACTACTGTACGCCGTCATCATTCGGTCACCTCGTCGCCCCCAGCGGTGAGCACCTCACCCCGTCACAGCAGGTGACGGGCGATGCGACAACTATCCTGACACAGGGGGCACCTGCCGCACCGCCTCCCGCCGTGAAAAGTGCCGTGATGATCCCAGGGTCGCAATCGAGGAGGTTCAGGTCATCAGGCGGACACAGCCCGAAGGGATCCGCGAAGTTCACCGGATCCCCGGCGGCAAACCCGTAGAGGTTCACGCCGCCGGCCAGGCCGATCGGGTCCTCCTGGGTGAACCGGCCCGCCAGCGGGTCGTATCTCCGGTTCCGGCGGTAGAGCGTGCCCGTCTTGTCCTGCTTCCCCTCC
>JBDIWC010000115.1:0-2859 GCA_039794085.1 Gemmatimonadales bacterium
CCAAGTGGGATGCCGTCACAGACGCCGTCACACGCACGGCCGGAGCGGGTGTCCGGGGGGCGCCCAAAATATTGTTGCCGTTTTGTGTTCAATCTTGTCCGTAAGGGACTACTCCCTATTCCCTACTCCCTATAACTCCCTATTCCCTATTCCCTATTCCCCATTCCCTACTCCCTGCCCTTCGCCACCCGCTCCAATCGGACTCCCGGGCGGTGCGGGACGCGGCGTGATGGATCGGTCTCTCTCCCAGGGACGCTCCAGGAACCGACCGATGTCGTCCGCCAGTTGCAGGGCGTGGGCCCGGGCCATGTCCCCGCCGGCGCCGCGGACCGCGCCCTCCCGCGTCATCCGCTCCTGGAGATCGAGGAGCTTGAGCCGCGCCATGCCGCTCACCTGCGACATGCCGGCATCCGCCGCGAGGGCCATCATCCGTTCCACCACGACGCGCTGCACCGTGCGTCCGATCTCCGCCTCCCAGGGGTTGGCCGCCGGGGTGTCGAACGCCACCGCCACGGTCCGGTCGAGCATCTCGCCGAGCGACAGGGCGCCGGGGTCGCGCGCGGCCTGGATCACGAGCCGCGCGGCGCGTTCGTCCTGGAAGAGGAAGTCGAGCACCATGCCGGCGGCCGCGGCGGCCGGCGTGAGTGGATCGAAGACGAGTCCCGTCTCCCGGGCAAACAGTTCCCGGTGGGATGGGTAGAGTGCCGGGCGCGGGGGGAGCCGGTCGAGAATGGTGCCGGGGATGGCCAGGGCCTCGGGACGCAGGGTGCGGAGCGCGGCGTCGAGGGCGCGCCGCTGTTCCGCGCCGGACACCGGGGTGAGCGGCGGCTGGCCATCCCCCCGCAGGGCATAGGTGTAGGTGACCCCTCCCACCAGTTTCGTCACCGCCTCGACTTGGTAGCGATGGTGCAGATAGAGCGGGACCAGCGCCTCCTCCATCGTGGCGAGGGGCATGCCCCGCCGGATGGTCCTCTCCCCGAAGCGCTGCAGGGCCACGCGCCGCACCTCCATCATCCGGGCCAGCTCGCCCACCACGTCCCGCCCGTTGTCCCACAGATGGGTCTGGGGGTGCGCCGAGCCGGCGGGCCGGGCGTCCTGGTCGGTGAGGAAGGTGATTCCCCGGGCCCGGGCGTCGGCCAGGATCCGTTCCAGTCGGTCGGCCCGGTCGGCCGGCGGGGGATCTCCGTAGCCCCAGGTGATCGCGACCTTGTCCCACTCTCCGATGCCCACCGCGTAGGCCGCGGAGAGATCGATCGTTCCATCGGCGCGTACCGTGGCCAGGGGATGGGGATAGTCCATGACCGAGGCGCGGTCCTGCGCGCTGGCGATGTAATTGTGTGCGAGGCCCAGGGTGTGACCGACCTCGTGAGCGGACAGTTGCCGGATGCGGGCCAGCGCCATCGCTTCGAGCTCGGGCGGGGCCTCGTCTCCCGTCTCATAGGGGCTCAGCAGCCCCTCCGCGAGGAGAAAATCCTGCCGGACCCGCAGGGACCCGAGCGACACATGCCCCTTGATGATCTCCCCGGTCCTCGGATCGGAGATCGACGCCCCATAGCTCCATCCCCGGGTGGCCCGGTGCACCCATTGAATCACGTTGTACCGGACATCCATCGGGTCGGCACCCTCCGGCATCAATTCCACCCGGAAGGCATTGCGGTATCCCGCCGCCTCGAAGGCCTGGTTCCACCAGCGGGCGCCGTCGAGGAGGGCGGAGCGGATCGGTTCGGGAGCGCCGCGATCCACGTAATACACAATGGGGGTCACCGGCTCACTGACGGCCGCCTCCGGATTCCTTTTCTGGAGGCGGTGGCGCGAGGCGAACCGCTGAACCACCGGTTCCCGGATCGGGGCGGCGTAATCGGTCCAGGAGACGCCGAAGAAACCGGCGCGAGGATCGTTGGGCAGGGGCTCATACCCCGGCTCCGGGAGGGCGATGAAGCTGTGCCGTTCATGGACCGTGAGGGCCTCGGGGCTCGGTGCGATCTCCCGCACCCAGCGGCCGGCGTTGTCCCCCGTGAAGGTGAGCAGGACCTCGATCTCGGTGTTGCGGGGAAACGCCTTGGTCCGGGGGGGATAGACCACGCTCCGGCTGGCATCGAGCCGGTAGGTCCCCTGACGGGTCCGTTGCAGGGTGCCGGTCACATTGTGGACGTCCCGCAGGGCGAAATCGGTGGCGTCCACCAGAATCCGGTCCCCGGTCGCGGCGACGACGGTGAACCCCCAGAGAGTGGAGCGCGCGAACGCCTCCTCGACGGCGCGGCGTTCGTCCGGGTTGTCGGTCTCGGCGCGGAATCGGGTGTTCGACTCGATCAGCAGGACCCGCGGCCCATAGCGGACGAAGCGGACCAGATGCTCTCCCCCGAGCTGCCCCCGGTCCAGGCCGATGTCATTGGAGCCCAGCCCCTGCGGGAGGGACGTGACGTAGAGGAACTCGGTGTCGAGGGCCGGGATCTCCATCCACACCTTGCCGGTGGCCTGCTCGAGGTGCAGGGGGAAGAGCCCCTCCTGCCGCTCCATCCCCCGGGTCTTGTCGGCGATGGTGGGAAGCTGGGCACCGGCGGGGAGGACACCGATCGTCGCGAGCAGGAAAGCAGGCCAGACGGACAGGCGGACCAGGGAACGCATTCATGCCTCCAGCGCGGATTCAATGAACAATGACGAATGAACGATGATCAGTGAACAATAACTCACCGGGCCCGGAGAGTCCCCACCCCTCTCTCTCCTCTCTCTCCCTCCTCACTTCTCTTCCCTCACTCCTCGAACGAAGGCACGAACCTCTCTCTCACTCCTCACTTCTCTTCCCTCACTCCTCGAACGAAGGCACGAACCTCTCTCTCACTCCTCACTTCTCTTCCCTCA